>NZ_JBFTMO010000010.1:0-185430 GCF_056396985.1 Rhizobium sp. 05N430 | reverse complement strand
CAGCTGACTGAGTTGGCGCATCATCTAAACTCACAGCCTCGCAAATGCCTCGGATACCGGACCCCCGCCGAAGCCTTTGCTGCCTATTTGCGCGAAGGTGGCTGATGCCCTACCCTCCAAGGCGGCCATGATGCACTTGGGTTAGCTTCTCCAAGCAATCGTACGATACTCGCCGCCCTATTTGCTACTGAGAGGCTTTTGTGACTCAACGCCTTCTCCCGACCCCGGGATGGGTCAGCAAGTCCCGCTCGAGGGTCGCCTACCGGTAGGAGGTCGCCACACCGTGGCCACCTATTGTGCGTCAGCCGTCCGAGCTGATCGTAGGCAAGTGTTGTGACGGCGCCATTTGTCTGGCTTCTTTAGCGACGACGCCCGCCTTGGAGGAAATACCCAGCAAGCCTGCGCTCGCGCCCGTAAAATCGAGGGAAGATACAGAACCAATCGTGGTGGCTGCCGGATCTCCTGCTGCCTGCACCTGCTGATGCGTCAGGCGCCGTCATAGCTGTAGGACCAGCTGCCGAGATCGGGATCGGAGGCTGTATATCGCCTCGAGCGAGACTTTAATTTTCGCGCTGGCACGCACTAGCATTGCGCTTACTGAGCGAGAGCCGGCGCCATGTGGCCGCGCTGACGCTTGACTGCCCACCTATCTTGCAACATGTATATTGAAACCCGGAAAGAGATGGCCGGAGATGGTGGCGTCACATGATCACGAATGCAGCAGAACTGGTCCTCGCAACCGTCAACGCTCCTTATTCGAAGCCGCTTGACGAAATGATGCTTGTTGCCTGCATTTTGGATTTTACCAAGGCCAAGTCTGCAGCAGGTCCCGTCTCGTCCTTTTTTGGGGACGTTTCGCCCTCCCTGCAAAAGCAATTCGCGTCTGAAAACGGTATCTCGGCCGATGTGCTTGCAATGGCGGCAAAGCAGTTTGGTTCCTGGTCGGGGCAGACTTACGCTCTGGCCGCATGACATCCCGTTGGGACGAGCTTTTTGCGATTGCCTACAAGCTCATCGATGACGTCAATCGACTCCATGTGTTGGTGACCGATTGGTCCTTTGGCGGCGGTACTGCAATGATGCTGCAGATCAACCATCGCGAAAGCCATGACGTCGATATTTTCCTGGACGATCCGCAGCTCCTCCCGGGGCGGGCGCAGAACTTCGGCTGGCTGAAGAACCCGGAAAAGGCGCGCATTTTCTTTCCCGAGCTTGACGCGTTTATTCTGGCCCTGCCCGTGATCGGGATTGCGGCCGTGATTGACCGACCCGGCTATGTGCTGCGCTATCGCGAGAAATATAACGACCGCCTCTGGCTCATGTGCAAGGCTGCCTACTCGATCCTCATCGAACGCGCCGCCAAGTTTGCGGGTAGCCAGGGCCGCACGTTGCGCGTCTATTTTGAAGAAAGCGGCGAGCACGAGGACCGCGAACTACTAGCTACGACAAGGCTCTGAAGACTGAAGGCATGCCCTTTGCAGGTGAAGCGTCAGCCGCCTATGCCTCGCTCGCTCCCAGGCGTTTCGGCGAATCGTACTGGGTGAGCCTGGGCGCCGGAACGAGGAGGCCCCCGATGGTGCAGATCGCGGACCTGCTGCTGTATCCGGTGGCCAAGGGCGGTTATGACCCCAGCTACAAGCCTTATGTCGATTTGATGAAAGCCGGCCGGCTGATTGACGCGCATCTGTCGGCAGAGAACAGGCCAAACCTCGGCATCAAATACAGCTGCTTCAAATCAAAAAGGTCCTTGCGGACCTTAATTCGTTTCGGCCAGCGCCTAGCGCTGACCCCGGAGCGTTGCTCTACATGTAAGCTGGTACACGTCAGACTGTTTTACAAGTTTTTTCCGAATAAGAGGCGAAGCCAGCCCGCCGAGAGAACGAACGAGAGAAGTGGTCGGGCCGACATGTCTCGAGCTGAAACGCTACGCCTTGCGGATTCGGGCTGAGATTCCGGTTTTAAACATCGTTGGTACGCTTTGGCGACGGCTCAGTCGTAGGCAAGAACTCCCGGTCCGCCCGCGGGCGGACAGGGCTTCGAGTATTTTGTGCAAGGTTTGGTCTAAGCAGCCCGAGCTACATCATCCCGGTGATGGATCTCGGTGCCAAGCACCTTCAAGCACTCGCGGATGAAAGCGGCAAGCGCTGTCCAGCCTTTTGCGGAGACCATTGTACCATCGACATACGCCTCGGTCGGCGAGAGATCGACATACGTTCCACCCGCTAAGGTAACCTCCGGTTCACAGGCGCCCAGTGCACCAACTTTCTTACCCCGCACCACACCATCGACGGCCACGAGGATCTGCACGCCGTGGCAGATTGTGAAGATCGGCTTCTGCTTCTCATGGAAATGGCGAACCATTGCCTGAACACGCTTGTCGGTACGGATGTATTCCGGACCACGACCACCGGCAGCGTAGACGGCGTGATACTGATCAAGCTGCGCCTCGGCCTCGGAGAAGGTCTTGTTGATCGTAAAAAAGTGACCGAGCTTTTCGGTATAGGTCTGGTCGCCCTCGAAGTCGTGCAGAGAGGTCTTGATCAGATCGCCGGCCTTCTTGTCAGGGCAGACGACGTGCACCGTGTGGCCAACGGCTTCCATTGCCTGCTGGTAAACGAAAATCTCGTATTCCTCTGTGAACTCGCCCGTCAGCATCAGTATCTTCTTGCCTGGCATGATTTTACTCCTCTTGCTCATGCGATGGGGCGGCGCTCGCCGCCCCGGTTGACGTGAATAATCAGAAGGGAGAATCCGGGAAGTAGTATTCCTTGGCGTTCTCCTGGGTAATCAGCGGTGCGTCCAGCTTGACCGTCCCACGAACCGGTGCTTGGCCGACCAGGTTTGCGACCGTCATGTATATTGCGGTCTTGATCATCGCAGGCGGGTACGGTGTTTCGACAGGGGTCATTGCATCACCGTCGATGACCTTCTTGACGATGTCTTTCATGCCATTGCCGCCGAGTGCTAGCTTGATGTCCTTGCGCCCGGATTCCTTGACCGCTTCGAGAACACCGAGCAGCATATCGTCGTCGTTTGCCCATACAGCGTCGATCTGCGGATACTTCGCAAGGTAATCCTGCATGAGTTTAAACGCTTCGTCGCTGTTCCAGTTGGCGTACTGAATGTCGAGGACCTTCAGGTCCGTGCCTTTTATGGCATCCTGAAAACCTTGAATGCGCTCGTCGTCGATCACGGTCGGGATGCCGCGCAGCACGACGAGATTGCCCTTGCCGCCGAGCTTGTCGATCATGAATTTTGCCGTATTGCGGCCGACCGCAATGTTGTCCCCTGCCAGGTAGAGGTCCTGTATCGTCGGGTCGTTAAGACCGCGATCGACAACGGTGATGAATGTCCCTGAATCCTTGACGGCTTTTACAGGAGTGGTCAGCTCTTCCGATGTATAGGGCAAGATGACCAGCGCATCGAGCTTGCGGCCTGCCGAGAGATCCTCAAGCGCGCTCACCTGAGCGGTGGCCGACGGCGAGGTTTTGACGACGACTTCGACATTCGGGAATGCGGCGTTGATTTCCTTCGCGGCCGCCTGTGCATGGTAGACAATCCCTGCCGTCCAGCCGTGGTCTGCAGCCGGTATCGACACCGCGACGACTTTCTTGTCGGCGGCGAGCGCGTGCCCTGCGGTGAGCAACGTCGTAACGGCCGCAGCCGCAATCCATTTCTTCGTAGACATTCCATTCCTCCCAGAATTTGGACCTAAGATCGTGAACCCGTGTGGTCCTGACACGGGCTATTTCGAGAACCGTTGAATGAGCATGGCGATGATGATGATGACGCCCTGTACGCCGGCCACCAGGTACTCCGAGACGAAGTCGGACAGCACCATGAGATTGGCGATCAATTCGAGAATGACCGCGCCTGCCACTGTTCCCCAGACGTGTCCCTTGCCACCGCGCAACGCCGTGCCGCCGATCACTACAGCGGTGATGACCTGCAGTTCCCAGAGGACACCCGTTGTCGGCGTCGCCGCACCGAGCCGTGGAACGTAGCAGATGGCAGCAATCGCGACGCACGCACCCTGGATGGCATAGGCGATCGTGCGTGTCTTGATGATGGAGATACCGGAGTAGCGAGCGACGTCTTCGTTGGCTCCGACGGCGGCACATTTTCGGCCGTACTTCATTTTGTAGAGAATAAAAGACGCTACCGCCGCAACCGCGATCGATATCAGGATGGGATACGGGATACCCCCGAACGTGCCGAAATACACTGGGCGATAGGCGTCGCGCAGGCTACGATCGATTGGGATCGTGCCGCCGTCCGACATGTATGTGATCAAGGCCCTAAAAATACCCATCGTGCCGAGCGTTGCAATGAAGGGTTCGATTTTCCCGATCGTGACGATAAGGCCGTTCATCAAGCCGCAGAAGAGACCAACGGCGACAGCCACCACCATCCCAGCGGGGATTGCAGACACGCCCCACTCTGGTGCCATCCGATTCATAAACATGATGGTGATCCCGGTGATGAACGCCGCCATCGAGCCGACCGAAAGATCAAGGCCGCCTGAAGAAATAACAAATGTCGCACCGACAGCAATAATGGCTATGAAGGCGCTTCGCGTGATCACATTCGCAAGATTGGTCGCCGACAGGAAATCCTGATTGATTGCGAACCCGATGACCATCAGCGCCGCAAGTGCCAGGAACGGACCGATATCAGCCCATCTGATATTCCACTCCCGGTCCGGCTTAACCGCCGTGGTGCCCGTAATAACCGTCATCGTCTACCTCCCTCGTTGCTTGCCGCAGTGTCGCTCGTTGCCAGAAGCGCGACAGTGTGCTCGGTCATAGCCTCCCCGGACACTTCACCTGCGATACGCCCTTCCCTCATCACCACGATGCGATCACAGATGCCGATGAGTTCCTGCATCTCCGACGAGATGACGATGCAAGTCTTCCCCTGTGACACGAGCTGCTGGATGAAGGCATAGATTTGCGCCTTGTTAGCGATATCGATTCCGCGGGTCGGTTCATCGATGACGACCACCGAAGGGTTCGTGAGCAAGACTTTTGCAAGAAGAAGCTTTTGCTGGTTTCCGCCGGACAGCTGGCCAGCATTGACCCCGATGTCCTTCAGGCGAATGTCATATTGGTTGACCGCCTCTGTAAGGGCTTCCTGTTCGCGGCGACGTCGCATGAGAAGGCCAGGATGGAAACGGCTGAGCGCCGAAAGCGTCAGGTTCGGGGCCAGTCGCTCATGCAGAAGAAGCCCTTTGCCCTTGCGGTCCTCGGTCAGGTAGCCGATGCCAGCGTCGAGCGCGGCACGCGGCGAATGAATATCAATTGACTTGCCCAACAATTCGACCGAGCCAGAGGCTGGACGAAGGCCCATAATTCCTTCGAATAGCTCCGTTCGACCAGCGCCGATCATTCCGGCGAAGCCGAGGATTTCTGATTTGCGGACGTCAAATGAAACGTCCCTCGCAAATCCCGGGACCGTGAGATTGCGCACCGCCAGGATCGTCCCGGTTAAGGCATGTGCCCGCTTTGGGGGATAGAGGGCTGAGAGATCGCGGCCGACCATCAAACGCGCCATGTCCATTTGGCTGAGCGTCTGCCCGGGGTAGGTTCCTACCATCTTGCCGTCGCGCAGAACCGTGACCTTGTCAGCAAGTCGCTGCACTTCGTCGAGCCTATGGCTGATATAAAGGATGGCAGCGCCTTGCGCCCTCAGGCGTAGGATGATGGCGAGAAGCCGGTCTACTTCCTCTCCGGTGAGGACAGCTGTCGGTTCATCGAAGATGACCAGCTTGTAATCGTCAAGGAGGGCACGGGCGATCTGCACAAGCTGACGGTCCGCGAGCGAAATGTCGCGAACGAGTGCGTTGGGCGACGCGACGCAGCCAAGCTCGGCGAGCTTCTCTGCTGTCAGGCGGCGCATGGTTTTGTCATCGACAACACCATTTCGCATTATCTCCCTGCCGAGAAACACGTTCTCGGCAACCGTCAGCGCATCGGCAAGCAGGATCTCTTGATGAACAAGAACAATACCGGCTTCCTGGGCCTGTTCAGGCTTGGCGAACCTGACTTCGTCATTTCCAATCGATAGCGATCCACCGGTCGGCTCGGCGTATCCTGACAGCAAGCGCATGAAAGTGGATTTTCCTGCGCCGTTTTCGCCGATAATGGCATGGATTTCGCCAGGAAGAATATCCAACGTGATATCGTACAAGACCGTAACCGGGCCGTACTGCTTCGACAGAGCCGACGCGCGCAGAACGGGATGCCGAACAGCTTCGCCGATCCCTCTCACATCTTCCCTCCCCGGTCTCTCGATGCTGACGACGTTCGACATTCGGCTCTCCTCAGTCGAATGCCGGCAGGAGCCGGTCACGCGAATGCTCGAGATGCTCGCGCATTGCACGCTCCGCTGCAGACGCGTCGCCCGCCTCGAGTGCACCAAGGAGTGCCTCGTGTTCGTCGAGCGCTTCCTCAGTCACGCGCGAATGGAACATCAAACGAAAGATGTGGAAATGGGTGTGCTGATGATTGAGGGTCTCGCGAATGAGCTCGTTGCCGGCGATCTCCAAGATCTTGTCGTGGAACATTGCGTCTTGCCGAGCGAAGGTCGAATAGCGCAGACGTTCATCACCGCCTTCACGACGGCCCATGAGGCCAGCTGCTTCCCGTAGCGATGCTAGCTTGCCCTCATCCATGGCAGTGGCCGCCCGGGCCGCACTATCGGGTTCAAGAAGGAGCCGGAGCTGATAAAGTTCATCAAAACGGCGTCGGGTGATTTGCGGCGCGGCACTAAAGCCGATGAGATGGGTCTTGATGACAAGACCCTCGCCCTCGAGTCGTCCTAGCGCTTCGCGAATAGGCGTCTGCGAGACATTCAGCTCTTTAACCAGGTTATCGACCGTGATCCTAGCACCAGGCGCGATTTTTAACGACATCAACTGCGCGAAAATCGCCTCGTAGACGCTCCCTGCAAGACTGTTTGCGCGGTGGATAAATCCACTCGTATCGAACGCTTCAGGTGCGGCAGTCTGATTTCTTTGTTGCATGTTTTTGCCTCTTGACATGACCAACCGCTACCACGATGCTCCGCTATATGCAATCCCATATCCTATAGGATTTTAAATTGGAGCGGACGTGAAGGTTGATCCGGAGAAAGCTTTAAAGCTCGCTGGGCGACTCCTGGTCGAGCGCGGCGCACCCTCAAAATGCGCCGATCTTCAGGCGTGCGTGCTTATCGAGGGCGAGCTCAAAGGTCACCCATCTCACGGTTTGCAACGCCTTCCTCGTATTCTGACCCGCATCGAGCGCGACCTAATCGACCCAGCCACCGAGGGAAATGCCCATTGGCGCTCATCGTCGTTTTTGGAGGTTGATGGGTTGAAAGGACTTGGCCCAGTCGTCGCTAGCTCCGCGCTGGAACGAATTGCGGAGCAAGCTCACAAGACTGGTATCGCCGTTGCCGGCATCCGCAACTCCAACCATCTCGGTATGCTCGCGTATTACGTCGAGCGCTTTGCCGAGAAAGGCTTGATCGGACTTGCCATGTCCTCCAGCGAGGCCCTCGTGCACCCCTACCGTGGGACGCGGGCTCTCTTAGGAACCAACCCGTTGGCAATTGCAGTACCGACGGCAGGCAGGCCTCTGGTGGTCGACCTCGCTACCGCCATCGTTTCAATGGGCAAGATACACCACCATGCTGCAAACGGTTTGCCAATACCTGAAGGCTGGGCACGCGATGCCAACGGGAGACCGACAACTAATGCGGCGGCCGCCATTAGGGGCTCGATCGCACCCTTTGGCGAAGCCAAGGGCTATGCTCTCGGCATGGCGCTGGAACTGATGGTGGCGTCGATTGCGAGATCCGCAATCGCGCCAGACGTCCGAGGGACGCTCGACGCCGACGCCATATGCAACAAAGGCGATGTGCTCATCGCTATTGATGTCGGTGAACAACCCGAACTCCTAGCCTGCTTCAGCGCATATCTCGACAGCGTACGCAGTTCCCGCCCATCGGATTCTGGCATGCGCGTGACCGTTCCAGGCGACGGCGCGTCGGCTCGACGCGAAGGTGCGCTTTCCGATGGTATCGAGATTTCGGCCAGGCTTTGGGACGAACTGAACGCCCTCTCTCACTCCAGCAAATCGCTTGTCAAAGGACATGGACAATGACCCTTTTCGCCGCTCTACGGCTTCCCCAAGAAATTCTGTTTGGCAAAGGGCAACGTCACGCTTTGCCAACCGTCGCAGCTAGGCTTGGACGGCGTGCCTTGATCTGCACCGACGAGCGGCTCGCCGGCACCGGCGTGTTTGCCGAGTTGGTGAAGGCCCTCGAAGCCGCATCCATCGATTTCCTGATCCATGATGGGGTCCAACCGGACGTCCCTGCTGATAGCGTATCGGTCTGCGTCGAATATGCCCGCGATTTTGATCCTGAGATGGTGATCGGCATTGGCGGGGGAAGCTGCTTGGATATGGCAAAGTGCGCCGCCCTATTGCTGACCCACGGCGGTAAACTGAAGGACTACTACGGCGAATACAAAGTTCCAGGCCCGACGATCCCTGTCATTGCCGTTCCGACGACGGCAGGTACCGGCTCGGAGGTAACGCCCGTGGCAGTGATCTCGGACGTTGAACGCACTTTGAAGGTCGGGATATCGAGCCCCTACTTGATTGCCACGGCGGCGATCTGCGACCCGGAACTGACGATGACCTGCCCACCGGGTCTAACGGCGATCGCAGGGGCCGACGCCCTCACCCACGCGATCGAAGCCTTTACCGCCGCTCGCCGCGGGACGGATCACGCACTGGCGCAAAACCACGTCTTTATCGGCAAAAGTGCGCTGACGGACCATTTCGCCCTTTTGGCTATCAAGCTTCTCGGCCGCAGCCTTGAGAAGGCCTGCAAGGATGGCTCCGACGAAGATGCGCGTGCAGAGGTGATGATGGGGGCGCTTGCAGCAGGTTGCGCGTTCGGGACAGCCGGTACCGCCGCGGCTCATGCCATTCAATATCCCGCAGGTGCTTTGACGCATACCGCCCATGGCCTCGGTGTTGCAACCATGATGCCGTACGTCATGAACTACAATCTGTCTGCGTCAATTTCCGAAATGTCCGAGATCGGAACCGCGCTCGGTCTGGCGACACCGGACCTCGACGAAAAGCAGCTAGCGACCGCCGCAATCGAGGAAATTCGCAGGCTGTTTGCGGCGATCGGTATCACCCGCACGCTCGCCGATCTCGGGCTGGCCCAAGACAAGCTCGACTGGACGGCCGAACAGGCTTTCGGAATTGATCGGCTCATCAAGAACAATCCACGGCCCTTCGACCTCGACGCGATGAAGCGTCTCGTCAAAGCGGCCTATGACGGCGATCTGGCCGCATCCGCTATCTAGCTATCGAGGGAACACCCATGACCATTGCCCAGCAGATCTCTAATTCCAATCATCAAGTCCCGGACATCGCAGCCGCCGCTCGCGGGCTCTACATCGACGGAGAATGGCGACAGTCTCGGTCCGGACAACAGATCGATGTTATCGATCCCTCTACAGGTAGAGTTCTGACATCCGTGCCAGATGCGACGATAGATGACGCACGCGCGAGCGTTGATGCCGCCGCGGCAGCGGCACCTGCGTGGCGCGCAACGCCTCCCCGCAGGCGCTCCGAAATTTTGCGCCGATGCTTCGAACTGATGCTTGAACGCTCGGAGATGCTCGCGTCGTTGATCTCGATGGAGAACGGCAAGGCGTTGGGAGACGCGCGGGGCGAGGTCGCTTACGCTGCCGAATTCTTTCGCTGGAATGCCGAGGAAGCCGTTCGCATCACCGGCGAGTTCGGCATTGCGCCATCTGGCACCAACCGCATTATCGTCGACTATCAGCCAATTGGCATTTGCCTGCTGATTACGCCGTGGAATTTTCCGGCGGCGATGGCCACCCGCAAAATAGCTCCGGCACTAGCGGCTGGCTGTACGGTAATCTTGAAACCGGCAAGCGAGACGCCGCTGACAGCCTATGCTCTGGCCGCAATATATGAAGAGGCCGGCGTACCGAAGGGCGTCGTCAACGTACTGACGACAACGACCCCTGGCCCGATGACCGAGGTGGTTCTGGCCGACCCACGGGTCAGGAAGCTTTCCTTCACGGGGTCAACAGGTGTCGGCCGCCAGCTGCTCGCTGAAGCGGCCAAGCATGTCATATCTTGCTCGATGGAGCTTGGTGGCAATGCACCGTTCCTGGTTTTCGATGACGCGGATCTCGATGCGGCGCTCGAGGGCGCGATGATTGCCAAGATGCGCAATGCGGGAGAGGCCTGCACGGCGGCAAACCGCTTCTACGTGCAGTCCGGGATCTACGACCAGTTCGCTGAAGGTCTCACGAAGCGTATGGTTGCGCTCAAAGTCGGGGCGGGCGTTGAGGCTGACACCGAATGCGGCCCGATGATAACCCGAAAGGCGGTAGAAAAGATCAGCCGCCTGGTCGAAGATTCCAAGGCGAAAGGTGCGCGCGTCCTGTGCGGCGGTGATGCGACAACAGGTGATGGGTTCTTTTATCCGCCAACGGTGCTTGCAGACGTTTCTGACGATTCAGAGATGAAGGCAGAGGAAATTTTCGGACCGGTCGCGCCTCTGTACCGGTTCGAAACCGAACACGAGGCCATCGAACGCGCAAACGACACCGAATACGGGCTTGCCGCTTACGTCTACACGCGTGATATCGCGCGTGGGCTACGCGTCTCTTCCGGCATCGAAGCGGGTATGATCGCGCTCAATCGGGGGCTCGTCTCTGATCCGGCCGCGCCCTTCGGCGGAGTGAAGCAGAGCGGTCTTGGGCGCGAAGGCGGTCAGCACCATGGCATTGCTGAATTCATGGAAGCCAAATATATCGCCACGAGTTTCTAATCCTGGAGGAGTGATTTTGGAGACCGACCCCTTTCGGATCCGCGACCATGTCGCGGATTTCGATGTCATCGTTGAAGAGATCGTCGCGGCCAGTGCCAAGGCGCGGGAAACGTTACCCATGATAGCGGACGTCGCCTATGGCGATGGCCCGAGTGAATCGTTGGACATCTTTTTCCCAGAAGGGCCTCGTCAAAATCTTCCGGTTCACATGTTCATCCACGGCGGATACTGGCGGATGTGGTCAAAGCGTGAATACTCCTGCATTGCCAATACAGTCACACGCGCTGGCGCGATCGCGGTGATTGTAGACTACGCGTTGATGCCGGGTGTGAGGATGAAGGTCCTGGTAGATCAGGTCGTTCGTGCCAAGCAATGGATCATTCATCACATAGCAGAGCACGGTGGCGACCCTTCATTGCTCACGATCAGTGGTCATTCTGCAGGAGCCCATCTTTCAACATTCCTTTTTCAAAGCAGCACCACGGGTTCCTCTGTCAATGGCGCCCTGTTGCTGGGCGGCCTCTACGATCTCCTTCCCTTACAGCAGTCCTTTTTAAAGGCCGAGATTGCTCTTACGGATGACGAGGTCGCGGCCTTCACGCCACTAGGCCATTCGTACGATCCCTCTTGCCGCGCGATCTTGGCGGTAGGCGAGAATGAAACAAGGCCGTTTCACGTGCAATTGGACGCCTTCGCCAATGTGTTGCGGGAACAGGGTGTTCCCGTTTCGATACGGGTCATTCGCAATCGAAATCACATGGATGCTGTGCGAGATCTCGGTGTGGTTGGCAGCGAAACGAGCGACAGTCTGTTCGGCCTAATCCAATACGTCGCGCGTGGAGGCAGGCGTTAAGTCCCAAGCAAGGGGATTTAGTGCGAACGGAACAAGAGTTAGACCAGTGACCAGCGTCGCCTGATGAGGGGCAGGCCGCTTGAGCGTATGCAGCTCGCGCTTGCGAACATGCTGACAACCAAAGCGAGTACAACACTGAGGTGGGGTCGATCAGGGAACGGCAACGAGCTTCTAAGCTGCGTCGGAGGCAAAGGTCATGACCGCATTCTTCATTTCGTCGCGATCTCGTCGAGCTCGACCAATTGAACACGGGAGCCATTTTTCGGTCATCGCGCTACGAACATGTATCCTGCGCCGTGGCTCCACGGAACCGACGCCGGGGTTGCTCCAGTGGTAGCCGAACATACGGAGCTTCTCATTCACGGCCTTGTCGAGTAGCGCAGCGCGGCTCGCGAGAGCGATTTTCTGTTCGGTGTGAAGCCGAAATGCCATTTCGGATTGCCAAAGGAGACGATGTCGTTTGGGATGACGTCGCCCCGCTTTCAGCAGGTTGCCGTCGCCGTCCTGTACCAGCGAGATGTGTCCTGGCGTGTGACCTCGCGTGCGTACGACGTTCAAACCTGACACGATTTCGTCGCCTATCTCGACGTGCGTCAGCCAATCCTTCACGGCAAAGAGGTCGCGCTGTGCCCCACGGGCGAAGGCGTAAAGCGGCTCCGGCTGGACGTCTCGTAGTTCGGATCCGTACAGAAAGACCACTTGGCTTCGCTGATTTGATATTGGCGTTCGGAAACGGCAAAGCCCCGTCCGGCAGCGTCGTTTCGCCCGAATGATCCGGGTACGTGTGGGTGAAGATGATCTTCGTGAGGGACGCAGGATCGACACCGAGGAAAGTCAAGTTCGCCGCCAGACGGACGATGAGGATTTTGAACCGAGAACCCACCCCCCGCTTGAACGGGAACCCCACTTCCCCTCCGGTGTGAACGTGCAGAGCATATGCCGGCTGCTGCGGTACTACGGCGCGGCAGCCGATGGTGGTTTATTCAAAGTCCTTTCGAAATCTGCAAAGGTTGCAGGACGATATCTGCAAGGGCCGACTTTCCTACTTCGAACGCCTTCTGATACTCGGCGTCTTCCACCATTTCTCTGAATGCCGTCCGCCGCGGGTACTGCACTAGCAGCACTGCGTCCCAGCCTTCCACCGGCCCGGTCGTAAGGACATCGAGGCCGTCGCCACGGAACAATATGCGTGCACCAAAGCGGGCTAGAATGGGTTCCGCCATTCTGAGGTATTCCAGATGCCGTTCCCGGCCGCCCTCGGGGACGAACCGTAGAAGGTTCAGCATCACGACGGGGGCGTCGTCCTCTTCAGAGAGGAACTTTTCAAAGACGTCGGGTGAAAACGCGACCATAAGCTATCCTTTCATTCAGAGCGTCCTTGGGGACGCTTCGGAAAGTCTAACCTCTTGCACCGTCAGGAACTGTCAGGAACGAACGCCAGTCCCGATCTTGCTCGCGCCAGCGCCGCATGAGCAGAGACCGTCGTTCCGGATACCGGTCGTCGAGGATCGACGCGGACCGAACACGGTCGACGCGGAAGGGACGGAATGCCGACTTGGCTTCGCACCACGCGGCTAGAACACGCACGTCGTCGAAATACACGATCGTGATCGGCCAGACGACACGTTCAGACATAGCGCCGCCAGCATCCTCGTATGCGATCGCGACCTTTCGCAGGCGACGGATCGCATCACGCAGCATCCCGACCTGCGCCGGATCGGGCCGCTGAGAGATCGATGCTGCCGAAACGAGTGCCGGCGCGTGTTCGTCATGCAGCCGGTCGGTCCGAGACGAGAGGATTTTCGCCAGAGCGCTGTCACTGCTCTGGGACAACGCCGGATCGGCTCTCTGCTGAACCCAGGTCAGTCCAAGGATCAGAGCGTCAACCTCTTCGGCCGAGAATGCGAAGTTCGGCAGAAAGAAACCGTCGCGCAGTAGAAACCCGACGCCCGCCTGCCCGTCGAAAGGTGCTCCGAGCAGACGAAGCGTTTCGATATCCCGATAAACGCTCCTTTCGGAGACCCCGAGTTCCTGCGCCAGCTCCAGCGCGGTTACCGGCGTTCGTCGTGTGCGAAGCATGCCCAGCATTTCGAAGAAGCGGCTCGTTCTCGACATTCAGCGAATGGTCCTGTCTTTCGGTCTGAGATATCTAGTGCTTTCGCGGGCGGCGTCCAAGAACGGACATCTATTGGAAATTCCGCGCCTTCACTTTAAGGGTATCGATGTGACGATCGCGTACGTACATGTCCCTGACCTTGGGCGACGTCGTGTCCCCCATTATCGGTAAGATGTCGTTATTCCGCCGCCGCCCGAGACGCACGAGTCGTACGGCGCGATGGCATCGTGTTCGATACAGGAGATCCTTTAGGAGCTTTTCGATGCCGACCATCGTCCCATGCGACAGGCAAAACGACCCGGTCGTCAGACGTCGCCCCGTGCAGTTGCTACATCAGGCGTGTCTAGTTACTAGCCGCAACGCACCTCGTGCTCTTTTAGGCTGCTCCGCAACATAGAAATCATCGTCGACGAAGCGATGGACGACATCGTGGCGACCGGCCTTTCGTGCGAGGTCGTCAAAGCACACGACGCGTTGCTCGAATGGAGCAAGGGGCCGGATTCCGCGGTCTGGTTTGGCATGTTGTGGGCCGAAGGAGTTCGCTCAGCGTGACCTGGGCCGCCTGCCCTCAGGGCAGCGCGCCGGGCCACTCGTTCGAAGGTTCCTCGGCCTCCGCACCGGGCCTGTCTTCGGCCGGGTCTGGATCGCGGTCGTATGCCTTCCGAAGGTTTCCGATTTCATCAACGATCGCGTCATAGACGTCGGACTGCTTGGCACCCTTCACGACTAGGGAGTCGACGAAGTCTTCGAGCTGGTCACGTAGATTGTCTTTCCGGTCGCCGCTCATTTGCGATCCTCGGGCTGCAGTCGAACGCCCGCGCAGAGCACCCCCCATGTCGAGTAGCGAGTGGAACTTCTTGAGATCGGCGCCCCGCCATCGTCCGGTTCCGGATCCGGAAGCGGTTCTTCGCCCGGAATTCGATCGGGGTCCGGCGGATTGTCGAGCGGGGGCACTTTCGGCGGCGGCGCGACTGGCTCGAATGGGACTGACATTTGGCATTCCTCCTCGTTTTGTGAGAACCGGAGGATGAAGGCAAGTTCCGGCGGCGATCGAGCCCGACCATCACCTGTGCTCAGTCAAAGCAAAATGCACCAGAGGCCTATTTTACGGACGCCATTCTTGACTGTTTCGATCATCAAGCTCCCGGTCGAGATAGAATGCAGCGCTGATCAAGGCCAAATGGGTAAAGGCTTGCGGGAAATTGCCGGCTAGTCGCGCCTGGGCGTCGAACTCCTCGGCGTAAAGTCCGAGATGGTTGGCGTAGTTCAAGGCCGCTTCGAAAACCCTGCGAGCTTTCTGACTCTTCCCTGCCCGAGCCAGGCACTCGGCATACCAGAACGAGCAGGCGGAGAAGGCGCCCTCTTCCCCGTCGAGGCCGTCGTCGCTTCTGTACCGGTGAACGACGCCGTCGTCAGCCAACTGTGCGCCAATAGCCTCCAGCGTTGAAAGCCACCGCGGATCGGTTGCGCTAACGAACCTCACAAGCGGCATCAGGAGAAGCGAGGCGTCGAGCATTTCGCCGCCCTTGGTCTGGACAAAGTGACCCCTGTCTTTATTCCAGAAGTTGGTCCAGATATCGTTATAGATATCGTTCCTCACGTCTTGCCACTTGACGAAAGGAGCGGCTAGCGATCGTTTCGTCGCCAGACGGATTCCGCGGTCGACCGCCACCCAGCACATGAGCCGCGAATGAAGGAATTCCTGGGGCTCTCGGCGCATCTCCCAGATCCCAGCATCAGGATCCTGCCAGTGGTCGCAGACGTACTCGATCACCTCGCGGACGCCCTCCCAGTGATCGTGGGAGATCGCATGCCCATATTTGTTGCTCAAATAAATTGAATCGAGGAGCTCGCCGTATATGTCGAGCTGGGACTGCTCGGACGCCTTGTTGCCAACGCGCACAGGTGTGGCGCCGCCATATCCTCGTAGATGATCGAGGTTGATCTCGTCTGGTACCTCTCCACCATCTACCGCGTACATGATCTTCAGGCGGCCGCCAGCGTCGCATGCGGCTGCACGCTGCCCGATCCAGTTGTTAAATGCCATCGCCTCCTGTCGATAGCCAAGCCTCATCAGCGCGTAGACCGTGAAGGATGCGTCTCTGATCCAAGTGGCACGGTAATCCCAATTGCGGCTGCCGCCCGGCGCCTCAGGCAAACCGAACGTTGCCGCAGCGATCACTGAACCGTGTTTGCGCGACGTCATGAGCTTCAACGTCAGCGCGGAACGGTTGACCATTTCGCGCCACCGCCCGCGGTAGGTCGACTGCCTTGCCCAGTCCTGCCAAAAGGCGACGGTCTGGTCCTCCATCTTTTGAGGTGTCTCATCGAACTCGTCGTCGCCGTTGTCGAGTATGAAATCGACGACCTCGCCCGCGCGGAGCGTGATCTGCGCGGTGACGGCGCCGTCGATCTCGCCGAGTGATGCGCCCGCCACCAGCCGCACCACCTCGCCATTGGGATGTCGCCAGATGGCTGTGACGCCATCAAGCTGCGGGGATATTCGTTTGGAGGCGTAATCGAATCTCGGGGAGCAGGTCGCGCGGATCGTCATCGTGCCTCGGGTCGCTCTGAACCGTCGGACCAGCATGCTGGACCCATCGCTACGCCGGTTCTTCACATACATGAAGTCCGTAAGCTCTCCGCTGGCCTCGTCCGCCATCCATCGTGTCAGCAAGACGTTCGTGTCCGGAAGGTATTGTTGGGTTACGCGGGCATTGGGAAGGTCCGGTGCGATCTGAAACATTCCGCCGCGCTCCGGATCGAGCAATGCAGCGAATATCGACGGGCTGTCGAAGTCAGGCCAACACAGGAAGTCGATCGTACCGTCTGTCGCGACGAGCGCGATCGTCGCAAGATCGCCGATGACGCCGTGGCTCTCTATTGTTCGCGGAATATTCGCCACGGCGCGCGCCGTGACATCCGCGTCCATCGCACTCTCCGTCACCTCGATTTTGTTATCCATCGCGTCCTCTTTCTCGTCTGTGATGCACCGTGCCCGCTACTTGGCGATCTGGCGCACCTGACATAAACGACAAGGAAGAGCATGCTGAAGGCCGCTATAGGGAGTGCCGGCCCTTGTACAATCGGTGCTTCTATTGGGTAATCCGCGCAATCGGGGTGCAGGCGCCGACATCCGCGACCGTCGTGCGAACCGACCACGAACGGCGGATTCCATTCTGAACGTGAGCGTGGCGCTGATGACGGGTGACGACATGACATCCTTGACGCGCCAGCTCCTGGCTTTGAGATAGTCCGCAAGCGCGTCCGCCCGGTCACGCGTGTGTGGGACGGAACGTCTTGTCCAGGAAGATGCCACGCGCCGGATCAGGTCGCTTTCGGTCACGATTCCGGTCAGCCGTCCCTCTGCGTCAACGACGGGCACGGCCCCTATCTTATTGGCGTTGACGATCTCGATCGCTTGTCTGACGTTGTGCCCCTCGTCTATTGTCGTGACGGGGGACGTCATTATGTCTTTGGCCAGCATGACCTTACCTCCTGGTCTGTGGAGGCGATTGAAGCTTATATTTCGACAGGACGCTTTGATCGGGATCAATCGGGGCCCTTCTGCAGCAAGCTCATCCGACCGTCATTCGCTTCAAGACGTTCGTCTTCCAATAGAATTGATGAGCAAGCGCGCCAAGGATATGGGCGGCGATGACGATCCAGAGTATAACTTTCAGCACCTCGGCGTGTACCTCTCCCGTGCGGTCGTAACCGAAGTAGAACGCTGCCATCCCGCTGATCGGCAATGCGAAAAGGAGCAGGTAAAGCGTCGCGTGGGCGCCTTTGGCTGCAAAGGTCAGGACGTAAGGTTCCTCGGCGGGCGCGGAAGGCGTTCCCTGAATGAAGCGCAGCACGAGGCGGATACTGATCAGCAACAGTATCGAAATTCCGACATACGCATGGAGATCGGCGCCTGCCAATTGCGCATCAGTTGCCGAACCGGTGTGTTCGATCGCCCGCTGCCACTCGCTCATGCCGTCAGGCAAAAGCAGATTGTAGAAGACGAGCAGCGCCGACAGCCAATGAAGGATGCGTTGCGGCAAGGAGTACGCCGTCGGGTTTTGTGTCAATTTCTTCATCGTCGTCTCCTTGCCACTGTTTCTGCTTATACTTATCTTTGACGGGGAAGCCCCTATTTCGTGACGGTCAACATCGCATGCATGCCGGCCTCATAGTGGCCCTTGATATTGCACAGAAGGAGATAGGAGCCAGCAGTGAGGTTCGCCTTCAACTGCCCGTCAGCGCCAGGCTTGAGCTCGGAGACCTCCCCCATGCTCTTCAACTGCTTTTCATCGACGCGATGTTTGCCGGCGACAACGTGGACGGTCGCGTCGGGTGACTTCAATTTGACCAAAACCATCTCGTGTTCCTCCGTCACCGCATCATTATGCACCATGAACACGGTATCGCCGGCCTTGATGGTTGGCTGATCAACTGACAGAGTCATCGGACCACCTCCCTCCCCTCCCTCAACGACCCTGACTGTGGTCGCTGCCAAAGCTGGGGTGACAGCGCCGGCCAGTGCGAAAGCCACCAGAACTCCTCGTATAATCTTCACGTCAGTCGCCTCTCGGTGGTTGAACCAGACCCGACTAGCCAGTGAATCTGACGCCTTCCTGAACGTCATTGCTTAATCACCGACCCGCGGTACCTGCCCCACGCCAACGCCAGTTCAGTATCTCCGGCATGTCCTCCCCATGGTCTCGCACATATGCGCGGTGCCGGGCGAGTTTTTCATGCAGAAAGGCGACGGCTTGAGGGTGTTTCTCGGCTAGACCAGGAACTCGCGCGATGGCTTCAAGGGCCAAATTACCTTGCTAAGTATCTGGAAAGATTGGTTGCGGGGGCCTGAGTACACGGAGACTTGTAAGTTCATCTATAGCCTTCAGGTCATAGCGGAGCCGTGCGGCCAGTCATTCAATCTCATTTGAATCACACGCGCCTCATATCAAAGAGGTTCCAACACAACCCAGCTTGACAGCCCCATTGAACGGCATGATTGATACGGCCTATGTGAGGGGACCCACGTTTATTTAGCAATCCGATGGGGAAGGAATTGGTACAAAATATCACATTTAGGACGCATCTCGTCGGCGCAGTCAGCGATTTCTGTTCAATTAGCAAACTGACATTGATCAACCCGGTCATACATCTGGCCGAGTTAATCGTAATGTTGGCTCATTACAAAGAAGAGGGCGTCAAGCTTCGACCTCAGGTCTATTTGTGCAATGATTTTGATAAAGCCATGGCGATGCTGCCTGATGGAGAAAAATTTCAGATTGGGATTGCTGATCCAAACCTTAACGGCATTAAACAGGCCTTGAAGAAGTGTGCACCGCTCGCTGGAGAAAATTGGCTAATCTACATAAATGAGAAAGGTAAGGATAAGATTGAGTATGGGCTATTCAGAGGTTCCACAAGATCAATAGCCGTTCCTGTCGACAGCGTAATCATGAGCGACGGAAACCCGGACTTGATATTAGTGAAAGCATTCCAGATAGCAGATGAATGCATCGAACTTAAATCAAATTTCAAAAAGTCGCACTTTATATTCTTGAACAATAGAGAGGAGGATAGTCTTCCACCTCTTCAACACCTGGATAACTTAGTTTCTGCTGTTTGTAAGAATGCTCCGAAACCTACTGCCGAATCTCTACAGAGCTACATAAGCAAACTTCTTTCGACGGCCTTACATGCTTCCCACGGCTCTCTAGTAGCAGTATCTACCGCTTCAAACGCACCAAAATTTCTATCATCGGACGGAATAATACTGGAGAATCCTATAGATTTTGTTGACCTGATAACAAAGTTAAAAGCAGACGAATACAGTGAACCGAATTTGAACAGCAAGGCTGACCTCGTTAAAGGTATGTTCAATTCGGACGGAATTGTCTTATTTAACAACAGAGGCGCACTGCTGGGCTACAACTGCTTCACCACCATACCTAAAGCGAACACGGTCGTAGGGGGCGCTCGAAAGAGAGCCTTTTCAACGCTTGCGTCGAGAGTTGGGAACGGCCTGTCGGCAGCCTTCATGCAGTCACAGGATGGCTGGACAGATTTTAAAGGGATATAAGAATGGCGACGGATTTAGCCCTTTGGCAGCCAGACAATACACAGCTACTTCCTGCAACTGCGAAGCTTCCATCGGAAATCGTCAGCTACGCGCCGCAGCTCGGCCTCAAGGACCGGAAGCAAATTGTTGCAGCATTCGATGCTGAATTTTACGAAATGGGCATCAATTTCCTTTGGGGGAAAACCGTAACCGCATTAAAAAAGGAGCTCTCGACTGTCGGCATAGGGTTGATTGCCGAGATGTTGGGTCGAACCGACGTCGATGAAGATGACGATATCGAGGACGTCCTGACAACCAGAGATGCAATAAGACTTGCCGAAGAACTGGGCGTTATATCCTCTACGGATTCCATGAGGCTTCGACATACCTACGAGATGGTCACGCACTTCTCGAAGCTGGATATGGCTGAAGCCGAGATGGAGGACATTGACGAGACGGAAGCGGTATCGGCACTCAAAGCGTGCGTCAAAGGCGTCTTGGGGCGACCGAAAGTTGAGGTAGCTAAAAAGTTCGTTGAGTTTAGAAATGCCCTCGAAGGAGCCACTCTTGCCGAAACCGACCCCAAGGTTGAGATGCTGAAGTCTTCGCCGTATTTCTTTTTGAAATTGACGATCAGTGTTCTCATGAATGGGAGCAAAAAGAAGACCGGTGCCCAACTTGAACACGTGTTAGCGAACGCAAATTCGATAGTTCCAACCATCTGGACCCTTCTGCGTGATCCAGAGCGTTGGCAGGTGGGCCACACTTATGCCGAAACGTACGCCGACGGAAAAAAAACTTCAGTTAGCGGACTGAAGAGTGTTCTCCTAAAAGTTGGCGGGTTCGATTATGTGCCCGAGAATCTCAGAAGCGACACGTTCATAAAAGCTGCGGACGAGATACTTCGCGCTCATGAGGGCATGAACAACTTCTACAATGAGCACGCTCCCGTAAAAAACCTTTCCAAGCTCGGGACAACGATACCAACCCCAGCGTTCCCGGCTTGTGCAACTGCACTTTTGTGCATCGTTTTAGGGAATCGTTACGGCGTTTCTTGGTCTGCGGCAGCGGAGGCAAAAAGGATTGTTGAAAAATTCACGCCTGATCGCTGGCAATATTATCTCAATCATGTCCTTCCCGCTGACACGCATGTTTTGGCAAAACTCCAAGACTCGAAACCGGCAGCGCAATGGATCAGCCTTGTTCAAGGTCAGGACTTAGCTTCGCTTGGCGTGAAGAATAAATCTGTAGCGGCCCTGCTGAAGGCTGCGAACGAATCGAACCCAGATTCGTTGAAAAAAAGTGCACAAAAGCTGATTGCGGAATTCTATGGAAAGAAACACTGATTCCGTTGAGGCCCTACAACGGTGGGCACTAACAACCGACGGTCGAGCCGTGTGTTCCTAGCCTCGCACGAGGTTTCGGGGGGACGACAAGCGTGACAGAACGCTCCATATAGATGGCGATCATCGTGTTGACCGTCTGGAGAGTGCTCGACGCAGATTGGATCGTTCAAGCACAATTCTAAGCGCTTCATGCTACGTTTCGGCATATCGCCGACACGGTGCGCCATCCCGCTGAGCCCGCCGAGTGTCCCCTGACCACCTGCCGTCGACGTATAGATCAGCAATCTATGCCGATCGGCTTGGCCAGCACCACTTGACTATAAGCCGTCACCAGCCAAGGTTTCTATCCAAATAACCGCAAGGAGAGGAATGTCCCTCTCAATGTTTTTGAGCGAACCAACGGCTTGCTCACGGCTCGACGAAAGCGGACTGACCGCAGACGCCGTGATCGCAATCCAGCCAGCTATGGGTGACGGTGCGGGAATTTCCCTTACCAAGTCTAAAGGCCGATCGATTCCCTTTTCTATACGTCCATCCACGCTCCATGAGCAGACTTGGTGGTGGCTCTCTATGTAGCCAATTAGCGGATAGAGATCGATGCGGCTCTCCCGAAACGGATTGACGCCAACGTCACTGGAAACATATGCACGGCTCCCGCTGCGGGTCCTGTAGTAATGCCCCACTTCGGGCATAAAGAGTGGTTCCCTGTTTCTCAATTTTTCACCTCGCCAGCAGCCCTAGCCGCACCTCGCTTGAATGACTTTTGTAGGACACGGACGCGTGAAGAGGAAATTATTTCCCTGCGCAGAATCCGCGTATCCCGCAACACTTGTTGAGCGGCTCAAACTTTCGCCTTACCGATAAGGGCAAAGAGTGGATCCAGCGTAGCGTAGTTTCAGTAACGCTACTGCTTCCTCGGCGTTACAACCACAAGCACTTGCACCCTGCCCCAAAAGGAAGCCAAAGGCCTACACGGTGCCAAGCCAATTTCCCTGTCTTCTTGACTATTTACATCATATGTAGAAACGATAAGACGGATTGGGCGTCGCGTTATCCGAAAGCTCGCACATCAGTTCTCCCACGCGCCGTGCAAAGAGCAGCGTGATCGGGAAACGGGTGATCCCATCGCTGGAATTCCAGTTCATTTTGGTCAATGCCAGGATTTCCTCCGCGCGTGCACGAATGTCAGTCTCACCGCAAGAACCGATTTCCAGAGGTGCTGGAATGTGCATTCCTGGGAATTCGTTCCACCAAGGGATATAGCCGCTCGTGAACAGATAGGAGTGACCATCTAGCGAACACAATGTGCCGCGCCATGGTTCTTCGGTTCCTTTGCGGACGACACGAAACGAGGTATTGCGCAGCCAGATCAGATCACAGTTGGCGACCCGATCTTTGGCAGCCGTCCGAAAGCCTCGTTCTTCTTCAGGCTGATAGTTTGTCGTCTTATGAATTACCACGCGGTCGGGCGTCACTCCGGCTCGTCGCTCGTACTCTTCCAGTATCTGCTCGAGCAATTGACGCGCTTGCGCCTGGTTCAGGTAAGGTTGGCGATCACGCTTCTGGTCATGATCAATGCTCGCACCTTTGATCGCGTAAGGTTCGATATCTGTCGAATAAGCCTGCGCCACGCTGGCATAGACCAGATGCCCGCCACGCTTTTTCATGTGGTGAAAGGAAATCCCGACAAAGCAGACATTTTTCGGCAGGTCAGCAGGCCGCCACGGAATGCCCTTTGATTTATAATAGATAGAAACGGCAGCGTTCCAGACACGAGTGGCCTGACTTTGCCCCTTATCGTCTGGCCGTTCGATTGTGTCGCGTCTAACGACCTGGATTGGAACAGCCTGACCATCAGACATGATCTTTGCTTTAAGGGCACGGTAGAACGTTCGAAACAGCAAATCGTCAGCCATCGTATAGAGTGCGCTCGCTGCTTCGAGCTCGTCTGGCGAGGGCTGAAATAACGCAAGCTGATCGCTTTCTTCTTCCGCCCGCAAGAACTCCAGCGCCCGGCGTTCCTCCGGCGACAGGCCTGGGTTCATGACTCTCAAATCACCAAGTTCAGGCTTGATGCACAGGATTATGCAGTCGGGAGCCTCGTCCCCGTACAGACTGCTGACTTCGTATTCGAAGAGCTCAACCAGTTCACCGAACTTCTGACCCTTCAGCGCGTCGCGAAAAAGCTGATCATATTTAGAGGAAGAAACGATGCGCCTGTGCCGCTTCTCCATAATGAATTTTGCATTCAAGGCCTTTTCTAGGCCCGGCCAATTCCGAAAACGCGCGGAATTATTTTCCTTCGCCGGAATGAAAGTCTCAAATCGCGACAGCCATGCAACGGCAGCGTCGATATCCTCTGACAGGCCTACAAAGCCCAGCTTGATCTGCCGCAGACCCGTGTTATCAGATGGTCCATTCTTTGGCAGTCCCCGGCGTGGATCGATGTCGGTTTTCGCATTAGAAAACTCGATTCTGGGCTCACGCAGTACGTCGATCTTCATTTGAATCGTCATGATCCACCAGCCCTTCTTCTGTTACATCCTGGGTGTAAAAACTGCCTTCCAGCACCAGATCAGGCACGTTTTCATCACCGATATTTATCGTCTGCCCTCCTTGGGATAGGAACCGCCCCCAGAACACGAGATCGCTCTCGACATTGGTGTTTCTATCGAAGCGAATGCGGCGCGTAGCGCGGCTCGTCCGCATATATCCCGGCAAGGGGGTGATGCCGTCCTGCTTCGTGAACATGTAGAACGGTTTGATCCGGACACCCCAGCCGTTACCCAGGCGTACAACTTCGTAGCCGAAACCTTCGCATTCGAACCACGGCTTCCCGTCATCGCCGCGCTTCTTGACAACATCGCGTCTGATACCCTTTCGTCGGGGTGTGTCATAAACGATGGTTCTGTTGTCTTTATTCCTGCTCTGAAAATAGGCACGTTTCGCCGGATGGCCCTTCTTCGTCTTTTCAACGACAAGACCGTCCTTCTCGAAGGACCGAATATGCTGCTCAAAATGCTTACGTATCAGCCAAGCGATTTTCCGGTGCAGGACAATGTCTGAATCCGCCTCTGCCAGGGAGATGACTGTCGCCTCTTCCGTAAGGACATTTGCAAATAGGAGGTTGGCGATAGGGGTAGGCAAGAACGTCCATAAATCACCGCTGCGGTGCTCATAGACGAATGTACCGGCATCATGCAGCGGAACGTCCCGCCACAGGTCGACGCCTTCCTTAATCTTGAGGCGCGTAATCGTCTCAGGCAAAGCGGAGAACATGAGCGAGTTTATCGTATAGGTACCCACAGGGCGGGTGTCGATCGACACGGAGGCTGATCCCGCAGAAGCGCCCGGCCTGAAAAGCTTGGCGAGGAATCCATCCTCTCCGGGCGGGAAAGCGAATGACGCAGAGCCGCCAGCTTCGAAACAAAGATCGAGGGTGTCGGATAAACCGGTACCCGCGCGTTCCATGGCGCTGATCCCAAAAAATACATCGCATAGGGTTCTATTTCGGAGATCGCTGAACTCCGGCACGGGGGAGAACGCACCTTCGTCATTTGTCTCAAGTCGATTTTTCGACTGCGCAGACATTCCGCCTGGATTGGAAAAGCACACGGCAGAGTTTCCGTCCACGTCGATTTGACTTGGCGCTACGATCTCATAGTCCCGGTGAACAATCATGTTAACCAGCATTTCGATCAAAGCCCGCTCAGGGTATGCAGCGCGCGAATAATGCTTTTGCTTGCCTTTAACCTTGATGATGGGATTGACATCTTTGCTTTCCAGCCACTCAAGCAATGCACGATATTGAGAGATTAGATTGCCTTCGAAAACGATGCGCCTTTTTCCGGAAATCGTCGCCGAAATCACCGAATGCGAAAAGAAGCGTTCAGGATTTCGACCAAACAGCAGGATGCAGGCATTCGTCGGCTGTTCCGAGGCATCCTTTTGCTGGGCCAATAGGCCGATCTCGCGCATCAATGGCTTGAGCTGATCTGATGTGAGACTACCGCGTTCAAGTTTCTCGCAGTACTGCCGAAGGGTGACAAGCGCCAGGTCTGCATCGACATCAGCCCATACTGCCCCTTCACATATCTGGTCATCAAAGCTCTCTCCGGCTTCGGCAACTGAAAGTGCAACGAACCGCTGGACACCGGCAAGCTCCACATTCAAATCGGCCAGGATTTCATCAAAGCCCTTGATCTCCAGCCTTTGAAAATTACTGCCCAAGCGGTCCGACAATGCCTGAACATTGGGGTGAAGCGGCTCACCTGCTCTCACACACCAAAATATACCGTGCCGGAATTTTTGACCTTCGGCTCCGAGAAGCGATGACATGATCGACGGCTCGTACCCTCGATACCCCATGACGATCAAGGGCGAGAACTCAAGGAGCGGATGCAGCTTTTCGAGGAGAACACGATCGAGAGTTTGCGTCTCATGAACCAGGTTTCGATCAGTATACTGTTCTGCCTTGCCGTGAAGCCATACAATCTGAGCCCTTGCGAAGGGGTTAAATTCGTTGAAATCGTCGGGCCTGCGATTGATTTCCGCAACATGCCTTATATGAGGGTGCTTCTCTCCGAGCGCCATCGGCAGGCACAAATCGAAATTGGTGGTCATCACCGTTCCGGCAAGCCCGCGCAGGACGAGATCAGCGAGGGCGCGGTAACCTGAACCCAGCTCGCCCTTCAGGCTGACAAGCTCTAACAACAATCGCCGTCTATACGCTTCCGGCTTTAGCAAATTCTCGACTACGAGCGGAAAATTCTCGGCGAGTTGATCATCTCCGTGAATAAACCAGTCCTGCTGGTGAAGCCAACTGGTCCATTCCGAGGGTTTTATGCGCTCTGGGAGAGTCCTGCCTCCAAGCTCACGCTCGGCATAGACTTGCTTCGCAAGACGACGAACGCTTTCAGCCGCCAGAGGAACACCGGAGGAAAATGAGGCCCCCGCCCCCAACAAAAATGTGGGGCGAGCGTCGTTGTCGGGCCTCAATAGCGAGGCAAGAATCGAAACGCTAGTTTTGTGGCTCATACAACCAGCGTAACCCATCGCGAGAACAACTCAAGAACATTTGATGTGCCAAGTGCGAGTTATCCTCGCTTTTACACAAACAGAGTGCCCATGAATTTGGCCCGGCTAAAAACCTTCAGGCCGCAGCGCTATCGATCAGGCTCGCTGTTTTTGGATCGTATACCACCCCTGAAACGCTGCCATCTTTGATTCTTTCCACGACCTCGTCCACGACGAACAGCGGCACCAAAAACCATTCTCTCGGCACAACGGGATTGCCGAAGCGGTCTTTGATCTTGATTTCCAGCTTTGCCGGTTCGAACACCCGATGGATCAGGTTTTCGAGTTTCGCCCGGTTGATGTTGTAAAGCTCGTAGGTTGCGGCGATTTCTACGTCTGCCAGCAGGAAGGTGGCATCGAGTTTGGCATTGGCAATGCGCTTTTCGACGCTGCCACTGGTCACCCCGATTTTGTGCACGATGTCGCGATTCTCGGCCACAAGAGGATGGTTAGATTTGCTGCGCAAAACATAGATCGTGCCACTGGCGGTATCATCTTCATCGGTTTCCTCGGCAAAAAGTGGCCCGGCGCTCGGTTCGGTGATACGGCGGCCCGCTTCGTCCTTATAAAGGGCGCGCTGAAGTGAACGCAGAAGCAGATTGCTTTCCGTCCCGTTGGAATAGATGACGCGCAAACGGGCGTCTGTCTCGCCATTAGGAGCCTTGATCGGTTCGCCGACTTCCGCGACATAGGCTGTCTGTCCGCCCAGAATGAAAAACTGACCTACCGTGATTTCGGCTTTCAGGAAGCCCGCGTCCTTCACGAATTTTCGTGTCGTACGGACGCCGCTTTTCAGATTTGCCTGGACCTGGTCGAACAGTGGCTTGAATCTCTCGAACTCCTCGCAGCGTTCACGGTTGGCAATCTCCTCGGCGGCTCGTTTTTCTGCCGTTGAGCGAACGTGTTTCAGAGTCGTAATCTCTGGCGCTTCCACTTCGATACCAAGTTCGGCCAACAGCGCGTCATCGTCCATTTCGCCGATATCGGGCTGAGCGGCAGCAATCTCATCGCCAAGCAAGCCGTAATGATCAAGAGGTTCGACCAACGCGCGGCATTCTTCCAGCGAACGGATACGATCCAGCCGAGCGGCATAAAGCCGCTCAAAAATGTCGCAGTGTTCGCCGTGGCGTGGCGCGCGGCCATGCTCTTCGACAAAGCGCTGAATTTCCTCAAAGCCTGCGATAATCCGCTCTTCGCGCGGCGTGCGGCTGCCAGCCTTCTTGGTTTCGACCTCGACCCCTAATTCAGCAAGCAGAGCATCATCTTCGTCGGTGAAATCAACCATTCGCGGCCTCCGCTTTCATGCGCGCCAGATAAGCTACACCTTCCGCCATCTTCCGTTCCCACGCATCGGCGGCAGTGATTGATGGCAAACGCCCGCGCTCCTGCTTGAATTTGACGGCCCGGCGCGCAAGATCGCGGGCCTCTTCGGGTGTCAGCTTGACATTCTTCCCGGAAATGACGGCGGCGACCTGCTTGAGGCTCTCCTCGTCCATCGTCTTGGCAAGGATGGCGTATGCTTCGCCGAACGGATTGATGCGGTCAATCAGGTCAATGTCGAGCTCTCGCACATCCATGGCGATCTTCCGTATGCCGTCAAGCAAGGCTGTATTACCGGATTTCGGAGCTTCCCCGTCGGGATTCAGCGCGGCCTTCGCCTGCTGGGTCAGGTTCAGGGCTGCAATGGCATGCTGGCGCACGGCCTCCTGATCTTCGTCGTCCAGCTCCGGATATTTATCCTTGATGATCTTGCCAAGACGGACCTGGGTCAGTTCTTCAGGCACCAATTCTTCATCGAACAGGCCCCGTTCAATTGACCTCTTGTCCTGAACGAAAGCCGTAATGACCTCGTTCAGGTCTTCCTGGCAAATGCGCTGCGCTTCCTTGCTTTTCGGCTCGGCAAGCCCCTTGATCTCGATCTGAAATTCACCGCTCTCTTCGTTGAAACCGACATTGCATTTGTTCGGATCATAACCGCCATCGCCATAGTCGAAGCCGGGCGCCGGCTCACTTTCCGGGCGCTTAGGCGTGAAATTGAAACGGGGCGCGAGCACCTGTTCCATGAGCAAGCTCGCCGCAATCGCTTTCAGCGTATCGTTGATCGCTTCCGTCACGGCCTCCTCGGAAGCATCCGGTTCGGCAATGAGATTGGTGAACCGCGCGCGGGCTTTGCCGGGTGCATCACGTGTCGCGCGGCCAATGATCTGAACGACCTCGGTCAGGCTGGAGCGATAACCGACCGTCAGGGCGTGCTCGCACCAAATCCAGTCAAACCCCTCTTTGGCCATGCCAAGTGCAACAATAATGTCCACATAGTCGCGGTTCGTCTTCATTTCGGGCGATCGGAGACTGGCCTGGATCGTCGCCTGATGATCGGGATCGACCAGATCGGCGATTTTCAGGATGCGGCCATCGGGACGTTTCACCAGTTGAAAGCCAGTCACGGGATCAGTTCCCTGCCAAGCATCTGGCCCACCGCCCAGCTCTTCGATGATATGCTCGACTTCCCTAATCTTGTCCTTGGTGCTCTCGCGCGAATTGACAGATGGGATATGGATGATGGTTTTTTCTTCCGGGTCGAGCACTTTCAAGATGTCGTCCGAATAGGCTCCGGCGTAGAAGAAGTAGCCGATATCGAGTGACTTCAGATATTTATAGCCGTTGAGCTGTTGATAGTAGGTGTAGGTGACTGGCTCAAACTTGGTTTCGTCCTCGGGCATGAGCACCGGTTCGGCGTCGCCCCGGAAGTAAGAGCCGGTCATGGCAACAATATGCGTTTTACCGCGCCCGATGAGCTGACCCAGGTGGCTGCCGAGCTTGTTGTCGGGATTGGCGGAAACGTGGTGAAACTCATCTACCGCAATCAGCCTGTCATCGAAAACCTCGATGCCAAATTTATCGACGGCGAAGCGGAAAGTGGCGTGGGTGCAGACGAGAACCTTGTCGTCGCTATCCAGAAACGCTTTGACCGAATTGACTTTGCCACCATCCGCTCCCGGCGCATTGCAAAGGTTCCACTTCGGGGAGACATGCCAATCCCAATAGAAACCGTGCTTCGACAGCGCCTCATCGGCAAAGCTGGATCCGATGGACTTTTCCGGCACGACGACAATCGCCTGCTTGCAGCCCTGATTGTTGAGCTTGTCCAGCGCAACAAACATCAACGCCCGGCTCTTGCCCGATGCGGGAGGTGATTTGATCAGCAAATATTGCTCGCCCCGCTTCTCGTACACCGACTCCTGCATAGGCCGCATGCCAAGCTCGTTCGGCTTGGTTGAATTGCCATTTTGCGCATAGGTGACGGAAACGGAAGGGACGTGTTTTTCGCTGGTCATGGCGTTATGCTTTCATCTTTAAATTGCTTGGCTTGGAATCCTTCGAGGTCGTCATCTTCGTATAAAGCTCGAAGAGCTTTTCGAGGCGTTCGGTATCGCTGCGGAAGCGGCGACCGATATAGATGCGCTCTAAAACTTCATCATTGCGATCATGCGCAGCACGCAAGTCAGCGGGCATTTGTTCAGGATCGTACAGATCGGCGATGGTTGCGGGGAAATGCGCCTCGCGTGCTAAAAGGATATCCTCGGCACAGCGGGCCAGATCAACTTTGTTCTTCTCGGTCAACTTAGGGACGGGGTAGGCATTCCAACCCAGGGTTTTTGAATACCTGTAATCTGTCTTCATTCTCCCGCAAACGGTGGCAATCCAAACCAGATGCATTCGAGACATAACAATCGAAATCTCAAATAAATCAGCATTATAAACAACATACGCGGCGTTCGATACTACGATTCTATCGTTTATCCAGTCAGCAGGTATGTATTCTCTATTCTGAGAACTTGTCGCGGATACTAATACGGCATTTCCTTGACGATGTGATCTTTGCGCGAACTTATACGGAATTCGAGCATAGCCCACGGTCGTTTTGGCCGTAGAATTTAAGCGAAACTTCTCAACCAGCCGAACCCTCTCTGCAATTGGTGGGATATGTACAGCCTCGGGCAGCGTTTCATCATCAATCCAAATGCACCACCGTATACTTCCGTTGGTAAGTTCACTGGTGCCAGAGTACCGTTTCAAAAATTTCGTGGCGAGAGGCCAATCTTTTTCAAGGTCTGACTTTTCGTCGTTGTCTAAAAGCAGATAGCCGCCGTCTCTGGGCATGCTGCCCGACGACATAAGATGAAAATTCTCTGATATAGGCGAATTTTCTGCCTGCACAAATACAGGGCTACCTGGCACAAGGTATGGAGATATATTTTGGCATCTAAGAAAATTATCGCCTTCATAAATACCCAACGTTTTTTCCGAGGAACGACGCAACCCGACAATGATGCATGTTACAACTGCGATATTGCTTGCATTATTTCTCCAAGGGAACGGCCTGTGTGCAAAGAATATGCTTAATCCGTTGTCGAAAATTCTCTTCCAAATATGCTGAACCTGCTCGCCTTCACAAACTGAACTTGTTGAGACAAATGCCAAAGCGCCAGGTTCGCGGGCGAGAAAGTCTGCCCCCTTTAGATACCATCCAGTAACATAGTCGCAGTCCTTGTAGTCATTTCCACCTCCAAATATCTCACAAAGATCGGACTTTTGCTCGCTCGACTGCTTCCTTGCGCCCTTGAAAGGCGGATTTCCGCAGATGTAAATTTCCCCATGCTTATTTTGGAAGTCAATCTTCGGCTGGTCGACTGGCAAATGAAATAAATCAGTGGCATGATGTTTCACACCGACGTTTTCGACATCCATCAAGCCAAGCCAGTCAAGCCGCAAGGCATTGCCACAAGTGATCCAGTTCTTGGCGTCAAGCGGCAGAAAATCCGCCAATGCCTCCTTCTGACCACGATAAAGCACGTCGCACTGATATTCCGCGATGATCAATGCAAGGCGTGCTATTTCCGCGGGGAAATCTCGAAGCTCGATCCCACGAAAGTTGGTCAGAGGGATTTCCGTGCGTAGATCAGATTCACCGCGCCGCTTGTTAATCTCAGCCTCTATAGCGCGCATTTCCTTATAGGCGATAACAAGGAAATTGCCGGAGCCGCAGGCGGGATCAAAAACGCGAATACGCGCCATGCGGTTGCGGAGGTTCAGAAGCTTGCGGGCATTGTCTCCCGCCTCTTCAAGCTGTTCCCGCAGATCATCCAAAAACAGAGGATTGAGGACCTTCAGGATGTTCGGCACGCTGGTGTAATGCATGCCGAGGGCGTTGCGCTCCTCGTCATCGGCCACAGCCTGAATCATCGACCCGAAAATGTCGGGGTTGATTTTTTTCCAATCGAGCTTCCCGACATGCAGCAGGTACGAACGAGCGATCTTGGAAAACCGTGGAACCTCTGTGCTGCCGGAGAACAAACCGCCGTTCACGTAGGGGAAATCGTTAACCCAGCGTGCAATTCCAGCGCTGGCCCTATCCTCCCGTTTGGTGTTCATCGCACGAAAAATCTCGCTGATGACCTCGTGGGTGTTCGAGCTGTCCTTGTCGCTCATCTTCTCGATGATAGCGGTGAACAGATCATCCTTCAGGAAGATATCGGTATCTTCGGCAAAGAAGCTGAAGATAAGACGGGCCATGAAATGGTTCATGTCATGGCGGCGGGCGGCAGAACTCCATTCCGGATTATCTTTCAGCAGCTCGATATACAGGCGATTCAACCGACCTGTCGCCTTTATGTCGAAGGCGCTTTCGCGGATTTGTTTGACGGTAGAAATGCCAGCGAGCGGCAGAAAAACGCCAAAGTGGTCAGGGAAATCAGGGTAGCCGCAGACGACGACTTCGCCGGAGTTCAGGTCTTCCGCCTGGAATTCCTTGCCGTCCGTGGCGAGCACGAATTTCGCCTTGGCGCGCGTTGTCGCCGGGCTGGCCTTGAGCTTGCCAAGCGTCTCGGTCACGGTACCTTCAGGCGCAACCGCGATGTGAATGTTGCTCGTCTGAAGAACGCCGCCCAGATCAGACTTATTGGTTTCACCACTGCGCAGACGTCGAAGCGTGGTCTCCTTCGCACCAAACGCCTGAAGGAACGCGAACGGAAACTCGTCTGCGTCAAACGGCTGTTCGGCGAGAGCCGATATGGCTTCTTCGATCTCTACGGCGTTCATTCTTCCCCCCCTGGCGCGACATGCATTTCACCGATGGTCTCGGCTTGGCCGGCGCGCTGCATTGTTCTTGCCGCAATGTATTCCCGCATAAATTCCCGGATGACTTGCGCGGCAGGGCGATCCTGCTCGCGGCACATCGTCAGAAATTCATCGCGAAGCTCCCGCTCGACACGGATTCGCATTCCGGCATCTTTTTCCTTCATGAGTCGCAGTGTAGCCCTTGGATACACATCAAGCCAAGATGGGTGAGAGCACTAGGGAGAAGTTATCCGCATTTCAAATTATCGGGCCTGGCTACCTGGAGAAGCATCGACCAACCCGAATATTGCTCTGTGTCAATACGACGCCGCGCCACTTAGTGGGACGCACAGCAATGGTGCGATCCCGACGTGCGTCAGGCTGAGGTGGGGCGCCTGCGCCACCTTGAGCGCATAGCCGACAATGTGACGCTAGAGAATACTCTGAACTGGGGGAAACTCATCGGCGCTACGTAAGGTGTTGATCCGTCGAGGAGTCTAACGGCGTTTTCAGCCGATCCGCGCTAGCGACCTCGATACCTCAATAGACTAGAGCCGCTCGGAAGTCACAATAAGGCCAGTAGCGGTTTGTCACGCATCCGCAATGAAGGATACCCGTTCTTACCCCGAAAGACGCCGGAAATAATTTCCGGCGCCCCGTGTGCGTTAGGCGGCTTCCCAAACCTGGTTGAGGATGCGGGCCGCAAGCGCGGCCTTGTCTTGGGGCAGGAACCGCCCATAGTGCTTGGCGACCATTTCGGCTGTGTCCTGGATGGCGTAGCTCGCCTGCTCATAGGAACCAGTCTGCTTCAGGATATGGGTTGCTAGCACATCACGGACGTTATGGGGACCGTGCGGGAGCAGCCCCTTGATTGCGCCTCGTCCGGTATAGGGGTTGTAGATCCCGTAGCGCTGGATGGTGAGACGCCATGCTTCGTAGAAGCTAGTAGTATCGTAAGCCGCATCAGTGCTCGTCGTCTTGACCGTCTTGACGAAGAATGTGCCGGGATCCGCAGCCGACCGTAACAGTACCGAGCGGTGCCGGTCGACATAGGCGTCGATGTACTTGTAGAGGTCCAGGAGGTCCGGAAGCACAAGCCGAAAGGGCTTGTCACCGAAGAACGATGAATGCGCGTTCTTGAACGCTGCGGCAGGAATGAAGACCTCCCAGCCACCTTCCCGTTCACTCCACCGGATTTCGCCGCGCTTCATTTTTTCCAGTGCGCGTTCCGAACGTGGCATCGAGCCTTTCGGGTTGAGCATCAGTTGCCGGAGGTTCTTCTGGCGAAGCCCAAGATGCAGTCCTAATCTCAGCATCAGGAATGATCGGACCGCTTCGGCGGCCGGCCGAGGATAACGATGCTCATCCGGCATCAGGCGAATGATCTCCTCGGTGATCTTGCGATACTCTCCAACGGGGCTCGCCGCCTCGAGGACCGGCATGATCGGCTCGAACGGATCGCGATGAACGCGAGCGATCCTTTGGATTTCCTTGACGCGGTGCGCAGCGTGCTTGTGGAAGTCGTCGCAGGCACCGTGCCAGTCCGCATTCGCGTAGTCGATCTCGTTTTGCGAAACGAGGCCGGCAATCGGTTGAACCCGCGCCAGAAGCTCCGGATGCTGCCGAAGCCATCCGGTCCCCTCCTTGGTGATCGCCAAGGCGATCCGCAACATGTCGACTTCCCAAGCGGTGAAAAAGCCGCGGCGCGTCTCCCGCCACTGCAGATACCAATCCCAGACGCCGGGGAAAATGAGGAGGCCAAACGTCAACTGCCGGACCGGCACCCCGTAGCCCTTCACCTCTCCATCTCTGGATGCTGCAAGGGCACCGAACATCAGCCCGAGATGCTCGATCTTCTGCGAGGCGGTTTCTTCGCCCCAGACGCCGTTTCGCTGAAAACCGACAGACGTTAGTGCTGACGTCTTGAAGCGCACCAGGTCGGCCATTTCCATGGCGAGTGACGGTGGCGCTTCTATCACGCCTGACAGCAAGTCAGGATCTTCGACCCAAGTCTGCTCATAGTTCGCGGGCACAACGATTTTACCGTCCCGTGGCGCCCGCCCACCATAGGAGACGCCGGGGAAACGGATGGCGTAGCGTTGCTTGGCGGCAGCGGCCTGGTACTTCCGGTAGTCGGTCGTCCCGCTGATTATGACCCGCCGCACCCAGTCGACGATCTCCTCCCTTTTCTGGAAGGACAGCGTGTTGAAATCCTCAGGGAGATGCCAGGCGATGCGACGCCGTTCGGCAGGCTCTATGCCGGACAGCTCAAACCCTGAAGCGGATCGTGAAGGGTGTGGAAGCTTGGCTTTGAAGTAGCCAGCAGGAAGCCGGTACCGTCGCTCGATCCGTGACAAGATCTCGAAACTCTCGATACTCCGCGGCACTTTCCGGCCTTCGATCCAGCTTAAAAGCGTATTCTTGTCTGTGACGTCATCTGGACCGGTGATGGCACGATGGAGCGTCCAGTACGTTTCGCCATGGCGCCGGAGCTGGAGCTGTAACGCCTCGGAAAAGTCCGTCGGATCTTCGCTGACGTCGAACAACGGTTCTGGGAATTCGAGACCTGTGCGTGGACTTGCTGCTGTAGCGCCCGATGCTGGTTTGGGCTGGTTCTGGGGTGGGCGGGCTGGTCGGGGACTTGTGGGCACCGCCTTCGTCCTCAGCGTCTTTCGTGTTCGAGGGACTTCGGGGTCTGCTGCCGTGGCTAAGAGGCGCGTGTCTCGGATCCACCGACCAATGGCGTCAAAGGCTGGATCGATCTGACGCGCGTTGCCCGCAAGCAGATTGGTGTCCAGGCCGCAGGCTGCCGCGACAACGTGCCAGTCTGTCCTGCCGCTGGTTCTTGGCGCCGGTCTCCTCGTCTGAATGAGCGTGTGCAAATACCACTTCAGCCGGGGAAGTTCGTCATCCTTGAAAAGCGGCGCCAGCCGCAGTTGGCAGAAGGCGTCGATCTTGCGTTGAAAGGCTTTGGCAGAAAATTGGTTCATTTCCATTCACGTAGCTGTTGTTGATCGTTCCCGCAGATGCGGGGCACGCGAGCTATGCGAAGGGAGTTAACCTCCGGTAACCAAGGGTTTCCGTAGGCGAATGGCTTCATAAAAACGATTCAGTTGCAAACGGCGTTTCACAAAGTAACGGGGGGACGAAGTCCCCGAATGTGAACGCCGTTTGCACAAATTGGTGATCAGGCAGAGCAGATGGCCAGAAATCGTCAGTCCCGCAGGTGAACCTTGCGGCGGAAAGGTTGGTCATCGCTAGCGTAGCGATCGACGAGATCATCGAAGACTTCGTCGGCTGCCCGCTCGTCGAAGCCTTGGTCGACGAGAACCCCAACCACGGCGTCGGCCAGCTCTTCTATCCAGTCCTGCCGTCCCTGGTCGAGATAGCTGCTGATCGTCCAGAACAGCATGGCCCGCGCGACGTCGTCACGATCCGGACGCCGCTCGGCCCGATGCCGGTCCCTCAGCCGCTGCTGCCGCTCCCTCTGCTTGGCGTTGCGCTCCTCCAAGGTCTGTCGCGCCATGTCATCTTCCCCCTGTTTTCGTTGATGGCACTCCGATGGTCAGAGGACCGGCGGCACAGCGCAAGGCGTTTGTCACCGAAACGGAATCATCGTGTTGTGAATCGGAATTTTCGAGTTTGGAATCGAATCAGCGCAATTTGTTTCAGATTGCGGGCACGTCGAGACAGGTTGCCGGCAGTCCCACGGCTATGTTGACTGCGCCGGGCGCACAAGGTGCGACCATTCCGATTTCGGGTGAATCGTAAATCTGGACGATCGAAACGTTTGCCCAGAGCTTGGAAACATTGCCCTCGACTTTCGAATCGTTCGCCCGGAAGTTCGAATCGAATGAGCGCAATTTGTTTCGAGTTGCCGGCGACCTGCATCAGCTCTTTTTAAGATAGATCAACGTGCGGGAGACTTAAGCCTGCTGACCGAGGATCCAGCCTTCCCACGTTTTCACATCATCAGCTTCCGGTACCCCTTCGCCCCGTCGGCCATCGACGACGTCGATCATGCCAAGCAGGCCGACTGTCGCGTCGAACCGGTCTTCACCGTCCTTGCCGTTTCGGAAACCGTCGCTGATCAGACTTTGGAGTCCGCTCCCGTCGACGTGTGGCCTGTTCTCCAGCCACCGCATCAGATGACTTGCCACGGACCGGCGTCCTTCTTGCCGTCGCTTACTCCACACAGGGCGTCGGGGAATTCCAAGCTGGCCATAGACGTCACCGGGATAGGTCTCTGCGACAACAGTGGCGCCCGGCATCATCAGTTCACGGAGCGGACCGTCGAACGGCCATAGCGATAGCTCCTCCAAGTTCGGCAGGATAATCTCACGCCAGCCGGCCAAGGCGGCCTTGCCCACCTGATTGCCGCCGAGCGTCCAGAACAGCATGCAGGCGTCGCCGCGATCCGGCGTCGCCCGCTCGCAGCGGCGCAGAAGATCCTTGGCCGTCAGCCCCAAAGCGTCGAAGAGGTGCTGCCGCTGTGTGCCCCCAGGCCGCATTGGATAAAACGGTCGGTCGATGGAGATTTCGCCGCGATGCTCCGCGACGTCGAACCAACGCGCAAAGCGTGCGTCCCCGAATGACCGCAAAAAAGAAGGGAAGTCAGGTGTCCCTAGAGTTCTGCCGTAGGCGGCAGGAAGACCGATCGGGAAGTCGAAACCCATCAGCACTGCGGCGTCTGCTCCTATCCGCCGCCGCAGCCGATGTGTAAGGTTCTGCGTATCGCCGACGGGTTCCGGCGCCGAAAGGGCCCACGTCTCGCCCTGCCGAACCGCCACGCACATCCATCGCTTCTTGGCTTCGATACTCCAGTCGCAATGTGCGACGACAGTTACAGACATCCCGTCCTCCATCCCTCGCTCTGGATTTACGAGGCACCGGCCAGGATGTCCATGACCGCTGCCCCATCGAGCGCCTGGGCGTCGAAGAGCGCGCGCACCAGCCCGTCGAAGGCCTGCCGGTTTTCGAGGATGACATCCGTCGCCCGTGCCTGCGCGAACTCCAGCCGCCGATGCACCCGCTCTGCCAGCTTGGCGTCGCGGCTGAGGATCGCGGTCGGATCCTTGTGTCCGAGGTAGAGCAGCGGATGACGGCCACCGAAGCCGAGTGCCTGTTCCATGTCCAGAGCGACACGAGTTGCGCGCGCCAGGTCGCTCTCTTCGGCGCCGCCGGAGCCCGCCGATACGGCCTTGAGCGCGACGAGTTCAGCCGCGCGGCCAGCCATCAGCATTGCCAGCAGCCGCTCATACCAAGCTTCGGTATCGGGTGCGTTGGTCGCAAAGGTCACTGCATTGTGGCCGCCGTCCTTGGCGTCGATCGTCAGCCCCTTGATCGACCCGAGACGTAGAGCGTGATGCACGACCGCATGGCCGGACTCGTGGATCGCGAAACGCCATCGGACATCATACGGGACCGGCGGGCGGTGACCGCGGATGCCAGCTTCGACATCGGCATAAGTGAGGCGGCGCTTTTCTCGGCGAGCTTTCAATCGAGCTTCGCGGACGATCCGTTCAATGTCGGCGCCAGTCAGGTCCATTGCTCGTGTTGCCAGACGTCGCAACGCCTGAAGCACTGGGGTGTCCTGCTCGGCCGTCTCTGGCCTGTCGATGCCGCGCTCGCCTTCATCCTCCAGGATGACCTCGATCTCGTCCATCGAGCCGCTAATTTTGGTGTTTCCCGTCATGGCTGACCTCCGATCTGGGTGTCCGACATGGCGACGGCATCGAGGTCGTTGCCCAGATGATGGGCGAGAATGCCTGCGAGGGTCGGAATATCGGGGCGCGGGATCTCGATTTGCGTTTCCAGCCGCCCGGAGCGGCGGATCGCCTCATCGATTTCGGTCGGCCGGTTCGTGGCGCCAACGACGATGACGCCGTCGGTTTTCAGCGCGCCGTCGAGAAGCTCCAACAGCTTGTTGACGCAGGCGTTCCAGTAGTCGGCGTAGGGTCGCGACGCCGAGGCACGCTGACCGATGCCGTCGATCTCGTCGATGAACAGGATGGACGGCGCCTGACGTCGGGCTTCCGCGAACGTGTTTGCCATGCGGTCCAGCACATCATGTAGATACTCGCCCTGTAGCCAGGTCGAGACAGAGGTGACGACCAGTGGAACCTGCAGCGTGTTGCAAAGCGCCCGTGCAAAAGTTGTCTTGCCTGTACCCGGAGGTCCTGAAAGGAGGAGCTTGGTGCTCATGTCCGACCACGGCAGCTCACCCCCAAGATAATCCGCAAGATCGGCTTTCAGGCCGAGCGCCCAGTCTTTCGCGGCACCATAGCCCGTCAGGGTCTCGACCCGCAGGACAGGTGGCGCGACCGGCGCAGATGAATCGTCATCGGGTTCCGGCTGGATTACTTCGGCGCCCGTCGGCTTCTGTCGGGACCTATCCTTGCGCTTGTCCTTTGACGACGATGCGCGACCGTCCGCCCCGCCGCCATCCCCGGAGTTCTCTCCTCTGCGCTCACTTGGGCTGTGCGTCACGAGACGTCGCGAGGAGGCCCCCTTTTTGTCAGCGTTCCCGTCTTCCTTGTCCTCGCGGTTCAGCGCTGCTAGTCCGCCGAGTGCATCTAGGCTCGACAGGATCGGACGGCCGGGCCTGATTGCGATTGCGAGATCGTCAAGCGTGAGCACGCCGGCATCGAGTTTCGCGATACTGCTGTCATGGCGGATGACCGCTTCGCTGCCGTAGACAGCCTCCAGCAGGTCGGCGATCAACAGGCGGTCGATCCCGGCGCCCGTCAGTCTGATGTCGCAGGTCAGATCGACCTGGTCAGGAACACCATTGTGTGCCTCCGACACGGCAAGCACGGGCGTGCCGTCCGCCAAGGCCCGCAGCAATTGCCCGCGCAGTGCTGCCCGGCTCGGGCGGTTCGTCTCTAAAGCCGGGACCTGCAGGAACACCCGTTTGGTCTCGCTGCCTACCCAACGCCAGAGATCGTCGTTGAAGGCAAAGTCCGCCGCCACGCCGTTGTAAGGCCCGAACGGTACGATGTCGGTGTTTTCGATGAGCTGCGGCAAGGCGCGTTCAAAGCCGTCGGCGAGGACTGCCACCGAGAAGACGGGTGCCGGCTGGCGCAGGACTGCGCCGAGATCGCGCAGCGAGACGCCTGACTGTTTCATGGCCGCAGCAAGCAGCAGCAGAGTGGCCATGGATTTGATGCTCGGCTTGTAACCAGCGTCGGCAACGACACAGACCGCGTAGGCAAGCGTAGCCTGGGGCGTGCCATCTTCACCCGTAAAACGCGGCGCGAGATGCGCCGGCCACACCGGCACGGCCTGGTCGAGAACTGGGCGGCCATGTCCGTCCTGCGGTGCATCGATCAGAAAGCCTGCGAGATGATCCCGCACCCACTGACGGTCCTGTTCAAACTCGCCAGTGAGATGGGAGGCATCGAAGGCTGGGCTAAAGTGGCCGACAACATGACTATCGACGATGCTGGTGCTCATCGTCAGCAGGCCGTTGCGAACCGCGAGACGCCGGACGGCACAGCGCTCGACATGGGCCAAGCGCCGGAGCAGGAAGGAAGACAGGCGATCCATCAACGATCCTCCTTCATGGCTGGGTGAACGGAAACAATTTCCGTCGGCCAGCCCTGACCAGCGTCCGTCCGATGATTGGCGCCGGCCCTCCTGTCGAGGCAATCGAGAACCAGGCGGCAGGTTGGCTCGCCGGAATTTGCCAAGTGGCGCAGCCGGTCGAGCACAACTGATGGAATGACGCGTGGGTCCCCCGGCCCCTGTCGGGCAAACGCAAGCGCGAGGCCGACAATCAGAGCTGGATCGTCCTGCGGACGTGGAACCACATTTTGCTGACTGGGCTTTGAAGCTCTGGCGTTGGTTCGTTTGAGTCGGGGTGACGTCGGTGACGCCTGGGTGGGCATGATGTCTGCGGACATGCAGGATCTCCTCGCCGGTCCGGCTTCAGCGGACGGCGTCTTCTCACGGCTAATGGGGACGGCAAGAGGCCGCCGCGGCGTCACGCGCCGCAGCCATAGCCTCATCCGAGCGAAGGCTCTGTAGCGTCAGGCGTCGAGCAGACGCCGTGCAAAGCCGATGCGGACATGCTCGGGCGGCCATGAGACGGTGTCATCCGAAAGCGCCTCCGGATCATCGCGGCCATCGTCATCATCATCGAAGCTCGGATCTTCACAGGAGCTGCAACGGCATCCGGATCCGTGATGGCCGGTTTTGTCCGTCGCATCCTCGCAGACCATGGCACGGGGGATTGCCTGCAGCATCCCAAAGCGGCGCGTATAGAGCGACGTCGTGGAGGCATCAGCGGCGAGCACTGGGGCCGACATCACGATTGGCGTCTCCGGGAGACCGAGCGCTCGACGCGCCTCGACCTCGAGAAGCTGTTGGACACGACGTCCGAAGCGCAGCCGTAGTTCCGCCATGCAGGCAGCAGCACCGTCGATCTCGAGAAGGTCGTCGATTTCCGAAAGCGCCCAAACGCCCGCCGTATGATCGCTGGGACGGCTTGCGCCATCGACGATCGCAACGCCCACCGTCTCGACCATCGTCCGCTTCTGGGTCTTGTAGAGCCAGTCCGGCACGATCATTGCCGATGCCAGCATCTTGAGCTTCAGCTCCTCAAGCCGGCTGGTGTCGCCGTAGGACGCGAGCGAGCGCTTCAGGTCCAACACGAAGGCGGCCCGCTTAGCGCGGTTCACGATGATCAGGTCCGGCGTGTAGCTCCCCTTGGCCGGTGCCTCGCAATCAAGCCGCACACCCTCGAGCTGGCGCCAGTCATTGCCGGCCACCGCCTCGATCGCGGCCTTGACCAACGGCAGTTTGATCGACTGCATCAGTACGATCAGATCCGGATTGACCTTGGCCAACCGTTCGACGGCCTGCTCGAGAAGCTTGCCTTCGCGGAACGAGACCGCGCGGACCAGCGAGGCCACGTTGACATAGTGCCCGAGGATCTCGTCCTCCACGGGCTCGCCGTCGGCGATCGCGGCAATCGCCTTCTCGATCAGCACGTCGAAGTCTGCCTCGACTTGCGTGTAGCGCACCAGATGCGGGTGGCGGCGCAGCGCCGGCGGTTCAGCCTGAACAGCGGCACGCTCACCGAAGCGGCGGCGCGACGTTGGGCCGGCGAGCGAAGAGATGGTGGAGGATGCCGAAGTCGCGGCGCGGAGAACTTCCCCGGCGGGGGATGAAGCGTGTAGGTTGGTCAAAGCCCGATTCCTTTCATGAGAAGGCTTGAGGGTCAGGCCCTTGGTAGCGTTGGCGCGCTGCCTCGGGCCGCTTGCTCCATCTCGTGGAGCCACCCAGTCCTGACAGGACCCTGACCGGATCTCAAGGACCCTGGCAGCAAAGAATGAGAACAGAGCCCGAACAAGGTTAACAGCGGGCTCACCGGCCGAACGCGCGACGCCGGAATCGGAAAAGGGGCTCGAAAGCCCCTTCTCATCTCGTACCGATCAGTTCGTTATCAGTTCCAGCTTGTGCCGGCCCGGTCCCCTGCGTTGTCCGCGGGTCGCGGAAAGCAGGGCAGCAACCGGGTCGCTAACGTCTGCTTCCGTTTCGGCCTGAACATCCGAAGCTTCGGCTTCGACCATCTCGGCTTCCTCATCGAGGTCGACGTCTTGATCGTCTTCGATCTCAGCCTGGCCCAACGATGACGCTGCGACCGTGGCCTGCGGCGAAGACGTGTCTTCTGGCAACGGCCACGCCGGCGACTTTTCCTTCGACGTCGCCCAGGTGAGGATCGGGATCACGACTGTCTCCAGCCATTCCTCCAGGCTATCGACCCGCGCCCAGTTCGAGCTGTCTCGAAGTCGCCACAACAGCGCCTCGACCTTTTTCCAGCGAGACGCCGACGGCAGGCCGATCTTCATTGTCGATTTGCCGTCCCCCTGCGGACCAACACCGGTTCCCAGACTGCTCAGCAGCTCGTAGGCATGGTAAGCATGAACCTCGGCCTTCGGGGCGATGCTGCTCTTCTTGATCCTCTTGCCGGTCCTCTCCGCTTCAGCCACAGCAACGGAGAGAATCTTCAGAAGGCCTGAGAGATTGCGCAGGAAAGCTGTTCGGCTCTCTTTAGTCCGCTCCTCCACCATAGCCTTCAGGCCATGGGCACCGCCGAGATCAACGGCGTCAACTTCGGTCTCGCCCTCGCCTGGCAGGTCGTCGCCCGCCAGGATTGCCTTCACGTCAGCAACCTGGATCCGACCCTGATCTTCAGCGAACGCGAACGCCGCCGTGATCTTTTCCGCCGGCGCCGAGACCAACTGGATCAAGACCGTCGGCCCGATTGCCAGCTCCACCGCCCGCTCCCGGTAGCCACCGAGATTGCGGTGGACGCCGCGCCAGTTGCGCGCCGTACGCGCAGTGATGTTGCACCGCGCTTCGACCCACTTCCCGAACGTCCCGTCCGGGATATGAGCGCTCGCCTCCTCGAGCAAGGCGCCCAGCTCGAAAATGTGATCCGTCTCCTTGCGCCCGAGATCGGTCAGCGACTTCGCCTTCGCCTCGAGTTCCGCAGAGATCTCCGGGGAGATCGCGAACGCGGCGTAGTCGAAGCCCACGCGCGCTGACGACGCCAGCGCGTTTTTCCTATTCTTCATGTCAAACATCCCTGTTTTCACAGTACTTTCCACAGCCGCACCATGCGACTGATAATAATATTATAGCGGATATTGACGAATAGCTCAATAATTACAATAGGTTGTGTCGTTTTCGATATGATAAAACTTTTGTTATTACTTGGATTTTTACATTCATTACTTTGAGGATTGGCCGCATCACAGCAGCAAAATGACGGAAAATAAATTTTATACTACCGCAACAACTTCTGGTAGCATTCGCGGTTCAACCTTGTTACGCCGAGGCCTGGCGCCATCACCGACCCAGCGTGCCCTGTAAGCACGCAGACGATGCCCTGGCGTGTAGCGCCCCTCCTCACGACGCGCGCCGGCTGGCACATCGTCATGCTTAACGGCTTATGAAGGCTGGCGGCTCAAAAGCGGCGCTCTCACGCAAAACATGTTTAAAAACAAATGGAGTCTCAGAATAGCACATTCGCGATGTAAACATTTATTGCCAAAAAAACATTTGATTACAGACACTTGCAATGATCGCAGCGGTAGGCTATATGTCTCTCGCTCGATACACGGCCCATGCGCCATAAAGGAAAGGAGACGCACATGACGACCGCATTCAGCACCATCATGACGACGATCTTCTCTTCCGGCGCGCCCTTTAGTGCTCGCATCTCGCTGAGCGCATTTTTTGGCCGTACCTCCTCCTGCGTGGCTGCCTCCGCCGCCCATCGTCGTCGAAGACGATGGCAATCGGCAACCACAGGAGGTCCTCATGTCGATCAAGAACCAAGCAACTCGTACCTCTGCGTCTCCGCGTAGGGCTAAGGCAATACCCCGCGGTCTCAGGAAGCACGCTTCCTGGTGGCGCTCAGAGGTGCCGAAGCTGATCGAACAGATCAATGCAGCGCTAGCGGATGCCGACGTGCCCAAGGGTCCGCGCGCAGTTCTCATTGAACCGCGCTTCGTCAGCTTTCCGCTCCAGTCGGACCTGACCCGCGGGATCACGCGATCGAAGCTGGGGGAAGTCTGCTACGGGCTCCCGCTTCCTCCAAGCGTCACACTCGCTGACATCAGCACTGCTCTGCAGAGCGAGGCGCTACCTCACCTAGTCGCAGCGCAGCTCTGGCTGCAGGAAGTCGATGCAATCTCGCTTCGCGACCCTGGCTGCATGCAGAATGCCGCAGTCATCACGTTGATCGAACACCTCAAGGCCGCTGCGGCAGACTTCTCGGCTGCAGTCGAGCGGATCAGCGCGAGCAACGCCTGACGACGCGTCAACGCCGCGGCAATTATTTCCATCGAGCAATTGCCGCTGACGCCGGGGCTCTCAACGGAGTTGCGGGCTGCTACAAGTCCGCCTCCCCACTTCTCAATCTTTTACGGAACGGAATGGAAGCATGACGAAGAAGGTGGTTTCTTACGCTCGCGCTGCGAGAAAGACAGGTGAGGGATCGGTCGTCGAGCAGATCGAGCGCGGCAAGGCATTCGCAGCCGCGCGTGGCTGGGCGCTGGTGGGATGTTTCACTGACGCCGAGAACAATGATGCGCTTTTCAAAGCCAGGCCGGGCATCAGGTCGCTCTGCGCGTATATGGATCGCGAGCCAGTCGATATCGTGTTGTGCGACGCGCCCTCGAACGTGTCGGACAACGGTACCCACGTCGCACGGTTTCTCAACGAACTTGGTGGCAGGGAGATCGAACTGTGGTCGGCGGCAATGACCGAACGTGTGACACCGCATAATCTGCCCCACATCGATAATGGTACCGATCAGGCCCAGGCGACCAGAGTCCACTTCCCGGAGAACGATTACGGAATCCGGCCGGCTGGCTATGGATACAAGCTGTCGTCCGCCAACGACGCCGCAGGGCGGCGGATCGTCGGATATCGAGTGGTGCATCCTGAGCAGGCTGAAGTGATCCGTCGCATTTTCCGGCAGTGTGCCGCTGGCCGTTCTGCGCGCGACATCGCCTCGACGTTGAATGCCGAAGGCATCGAGGGGCCAGACGGCAGGCCATGGTGCGAGGAGGCGATCGCTGGGAACCGGGCTCGCGGAACCGGTATCCTCAATAACACCCTCTATGTCGGCATGCGACAGAATGCTGACGGAGAATTCGACGGCTATGTCCCCGCGCTACGCATCGTCAGCGATGAGCTCTGGCACCGCGTTCGACAGCAACAGGCCAATGTCAGGCGACGGTATTCCCGGTCCTGGTGACCACCGCGCGCGATTGAATCGCCAAGAATTTAAGAGAGGGCGCCAACAGCGGCCTCTCCCAAACGCATCTATCCGTATGGAGTTTGAGAATGAAGAACGTCTTGTTTTACGCCCGCTATTCGACGGACCGCCAGCACGAGGTATCGATCGAAACGCAGATCGAACTTTGTGAAGCTTTCGCCAAACAGAAGGGTTGGAACGTCGTCGCGACCTACTCGGACTCGGCCGTCAGCGGCATGAGTTTCCTGTCACGGCCCGGTATTCAGCGGCTCTTGGCGCATGTGAAGCGCGAACACATCGACGTCGTGCTTTGCGTCACCGTCGATCGCCTGTCGCGCGACGTCGAGCATAGCGCCAAGATCCTCAAAGACCTGAATTACCACAATACCGAGATCTGGACCGTTCATGCCAGCCAGGCCATCACAAAACTGGAACTGCATTTTCGGGCGACATTGAGCGACGAGCTTGTCGACCAGATCCGCTTCCGGACGCGTGAAGGCATGAAGACCGCAGTCCGGAGAGGCAAGGCATCGACTTGCCTGGCCTACGGATACAAGCTGTCACAGCAGCGTGACGCCAATGGCGACCGCATCAAGGGGCTGCGGGATATTGATCCGGTCAAGGCGGAGATCGTGAAGCGGATCTACACGATGTATGCTGACGGTATCTCTCCACGCGATATCGCCGATATCCTCAACAAGGAAGGCATCATCGGACCACGGGGGAGAGCCTGGCGCGACACCGCCATCCGCGGTTCCAAAACGGTTGGAACCGGCATCCTCAACAATCCGAGCTACATCGGCCGCATCGTCTGGAACAAGCGCCAGTATCGTAAAAATCCCGACACGGAACGGCGGACGGCGCGAATGAATGACGCCGATCAATGGGTCTGGACAGAGGTCCCGACAATGCGCATCGTCTCGGACGAACTCTGGGAGCGCGTCCGCGCACGAGACGCCGTGATTGGCGACCTCTATCAGAACGCCACAACCAACCGGCTCAACGCGACACACCGGCCGGAATATCTTCTGAGCGGCATGCTCGAATGCGAGGAATGCGGTGGCCCCTACGCGATCTCTGGCAAGGATCGCTATAGCTGCACCAACCGCAAGAAGCGTCTTCCGATCGATGACCTCGGCGGCGCCTGCTGCGGCAACAGCAAGACAATCACTCGCCAAGAACTTGAAGAGCGCGTTCTCAACTGCCTTCCGGTCGCATTCTACTCCCTCGACATCTTCGACCGCATTTCCGAGAAGATGGTGGCTCACGAGACGAGCAGGTTGAAGAGCTCCCCCTCCCGCAGGGAGGAATTGGCGGTCGAGCTCGCGACCGTCAAGTCGAAGCAGGCAGGCCTCTTGCAGCAGATCCAGGACCGGCAAGCGGAGGGCCGGCCGCGCCTCGCCATCCTCGACGACCAGCTCGATGAGCTGGAAGTCACGCGCGAGAAGCTGGTCAACGAACTCGCCGGTGCAGCCGAAGAGCCGGTAGAGGATTTTCAGGAAAAGATTGCGAAGCTTAAAGCGCAGTTCAATTCGGCGAATACTGAGATTGCCATCCGCAGGCTGATCTTCCTCGCGCGCAACAATGCCGACGAGCAAGCCAAGCGCCGCCTGATGCCGATCGTGCGTGATCTTATCCAGACAGTCGTGATCGGCAAGACGCCCGGTCACCAGCCGGCAGCCCTGCAGGTCCATGGCGACATTGCCAACATCATGGCGTCCATGAATGTGATCGACATCATGCAACAGCAGTTTGTCGCTTCCGCCCAGAACGATATGATGGCCCGCGTTGCATCGGGCGAGATCGACACGGAGGCAAAAAAGGAAAAGCTCCTCGAGGCTTACGCCGAGGAGCTTTTGCAGAAGTCTCCCCAGTGGGAGAATTTGCAAGTTTCAGTGGTTGCGGGGGCAGGATTTGAACCTGCGGTCGTCAGGTTATGAGCAAAGAGATCCGCTCTAATGGAACACCCTGATCGAGAAGCCGTTTCTCCAAGCTGGTAAAGTCGCCAGCGAGAGAATGGCAGGTTCCTGTGAGCGTCGTTGAGTCCAGAGATGAAGATGCCTCCACGCTCCCTGATCCGGCCGATCACGCCCAAGTCTGCAACCCTCCGCCGGGTGTCGTAGCGACTAGGCTGGCTGCAGCTTTACAAAGCTTCGAGCTCCCCCTGTGCTATGTGGCACTAAGCGAAGGCGCGGCTGCCAGAATTGCTGAGGCACTCAGTGCGCTGGTTCCTGAGATCGAGGTGATCGTTTTTCCGCCTTGGGACTGCCTGCCCTATGACCGGGTGCCACCATCGGCACATTGTATGGGCCTGCGAATGGATGCTCTACGCATTTGGAGCACGCGGAGCGGCGGGCCGCGGCTGTTTTTGACCTCGTTGGACGCAACACTCCAACGTATTCCGCCAGCGACCGTCATCTCGAAAAGCCATATCGAGCTTGTAGTGGGAAAGCCGTTCGATCGTGATGCGTTTTCCGACTTCGTCCAGCGGGCCAACTATCAGGAAGAAGGTGTCGCGGACGATCCAGGCGAGCTGGCGGTTAGAGAAGGCGTCATCGACATCTACCCTGCCGGCGCGCCCGGTCCGATGCGCATCGTTCTGTCGGAGGATGAGAAGGTCGAGGAACTCAGAGGTTTTGACCGCATAACGCAGCGGACAGAAAGCTATCTCGACCAAGTGACGTTCGGTCCGGCATCCGAAGCCATTTATTATGATCGTTTTACAGAAGACAATGCTCCGGCTCTGGAGACGATGGAACAACTGCTGCTGCGCCTTTATCAAGACATGCCGACCGTGTTTGACGTACTCGGCGATGCCACTTTCCTTTTGGCTCCCGGCGCAACCGAACGTGTGCAACGCCACCTCGAGATTATCGAAGATGCTCGCCAGTCCCGCGAGGCGTTCGACGATATGGAGCACCCCTCCTCCCGTTCTCTCTATCTGGATAGGGATGAGTGGAAACGGCTCTCCACCAACGTTTTCACAAACGGATTTGATCTCGGAAAGGGACATAAGGTTCCAAAAGAAATATCACGCGCAGACCAGCGCAAAGCCTTGGTCGAATTCGCGCAAGGTCATCTGCACAACGGGCTGAAGGTTTTGATTGCTGGGCAGGGCAAAACGACCGAAGCGATCGGTCGGCGTTTGGCAAAATCAGCCGGGAAAGCGCCAAGGTCCGTCGACACATGGGAGGCGGTCTTGGAGGCACAGCCCGGCACCCTCTTAAGCTTGGCCTGCGACTTAGAGCAAGGTTTTGTCGACGTCGGGCAGAATGTCGTCGTCATTGCCGCAACCGATAGAGCGGGTGGGATAGCGAATTCGAGTGCCGTTCTGGCGGCAGCAGAGCTTCGAATAGGCGACGTTGTCGTTCACGAAGACCATGGCATCGGCGTCCTGAAAAATTTGGAAAACATCACCGTGGACGACGTCTCTCGGGACGCGGCTCGCTTGGAATATCGCGATGGCGGCTCTCTACTCGTGCCGATGGAGGAGTTTGGAAAATTATGGCGTTACGGCGCCGAGCCCGAAGCAATCACACTCGATCGCCTCCGCACGGACGTCTGGCAGAGGAGACGCGACGAAATCCAGGCAGACATTCAGTCTACCGCGCGTCATTTTATGACGGTTGCGAAACAGAGGCAGGCTGCGCAAGCAGAAAGATTTGTGCCACCGCGTCTCGAATTTTCTGCCTTCGCCCGCCGTTTTCCATATTCCGAAACTCCTGATCAGGCCGAAGCCATCCAGGCTGTCCTCTCCGATCTCGCCTCCGGACAAGCCATGAACCGTCTCGTTTGCGGAGATGTCGGCTTCGGCAAGACCGAAGTCGCGTTGCGCGCAGCAGCAGCGGTCGCGCTTTGCGGTGGACAGGTGGCTCTCATTGCACCAACCACAGTGCTCGCTCGACAACACTTTGCCACCTTCAAACATCGGTTCGCGGGGACCGGCATCGCAGTCGGCATGCTGTCTCGACTGCTCAAGCCAAGTGAGGCGAAAAAGACCAGGGCTGCACTTGCCGAGGGCGAGATCCGCATCATCATCGCGACCCAGGCGATCCTTTCGAAAGAGGTTCGTTTCGCACGTCTTTCCCTGGTGATCGTGGACGAGGAGCACCGGTTTGGCCTGAAAGAAAAGCGGGCGATGAACAGCCTCGCACCATCTCTTCACACTCTGTCCATGTCGGCCACGCCGATCCCGCGGACATTGCAATTGGCGATGGTGGGCGTTCAAGAGGTCAGCCTGCTGACCACGCCACCATCTAGGCGCAGGCCCGTCCGCACGTCAATTGCGCCGTTCGACCCGGCGTCCTTGCGGACAGGCCTGATGAGGGAATACCGGCGCCGCGGCCAGAGCTTTGTCGTAGTGCCGCGTATCGAGGACATAGAACAGGTCGAAATACTGTTGCAGAAGATCGTTCCGGGACTTTCGGTCAAGGTCGCGCACGGCAAGATGCCGGCAGCGGCTATGGATGAAGCAATAGTCGGTTTTGCGCAAGGCGATGGCGACGTCCTTCTCGCCACGAACATCATTGAAAATGGCCTCGATGTCCCGCGCGCCAACACGATGTTTATCTGGCAAGCCGATCGGTTCGGCCTCGCTCAGCTCCATCAGTTGCGCGGACGTGTCGGGCGCGGAGCGGTCCAGGGCATCGTTACTCTTTTCACCCAACAGGACGCTGAGCTGGCTGAGGAAACGCGCTTACGGCTTTCAACCTTGGTCGAAAACGACCGACTGGGCGCTGGGGTCGCAATCAGCCTCCGCGATCTCGATCTTCGCGGCGGCGGCGATATCGCTGGCGAAGATCAGGCGGGCCATATGAAAGCGATCGGTATCGAGCTCTATCAAAAGCTGCTTGCAGACGCCGTCGCAAGATTTCGCTGGCAGCCGTCAGGCGTGCAACAGCGCGCGATCGTCAACCTAGGAAACGTCGGGACAATCCCGTCGGACTATGTGTCGGATCCAGCAGTCAGACTTAACCTCTACGCCAAACTGCTGCGGGCATCCGCGGTCAGTGAATTGAACGATCTCGCAGACGAATTCGAAGATAGGTTTGGCCAACCGCCGCACGACGTACTGCTTCTCTTGAGGACGGCAAGACTGCAGCTTATCGCGGGACGGTTGGGTGTTGCCAAGCTTGAGGCCGGGCCAAAAGCGCTTGCAATGACCTTGACAGAGAAGACGTCGGCGAAGCTTGTGGCAGCGTCGACGAAAGCCGGGGCGGTTCGGCGACAGGAGCGGCTGATATTCGACGCCTCAAGCCTGGCCGGCGAGGACCCCTCCCATTTCTTCGACCGGGTTCTATCGGCAGTAACAGGATAGGGGTTGCAAGAAACATCGAAACAGAAAGACTCAGAAGAGCGGACCGCTCTTGACGGGAGGCGAACCGGCCGCCCCGCTATCAAGCTACTTTTGCGCGCGCGGTGGAGGCCATTCGTCCTCGCCTCTAAGCAAATATCGTGCGTAGTCAGCGCTCGTCAGCCAAGACTGACACCAGTGATCTCGGCAAGCCTCATTATCAGGCGATCTTGATAACCGACGTCGCCAACGGCGGCCGAGGGCGGTTGCAGTTGGCGATGGTACCAATATTGACCGCTCACCTTGGCCCTTGCGTCGTCGCTGACGGACAGCCATACCTGCGTGCGATGGCCGTCCTCGAGATCGCCAGGCGCGCCTGCTCCGCCCATCTTCGTCGGAACCCAGCCTGGATCAACCGCGCTGCTGACGACGCCAGGCTGATATCTCGCGACTGCTGCAGCGAGGGTTGCAACATGAAGCTTGCTCTCGGAATAAGCGGTGACTGGGCTCCATGCGCGCCTCTTCCAATCGATATCGTCCAGCGAGGTCCCGGCGTTTCTGTGCATGCCGCTGCTAAGGTAGATCAGCCGCGTAGGGCGGCCGATCAGTGCTGTCAGGATGTACGGCGCAAGTACGTTGACTGCGAGCATCGTCGGGTGGCCTTCGGAAGTCGGATTGCGGCTCGCTTGGTGATAGACGCCCGCATTGTGAATCACCGCATCAGCACCGCCGATAGCATTGACCTGATCGGCGATTGAACGGGTCTGGCCAGCGCTCGAAAGGTCACCAATGACGATGTCCGCCAAGTTTCCAGTTATTGAGGCCAATACGGCCGCGCGTTCTTTCGAGCGGGCATGCAGGATTACGCGGTGCCCGGCGTCCATCAAGGTTTCAGCTGCGGCACGCCCCAGCCCATCAGTGGATCCGGTGACAAAAATGCAACTCATACGGTTTCCATGTTTACGTCATCCTAGTCGGCCGACCGGGTGTCTGAAGCCATTGGACAGCGCTTTCGAGTTGCGATGTCAAGCAGTCGTGACATCCCAGCCAGAAGCACAACGGCAAAGCAGCAATATGCGCCTGGGGATGATGCTAAGCGAGGGATACTCATTTTTGAAAATCCTGATATGATCCGGGGCAGTTGTGGGAGTAGGTGGTATGAAGAGTCTAGTACCTGAGGCTTTCTATTGGGCTCGTTCCGACAGGCACACCGATGGCAAGACGACCATCGTTCAAGTGTCCTCGGTCTTCGGCGAGGATCCGGATTATTGGACCATCGCAGTTCCGGGTTCCGACCAACATTGCATGATAAGCGACTTTGAGATCATCGCTCTTGTCGAACCGTTGGACGGTTATCCACTTCAACATGCGGCTGAATAATTCCGCTCTTGAAGGGCGAAAAAAGGCACACAACTTCCTCTCCTCTTTCAGGTTGAAGTGCTCAACATTATGTCGCGGACAAGGTTCCGTCTAATTTCTGACCGTAATTGTCCGCTCCAGTGCTGCCCCCGAGCATAGGCTACCTTGGTTGGACAAAGCCTTGTCAAACTCATGGAACCGCAGGCCCCGCGAAGCTTCAGAAGTATGCATGATGACTGTAAAGTCCGCGCGCGCTCCGTGCAGGTTGACATCGAACTTGGCCGGCGGATCAGGGAAGGCGCAAGCTCATCGGAGTGTCTAAGAACACTCTTGAAGCGCAGCTGGGTCACATTCCAGCACATTTAAAAATTTGAGAAGTGCCAAAATCGCGTTAGGTCAAGCCGCGTATGGGCAATCGCCCTGATTTTGGGACCGTCGCCCCTGCCCTTTTCGGACATTTCGGCCAAGATGCAGCCATCCTTCGAAGTCCATGCCATCGAACAGTTGGACGGGTGGCCTGACCGGCTGAACCTGAAAAAAAGGGTTCTCGCGAAGATCCGCGATGAAACGGTCCATGGATCGATCATCGCGCTCGTGACGGCGCTCTCAGAAGGCTAAGTGTCTGAGTGTTGAGCGCCGCTAGAATTTTTCAGATGTCGCGATACAGCGTTTGCTATTTGCCGAGCCAGTGGTACTCGGCGATCGAGGCTTTACCGGTCTTCTTGTCGTAAAGGCAGATGAGACTGACGTTCACCTTCGACTTGCCCTTGCCTGTCTGCCCTCGCATGAGCAGAGCAATCTTGCCAGCTGCATCATCGAAGACAACAGGGGCAGATGCCTCTGGTGTGTTCAGGCCCGACTGACCAATGCATGTCCCGTTTGCCTTGGCAAAAAGCGCGTTCCAGGCCGCATCGCTGGACGCATATGCTGCCTGTGATAGGCAAAGCGCGAAGCCTGCCGCGGCAAGCGTTAGTCTAGTCAAAGTAAGGTCCTTTCTGCGAATTTGAATCAGGTGTTTGCAATGCTTCGTCGCTGGTCAACGAGGCCAAACCAAGGCGGTCCCCGGACCGTCAGCCGTCGGGATGTCAGATCGAAACTCTGTGATGCATCTGCGGCTGTTGGCGAGCCCCTAACCGGCGGGTCCGAGCTCAGGAGATCGGTGCGTCTGCAGGCCGGGTGTGATCCTCAATCGATCGGATCCTGCGCATGGATCAATTTTCTGGTCTCTCCATCCGAGGCAATGTGCAGGGTTCTGACCGTTTCTGCTGCGGTCAACAACGCTGTGGACCACCCATGCAACTGAGAATAATCCACATTAGCTGATGCGTTGAATAGCGCGGTGATCTGATCGTTTCGTGTGCCGGGCCGGCAATTCCGAGCGCTCCGCGCAGGCCACTAATTTCGACAATTGCACGAGTGAGCTGCTGACTTCTAGGTGCAGCAGTTTCTCGATCTCGTTAGCTGCCTTTGCCAACCGGGCAATGAAGCTTGTGGTCATGTGATGCCGGTCACCCTGATGCCCGGTCGCTGCCGACGTCTTCCTGGTCGTCGATCATGTGGTGCCAGTAAGCTCACCTACCGTCGCAATCGTCTCCCAAGCGTCAGCTTTTGAACCGTTCGAAAGCAGTCATATATCTCACCGGCGGGTCGGCTTCTTCCCATCCATAGATTTCAGCGCGTAGGTAGTTGATCTCATCCTGGACCCTGTGCTCCTCGATTTCGATCCACCAGGATTTCGGCCCGCCGTCGCTTCCATCTGACCACCGGTAGCCGCGCATCTTCAATTGATCCTTCATCTCGAAGAGACTGTGTTCGGCATAAATGCGCGCACGGTTCTGCTGGCTCGACAGATAAAGTTCCGAGAACGGCGAGCTGGCGCCATCGCCATGACCGCGATCGAGGATTTCCAGTAGCGCGAAACAGTCATCGACCGCGCGATGCGCCTCATGAAAGTAGCCAGCCTGGCCGATCAGATATCCAAGCTTGTTGCCTTCGAATCCGCGTGCGGCCCAATCGATTTCCGAAACCGAGCAGGCCCAGGCTTTGCGATCGAACACAGGTGAAAATGCTTCGAAAAACGGCCGGTCGAACCTGGCGTAGTGGGCGATGACCAGATCCGCAGGTTCGACCAGAGCTCGCAATTGCTGCGGGTCGATCATATGGCCGGCCACCATTTCGTCAGTAATCCCCGTCAGCCGCGTGATTTCCGCCGGAATCGGCCTGGTCGGCTCGTGTAGCGCGCTGTAGACGCCAGTCACGTCGCCAATCGCCCCCTGCTCGTCAAAGGAAAAGGCGACAATACCGATCTCGATGATTTCGTCTTCTCGATTGTTTAATCCGGTCGTCTCTGCATCGACGAGGACGCCTCTCCGGAAAAAGCCGGGACGTGGAAACGGCACGATTGGCCGGGGCTCAAGCCTTTTGAGGACGCGATAGCGGCCGGTTGCCTCCAGCTGCCGAACAAGGCCGCCTTCGCTATCAGCGGTGACCACTTGCTTGACGCTACGCCGTCGCCGTGGGCCAAGTGCCGGTGCCTCAACCTCATCATCATCTGTAAAGAAATCGAACTGCTGCGTCACGTGCCCGTCTCGGATTGATTTCCGGTCAGTCAGCTTTAGTCGATTCCCTTGCGCAGATCAGGTGAAATTGCGCCTAGGGGCCAAATTCGAAATCAACTGGCGCAAAGGTGCCCCAAGCAGACCATCATGACGGGTGACGAGGGAGGCGCCTGCTTTGGCTCGCCCAATAGTCCGGATTGGTAATGTTGACTCCGTAAAAAAACAGAACATAATAGGAACATATACGGCGAGTGCGGCCGCCAATCCGACAGTGAGCAATGGAGAGCGAGGATGTTTGCGCGAAGGATGAACCGTGGCAGCAACGATAATAATAGCGCTGATGGCTTCGACATGTATATGACGCCTGCTGAGGAGGCTTCTGGGCTCGAAATGCATCCTGAGTTGATCCGGATGGTCAGCCTGGGGGTCGCCGGCAGTGTGCGCTTTGCTGTGGCCTGCGCCTTTTGCGTTCCCGACGCCGGCCCCTTTGGGGAGATCGAAATTGCAATAGACGAAGACACAGGACGGGCTTGCGGCTTGCATCGTCTACGCAATCCCGATCGGATCGTCAAAGCACTCTGGTTTGACTGCAGCGGGACGGTCGATGATGCTGTTGGTGGTGTCTACGATCGCATCATCGCGCATTACCGCCATCAGGAGATGCTCTAATGCCGGAGGCGACCGCTGCACCTATCCTGCTCGTCTCCGCAAGCGAAGACGTTCGCGCAGCGCTTTCATGGCACGACGGTGACGCCTTGGCGACGATCGCTACCCTGATTGAGGATTGCCGTCATCTGAGGGAGCAACTGGCGCATGCCGAAGCTTCGATGAGCGTCGGCTTTGCCCGGGGATGGACGCCCGTATATGAGCGGAGCACCTGACATGCTCGACAAGGTAGCGCCGCGCAAGGCGCTTTTTCGCGCTGCGTTTCGCGACTGGTGGGATGCCCAGCTCCCGGCGTTTCGCGAGCGGACCGACTATAGCAGTGCAAGGTTGATCTTTCGCGCAGGCTATGCGTCAGGCCGCAACCGTGATCTCTCGAGATATACTTTCAAAACGGGCCGATTTCGTATCACGGTCTGGGCGGACGGACCTGCCGAGGCCAAGCAGAAAGCCAGAGAAGAGGCTGATTTTCGCGCCACCCGCAAAGGATGGAGTGCTCCGAAGGGCGGCTGGAACCTGGAGGAATTAAAGTGAGCGATATCGATAGACCGGTCCTGCAGCGCGCGCCTGTCCTTGTGGCACGACGCTGCCATTGCGGCGACTGGGCGGGTTTTCCCTTCGGCAAAGGTGAGAACCAGGGGTGCTGGAAACATTATCCCTACAAGACATCTTCGCGCCTTGAGGCCGCGAAAGTGGCAGCGATGCTTGAGCGACACGTAGCGTGATGTGTTGTATCGCCTTTAAGGCAATTGAAGCCGAAGGGACGAGCAACGATGATTGTCGTGCCCGCCGAAACATTGCTCGACGCGGCGATGGGGCAAGGACTGGGGCTCGCCAAAAAGATTGCGTTGAAGACGGCCGATGCAGATCAGGTGAAAAAACTCTCTGGGCCAGAGGCTCTACTGCTCTTTGCGGAAGCCATTCAGCTACATGAACGGGCCATGCATCCGAAAAGTAAGGTGAAAAGAATGGCAGCCGTTTCGGCTTGCTTCTCGCCATCGCGGTCCCCTTCAGATGAGTGGGGTGCCTCGACATGGCGATCCGGGTCGGCGTCCTGTCCGTCGCGATCCACAGCGCTCTGGATCGATCAGGTTTCTCGAACTTCGGCAAGCCTCTTGACTGCGTAGTCGTCGCGCCAGCAGACGGCGGCTTCCCAGGCAGCTGCTGCCTGAGCGGCAATATCATACGCGTCGTCGTCGAGGGCGGCGGCGTTTTCGGGCAGCGCCAGATCAAGATCTGCGGCATCGACATGCGCTTCATCCCAGTCGATCAGCGCGACATTGTTTCCGAAAACGCGGATGTTGCGGCGATTGTTCGGGTTGCCGTGAACAACACATGCGTTGATCAGTGACGGAACAGATAATGGAGATTTGAGTCCCCAAAATGTCAGTTCCTATGCGTGGCTGCCCTTGTCAATGGAAGTTCCGACTTTTCACTTTGAGCGTGTCGATATGCAAGTCTGGAATGTAGATATCCCTGACTTTGGGTATAGGCGCCCGATCGCGTGAATCCGGACTACCAGGCGATCCATGAGCGAACTCGTCGCCCCTGCCCGTCGGCAATTTGAAATCGACATGGCGATCGGCCAAACCCGTTAGATCGCTGGAAAGGTCAAACAGCTGCTGGGCGACTAGGTGAACCACGTCGCCTTCCCGCTGTATCCTGCCGTTGATCGCCATCATCGATGACCCCAATACCACCTGACGCCTCTTCTCAAATAGCGACGGCCAGACGACCACATTCGCTGGCCCGGTCTCGTCTTCGATCGTGATGAACATGACGCCCCTGGCGCTCCCAGGCTTCTGCCGGACGAGCACAAGCCCTGCCGTCATCAGCCAGCGACCGTCGCAGGCATTCATGGCATCCGAACAAGTCACGATGTTCCGTTTTTCGAGGTCGTGTCTCAGGAAGCTGATCGGGTGGCCACGGAGTGTCAGCCCGACATGGCCGTAGTCCTGGATGACGTTGTGGCCGTCGGTCATTTGCCGTAGGTGGACCTCCGGCTCCTGTTGCTCGGCGATGACTGCAGCTTCGCGCTCAGCGGCCGCCGCAAACAACGGCAAGGGTTCATCGCGTAGCGCCTTGATCGCCCACAGCGCGTCACGCCGCTCCAGTTCAAGGGAGGGTAGGAAGGCGTCGGCCTCGGCCAACTGGACGAGCGCCTCCGTTGGGACGTTGGATCGCCGCCAGGCGTCGTCGACGCTTTCAAACACGCGGTTCATGCGCGCCGCAATAATGCGCGCGGCGTCGGCGACGGCCAACCCTTTCACCATTCGCATCCCAAGCCGGACGGCATGCCGCCCGGTGTCGCCGATCTCCTCGAGAGTGCAGTCCCACCGGGATCGGTTGATGCAGACGGGCCGGACTTCCACGCAGTGGTTTCGGGCGTCTCCGACGATCTGGGCAGGCGCGTAGAAACCCATCGGCTGGGAGTTCAAAAGCGCAGCGCAGAAGACGTCCGGGAAGTGACACTTCACGTAGTTGGACGCGTAGGCAATAAGGGCGAAAGAGGCGGCGTGGCTTTCCGGGAAACCGTAACTTCCGAAGCCCTCCAGCTGACTGAATGTTTTCTCAGCGAATTCAGCGGAATATCCGTTTGTGATCATACCGGACACGAGCTTGTCCTTGAACCGGGAGACGCCACCTGTGAACTTGAACGTCGCCATCGACTTGCGGAGTTGATCCGCCTCACCCCCACTGAAGCCGGCGCAGACCATGGCAACTTTCATGGCGCTTTCCTGGAACAGCGGGACGCCAAGCGTTTTGCCGAGGACGGCCTCTAGTTCCGGCGTCGGATACTCGATCTTCTCTTTCCCCTCTCGCCTGCGCAGATAAGGATGCACCATATCCCCCTGAATGGGACCCGGGCGGACAATCGCCACCTGGATGACGAGGTCGTAGAATGTCTGCGGCTTCAGTCGTGGCAACATCGCCATTTGTGCGCGGCTTTCGACCTGGAAGGTTCCAAGTGTGTCGGCTTTGCGGATCATCGCGTAGGTCGCAGGGTCTTCCTGCGGTATCGAGGCAAGATCGAGCGGCTCATGTTTGTGGTCGCGGATAAGAACGAACGCCTTCTGCATGCAGGTCAGCATGCCAAGTGCCAAGACGTCCACCTTCATGAACTTGAGAGCTTCGACGTCATCCTTGTCCCACTCGATGATCTGGCGATCGGCCATGCTCGCGGGTTCGATGGGGACGAGGTCATCGAGGCGGTCATGTGTCAGGACGAAACCGCCCGGGTGCTGGCCGAGGTGACGCGGCGCTCCCATCAGCTGCTGGGCCAGCTTCAACGTCAGTGCCAGACGACGGTCTGCGGGGTTCAAACCTTGTGTCTTCAGTCGGTCATCGCTGATCAGTTCCTCGGACCAGTGCCACATCCCCGACGACAAGGCTTTGATGATGTCCTCCGGTAGACCCAGAGCCTTGCCGACATCCCGGATCGCGCCCCGGGCGCGGTATCGGGTGACCGTCGAGCAGAGGGCGGCCTTCTCCTTGCCGTAGGTTTTGTAAATCCACTGGATGACCTGCTCGCGCCGTTCGTGCTCGAAGTCGACATCGATGTCAGGCGGCTCGTCGCGCTCCTTTGAAACGAAGCGCTCAAAGAGGAGATCATTGGTTTCCGGGTCGATGCTGGTGATCCCGAGGATATAGCAGATAGCCGAGTTTGCCGCCGATCCGCGCCCCTGACACAGGATACCTTGGCTTCTGGCGAACTTGACGATGCTGAACACGGTCAGGAAGTACGGCGCGTAGCGCATCTCCTTGATGAGATCGAGCTCGTGCCGGATAGAACGCAAAACCTTCCGTGGGAGGCCTTCGGGATATCGCTGCGGGATGTATTCCCGTACGTAATGCTCAAGGGATTGCTGGGCATCCATGCCGGGCACAATCGCCTCCTCAGGATACTGGTATGTCAGCTCCTCCAGCGAGAATTTGCAGCGCTCGACGATATCCATTGTGCGTGCAAGTGCATCTGGATAGCGCTGGAACAGCCGCTCCATTTCTTGCGGTGGCTTGAGGTAGCGGTCAGCATGCCGTTCGCGCTCGAAGCCGACCTCATCGATCGTGGTGTTGTTGCGAATGCAGGTGACGATATCCTGCAATTGTCGTCGTCCCGGTTCGTGGAAGAGGACGTCGTTGGTGACAACAGTGCGCACACGATGCCTGGCCGCCAGATTGGAAATCTCATGTAGCCGCAGCTGGTCGTTCGGCCGCCGGCGCAGCGCGAGCGAGACATAGGCACGATTACCGAAGATCTCGGCCATCTTCCGGAGTTGGACGGCACAGGTTTCATCCGGGAGATCGGGGACGAGGACCGCGATGAGACCCTCTGCGTAGGCCCCGACGTCATCGAGGTGGAGAATGCAGTTGTCCTTCCCTCCCCGGCTCTTTCCAAGCGTGATCAGCCTCGTCAGGCGGGAGTACGCAGCTCTGTCCATTGGGTAAACGAGCATCGACATGCCGTCGTGAAGATCGAGGCGGCAACCGACGACAAGTCTGATGCCGGTGGCACGGGACGCTTCAAGCGCGCGGACGATGCCAGCAAGTGAGTTCCGGTCCACGACGCCCAAGGCTTCGATGCCCAATTGCTTGGCGGTGGCAAACAGCTCGTCTGCCGAGGATGCCCCCCGTAAGAAACTGAAGTGGGTCGTGACCTGAAGCTCGGCGTAGCTCATGCGAATATCCCGTGCACGAACCACTCGCGCGAGCCGGTGGCAGGGTCAACGCCGTCGCCGCGCCGGAAAATCCATAGGCGCTCGCCGCCCTCGCCTTCGATGACGAAGTAATCCCGAACGGCGTCGAATTCACCGTCGCGCCGCCACCACTCTCCAAATACCCGTTCAGGACCGTCAGCGCGGATGACCTTCATCTTTCGTCCGCGCCATGTGATGCTCGCAGGCGGATAGTCCGGCATGAGCGCAATCGCTTCGATCCGGTCGGGTTGTGCCAGCAGTCGGACCGGCCGAGGCCAGTGATGCACCCAGGTCTCGTCCGAGATTGAGGCTGCCGCCGCGATCCGCGCGACACTTCGCTCGGGAACGTCGGAGGCAACAGGAGCGACGCGATAGACCCGCTGGCCGCGATTGCCGAAGATGTCAATCAGCGGCGTGATATCGGGCGTCTCCTCCTCGACCAGTGCGGAGACCTTTTGAAACTCTTCGAAAGGTTCTGCCCTGACGGCCACCAGGGTCAGCTTCTCAATTCCGAAACCCGGCTCGATTGTCTCAGTGCGGTCGCGAAAGAGCTTCTTCAGCCAAACGACATCACGCGACGGCTTTGCCGTTCCGGAACGAACGGCTTGGCGAGTGCCGTCGATCTTTTCGATAATCAGGTCGGCGCGGCGAACACCAAGGCCATGGCGCTGAAGTTCAGCCACCAGGCGGATGATCAAATAGCCGACGTATTTGTCGATCGTCTCGGCGGCCCCGATGGGCTCGGCAAACACACGGCTGACCTCGATCAGCTCAGCGGCTCGGATAGGCTCGATTGGCTCTGCGATGCGTCCGAACATCTGGTCGAGCCGGCGGCCGATCTCAGGACCGAAACGAAGGGCGAGCGGCGCACGAGGTGTTGCCGACAGCTCTCCGATCGTCTTGAAGCCAAGCGTGTGAAGGTCGCCGACGATCTTGGACGAGAGCCGCAGCATTGAGAGCGGCAGCTTCTCGACGGCACGTACGGTCTCGCCCACTGGTACGATCACGCTCTCCTGCCGAGTTGCCCGGGCGCAGGCGTGTGCTGCCCCCCACGTGTCGGCAATAGCAACGCGGGCCGACAGCTTTTTGGCGCGGAAACGGTTGGCGATCCCGGAGACCATCAACGGCTCCCCGCCCTGAAGATGATCGGCCCCCTCGGTGTCCATGATGATCCCGTCAGGGGCATCGACAGCGACGAGCGGCGAATACTGGCCCAAGGCCCAGAGGGTGATCCGTTCGAGTGCCGCTGCATCGGCCACCGGATCGGCGTCGACCAGCATCAACCCATGAAAGATCGCCTGGGCCTTGGCAGCAGGCATACCGACACGGACGCCCGATTTCCTGGCTGCAGCATCGGCGCCCGATACCCACCTTTTCGACCCACTGCGGGCGATCACGGCGATGGCCTGCTCAACGGGAATAGAAGGATCGGATCGCCTGATCCTGTCCGTCGCCAGCTCCGGAAGATAGATTGATACGACCCTTGGCATCACACGCTCCTACGAAATACTCAGCGCACTCGCCCGCTTTCACTCTTATAAGCTCTAACCGCCACTGTGCTCGACCGACGCCTTGCACAGGAAGCTCCTCGCTCGGAGTGACACTCACCCGCCACCGCGTGGCCGAAGCCGTCGGCTGGCCGAAGTCCCTGGCTTCTGTCTGTCGCCGCCAGCGCCTGACGATCAGCCCCATGGTTCCAGACTTCTCCGCGGCAAGCTGAAGGCGACGCGACTTGGTCATCGGCAACCGCACCAGCTCGCCGACCACGGCACCCAGACCGCCATAGCCCAGGGCCTCCTCCATGTTGGCGATGACGTCGTCCTCGCTGGCGGACTCGACAAAAACGACCCGCTTCGGATGGAGGCCCGCCTGCGCCAGCGCAGGGAAAAACAGGTCCGGTCTTGCAAGGCACCAGACAATCTGGCCCGTGGTGCGGGCAGCAATGCCAGCTACGAAAAGTGCCGCCGCCGCGCCGTCGACAGTTCCCGCGCCGCCGCCGGCAAATTCATGCAGAGCGCCATAGGCCAAGCCTCCGCCTGGCAGGCGATCATCGATGTCGGGTATGTCGAAGGGTAGGACCCGCTTCGGACGCGAAGATGGACCTTCGAGATGCTGAATGCGTTCCCGAAGCTCGGAGATCACGAGATTTGCGGCACCGTGCGCCAAAATTGACCTCTGTCAAAAGCGGGTTTCCATTCTGCACAAAAGCAAGTATGTTCCTTGTTTGTTCCTGATTGGCATTTGAGTCAATCGTCATGTTTTGGCAGATACTCGTGGTCCAACATTCGTCCACAGCGGCTCGACGCGCGATCAGGAAGCAAAATCAATGCGGTAGAAAGAGCTCGTCCACAGATAGGCAAAATGACAAAGATAAGAAAAAATTCCTTTAAAGATGGGATTATTCTCCGGCAGGTTCGATGCAAGGTTCTCATTGTCGCATGCCGGGCATGTGGTCGCAGCGACGAGATGAATCGCAAGGCAGTTGTGCAGCGGCATGGCGCGGCAATCCCGATACGTAACTTGCGTCGCCGGCTGGCATTGGGATGCGAGAGAATGAATGCCGCCGACGGGATAGACAGGTGCCAGCTCGATGTGGCGGCGAAGCCGGAAACCAGGGAGGCCTGATGCGACCCGGTGGTGGATGGCGCATGATGTGGAATGAGAGATGAGTGCCGAACCGGACAGCCCCGCACCAGAGCGAGTGCGCAAGATCATTCACGTTGACATGGATGCCTTCTATGCATCTGTAGAACAGCGCGACAATCCCGAACTTCGCGGAAAGCCGATCGCCGTTGGTGGCGCTGAGGCCCGCGGCGTCGTCGCAGCCGCAAGCTATGAGGCACGCGCGTTCGGCGTGCGTTCGGCAATGCCATCCGTGACGGCCAAGCGAAAATGCCCGGATCTGATTTTCGTCAAGCCGCGATTTGACGTCTACAAGTCGGTCTCCCTCGATATCAGGGCGATCTTTTCCGAGTACACGCCGCTGGTCGAGCCACTGTCACTGGATGAGGCTTATCTCGACGTCACCGAAAATCTCAAGGGAATAGAGATCGCAACCGAGATCGCGCTCGAAATCCGTGAAAAGATCAAGGCGGTGACAGGGCTCAATGCGTCAGCCGGCATTTCCTACAACAAATTCCTGGCTAAGATGGCGAGCGACCTCAACAAGCCAAACGGACAGGCAGTTATCACGCCGAAGAATGGTCCGGGATTTGTGGCAGCGCTGCCAGTGAAGAAGTTCCACGGCGTCGGACCGGCGACAGCCGAGAAAATGCTGCGCCTCGGCATTGAGACCGGTGCAGATCTTAGAGGCAAGGATCTTGCGTTTCTCGTCAGTCATTTCGGAAAATCAGGACCCTACTACTACGGGATTGCCCGCGGCATCGACGACCGCCAGGTCAAGCCTGATCGGGTTCGCAAATCTGTGGGCGCCGAGGACACGTTCGCGTCCGATATTCATGCCTATGGCCCGGCGATGGATGGCATGATGCCGCTCATTGCCAAAGTCTGGCGCTATTGCGAAGCAAACAGCATTGCCGCAAAGACCGTAACGCTCAAGGTCAAATATTCCGACTTCACGCAGATCACGCGCTCCCGAACGCTGGAAAAAGGATTAAGTTCGGAAGGCGCGATCGAAGACGGCATCCGCCTTCTGCTCGAAGGAGTCTTTCCGGTGTCAAAAGGCATCCGGCTTCTCGGCGTGACGCTCTCGTCCCTGGAGCCTAGGACGCAGCCGTGCACCGAACAACTCTCGCTGACCTGGTAGATCCTTGCATAGTAAGCCACAAGTCTCATTCGGCGACAGATGGCGCGGCCTTGCGGACTTGCTGCTTCGAAGGAGTTCCGTGCTTGACTGAGGTAACGATTTTATTGGCAGGTGCAGCCGCATCGGCTACCGTCGAGGAAATCGGAGGCGGGGATCGATGTGTACGCTCTATCGCATGGAAGACAAGGACTGGGTTACGAAATGGGCTCAGGACGCCGAGAGCCTGATTAACCCGATGCCCGCCTACCAGATCTATACCGACCAGCTTGCGCCAGTCATCAGGAACGTGGCTGACGGTCGCAGGCAGGTCGCAAATTGCCGTTGGGGCCTTCCAGCGCCTTTCTACCTGCAAAAAGCAGCGGCGGAGGCGCGTGCTGCAAAAGCCAGGGCAAAGGGTCTAACTGTCGACATGGAGGAGTTGATCCGCATGGAGCCAGACCGCGGGACACCAAACGTGCGCAAATTGAATCTGCCGCATTGGAAGCGATGGTTCGGTATCGAACACCGGTGCCTGGTGCCGGTAACGTCATTTGCCGAACCCGATCCAAAAAGCAAGACTGGCAAAGAGGCGACACCCAACGCATGGTTTTCTGCCGCTCCCGAAAAGCCGCTGATGTTTTTTGCTGGACTGTGGGTGGCGCAATGGAAAAGTGTCAGAAAGGTCAAAGACGGTCTGACAACTGATGATCTTTTTGGCTTCCTGACCACGGATCCCAATAACGCCGTCCGGCCCGTGCACGAGAAAGCGATGCCTGTGCTCCTGCGCACACGCGAGGAAACTGAACTGTGGATGACGGCACCCTGGGACGAAGCAAAGGTGCTCGCCCGCCCACTGCCGGACGATGCCATCATGATCACTTCGCGTGAGCCCTACCAATACAGCATCGTCTCGAAAACGGGTGAGCGACTTGCCGAGCCAGCTCTACCGTAAAAATCGTGGCCCAGTCGCACGCGAAATCCGGCATCGGGGAAATTCGGACCTGACACTTTGGCGGGCAAGCGTGCAGTGTATCGCTGGCCCCGCTTACGACATCCATTCCTCCACGCTGATCCCGCCATTAGCGGCAATGCCGGTGCAGAGGAAATGAGAAAGCCTGTCATGGCGAATGACGGCGGCGCTGAGCCTGCCCGTCCGGTAGGCGGCGGTGTCGAGCGCAATGCGATTTTGGTAGATTTCGGGCCACAGAGAGTTCGTGATGGTGTGGCCATGCACGACGATATGGTCGAACTGCTCGACGTGATCGAGAAATCCCGCACGGATCCATCGCAAGTCGTAATCGGTCTGTGCGGCGAGAGGGACGCCGGGGCGCACACCTGCATGCACAAAGCAGAAGCTGCCGGCAACCTCATGGGTCACCGCGCCGTTCAGGAGGCCGATATGATGTGGAAAGCGCTCGCGTATCTCGGTTGCAATCCCAGTAAAATTAGGTACCGGCTGGCGTGAATAAGCGCTGACGGTCGCAACGCCGCCCCAATCCATCCAATTGGTTGCATCGTCCTCAGCGAGCTCGTCGCGTAGCAGCGAGCGCAGGTAATGATCATGGTTTCCCAATACGAGCCGCGAGCCGGGATAGCGATCAAGAGCGGAAGAAACGAGATCAAGAACCTCTGGGCTGCGCGGACCCCGGTCGATGAGATCGCCAAGAAACATGATGACGGGCTGCGAGCTACCAGCGCGCTGAATGGCGGCGATATGGCCGAGGAGCGCCTCAAGAAGATCGGCGCGTCCGTGAATGTCGCCGATTGCGTAAATATCGGACAATGAAGACTGGCTCCTGATTGTGATTTTCTGGCGGTAGGTCGCGCTCGATTGGGATGGATAAGAATTTTTCACCGGAGCCGACCTGCTCCGGTTACCTTGCGGGTGGGCGTCAGCGCAAGCACTTCTTGGGGCGATGACCCTTGCAGCCGATGGATTGGTGTCTGCTGCATTTTACCGCGTTCGGTGGGCGATGATCCCGACGCCAATTGCAATCTCTGATCGGTCGGCTATCGAGATCATCGACTTTCCCGGTGTATAGAGGTCACGGTACCCCATCGTGGCACTCTTGCAAGGTCCCGGCGATCCTCTCCGCCGAGGGTTTTTCCGGAGCCGGCCCACGGATCAGGCCTTGGTTGCCGCCTTAGGCTTGCCGAGCAGATCCTGCGCAAATGCCTCAACAAGGCCGTAGGGCGCGTCTTCGGCAAACATCAGCTGGACCAGTTCTGCGGCTTCGATCGCAGCCGAATGGCTGCGCGGGAAGAGTTGCTGTTCGTAGCAAGCAAGTGCCGTCTCGATATCGCCAGGGCTGGCTGCAATGCTTTTGCCAAGCTCGGCGCCATCGAGCATGGCGAGATTGGCCCCTTCACCGGACGGGATCATCAGATGGGCCGCATCACCAAGCAAGGTGACGCCTGAAACCCGTTCCCATCGGTGGTCTTGCGGAAGCGTATGAAGGACGCGCGCGACCAGGTTACGCTCGCAATCGGTGATCAGGGCGGTCAGTTCTGGCGCCCAGCCTTTAAACTCCGCTGCGATCCTGGTCTTCGCGCTGGGGGGATCGGAGAAGTCAATGGCATCGATCCAATGCTTCGGCCGATTTAACGCGACATAGGCATGGAGCACGGCATTGGGTTCCCGGTGTGCCATGATTCCCTTGCCGGGCGCGAGACCAAACATCGAGCCGCCGCCAACGGCCGCTGCAGTTGCGGGGTGGCGAGTGTCTGCGTCGTGAAGCCAGGTTTCAACAAACGTCGTTCCCGAATACGCGGGCTTGGCGCCCGAGACGAGGGAGCGAACTTTCGACCACGCGCCGTCGGCGCCAACCAGCAGGTCGGCCACGGCAGTCGAACCGTTCTCAAACGAAAGAAAATGCCTTCCTCTCCCGAGACGTTCGGCGGTCCTCAGTTTATGTCCCCATAATACCGTGCCGGGCGGAAGAGAATCCAGAAGGATCCGCCGCAGTTCGCCACGCTGAACTTCAGGACGGCCGCCAGTGCCATCGTCAGGATTGTCCATCAGGACGTTGCCGTGCATGTCGAGCGCGCGCGACTGCTGCCCTCCAGGATGCACAAGGGCCAGAAACTGTTCATAGAGGTCCGCGTCGCGCAACGCCAGCTGGCCGTTGAAATCGTGGATGTCGATCATCCCGCCCTGAGGCCGGGCATCGCGATCGGCATCCGCTTCATAGACGGTTGCGGCAATGCCGTGGATATGGAGGACGCGGGCAAGCGTGAGGCCGCCTAGCCCTGCGCCGATAATTGAAACGTTCACGAACAATCTCCTTGAATGGAATGTCATTCCATAGTTGGAATGCCATTCCATTCGTGTCAATATCAACTATGAAAAAAGACAGCAGACGACGGTCCGATTCGCTGACGAGGCAACGCATTATCGAGGCGGCGATAGAGCTGCTTGACATCGCCGGCACACGCGGCCTGACCTTCCCGGCGCTGGCCGCACACCTCAACACCGGGGCCGGAGCGATATATTATCATGTTGCCCACAAGGCCGATCTCCTGATCGCGGCCTGCGACGCAGCTGTCGAAGCCGTCTTGGCGCCGACCTGCGGAGCATCGCCGTTTTTGGAAATCCGTGAAGTTTCGCTCGCTCTCTTCGATGAGGTCGATAAAAGGCCCTGGATAGCTACGGCCCTTGCCCAGGCACCAGGATCGATGCCATCGATCCGGATCCTCGAACGGTTCGGGCAGCAGATCCGAAAGATGGGGATTGATCCGGCGGTTGAGTGGTCGGTCGTGGCCGCCCTATTGAACTATGTTCTGGGTGTTGGGGGGCAGAATGCTGCCAATGCCGAGATGGCCCGCGACCTCGGCCTCGATCGAGAATTATTCCTCCGCGCAATGGCAAAGGACTGGTCTAACCTCAATGCCGCTGCGTTTCCGTTCACCCGCAGTATGGCGGCTCATCTGCCGGCACACGATGATAGGGCAGATTTCCTGACCGGGCTCGATCTCATCCTGGCGGGTATTAGTGAGCTTGCGACATGGCAGGGACCAGACGGCAGATCACACCTTTAACAACGGCTCATCGGCGTTGGGCCCTCCTCCAAATCTGTGCCTGCCCTAGTTCTTGATTGCACGACCACTTTCGCGCCACCAAATGCCAGACCGGAGTTTGCAGATGGAATTGAACCGCGTTGAATGGAGCCATCCGAAGACAGCGACTGCCTACAGCCTGGAACACCACAATTTCGAGTTCTCGCTACGCCGGAACAAGGGCGGCAAGAATCTGGAGACGCTGCAGTTCGGCACAGACGACAATTTCGAAAGCGCTCCCTTCCCTATCAACGAGAAGTCGGTGTTGGATTACTTCCATGCCCACGAAGAACGGCTGAAGGCACTGTTCACCTTTTCCTTCAAAACCGACGAGGCGTTCCAAGATCGGGCAAATGACTGGGGAAGCGAATTTCCCGAAGCCGAGATTTTCGTCATCTGGGCCGATTCAAATATGGCCGCGTCTCGCTGGGTGGCGGTCGGTTTCGAAAAGGCCGAAGACGCGGAGGTCTTCAAGCACAAATATGTCGACCACCCAGCCAATGCCGAGTTCGAATACAAGAGCACGATGAGCAAGAATGAATGACCTGGCAGGCGTTCTCTGCGGGCATCAGCCCCGATTGAGTGCGCGGCCGAGTGCATTCTGGACCGCGATGTCCTGCGTCGCGATGGCATCCATCAACAAACGCATCCGTTCGCGCAGACTGTGGAGCTGGTCGACAAGATCAATGACCACGTCGATGCCTGCATCATTGACCCCCATGCTTCCGATCAGGTCTAGAATCAAGCGACCCCTTGCCACGTCGGCATCCTCGTAGGAAAAAGCGTCGGGAGATCCAACCGGGATGATCCATCGCTCCTCGACCCACATCTGAAGGGTTGACGTTTCAATCCTCAGGGTACGGCAATATTCAAGCTCGTCCATCGCCTCCTCCTATGTACGCCGCGGATCATGTGACTTGCCCGCTTCCCAGTTGGTCATGAATTCGTTCAACTCTGCGTCCGGCGTGCCCTGCAACACGATCTTCAGGACGACGTATTGATCGCCATGGCCACCATGCTTGTTTGGAAAACCCTTGCCCTTGAGACGAAGCGTCCTGCCGGTGCTGGAATTTGGTGGAACCGAAAGGAACACCGCGCCGGACAGGGTCGGGACTTCCACCTTTGCGCCGAGAACCGCCTCGCGGATTGAAATAGGGACTTCGGTCCTGACGTCATCGCCCTCAAGGGAGAACTGCCTGTCAGGCAGAACGTGGATTTCGATGAGGGCGTCGCCGGCCGGTCCGTCATTATGGCCCGGTGCGCCTTTTCCACGAAGGCGCAGGATCTGGCCGTCCCGGACACCAGCCGGGATCTTGAGCTCCAGGGTCCCGCCTTCGGGAAGCGAAACCGTCCTCTTGCCACCGTTCGCCGCCTCGCGAAGACTGACCTCCAGTCGATACTGCAGGTCGCCACCTTGGTAAGACGCATTGCCCCTGCTCCTTGCTCCGGAAAAGAAGCTCGAAAAGATGTCGTCTCTGTCACCGAAATCGGCAAAACCGCCTGCATTATGATAACGGGCGCCGCTGGCCTGATCCGCAGCATAGTCACGATAGTAGCTCCGCTGTTGCTGCCCTGCGCCCGTCTCGTCGATCTCACCCCTGTCAAATTTGGCGCGCTTGTCTTCGTCACCCAAGATTGCGTAGGCGGCTGACGCTGCCTTGAATTTCTCCTCCGATGCAGCGTCTCCAGGATTGAGGTCTGGATGCAGTTTCTTGGCAAGCTTGCGGTATGCGGTCTGAATTTCCTTCTGCGATGCGCCTTTTGCCACACCCAGTGTTTCGTAGGGGTTCGCCATGAGTATCCCGCCATGCACCTTTGTTACATAAGAGATAGTGCTGGCGACTTTGCCTGCAAGAACCTTGCGGCGTAACACCAGGGGGCTGTCAGGGCGTGCATGAAACGGCTTACATAACGACGGGTGCGCGACCATCGCAGTTGATCTGCACATGGATCGCCAGGTTTCCCGCACCTCTTGCCCGGTTGGCGCTCAATTGCTGTTGGCTGTCCGGATTACCTTGATCCGGTTGGCCGTGTGAAAGCCGTGCCGGCGACGCGAGCCTAACGAGTGAACGCTCTTGAGGGCGGTTCAGCAAGCGTGATGCGGTTGCCGTCTGGATCGGAAATCTGTGCAATCCGGCCATAGTCACCCTGGGCTTCACCCACAAGCTGCACACCGATCTTCCGAAGGGCATTTCTGGCATCGGCCATATCAGGCACGACTATCGTCAATCGGCCGGAACCGGCCGTATCACGATCCTCGAATACCTGAATGTTCGCTCCGGCAACATCGCGCCATTGGATCAATCGCGCCATCGGGCGATCGTCGGCTTCCCGACCGAATAGATAGCTGTAAAATTCTTCTGCCTTCTTGATGTCGGTGGTCGCGAGTGCGGCGTAGACCCCTTGGATTTGCATCTGCCTAGCTCCGCTCGAATCCATTCACTCCTGAAATGATCGAACGCCGCGAAGCGTTCCATTTGCCATGAGAGGGCAGCGTTGCGCCTTGATTTCACGGTCGCGGTCTCCTGATTGCCCGAACCACGGATTGCGTTCCGCCACCGGCAAAGAAGCGATCCTTCCCGTCAGATTCCAAGCCGGAAACGCCGATCCCTTCGGGCATCTCGAGGCGTACCAGAACCTCGCCTGTCCCCGGATCAATACGGCGTACATCGCTGACGTCGCCTTCCCACGTCCCATGCCACAGTTCACCGTCGACCCAGGTGACGCCGGTCACGACCCGATCGGATTCGATGGTCCGCTTGATGGCGCCGGTATCCGGATCGATCTCATGGATTTTGCGGCCGCGATGCTGGCCGACCCAAAGGCTGCCTTCACACCAGGCGAGCCCGGAATCGCCACCGTTTCCGGGCGCCGGAATGGTCGACAGGACCGTGCCGGTCTGAGGGTCGATTTTGATGATCCGATCCTCGGCGATCTGGTAGAGAGAGCGGCCGTCGAATGCGGTCCCTGCATGCGATGCAACATGGATCGTGCTTACCTCGCTACCTGTTTCCGGATCCAGCGCATGGAGCTTCTCGCCGGAAGCGAACCAGATATGCTGCCCGTCGAAGGTCACGCCGTTGACCCTTTGGGCACTATCGAAAGGACCGTATTCACGGATGATCTCGGCTGCGGATCGCTTCATGCCTATTCCTCCATCATTATTTTCGCGACGCTAGCCGCTCGGGAGCGGTCCCGGGAGTAACAATGTTGTCGGGAAACCGATTGCCGGCGTGCTGATCCAGCGCCGCGCCGGTCCATTGCCTACGCTTTCGACCTTGCCCGACGCAGCAAGTGTTTCAAGTGCGCGCTGGACCGTGCGCGTGCTGATCCCGAGCGCGATCGATAAAGCCGAACTCGACCAGCTTTCACCGTCGGCAAGGAGGGCGAGCACAGTACCGTTCTCATTATCGATCGGCGGTGCCAGCACCGCGACATCGGCGCCGTTGGCAGGCAGGAGAACGAAGCCGTCCTGTGTGGCCTCGATGGTCACAAGCCCTTCTAGCGCGGCGCGCAGCCGCCCGACTTCGACCCGCAGACGGGCACGATGGGATTCGTCTACATGGCGCGCACCGAAGGCACGGGCGAGCAGAACGCCGCGCGGCAAGTCATCCGGTGCAGCCTCGGCCAACGCGCGCGCCAGTGAAAACAACACTGGCCTTCCAGCCAAGGAAACGATTCGGGAGCCACGACGGATGGTGAAGCGGCAGGCATCGATGATAAGGCCATCAGAGGAAAGGAGTGCCTCGACCTCATCGAGGTAAAGGGTGCGTTCGTCGCCGTGGACAATTCTTCGGCCCGCGGGCTCATCGAGAACATGAGCTGCGTTTTGCACTTCCGCAACAAGAGCCGGAATATCGGCGTCCCTTGCCGCAGATGCCGCGCGCGCAAAAGCCGCGCGGGCGATCTGGATCTTTAGCCGGCGGACTGCAATGCCGGCGACGGTCAGCTCCAGGCTTGCTCTTGCGGCGGGCGGCAATGGCGATGGATCGAGCATCGCAAGCAGCGTCTCCGCTTCTTCGAGGCGGCCGACAAGCAGCAGGCGGCGAATCTGCAGATTTCGGGCATGGGCTGCATTCGGCCTGTCGCCGTGCCGCTCGAGCGTCTGGCGCGCCATCTCCAGAGCCTTTTCAGGCCAGCTGAGGTCGCGGCTCACAAGGGCGATCTCACCTTCCGCCAGCTTGCAGCGGGCGCGAGCCAGCTCTTCGCGGGAGGTGAAGGCGCGGTGAGCGTTTTTCAGGAGCGCCTTGGCCCGCTCGAAATCACCGAGCTGGGCAAGTGCAATTCCTCTGAGAGCGAGCGCCGGAGCATCGCCACGCAGCGCGACGCGTTTCATAGCGCCGAGCACATCGCCGGCCGCGAGCGCTTGCGCCGCAGCCGTGATCATCGAGTCCATTGAAATCCCGTCACACTTGTAACTCCCACCCTCCGGTCAATCAGACCTAGGGTAACGCCGATCTGCCGGCTACGTGAAGCGCCTGCAGAATTTTGATGAGGAGAAAGATGATGACGACCACTGTGACTGGCACGCGCGAGGCATGGCTTTCAGCCCGGCTTGCCCTTCTTGAAGAAGAAAAAGAGCTGACAAGGCGCAGCGACGAAATCGCGGAGCACCGCCGCCAGCTCCCCTGGGTGAAGATCGACAAACAATATCAGTTGCAGACAGATGCGGGCATCGTGCCTCTTTCGGCGCTCTTCCGGGGGCGCTCGCAGCTCCTCGTCTACCACTTCATGTTCGGCACGGACTATACAGCGGGCTGCCCCTCCTGTTCATCGATAGCTGACGGGTTCAACGGCATTTTCGTACATCTGGAAAACCATGACGTCGCCTTCTGGGCCGTTTCGCGCGGACCACTCGTCAAACTGCAGCAATTCAAGAAGCGTATGGGATGGACCTTCGACTGGGCGTCTTCAGCGGAAAGTGATTTCAATCACGACTTCAATGTCTGGTTCACGCCGGAGGAGCAGGTGAACGGTGGCATCGAGTACAACTATCGCCGTGAGCCACCGATGCCCGAACCGCTCGCCGAGACGGTGCAACAATGGGAGCTCAAGGGCAGCGAGGGGCCCGTCGCGCAGATCGCTTCGATGACGGGCACTGATGTAGCAACCTATACACGCGACCGGCCAGGTGTGAGCTCCTTTGCCTTGCATGGCGGCGAGATTTATCACACCTATTCATCCTACGCCCGCGGGCTGGATGGCCTCTGGGGCATGTATCAATGGCTCGACCGGGCACCACTCGGGCGCAATGAGGAAGGCGTCTGGTGGCGCCATCACGATCGCTACGGAGTCTAGCGCCGTGCGCAGATCGTTCATTCACAACGGCATGGCCGGCGCTTCCGCCGGCCGATATCGGACCACGGCGATCAGCCGCTTTCTACACCTTGCCGCCGCTCCTGTCTTTGGCGTCATGGCTTTCCTGAATGCTGGCGATCGATCAACAATGACGATCTGTGCCAGCGACGGCGGCTCGATGCTAAGCGGGATGGTGCTGATGTATGTGCTGATGGCGATTGCCCATCTTGTCCCGTGGGTGCATCTGCTCGGCAAGCGGCACAACCGTGACACCTGATCAGGTGTTGAATGGGAATGCTGAAGGATCCCGGGCGTTTCGCCACCTTTCCCAACGACGCCGCAGTTCGCCTTTTCGCAAGCCGATAGGCTCTTCAAGAACTTCGGCGGCAATCATCCTATCGGTACGAAAATGGCGGAAATCGCTTCGGGTCTCACACCATGCGATCAGCATCCGATAGGCTTCAGCATAACCGAGAATGACTGGCCAAACGATCCGCTCCGTGTGCTCCCCACGCTCGCTGTGATAGCGGAGCCTGATCTTCATACCGGTGCGGATGGCGCTGCGAAGCTGCCTTGCGTCGACGATCTCTGCGGCATCGCCGGCTTTCGGCTTGGTGCCAATGCTCGGTTCAGCAATGTGGGGGCGCAGTCTTTCCGGTATGGCATCAGCGATTTTGGCAATCAGATCGCGGGCAGCAGCTGCAAGCGATGGGTCGGAATGCTGTGCAACCCACTGGGCGCCAAGCACGGCCGCCTCGATCTCATCAGGTGTGAGCATGAGGGGCGGCATGTCGTAGTCTGAATCGAGAATATAGCCCAAGCCCGCTTCGCCAGCGATCGGGACACGTTGACCAATCAAATCGGCCATGTCCCGATAGACTGTGCGGATCGAGATCTCCAGCTCGCCGGCAAGCATGGTTGCCGTTACCGGACGCGACGAGCGACGAAGGATCTGGATGATTTGGAAAAGACGGTCGGCACGACGCATGGCTCACTCCTGCTGCCACCATGCTGTCAGGAGGCTTCGCTTACAAGGTCTCAATGCCGACCAAGCGGCGTTATTGGAGAGATAGATCATGAGACTTGCATCCACCCGCCTTATCGTCAGCGACATCACCGCCGCCGTTTCGTTTTACGAACTGGTGACGGATACCGCCGCTGACTGGCTGGCGCCGGTCTTTGCCGAGATAGTGACGCCTGGCGCGACATTGGCGATCGGCGCAGCCGAGACAGTGGGTCTCTTCATGGCCGGAACCGCCACGCCGGGCGCCAACCGGTCCGCGATACTCGAATTTTTGGTCGATGATATCGATGCGGAGTTCTCACGCCTTAAGAGCAATGTCGAAGTGGTGCACGAGCCAAAACTGCTACCTTGGGGCAATCGCACCTTCCAGTTCAGAGACCCTGAGGGCACGCTAGTATCGTTCTTCATGCCCGCGACGGAAGAAGCAAGAGCTCGGTTTGGCAGCCGCTGATGGCGCTCCAGACGCGAGCATTGTCAACGTTCGTGAAGCAAGAAGCGGTGCCGGATGCATATGTACGGCCAGGAAAATGCTTCACACGAAGAAGTTCTCATTTGGAAGGGAGCTGCGTCTTTTCATCGAAAAGATCTATGAAAACAATATCTATCCTAGACGCCGCGATATCGGTCGCCGAGCCTTGCTCGGGAAGGTCGACCGGATGGCCCGGTAAAAACTATCGCTGCGCGAAGGTAGGTCTTGAATGGTTCAGAATAGGCAGAATGGTGCGAAGATTCCTGTTGACCGTCGATTGCCACCATGCGGCGCTGGGGTAAGGTTGGTTCGAGCATCATCCAGGAGACGCCATGTCAGACCCATTTTCTACGCTGATAGGCCGTGTTCTCGGTGACCCGATCTCTCAGTTCGTGACCCTTGTGGTCTTGATTCTGACAGCGAGAGTCTTTGCAAGAGGACGGCCCGCGCTGCGGTTTTCCGCTCACGTCGTGTTTTTCGTGATGCTGACGGTCCTGCTGATCGCCAACGGTGTCGCGCCATGGTCGACCGATATGACGGCCGAGGATCTGACACACCGTTTGTTTCTCGGCCTTGCGAAAACGACGTGGTGGATCGGCACTGCAATGGTCCTTGTCGCTTCGGTTCGGCTGTTTCTGATTTTCGAGCGAAATCCGAGAGAGGGCCGGCTGATACAGGATCTGCTTGTGGGCATCATCTACGTCGGCGCGGCTCTCTCGATTATTGCCTTCGTGTTCAGTCTGCCGGTCGGCACCCTGATCGCCACATCCGGCGTTTTCGCAATCGTCCTTGGTCTGGCACTGCAAAGTACCCTCAACGACGTTTTTTCCGGCATCGCACTGAATCTCGGCCGGCCCTATAATGTCGGCGATTGGATTGTGCTTGACGACAATGTTCAGGGCCGGGTGGTGGAGACGAACTGGCGCTCCACTCACCTGCTGAGCGGCACCAACGATCTGATCATCGTGCCGAACAGCGCGCTTGCGAAGGCTCGTCTGACGAACCTCACCGCTCCCGACGAGGTCCATGGCGCTACCGTGACGGTTCGAATGCTTCCAACCCGCAGCCCGGCAACGATTGAACAGGCAATGCAGGCGGTCTTGCTCAGCGCCAATTCCATTCTCAAATCTCCGCCTCCATCCGTTTCGATTGTCGGCATGGATGCATCAGGCGTTGATGTTGAGCTCTCCTTCCGCGTGTCGGGGATTTCGAAGATCGCAGCGGCACGAAATGAGATCTACGACCTTGCCTACAGGCATGCCAAAGCGGCTGGAATACAGCTCGGTCCACCGGCCAACGCATCGGCCGGCATAATTCAGGTTCAGGATGCGACATCCAAACACCCGGGAACTCCCTGGAGGCTCCTGAGCTCGATAGGGTTGTTCTCCACTCTGACAGAGGACGAAAGGGAGAACCTTGCGCAGGAGATGAAGCGGCTGACCTTCAAACAGGATGTCGTCATCGCTGCCCAGGACGCTGCTTTGACGTCCCTGATGATCGTGCGAAGCGGGGTGGTCGTCGTCGAGCGTGAGATTGAAGGGGTCATGAGCGAGATCACGAGATTGGCGCCTGGCGACCTGTTTGGCGAACGTGGGGTCCTCATGGGTGCGGTCGAACCGGCCAGAATGCGCGCGCTCACCTTTGTCGTCGTCTACGAAATCTCTAAAGAGGTCCTGGCTGGCGTCATGCGAGACCGTCCTGGACTTGCAGAAGAGCTCGGACTGCTATTGACGCGACGCGTCGAAAGCGAGATTCACCTTTCAAACGACTTGAGGCAATCAGCAGATCAGCACCCGACCTCGATTACAGCAAGAATCCGTCATCTTTTTCAGGTTCCGCATTCGGGGCATTGAGGCCGCCTCCACCGCGACCTCCGATTTGACCGCGATGGACAACAATGCCATTCTTCAAAACCTGAAAGCAGGTGAAGCATCCCCAGCACCACTTGTCGTCGCATCACAATCGATTTCCAGCATCACAGAAAAACTGAAACGACGGAGAGTTTTTCATGCCGGGCTCGCAGCATTCCGCCCTCGGATCCCTCGTACTGATCAGTGCAGTCGTGGGCTTCAGCGTCGGCGCCTTTGCATACACTGCCGGATGGCTCACACCCGGACGCCTAACACCCATGGAGCTTGTCGCCGCTCTGGCGCCTCCTGGCGGACCCGCGCTGGGGCATCGGAGAAATCATGCGAAGGGGGTGTGCTTCACGGGCAACTTCGAAGCCAATGGCAACGCTGTCGCGCTTTCGAAGGCACCGTTGTTCATCGCGGGACGATATCCGGTTCTCGGACGTTTCAACCTCGCAACGCCTGATCCCAACGCAGCAGATCCTACCGTGCGCGTGCGCGGCATCGGTGTGCAAATTTCAGCTCCGGACGGTAACGTCTGGCGCATGGCGCTGATTGACCCGCCCGTCTTCGCGGTTTCGACGCCGCAGGGATTTTATGACCTGCTCGAGGCTTCAAAGAGCAAGAACCCTGATGCCATGAAGGGCTTTGTGGCAGCACGTCCCGAATTTGCCGCATTCGGCGAGTGGGCAAGCAAGGCCCCTTGGACAGCCAGCTATGCCGAGGTGACCTTCAATAGCCTGAATGCATTCATCTTTACGAATGGTGACGGGGCCAAGAACGCGGTGCGTTGGTCACTGCGGCCCGAAACTCAGCCTGTGACGATCGCAGTTGAGGATTTCGCAAAGTTGGGCCCCAATCATCTTGAAGAGGACATCATCGACCGTGTATCCAAGTCGCCCCAGCGCTGGACCCTTGTTCTGACAGTCGCCGACCCTTCAGATCCAACATCCGATCCGACAAAGGCCTGGCCGCCTGAACGAAGGACGGTGGAAGCTGGAACGCTTGTGGTGGAAAAAATCGAGCAAGAGGCGGACGGCCCGTGCCGGGATATCAATTTCGACCCGACAGTTCTGCCGGACGGCATCGAAGTTTCCGATGATCCATTTCCTGCAGCACGATCGGCTGCCTATGCCAGATCCTATGATCTTCGAACCAGTGAAGCGAGCCATTATCCCCGAACAGCAGCGAGCGCGAAACCATGACCGGCATCACAACACGTTTCTCTTCCGCCCAGCGTCTGTTGCACTGGCTGATGGCTGTCGGAATTCTGGCCATGCTATTCATCGGCGTCGGGATGGTCTCGACGATCGGTCAGCGGTACGTTGCGTTGCTGGTGACACACAAGACTCTGGGAATCCTCATCCTCGTTCTCGCCGTGGTTCGTCTTGTGGTCCGTTTCATATCGGGTGCCCCGGCTCTGCCACCAGATCTACCGCTGCCGATGAAACTCGCTGCCCATCTGTCGCATCTTGCATTATACCTGCTGATGATCGCCATGCCGCTCATTGGTTGGGCGATGATGTCGGCAGCGGCCTATCCGATTGTGCTCTATGGCGGTGTCCGTCTTCCCCCGATCCTGCCGCAGAGCGCGAGCCTGCACGCTGTACTCTGGAGCGCACATTTCTATCTGGCCTTCGCGTTTTTCGCACTCGTCGTGATGCATCTCGCGGCCGCACTGTTTCACGGGTTGGTTCGCCGCGACGGGGTTCTTCAGACAATGTTGCCAGGCAAATAGTGCCTTTGCTCGGACGGCGTTATCTCACGAGATGTGAATAAGAACGCGTACGTGCCTCGCAGAAACGCCGATCGGACCAAGCCGTTTCATTCGAGGTCAGCCGCTAACGTTTCGCAAGGTATCCGGTGTGCTCGGGCTATCTGGATGCCACCTCGCTAGGCGCACGCGGACCCTCGCAAGCCCTTCGCGGGCCGTCATAGGGCTGGTAGGTGTTGTCCTCGACACGGTATGACTGGTAACGGGCAGAGCACCATGAGGCGGCCGCGGCCGTCACGGACGTAGGCTGGACACTTTCAGCAGCCGTAACGGTGGTCGAAGGACCGCTTTCATAAGGCGAGTAGCAGGTACGAGTCTGGCCGCTGAACGAGCGGTAAGTATTGGTCTTCTCATCGAAGGAGCGATAGCGGTCAACGCACCAGCTCAAATGCTGGCTCGACATTGCCGTGTTCACGACTGGTGCGGCGACTGTGGCCGGGCCTTTGGCAAGACCCGTATTCGCAGATGGTTGCGCGAGGGCGTATGTCGAAAACTGAGCCGGAACCCTTTCGAACGACTGAGCCGACCGATCAATCCTGACTGGCGCTGTAGTCCACAGGTCCGATGCGGTTTCGCTTGCGAATGTATGGCGTTCGGGCGCTGCCATAATGATGGACGCAATCGAAGCTGCCGCAATGCAGGAGCCGACTGCGCAGGTGATTCCAGAACCCAACAATGCAATGGTCTTCATGACGTCCCCGAGGCAAAATAAACTTGTCGGATCAGAGAACGCGAGACACTGAAAATCGTTCACTATCGGGAGGGATAATCGTTGACGATCGAGACCGACAGTAAGTGCTGCAATGCGGTTGTCAGTTTCAGAACAGCTGGCGGACCTGCAGATTATTCCATTCTCCAATGTGAAAATAGATCTCCCCGGGAAACCTGCATGCCTACAATCAAGATTGCTGAACTCGATGGCGAATACGCGATAGTTCAATTGGACGCCACCGCAGAGTTGCCCGGATGGTGGTCCGGACCAGGCTTTGGATCTGTAAGCCGCGGGGACGACGAACTATCGATCGTATGCCTGGCTGACCGTGTGCCTGACGGCGTTTCCAAAGACGGCGGGTGGACGGCTTTCAAGTTCATTGGCCCGTTCGCGTTCGGGGAGACGGGCATCGTCCTGTCGGTCATACGTCCACTTTCGGAAAATGGTGTCGGTATATTCCTGGTATCCACCTTCAATGGCGACTACCTATTGCTGAAGCAGTACGACGTTGAGCGGTCACGAGGTCTGTTGTTGGAAGCAGGACACGAGCTCGTCTCGCTGGCACCCGCTTTCTAAAGTCTCACCCGAGGCCCCCGGCAGAGCCGAGCATCCGGGTCGACAATTCACAGCCTCCGATTCCGCAAACTGGGGATTCTCAAAACCATCCCCGCCGCCAGAACCAGACCAGAGGCGCGATGGCGCTCAGGATGATGGCCGTCCAGGCAAACGGGTAACCCCACTCCCAGCCCAACTCCGGCATGAACTTGAAATTCATGCCCCATATGCCGGCCAACAGGGTCGGGGGCACGCCGACCACCGAGGCGATCGTTAGCACTTTGAAGATGTCGTTCTGCTCGATGGTGATGAAGCCGAGAACTGCGTCCAGGAGAAATTGGGTCTTGTCCGAAAGATGCGTTTCGTAGTCGCTCAACGAGGAGACGTCCTTGGTCACCGCGTGGAGCTGGTCGCGGAATTCGTCCGACAACATCTCGTGACACACATCCAAGGTAAATGAGGCCATCCTGCCAATGCCGAGGAGGACATCGCGGGCCTTCGAGGATCGATCGCCGAGCGCGCCGACTTTAGAAAGCGCGCGTCGCAGCGTAAAGTTGGCACTGCGGGGAGAGGCCGAACCTTTGAGGTTTCCTTTGAAGACCGTCCGGGACACCTGGTCTACTGCGGCGGCCAGATGCTCAAGAACATCAGCACCACGGTCGACGATGGCCTCCAGTAGCGCCACGAAAACACCCATGCCGCTGGCAAGCGTTTCATCGTGTTTTATCCGTTCCGCAACAGCATCGAAAGCCGGCAAGTCGTCGAAGCGGATGGTCACCAGAAAGTCAGGGCCGACGATAAAGCCTGCCGGCGAGAGCTCGGCGTGCTCGGTTGTAGCATGACCAACGACGGGTGCGCTCAGGTAAAGCCGGTCCCCCTCTTTGGAAAGCCTGCTCGATACCTCAATTTCGCTCAGGGCATCGCGTGTTGGAACTCTTACCCTTGCACGCCGCTCGACGAATGCGATCTCCTCTTCGTCGGGATCGAGGAGGTCCATCCAGATGACGTGACCAGGCAATGAGTCATCGGCTGCACCTGCCCTGACGGCTCCGTCAATGTCGCGATAGATTTTCAGCAAAGTCGGCTCCTGGGGGCGGCGATAGCAGGGATAGATACGATGTCGTTGCCTCAGCCGCGAGGTGCCAAAAGGTCGCCGGGTCTATTTTGGGGGCCGTCAGTCAGCGTCGTCGGTTGCCTTCGGAAACAGCTGGGTCACGTTGGAACCGGTCGTCTTGTTGACCTGACGCGCCGTCCGTGTGCTTTGCCGGCTTTCCCCCGAGCTTTGCAGGACGCGGACAAAGCCCTCCCCCTGCCGATAATAATCAGGCTTGTCGGGCATACGTAGCGCGTACTCGCTGACCAGACGGTCGATCAGGTCCATCGCTTGCGCCGCAAGGACTGTGTAGCCTTCCCGCCGACGCTCGAAGAAGCCATCAAAATTTCGAGCCGAGAGATCGAGCGCATCAAGGGCACGTCCCAAGTTAAGGACGCGATTGCCAAGCCACATGATTTCATCGGCAATTTCCTCATCAAGGAGCTCCAAGCGATCCGGCGATGGCAACGCCAGGACCGGATCGGGAGTGTGGAGACGAACTTGTCCTCGTTCATCGGATTGAATTCCGGGGTGTCGTGAACGGCTGAATAGCTCGACCCCACGAAGTCGTCCAAAGCCAGAACCGCCTGCATGGCCGCGCTTCGTTCATCAGAGGCTGACCGCCTGCGGGAAAGGACGGACGTAAAAGTGGGAATCAGCGCCCCAAGTGTGACGCAACCTGCCCCAAGGATCGCTCCGATTGCCAGCAGGCCCTGTGAAGTCTCGAAAAATTGCTGCAATCATCACCTCGTTACTCAAGGCGCTTAGCGGCAGAGATTCATAATCGAATCGTCTCCAGTCTGCCCATCGTGCGCCGCGATCGTTGCGGCACAAAGCTCAAAGGTGAGACGCCCACAAGCGGCCGGACCACCGCGACCGTGTTTACCTCCAGCCGGAGACACACTGAATGTCATATGGCACTCCGTTCGCGACTTTCTGCGGGAGGGCATTGACCAACCCGTTGCCGAGCACGATTTATTCGGCACTAGGAGCCCGTCGTCATGCTTGTCACCGTCTTTATCTTTATTTTTACAGTACTCGGCGTGCTGGCCGCTCGCTACCTCGTCGTCAAAACGAAACTGACGGAAAAGTCTATCGACGACGCGATTTCGCGAAGAATGCGGACTTCAACGGCGATGTTGGAAATGCGCAATCTTCACGAAATGAATGGCATCATGCGCAACCTCCTGATCGATCTTGTTGAAACCGATGAGCTCGCATACCGGGCCGGCGGCACAGATGTGACGCCTGGTGACAAGAGGCGGCTGTTGGCGCTTCGAGAGGCTCGCAGGCGCGAGGTCTGCGCTGAAACCATTGTGTTCTTGAAGCAGACGGGAGGTTTTCCGGCTTCAACGAAAACAAGCAAGACCAAGGGTTGATCGCGTCGCCGGAGGCGACGCGTCAAGGAGCCAACGTGTTGGCGACAGATCGTGGGCCATACGACGGTCGAGCTCTTCTGCCCGATCTCCGACCGTCGCAAATCGACTACGCCGAGACCTGTTTTTAATTATCAAGAAGTGACGGACGGCAGGCGTATCAGGCCCGTTTACTAGGCGAGAACTTGTCTTGGAGATCCGCCGGTCATTGATCATCGTTCAAAGCCGGACTGGTCGGATCAGGCGCACCATCAAAGAACAGGTAAACGGCGGCGATCCGGCCATCTCTTACGACGATGAAGTCGGTGCCCGCATAGGCCGGCGGTTCACCCGGCACACCCGACACCCAGCGCAAGCGTCCCGCCTTATCATGCAGCACGTCAGCACGCCCGAGCGTCGAGTATCGGAATGTCGGATGCAAGGCTCGGATGATCCCAGCTATCCGGACGATTTCGTCTCGTCCGCGATAGATCCCGTGTGGTTCGACGAACACGGCATCGTCATGAAAGATTTCTTCGGCGACCTCTCGCCGGAGGGTATCGTCCCCCTCCCCGAAAATGCCCTGAAGGTTGCGCTCAAGAAGCGTGGCGATATCAGCCATGATGGTTCTCCCTTGCGGCGATGAGCCTAGATCTGTGCCTGGCCGCCATCGACGAACAGCTCGACACCGTTGATGAAGGAAGCGTCGTCCGAAGCCAGGAACAGCACGGCCTTAGCGATCTCTTCGGGCTGACCAACGCGGCCTGCCGGAATGAGGCCGGCAAGGTAGTTCTTGGTGTTCTCGGCGCTTTGGCCGTTGCCGAACAACTCGTTGAGGCCAGCCGTATCGGTCACGCCCGGGGAGATCGCGTTGACGCGGATATGGCGATCTTTCAAATCGAGGATCCAATTGCGCGCGAAATTGCGCACCGCCGCCTTTGTCGCAGAATAGACGCTGAAGGCCGGCGTGCCGGAAATGCTGGTCGTCGATGAGGTGATGATGATCGAGGCCCCGTCGCGCAGAAGCGGCAGTGCCTTTTGAACAGTGAATAGCGTGCCCTTCACGTTGGTATCGAAAGTTTTCTGATAGTGCTCCTCGCTGATTGCGCCGAGCGGCGCCATCTCGCCGCCTCCGGCATTGGCGAAGACGACGTCGATATGGCCATGCTTCTGCTGGACGGCGTCGTAGAGGCGGTCGATATCGACGAGCTTGCTCATGTCGGCCTGCACGCCGGTGACGCGGCCGCCTATCGTCTTGACGGCTGCATCAAGCGCATCTTTGCGCCGGCCGGTGATGAAAACCGATGCGCCTGCCTGCGAAAATGCCTGTGCTGTCGCAAGTCCGATGCCGCTTGTGCCGCCCGTGACGATTACAACCTTGTTTTCAAAAGTTCTCATTGTGTTGCTCCTTGTGGACGGTCTAGTGCCGTTGAAAAAACATGACAGCGGAACGATTATGCAAATAGCCGTCAAATCTGTTACCCATCGTTCCAAACGGAGAACGATGATGCGGTACGATCTGAATGACCTTGTCTATTTTGCGGAAGTGGTCGCCCACGGCGGGTTCGCGGCGGCGGGCCGCGCACTGCGCGAACCCAAGTCGAAACTCAGTCGGCGGGTGGCAGGACTGGAGGCTCGCCTTGGTGTCCGTCTTATCGAACGCTCAAGCCGGCGTTTCCGCGTAACCGATGTTGGCAAGTCCTTCTACGAGCGTTGCAGGGCCATGATGACGGAAGCCGAACGTGCTGAGGCGCTCGTTGCCGAAGCGCAATCGGAGCCGCATGGGACGATCCGCATGAGTTGTCCGACCGGGCTCGTCGAGGCGATCTCTCCGCTCGTCACGCGCTTCCTTGTTCAATACCCAAAAGTTCGCTTGCAGCTGGTGGCTATCGACCGCCCGGTGGATCTCATCGAGGAGCGGATCGACGTGGCCTTGCGCGTGCGCACCTCACTGGAAGGCGATGCCTCGTTGACGATGCGCTCACTTGGAAACTCGACCCGAATCCTCGTGGCCAGCCCGCAGATCGCAAGCCGCATTGGCTCGGTCGAGGACCTTGCTGCTCAACCAACGCTATCGACCACCGACGATCAGGGCGAAGTAAACTGGTTCCTGGAGACCGACGAGGGCCGGATGCATACGTTGCGACACGAACCGAGGATTGGCTGCGCCGACTTCACTGCCGTCCGCACGGCAGCCCTTGCCGGCCTCGGCGTGGCACTACTTCCAGATCATAGCTGCAGACAGGCACTGGGCGAAGGCAAGCTGGTGCGTGTTCTTCCCGCTTGGCGCGGCATGAAAGGGCTTGTCCATCTGGTTTTCACGACAAGGCGCGGCCTGCCGCCAGCGGTGCGCAAATTTATCGATGGGCTTGCGGCAGGATTCCCGAAAGACGTCCTGGCTGAGTGACGATCGAGATGCGTTTTTAGCTCTGCGCCGCTAACAACTCGGAAGCTTGCGTCCGAGCGCGAGGAAGCTCGCATCGGCCCATTGAGACCGACCGACTGAGCGCTTTCATATAGATCTCTGTGCTCCTAAAACTCGCTTCTCATTGGACACTGGCCAGGAAACTAGAAACGCAGCATTGCCGATATTGTGCTGTAGCGTCTGCTCATATTTCCGAACCTTCGAGGGTCTTTCATCATCAGGATTTTCCATGCAATGTAAGATAGTCTTCCCGTCGTGGTCCTTGCATCAAACGGACGGCAAGACAGCGCGGGTCAATGTGCGACATGTTGCGATTTTCCTTTGCACTTGGTTGAAGCGAAATCTGCCAGCTGCCTCTCGCTCCTGGAGGGATGCGTCCCTTCCGGATTGAGCGCCAGGAAAAGTCACAATACACGATCGTTCGATATCACTCTCGTCATCGCTCGCGAAACGCCGGATGGGCTTCTGTGTTTCCGCCACCGGTTCTGTCCAGAGCCTTTCGTTGGCGCTGGATGATAAGGCCAACGGCCATCAACTTCGCTTTACAGACAGCGATTATTCCTCCGGTTTCGATGAAGGCTCGTATTCGTTTGCTTTCTTCGCTCTAGAAGCGCAGGGTTCTTCCTTCAGTAAGCCATGTTCAGGGCGCTGCTGCTTTAGGGTCATCACGCCCTAGCCCCGACCGAAAGGAGGACACAATGTCTTCCGCACTTTCGCCTCCCCTTCTAACAGTCGCCGATATCAACTTTCTTCAAAATGTGCTGAAAGATGCGGGCTACTCAAGCCACGAGCTGACAGGCACGCGCGTGACACCCGCAGGGAAACTACTGATCAAATCGTTTCAGGCAGGGATGGAACATCCGGTGGATCTTCAAACCGAGCTCGAAAATCACTTTGGTCGTTACGAAATGAAAACCCGCGTATCGAGTAAAGCGCTACATCCGTTCGCAATCCCAGGCTTACCGCACCGCGACACGACTGCCACGTAATAACGCCGCTCGCCAGCAAACTTCGGAAGTCAGTTGGTCGCTTGATTGGCGTCATTGGTTTGCGCCATAAAACTGCGAAAATTAAAGGTCGGACCAAGATGTCGCTAGTGTTTCCCAACCGAAGCCGAAGTTTCGACGAAATAAAGAACGGCGTACGCTTCACCGGATACGACGGCATGTTTGAAGTCAAATTCCTGGTTGAGGCGTCAGCGTTGAAGCAGAGGACGGCGGCGCGGTGCCTCAGCGCATTCGACAGCGACCGGGCATCAGTGCTGGAAGCGGCAGCCAAACTCTATGAGCGACGCCGAAGCAATAACCTGACACTCAGTCTCCAGGATATGGCTTGAACTGCCTGATAACGCAACCGCCGGCATTGGCAGATTTCAACGGCAGCCTTTCACGGAGAACAACATGATCAGGTTCAGATCGTCAGACGGCAATGAAGCGAGATCGATGGAAATCGCACTAGAGCTGAAAAAACTGGATGCCGAGATGGCGTCCCCCGATATCAAGGAATCCAGACATGCGGAGCTTAATGCCCTCTATCGAAAGTTGAGCGCAGAGCGAGATGTGCTGACGACACGGTGAGTGTATGCCGTCATGTATTCCGGAAACGTGCGCTACGTCACCACCGAACAGTTGACCTTGATCGCAGAACTTCTGGGGGATTCTGGCCACAGCACAAATGTATGGGTCAATGCGCCTCCAATCTCGCTGCAAGATTGCTGATCAGACTTGTCCAAGCGAGGTATGACCGACCCAATCGATCTTGCTTGCGAGCTTGAATTGAAGGTGGGAGGGAGGCGAGAGCCCGTTGCACTCCTCAGATCAATCCGGCAACTGACAGACCGTGGTTTCTCGATTCACTTCGGCCCCGAACGACCGTAGCTCTCGCGGTTCTTTCTTATGTTGGCCCTCAACCTCTTGTTTAAAGGCTTTCTGGCAGCGGGTCGTAGCGCCGGGGCCCGATAGAAATGGACGATACCGGACAGACTATAGAGCGTTTTTGCTGAACGTCAGGCCTACACGCGAAGTTTCCAACGTCCGATAAAGTGCACAGGGCTGGCGGCCAATTGTCGGTCAAGATAATCCGACATAAACGAATTGTCGGAGACTAGGCTCTGATCATCGGTTGCAATCAATCTGACGCACCGACTTTGAGACCCGATTGCTCTTGCCTCACGAGGACGAGCAATGCCGGAGATTGCAAAATTACTTTTCCGAAACAATCTCTTAGCCAAGTTGCCGAGGAGCGATCTCGATAGAGTTCGCCCGTTCTTGGAGAAGGTTGATCTCCCGCGTAATGCAAGTCTAGCCGAGCCTGGTACCATCAGCGACTACACCTATTTTCCAGAAACGGGTATCGGCTCGATCGTTGTGGGTCCTCCTGATGGGCGCAAATCTGAAATCGCGCTGTTCGGACGAGAAGGCTTGGCGCCCACCTCCGGAATCGCGGGGACTTCGTCCTTGCCCTATCATGTCTTTATGCACGTTGACGGTTGGGGCTTCCGAATCGCAAATGTTCATCTCCAGGCGGCGATGGCCGAGAGCGTCTCGCTTCGGAATTTTCTGACAAGATACCTTCAGGCAGCGTCGGTCCAAATTGCCTATACAGCGTACACAAACGCCGCTCATCAGCTCGAAGCACGTTTAGCGCGCTGGCTCCTGATGTGTCACGATCGTTCCAACGGGGACCAGATCCATCTCACCCACAAACTTATCAGCATCATGCTGGCGGTGCGCCGCCAAAGCGTTACAGAAATGCTCCATATTCTTGAGGGAAAGCACCTCATCGCAGCGGCGAGAACCTATGTAACAATACGGGACCGGGCGGGGCTCCTCGCAGTGGCGGGCGACGCCTATGGGGTGCCGGAACGAGAATACATGGCAAATATCGGCAGTCTGAAGCCGACAGCCTAGCTTTATTGCAATTCAGGTCTTTTTAGACCTTGGGGCGTTCCGTATCGCTTCCGCTTCGTCTGCTGCCGTTTGCCTGGCGAATATTTCAGCGACAATCTCTACAACATCTGATGTTGACGTGCCCTTCGCCATCTCAGCTCTAATTCTTGCCATCACTAGTTTTTTGTTATCTATCAACGCTTACTCGCCTTCGAGACAGACTTGCTACGATGGTGCAGACCGGGTTCAGCTGTGAAGACGGCCACGCTCCACCTACGCGCCGGGCATACTGTGTTTCTTGATCGTGCTTCCGACTGCGCGCAAACCGGAACATCGCTGGCCGCTCGCGAAAGAGTGTAAGTTGCCGACGGACTTTGTCCTAGTAGATTGCTCAGGGTGGCTGATGCGCCTTACCATCGGCCGTCCAATCCGAATCGCAAGGGGGCCGGCGATCTCGATAAGGACTAGAGCCTCTAAGCAATTGTTGCCTAACGCCTCAAATGCACGTTACCGGACATTTATGCAAGCCAGTGGCAAATCTTTCTCAAAGGTGAACAAACCAGAAATACGACTATGTCCAATTATTAATTTGCGCTGAGAATTAACGTGAACATATCATACATATCCACAGAACATACCCAAGGAATTGTTGGTATGGAACGCACTTACTCGATTAATTCGTTATGAGCAATGCTTGTGGCCGCGTCGCGATAAATGCACGCTTGAAGACATTGTTCGACGGTCCGCGATCAGCACTCGCTGCCAACCGGTCGAAATTCGTCCGTGATTTCCCGGTGGCCCCGTTTTATGGTTTCAACCGTGAACGCGCAGCTGTGCAGGAAGCGGTGATCCAGAACAGGTGGTGGCAGGGCTCGATGGGCGCCGCAAAAGCACACTAGGACGGCATCAAGGCTTTTCTGAAACGGACCAGACCGAAGATGTCAGTCGATATCGGTCTCCACCCTGGTACTGCACGGTGAAGATGATCAGATAGTCCCACTCGCCGATGCTGCGTGCAAGTCAATCAAGCTTCTAAGAAATGGCATCACCAAGACCTATACGGCCTTTTCGCACGGCATGCTCGCTGTCAATGCCGATGTCTTGAATGCTGACTTGCTGGCGTTCCTTCAGATCTAACGGACAATCGCGATGTTGCGCGAGCAGAACTGCGAATAGCTGGCAGCGTCATGGACGCCCACGGGCAACTGCCGTGACCAACTCAGCGTCTAGGCAGCTCCCACAACCGCATCAATTCAAGAGGCGCTGAAACGTTGGTCGCGAGCACGAAGGGGTCTTTGATGCGCTGGGCGCCGCCGCGCGATTTGATGGGAAGACCATGGGCCATGCCTGCGATCGAATAGAAAGATACTGCGGACCCATTGGCAGCCTTCCACGAATGCAGGTGGCCCCAGGTCTTTGTTTGGACGTCACCTGATCGGCGATCGATGTTCATGGCTCCCAGCCATTGGTCGATGCTGGTATCTGCGTTCGCCGGGTTGACGACGCGATCAGCCGTTCCGTGCCAGATGGTAATTGGGGGCCACAACCGCGGTTTAGGCGAGATGGTCGTGATCCTGCGACCCCATCCCTCAGTGGGCGCGGCAGCGCCAGATTTCATCGCACGAAGAGCCGACATCGCGTCGCGAACGGCCCCAACCGGCATTCCGCCGACGATCGCCGCACCCGCAAAAAGATCTGGATAGGTTGCCAACAGGACTGCGGTCATGGCCCCACCGGCTGAAAGCCCGACTATGAAAACGCGGTTCGCGTTGATCTTATGCCGGCTACTGGCATATTCGATCATCTGCTTGATGGAGAGCAACTCGCCGCGGTCGCGGGCGATGGCGCTGGGGCGAAACCAGTTGAAGCATAACTGCGAATTATTGCTTCTCGTCTGCTCTGGATAGAGAATAACAAAGCCCCTGTCCCTTGCCAGCCGCGAGAAGCCGGAAGCGGCATCCAGACTTTCGGGTGTCTGCCCGCATCCGTGCAAAACAACCACCAGCGCCGGCTTTTTCGGCAGGTTGACAGGTAAAAAGGATTTCATGACGAGCCGCCCGGGATTGGTGCCGAACCCCACCGTTGTCACGAGCCGCGGCGAGGCGGTTCGTCTCCGCTTGCGCGCCGGCGGCTGCAGAACGGCTTCCAAGATCTCTGCGACTTTCTTTTGCGAGCGGATTGCCCTCGACAGCGATTTAGCAAAGCTGAACGTCAACGGCCCATGGCTTCCAGCTTTTCGAGCAAGGCCTGAAGGCACGGCTGGACGGCGTCACGAACGGCGGCCTTCAGTGTAAACCACTTCTGTTTCCGCACCGCTTTCTCGGGGAAGTCTGCCGACAGTCTGGAAACCTCAAGGAGATGGACGGCAACCTGGTAGCGAAGCGGTGAGCTATCCTTTGTATAGCTGAACGTACCGAAAACTTCTCTGTCGACCGCGCCAACCACACCGGCCTCTTCGAAAGATTCCCGTCCCGCGGCGAGATAACTGGTCTCACCGGGATCGAGGTGCCCTTTTGGAACGCCCCAGCGACCGTTCCTGCGACTGCCAACGACAAGGATGCTGAATTCTCCCTTTTCATTGCGACGATAGCAGATCGCCCCGGCCTGCTGGATGTAACGAGCTGACGTCGTGGTCAAAGAGAACGAGGGGTCATCCGAGAGCATATTGCTTTTCGATTTTTTTCTAACTTTCATCAAAGCGCTGTACCACTGAACTATGACAGCTAGGTCGGCGTTTGAGAGCGACCACTACGAACTGGAGTCGATCGTGTCATCCGAGACCGAAATTAAGCTCGACCTTTCAGATGAAGCGACAGAGGGCCTTCTCGGTTCCCATCTGCTTGGCGAACCTGCGAAGATTTTGAAGCAACGATCGACCTACTTCGATACGAGGGATCGAGCGCTTTGGCAGGAAGGGTACACGCTGCGCATACGAGAGGTTGGTGAAGCGCACGTGCAGACCGTGAAAGCCACCGGCCCGGCCCGGTCGCTTTTTGCGCGATCGGAATGGGAAGCGCCGATCGGGGGGGATGAACCCGTCCTCGACCACACTAGCCCACTTGTCGGCAAGTTTGGCACCAACCTGAAGCTGGAGCCGGTCTTTGACGTTTTGATCGAACGACGCCAATGGGACCTTGAGGAAAACGGCTCGCGCATCGAAGTTGTCATCGACCGGGGTGAAATCATATCGGGCGACCGTCGTTTCCCCATACGCGAAGCCGAAATCGAACTGAAGGATGGAAAGATCAGCGACCTTTTCGTTTGCGCGAGAAAGATCGACGGCGTCGCAGGCTTTCGGTTCGGCATGCGCTCCAAAGCTGAACGGGGCTTCGCGCTGATTGAGGCGCAAAAACAGGCTTTCAAGGCCGAGCGCGTCGATCTCGAACCGGACATGAATGCGGCCAGCGCGTTCCAGGCGATTGCCTTATCCTGCGTCCGGCAATTTCGGCTAAACGAGGACATACTTCTCCAGAAGCGGAACCCAGAGACTCTGCATCAGGCGCGCGTCGCTCTTCGCCGGCTGAGGTCTGCCTTCTCGCTGTTCAAGATGTTCATCCCCGGCAGCGAACCGGAGCGGCTGAAAGAGGAGCTTCGATGGATTGCCGCGGTCCTGGGCGAGGCTCGGAACGTCGATGTGCTCCTTGTAAAAGCCACCAATGCCGATATCGTCTCCAGGCTGAAAGCGGCCAAAGAGGCCGCTTATCGTGACGCGATTGAAGCCTTGGGTTCATCGAGAGCGAGAGCGCTGATGCTCGACCTCTTCGAATGGCTCGAATGTGGCGAATACCTCCCGGGAATGGGGAGCGCAATGGCGGATATACCGAGTGCTCAGGAGTTTGCGGTGCGTGTGTTGGACAAACAGCGCAAGCGGATAAAGAAGGCCGGGCACAATCTGATGAAGGTCGATGACGAGCATCGCCATGAGGTTCGCAAGGACGCAAAGAAGCTTCGCTATACCACCGAATTCTTCGTTTCGCTGTTCGAGAACAAGCGCGCAGCGCGCCGGCACAGGAAATTTCTTGCCGCGATGGAAGCGCTCCAGGATGACCTCGGCGCCTTGAACGATCTGGCTACCGGGCATGAAGTGCTTGAGAAGCATGGCCTCGCCGAGCATCCCGCAAGAGCGTCCGTGGTGTCTCATGCAGACAAGGAGGCGCTGATCGAAAAGGCGCAAGCATCGCTCGACGATCTTCTCGACGCGAAGCGGTTCTGGCGGTAACTGGCGAGCGTCATGTCATTTGCCACCGGGAGAGCGCACTGTCTAACGAGGCGGCACCGGCTATCGACCTATCATCCAGGGTGGTCGGTTCCTGTCAATCAAGCCGAAATCCAGTATGAGATACTCTCGCTCTGCAATCAGCGTAAAGCGGCGAAACTTGCTCATCTCACGCCACCATGGCCCGAGACGATAGCTCTCGATAACGGGAGAGGAGAGTTGCCCTTTAACGGATCGCTTCCGCCAAGCTGGCGCCAGAGGGTTCGCCCACCCGCTCGTGTATGGGCGAACCCTATCCCCTACGCGCCGTCGGGGCGGGCATTGCGATATGCCCGTGTCGCTTAGATCAGCCGGACAGGCCTCAGGATACTGACCTAATAGAGCTACTGCACGGTATCGGCCCCCCCGATCAGCAGTCTGGGGCTTGGCGGTGACTGTCACCGCCAAGAATTCGTTTGCTATTGTTTGTCGTTGAGAGCAGGTTGACTGCCTTGGCAGCCATTGAACGGGCGCTGCCGATTGAGGCTGTCAAGCTTCGCCCCGACCGAAAGGAGGACTTATGTCTTCCGAAATCAGCACTTCCCATCTGGAAACAGAAGACCTGACGATGCTTCAGGGCATCCTTGTAAGCTGCGGCTATACAGGAAATATCTCGGTACACTCAGACGGCCATATGAACGCTGCAGCCAAGCTTTTAATTAAGCTCTTCCGTGAAGGTGTGAAAGATCCGGCTCAGCTTGCTAACGCGCTGCACCGAAATTTCGACATGACCGATACGGGATCCAAAATCCTGCCGTTTTCGGGCCCGCATAGATATGCCGTTCACGGCGTAACGCCTCAAGGGCGTCGCGTTCACTAACAAGGCTACATAGCTGCTTTTTCGAAACGAGTACGCGCGCGACTGGACTACGGTATTCGCATTGGCAGGTCGTGCGTCCTTCAGAAATAGAGGACTTGAGAATGAGCCACATATCTGAAGGTCAGAGACTGCTGAGGCTCATTTTGAAACGAGCGAATTACGCGACGTCCGATATCCGAGCCGACCCCGGTGAACCGCATTTGGCAGAAATCGAGATCATCCGCCGAATTGAAGGCGCGACCATAGCTGCTGAGAATTATCCGGCGTCTCGACGGCAGCGCTTGAACTCTGATCCTGCTGCCCTGGCCGCCTGGGAGAACGAGGGGGGTGCGGTGCGTTCCAAGCAAAGCCGGCCCAGGCGATTTCATCATTTCGCCCCTCAGAACGATCCCATCGATTGAAGCATCGATCCGTCAAGTTCAGCGCGCGGATCAAAAGGATATTGGCTGAGAGAGAATGGCATAGCCAGCCAAGGGGACTGCGTCCATTATAGTCCCGTGGTTTTGTTCAATTGATCAAAACTGTTGTTTGAAGGTGGCAACACCTCGGCGCGTAGTATCGCATTTACAAAGTTTTCCGGATCCACGCGGTGGCAGTGAATGTCCAATCGATCTTCAGTTGAAGTGTTAGGAAAAGGCATAGTCGAGGACGAGCGCCACATCGCCGGAGGTCATCGTCCCTTAAAGCCAACAGCAGCAAACAATGAAAGACATTACTGGGCCCCCAATTGCGATAGCTGTGCCTTCAAGAGCACTCGTTTCGCGCTAGCAACGTCCCGAGATGCCGCCTACCTCACGAGCGGGCTCGACACGAGCCCGATCCCAAGGAAACGGATCAATGCCATGAAGACAACTGTTAAAAGCATTTCCATCACTCGGCCCTTCCAACTAGCTGGGATGGCCAAGCCACACCCGGCGGGGACCTTTGACCTGCGGATTGATGAAGAGCCGATTGACGTGATGTGGGAAGCCTATCATCGGACGATGACGCTTATTTTGAAATCGAATGGTCTCATCGAGGCTTGGCCTATATCCGAAGAAGATCTGGAAAAGGTGCTGGCCGTTAGTTAACGGCATTGATCCGCTTTCTTTGACGGCCGCGGCGTCGAGACTGCAATCAGCAAATTGCAGCCGGGACGAGGTCCACACTGTGCTAGTGGCCCACACAAAGGTGGGCCAACTTGATTTCTGGCACTGGTCCAAGCCGGCTTGGGTATGTTGACGAAATCAATCCGGAGCGCCACTGGATGGCGGCCTGTCGATCGGCGCCGCCTTTTTTCTATTTTTGCGGTTGAATTCATCGGAGGCGTGTTGGTTGGCTTCAGTGACCGCGGCTGCCTCCTCTTCGGTCTTCTCATGCTGCTCTTCCGCCCGACGCCAGTGGTCGTCATGCTGGCCGTCTGGGCGGCCTTCTTCCTCCCAGATCTTGTAGGCGCGCTCACGTTGGTCTTGATCTCTATCCATCGACGTTCTCCTGTTGGCGACTGATAATCGCGAAGTCCGTCCAATGTTCCTGGAAGCGCGTCGAAGATTTCCCGATGGAACGAAACTCTCCGTGAAGGGCGGCATTCGCCGGAAACACGAGCTGGCCACCCCAAGAGGATCGAATGACGAAACACACTGACGACTACAACCAGGTGGGGGCCGATTTCGGTAATGCCGTGAACATGGCGCGATCGGAACAGGACCAGTGACTACACACCGACGGAAGCCGTGAGAGGGGCTAGATAAAAGGATGGTGGCGCGGGAACGTTCGGTCACCCGGAAGCCGGCTCTTACAGCGGAACGGTCATCGAGATGACCGAACGCTGCGCCATCAATATGCTTGCAATCAGGAATGAAGACCCCGACTTGTTGCGTGCCATAGTCAGAGGGCGCGGCCGTCGGTTCGAAATCTATGGCGGCGTTATCCGCGAGGGAGTAGTTTCGGTCACTGTAGTGGTCTACGTGGCTTCCCTGGAGCCGTCGAACTGAAACAACCGCTCGTCCCTGCTGATTGAGGCTAGGATGGCGCGCGCCACTCGCTTCCCGAGTTCATGCGAGCTGGTGATTCCCTGGACGAAGGGAAGCTTGTGAAGGAGAAACGGTACGGAGACGCAGTAGAGATGATTGGTCAGGTCTGGTCCGACGCGCGGCCGAAAGTCTTCATCGATGTCGATGCCCCCGGTCCTACGGAAAGAAGCGTTGGCCTTGTCCAATTCCCGAATTGTGGTCTGTGCGTCCTTCAAGACGTCGGCGCGCCGCAGGCTCGGGAACGGAAGGTCCGATGCCGACAGTGCATGCTGGCCGGTGGCGTCAATGAACGCCGAAAAGCTCATACTCTGGGTGTCCGTGCTGACGATGGTACCAGGTTCGTCGTCGGTGCGTTGGATATCGTAATCGTCGCCTAAGGCGCGCACATGAAGTTTGCCGACATTGTGCAGGGCCAGTAGGCGTTCGACGGATTGGTGGGGGACGGTAGCATAGTCGTCAACGAACACCGTTTTGAAGTGCTCGTGGAAACGCTTTAGGTCGCTGTCATTAAAGTGGGGCACAGCGAGGGCGACGACCTCATGCATGCGCAGGATCGCATAGCGCCATTCTACTGTCGAGCGAGTTGCCTTGTTAGCTTTTGCCTCAGAGAGATTTCTCGCCGCCCACACGAACGGGTCTGCCTCTTCACGGACCCGGAAATACCTGTCGGCGATATCCTCGACCGTCGACAGTCCCAGTCCTATCCTTGCGGCATAGTCCGGATCGGTCAGGACAATCTCCTGTTTGAAGAGTTCGAAGACCTCGTCTAGGAGACGATCGGGAACGTCGGAAATCAGTCTTTCGACAGCGCTCTTCGTGCACACGACAAGAGGCCTGTAGGGAATTGGACAGTAGAAATCCGCTTCCGGAAGCAATCCCTTGCGTGACATCATGGTGAGGTGAAAACCCTCGCTGTCGGGCTCTGGTTGATAGTGGAGCGTATCATCCTCGTCACGAAGGAACATGCCATGGGCTGTGGCCACGGAAACGACGGCGTCGATTCCGCTCAGCGAGGTCCCGAGGACACCCACCTCGACTGGCCCAATCCGCCGGATCGCGTCGGCGGGCCATGGAGACGAGAAGTAGCCTGGTGCGACCTCGGTGTTTTCCGGCCAGTCATGACCTGTGGCCATTATGACGTGACCGAATTGGGCTTCGCCAGCCTCGCCGCCGCGACGTGCGAATGACAGGGAGATATCGTCTCTCCCGAGCTTGATATCGAGAATTTTGTGACCGGCTTTCACGTCGATGGCGTGACGCGCCGCAATCCCGCGCTTCACAAGCATCCAAAACTGGTCTGCAAAATAGTCCCCAAGCACGACGCGGGGATAGAACTCACGGTCACCAATCGCTCGTCGTTCTATGCCCAGTACGCGCAGCTCATCGTCAGTTCTGGAGCTAAGCCAATCGACAAGGCTCTCGCAGATCGGCGGGATCTCGATACTAGCGATGTTGGCCAGCATCGCGCGGTCGTTTACGGCCGGATGGTACGGCGTCCCCTTCCCGGCATCTGGCGTCTCCTCGAAGATCGTAATGGAAAGCGGCCTCTCCGACGCGATGAGGCCCTTCAACGCATAAATGCCAGTTGGACCCGATCCGATAATAGCTATCCGTGTCATAAAGTCTTTCGATAATCGCGCCAGAATGGGCGGAGGAAGTTGGGGAGTAAGGAACGTGGGCTGATCCACATGGTTCCGATGTCTCCTGATCCGACTGTGAACACGTTCTCTCACAGACCCCCGGAATCGCGTCAAGTACTCGGAAATTCGCGGAACCAAATCAAGGCTTCCGCATTTTTCTCCGCCTGTGCAAACGGGGGCAGCAGCAGTCCTCGCTGACCGCTTTTGGATTTCCGGCACACATGCCCACTTCACGCTTGCGAGACCTAGCTATGGATCAAAATAGAAACGATTGGACCGCCGCACGTGCCTATGCTCTTTGGGAGCAAGCTGGACGTCCCTTTGGGCAGGACGATAAACACTGGGCACAGGCCGTGCTCGAACGTGATCTGCTTGAGCTGACACGCGCCTCGAAGGATGGTGCAGAGGTAATCTCACGCGCACGCCCAAACACGCCGGACCGTTTCGCAATGAGCCACAGCGTCCTTATCGTTGAGGACGAGCCCCAGCTCCGGTACAACTTTGTCGATTTCCTTGATGAGGCAGGACATAGTACGTTTGAAGCAGCGAACGCCGACGAAGCCCTTATTCACCTCAGAAATAACAAGATCGATATTCTCTTCACGGACGTCGATATGCCCGGAAGTGTGGACGGCCTAGGTCTGGCTGCGACGGTTCGCACTCGCTGGCCTCAAATCAGAATCATCGTCACGTCCGGATTGATCACGCTTGCCCATCACGATGACGAACTTGGCATTTCGTTTCTCGCAAAGCCGGCATCGGGATTTGAACTGCTTGGACTGATTGCTTCCGGCGGTTAGCCAGCGCGGAAACTTCCCCAGAAGTTGCTCAACGATCGATCCCGAGCCGTCGGAGTGACGCCACTCGACCAACGGCAAAACCATCCCACGATGGAAGCTTGATAGACGCGGCCGCTTGGTCGGAAGTTCTGCGCCTCAATTGAGAGGAGCTGCCGTGACCTCTGTCGCGTCCCAAGCCATTCGATCGGCGAACCTGACGCCAGTGGTTGGAGTCGTTCGGTGGTCCTCGACGCTATAGGACAACAATGGTGGGGTCTGGTCAGGTCGCTCGGTGGCGGACAGGTTCGTGCGTCCACTTCACGAGCGAAGGCATGCGGCGATCGGGAACTCGTTCTGATTGACCAGTCGACACGGGAGCAGCTGAGGAAACGAGGGCGCTACGGCGTTCCTGTAAGAAAAGCCCCGCATAGGCTGCGAGGCTTCCCCTTTTTGTGTTGATGTGGTTACAGACGATTGTCACGATACCGGTCGCGTTCAGCGGCGATCTGCGCCGGCGTGTAGGGATCCGCAGCTTCGTCGAAGCGTGTCCAACCCTGCTCGGTGTAGCTCGCACGGCGAGCGGCGACATCGACGCGCGACGAGTTGAGGATCGCCTCGGCAGGTGCACGTTGGTCATCTTCGACACGGGCTGTCACGACGGAGCCGCCACGACGAACACTCTCTGCGTAGAAGTTCGCGTCCTCCTCCGGCACGCCGGAATCAATCATTGCGCCGACAATACCGCCAACTGCGCCGCCCGCAACCGCACCAGCAACCGCACCGGCTGCAGCCGCAGCAAGCCAGCCAGCAGCAACGACGGGGCCGACGCCGGGAATCGCAAGCATGCCGAGGCCTGTCAGGAGGCCACCTGCGCCCCCCGCGACTGCGCCGATACCGGCGCCGGTGCCTGCACCTTCGCCCGCTCGGTTGCCCTGCCCCTGGATATCGGGGTCGCCATTGGCCTTATTGGTGACAATGCTGATATCGTCCGAGGGGACGCCGGCATCTTCGAGCGCCTTCACGGCTGCCTTGGCGTCGTCGTAATGGTCGTAAAGTCCTGTGATCGTGGTTTTCATGGGAATTTCTCCGTTATGTTTTATTTGGCGAGCGTGACGTTGCCCTGGAAGTCCAAAGAGACCATTGCTGACTTGCCATCCTTGGAAGCGGTCGCGCGCCAGACGCCCTGGTCGTCCAGCTTCAGGCCGGATACATCCTTGTAACCGGCTTCCTCGATCCGCGATTTTGCCTGATCTTCGGTGAAGCTGTTTTTGCCAGCGACTGGGGCGCCAGGGTTCTGCTCGGTGTTGACCGCAGGCGTCGTCTGCGAGGTGGTTGGCGTCTGGCTCTGTGCGAAAGCCGCAGATGCTACAAGCACAAGGCTCGCGGTGAGAAGGGTGATTTTCTTCATTGGTGTTACCTCCTGTTGGGTGGAACGGAAACACGTTGAAAACCTAGAAGTTCCAATGATTTATTTGTTCGCGAGGCTGTTGCAACTCGTTTCTTGAACACTATGCGAGATGGACGCGCTTTCAAGCAGTTCGAAACCGTCGCGCTTGACGTCAACAGCGTTCCGAGCAGAGTTGCCCAAGGCCGGGCGTGGACGGCTCGCAGCGGTGGCTCGCCGCAGGGCGACATGCGACATGGGTCTCTGCAGATTTTTGAGCGAACTTCGGCGCACCCTGCCCTTCTCGACGTAGGCTACCGGTTTTATTTCGCCGACAGTCGAAAGTGTGGGCCCGATCCCTGCAAAGCGCGTGGCGCACCATGCCGCGTCGCCGGTTAGCACGCCCCGAACTTTGACTAGCGATACTTCCGGCAGAGACTGTCGTCCCCGTCACCCCGACCTATGAATCGCCCACTGTCACATTGAGTCATCGAGGCTACTCCTCACCAGAGACGAAGAGCTCACGGGTGGTCGGCCGATGCCCTCGACGTTGACGACCTGATCGTACTCTGCAGAGTGCCGTTTCTGAGCGAAACCTCTACACCGTAGCCGGTCGCGGCGACGGTGCCGGAATCGTCGAAGCTTAACGTCACACTTCAGCCCCCTTCCTGACGAGTTTTGTTGAAGATCAAATCGGCTGTGCATGCAGTGTGGTCAGATCCATCAGCCGGAGCATCAAAGGAGTGCCTGATGGAACAATCTCTTGAGACTGCCGTTGACATCCCACTGATACAATTCAGGTTCTGAAAAGGAGAAATTCGATGGGCAGCACAGCTGACAAGGTTTCCGGTAAGGCGAACGAACTCGCAGGCAAAGCCCGTCAGGGTGTCGGCAAAGCCACTGGCGACCGCGAGATGCAAGCCAACGGTATTGCGCAGGAAGCCAAGGGCGACGCGCAGCAGGCCAAAGGCGAAGCTAAGGATGCAGTCAAGAAGGTTGTCGACAAAGCGTAAGCTTCTGTTGGCGTGAAGAAGGCCCACCAGAGGTGCTACCCGGTGGGCCTTTTTTGTTACCGTCCGCGTGCGAGACTGTCGGCATAGTGGTTGCCTGCGTTGCTGCCAACGGTCCTCCTTCCAGCGATGGACACTCGAATGACCTGACGTTCGATATGCTATACGGCTCTCGTCTTTCCTCTACTTAGTCGCTTCATCGCCTGTTCGAGGGAGCGCTGACTATCACAGTAACCCTCCCACGCGCTGCTGTTCGATAAATGCCCCGGCACGGTACGGATGGTATATCGCTTTGGGTCGAGACCTGCCTTCACCTGTGTCCAGTTCAGCGGCATCGACACGGTCGCACCAGGACGAGCGCGCGGCGAAAGCGGTGCGACTGCGGTCGAAGTTCGATCATTGCGCAGGTAGTCCAGGAAGATGCGGCCATTCCTCTGAGCCTTGGACATCTTAATGAGGTAAAGGTCCGGACTATCCCTTGCCATCTCCTGGCAGACATCATGTGCAAACGCCTTACCTTCATCCCATGACAGCTTCTTGCCCTTCGGCACCAATAGCGGCGTCACCACATGGAGGCCCTTTCCTCCAGTCGTCTTGCAAAAACTGACGAGGCCCAGTTCCTCCAACCGGTCCCGAATTTCCCGTGCCCCTTCAACGACGGTCGAGAAATCGACGTCAGGACCGGGATCGAGGTCGAACACCAGGCGACCCGGTACTTCCGGCTGGTCTGGCTCACAATTCCATGGATGAAGCTCGGTGCCACCAATCTGCGCGATTGCCGCCAACCCTTCAACGCGGTCGATCTGCAGGTAGGGTGCCTTGTCGCCCTTGACCTTCACTTGTTCGATGAGGTTGGAGGTCCCCTGCATGGCATGGCGCTGGAAGAATTGCTCTCCGCCAATCCCATCCGGCGTCCGGATGATCGAGCATGGCCGTCCCTTGATGTGTTCGATGAGCCATGGGCCAACGGCTTCGTAATACTTCGCCAGATCGACCTTCGTAACCGGGTCGTCATCGAGAGCGTCAGGCCACAGGGCTTTGTCTGGGCTAGAGATCAAAACGCCCATGACGTCGACTTTCGCACCCTTCCGATATTTTGATGGCTTCGGTGTCGTCGGCTTGTCGGTTGTCGGGTCCGGGACATCGGTCGCCGCCGGTTTTGCTGGCTTCTCAGCCTCCACCTCGCGTGCTGGCTTGTCCTCACGCAGCCCTTTGAACGCTGCTTGCCTGACCTGTCCATCAGCGGTCCAGCCGGCAAACTCGATTTCCGCCACCAGTTCTGGCTTAAGCCACACAATATCCGGGGTCTTCTTCGGTGCGCCAATCCCGGTGAACGGGGACCTTGATGCTTCCATTTTCTTGAGGCGCGACAGCAGCTCGGCGACGACGCTGGCCTTGTAGCCCGTTCCCACCCGACCCACGTAGACGAAATGACTACCGCGATTGACACCGACGAGCAGCGACCGGAACTTACCGTTCGTGGTTGCGTATGCGCCGATGACGACCTCGTGCCCTGCCCGGCATTTGGACTTAGCCCAGGTTTTCGTCCTCCCTGATTCATAGGCGGCGTCGGCCTTCTTCGAGACGATCCCTTCAAGAGAAAGCTTGCATGCTGACCGCAAAACAGCGTCTCCGCCGGTCTCGAAGTGTTCGACGAACCTCAGGCGCGGATCATCACCAGCGTCGGACAACAATGTCGCCAACCTCTCCTTGCGCCCTGACAACGGAAGCTCGCGGAGGTCTTCGGCACCTTCAAACATCAGATCGAAAGCGAAGTAGACAAGGTCATCGGTCTTGCCTTCCGAAAGGGCGGCCTGCAGCGCCGCAAAATCCGGAGCGCCATGCTCATCAAGGGCGCAAATCTCGCCGTCAATGATCGCGTCGGGTAGATTTGATCCCGAATGAGCGATAGCAGGATACTTGGATGTCCAGTCCAATCCCTTCCGAGTCTTCAGAGCCACCTCGCCGTCCTGAATGCGCATCTGTATGCGGTATCCGTCGAACTTGATCTCGTGAATCCAGCCGGAGGACGTTGGCGGCCGCTCCAATGTTTCACACAGCTGCGGCTCCACAAACTCAGGCATGTCAGAGACAGCAGCTTTGCGATCTGCTTTAGCCTTGGTGTTCGTTCCGGCTTTCCGACCTTCATTGGCAAGTCCTTCGCTGCTATCCCAGACGGCGTCTGCCCCAACGGCACTTCCTGTTGTCATGAACGTTTTCGGCTTTCGGCCCTTTCCCAAAGCAATCGCTTCCATCGTCCTCCCCGACGCTACCGACGTATCATTATCGTCGAGCACTGCTGCGCCATCTTCCTCGACCGAATAATCGTCATGGTGCTTGATCAGCAGCCAGTTGGTACGTTTTTCACCTTCCTTGCCACGCATTCGAACGAGAACAAAGCTACCGTGAAGGCGGTCGCCATCGAGGGTGAACTTGAAATCGCCTTTCGCCAAGGCTTGTTCTGGGCTCTTGTTTCCTTCTGGTTCCCAGTATCCACGGTCCCATAGCATGACAGTGCCGCCACCATATTGTCCCTTTGGAATGGTGCCTTCAAAATCACCGTAGTCGAGGGGATGATCCTCGACCTCGACGGCCAATCGTTTGTCCTGGGGATTGAGCGACGGTCCTTTGGTGATAGCCCAAGATTTGAAAACGCCGTCGAGTTCGAGGCGTAGGTCATAGTGGAGACGGGTCGCATCATGCTTTTGAATGACGAAACGCAGGCGGTTTGACGACTTAATGGTAGTCTCCCCTCTGGGCTCAGCGGTCTTCTTGAAATCTCGCTTGGCGCGGTACTTGGAAAGATTGTCAGCCATGGCGTCTTTTCCGTGTTGATGAACAGTCGAAATGTCCCAACCTTAATCAAGGTTCCCCACCGGTGGTGCGGGCGATTTGCATTCACCATTCGGCCAGGGGGAACGAGTCAGCCTTGCACTTGAGAAAATTATTACTGGCGGAATACGGCACGCTACGACTACGATTCTAAGGTTAAAGCGGGCTGGCCGGGCAGCCGCAGGCCGAGGCGCACGCTTTGTCCTGACACCCAGGAAAGTGCAAAGTGAATGCCTGTAAAATCCTGCTCGGTCACCCGAACGACGAATCGCTCTCCTCGAAGAATAAGATCAACAGCCGACTGTTTCATTCTTCGTCCCATAATCGGTGGAAATTCGTTGGGTGCGTCGGAACCGTAGGAGACACTAAGATTTGCGCGCTTTGCCCAATACAGTGAGCAACTCGGTTTTGCTCGTATATCCGGCCTGCAAAAGGTCGAAGAGGCGCGACGCCAGGGAGCATCCATCCAGGCTGTCCGGAGTGACGCGGTGTGTTGCGCAGTACTCTGCCATGGCCCCGAATGCCGGGGTCACGTCATCCTTGAACGAAATCGCGGAATAGCTCCAACATAGATCGCCCTCCCTGTTAGAGGGGCGAGAGCTCGTATCAACTCCCAAGCGGTCGCTGCCACTGCATTCCGACCGACGATCCAACATACGCCCATCGGTGGATGCTGGGGGTGACGCCGTGAGGTAGTACGGCGAATGTTCTGCATTTCCAAGTTCATTATGAACGAGCGTCAATGGCGGGTCGCTGACTGGGCCACCGCGATGGCCAATGCGATCACCATCTGCTCCTGCTTGAGAGGCTCTTTCAAAACCGGCACCTTGCCAAAACGCTGTAGCAGCTGCGGTTCGTCGTTTTCTGTTATGAAGACGAAGGGGATCCGATGGGCGAGCAGTCGATCAGCTAGGGAGACCACGCCTGCGAGTTGGACCCGAACACTGACAACGGCGGCATCGACGACCGCGTGATTGATAACCTCAATTGCTTCCGGCACATTCGGATAAGGACCTACGATTTCGCTTCCTTGATCTTCAAGGGAAAGCACTGTTTCGCTGGCCCGGTGATAGTCGTCGTCGACGACAAGGACGTGTTTTCCTATTAGGTCGCTAAAGGTCATCAACAATCCTCTCAAGACTATAACTGGATGTTGTCGTTTGATGCAGAGGAGATGACTTCCACCGACCGATGCAGGTCGGCGCTGAGCGCCTCGCGAGTGGCGGCTCCGAAGGCGATCAGATTGAGGGCAATTGAAGCCGCCTGTTTAGCCAGCTGTGTTTCGAGCGAGTTACCCGTAGCCTCGGCCCACTCGGTGAAAACATCTTGAAAAAGCTGAAGTTGTTCTGCATCTGTGAGGTCATCGATTAACATGGTGTCGCTTTCTGTTGCCGAGCGCGCGTGTTCTCTCCCAATCGGCCGGCCTGTAGCAGCGGCCGATGTTCAGGATACACCGAATTACCAGTTATTTGGCATGAATTGTCCGCTTCCGGACATGTTGGTCGCTTCGAGAAAGCGCCGCAGGGCCGCGAGGAGCCTACTATGTCCCTACCTAAGCTATTATAATTAAAGCGTAATTGACAAATTTATTTATGTAAAAATTGCGGGAGACCAAATATATGCGTCCGCTATCGTACGCAATTCTCTGGGAACGTCCACGTTGGCACTGCGTTGTGGCTCTTTGGGAGATCGTCAATGCTACACTTACCAGCAAGCGCAGCGCATAGCCGCGAAATCGTCGAACTGATGCCGGCTCTACGGAAATTTGCTTACCGCTTTACATCCAACGAAAACGACGCCGACGACCTCGTTCAAGAAGTGCTAAAGCGTGCCATTGAACATCTGGATCAGTACTCTGCCGGAACGAGCATGAAATCCTGGATGTTCACCATTATGCGCAACCTTTACGCCACCCGATACAAGGCTGCTAAACGCGAAAGCTGCGGTCTGATTTCCGACGTGGCATTGCAAGATGTGCCGGTGGCAGCCAGTCAGGACTGGAAAATGCGTGCAATTGACGTGAATACAGCGCTGCTTCGTCTTTCCAGCAACGAGCGTGAGGCACTGATGCTTGTCTCCGCCGGTGTGTCTTATATTGAAGCTGCACACTCCGGCGGTTGCGAAATCGGGACGATAAAAAGCCGGGTTTCTCGGGCTCGCCACCACTTGGCCGACCTTTTGGGAGATGCCAGTGTGGGGGAGGCGACTGCAGCTTCGTGACAAGCAAGCGTCAAAGGAACCTTACCAGCTTCGTTGCCCCAGGGTCTGCCCAGTCAGTCTCAGATATTCTCGTTCGGCTGGACCATATGTGCTCCCTGCAAAGAGAATGAGAGCCTCGCGATTTTTAATTGTGATCATAGAGCGGCTTGTGCCGATGAGACCGTGCTTTTCGAGGACGTGAAGCGCGTCGGTCACGCTCGGACGCCTCACCCCCAGCATGACAGACAGGAACTCATGCGTCAGAGGTAATGCGCTTGACAGCATGCGGTCGTGGACCATGAGCAGCCAACGCGCCAACCTCTGGTCGATATGGGTCTTGCCATTGCAAAGCGTTGTGTAGGCAAGCTGAATGGTGGCGGACCGCGCATAGCGCAAGAGCGACCGTCTCAGTTGATGAGACTGGAAAACGGCGGCTGCAAAAATCGGCGTCGCTATTCTAACCCCTTCGCCAGGCACCTGCATATAGCACTCGAATGGAGTTTGGTCGTCATCGTAGAGAAGCGACGCGCCTGTGAAACCCTCACGACCAATGAGGCCAACCTCGATTTGCAGACCATCGCGTGTTTGGGCGACAACGGAAGCGAGCCCGCTCTCGATAAAGTAGACGAAGTCTATCGGCTGGTGGACCTCTTCCAATCGGTGATTGGCTGGCAAGTCGATGCGTTCGAAATGCGATGCCAACCTCTCGTATGTGGTGTCCGGCATGCTTTGTAGCAGCAGATTTTGGGTCGAATGGCGGATGTGGTCCAAAAGCGCTCTACCTCCAGGGGTCAAAGCACGAAACGTCGCGTCGAGGTGGAGCAATATGTCTCATCGCTCATCGTAGATGGACGGCTGCGGTTTTCACGCGGCCGTAACCGTCAGGCCGCAGCCGCATTGACGGTCGTTTCAGCGATTTCCGACAGCAACTCGTCGGTCTCCTCTTCCTCATTGAGAGTGAGAGCAAGGAGGTGTGCAACCTCATCCAGACCGAGCGTTTTAGCCCAGGTCACCATCGTACCGTAGCGGCTGATCTCGTAGTGTTCCACTGCCTGCGCGCCGGCAAGCAGTCCTGGGTCGAGAGCGTCGGTCCCCTGAAGTTCTTCGATGACCTCTTTGCCTTCATCGATGATACCGAGAATGGCTTTACAGGTCTTTTGATCGGCCGGCTTGCCGAGGAGTTCAAAGGTTTCTTCCAATCGCTGGACGTGCACTTCGGTTTGTGCACGATGGGTCTCGAGAGCTTCCTTCAGCTCCACCGACTGTGCAGCATCGGCCATCTTCGGAAGAGCATTGAGGATTTGCTTCTCCGCGAAATAAATGTCCTTTATCGTTTCGTAGAGGAGGTCACTAAGGTGTTTTGATCCTGCCATTTTCGCGTTCCCTTTGATCGTCGTTGGGGCGTTCGACGTAGGGACATCGAGATGAGTGAGCATGTTAAGCGAACACCTCACAGACAACGATCCACTCCTGCGCCACCAAGCGGTCACTAAAAACTGACCGGCACTTGGGACTCCCTAACTGGGACCACCATGGATAGTTCCTTCCAACGCCGCGACTAGGTCAGCTTGTTGACAGTGGGGCAATTTCGAAACGGCTGGTCCTGCCACTCAATCGCCAGTAGCCGTCGTGAGGCCAAGCTGCGCTAGGTTCTGAGGCAGAGCTGCCTGGCAGACAAGCGCCTTGCAATAGAGCCATCTACGCGACCCGTCTTCGCTCGGACTCCGCCTTAATCGCGGCGTCCTTTGCCATCTTTATCAAGTAGGCGACGAACGGTTGATCGCTGAGTTCGGCAAGTTTCTTGGCTGCTTCAAGATGATCGATCAGATGAGCCTGCGACATTCAAACCTCCATTTGCAAATATATATTCATGTTTGCTAACGAACCTTAACCGAGGCTTAATACGCGAGTTTCGTCCGCCACCGGACAACCACAAGAGGCTAAAGGAGCAGCAGGCGCTGCCAGGCCACGGCATTCGCTCGGGCGATCCCGTTTTGAAGGCAACAACACGTCGGACGAAGTCTAGGTGAACTGACGATATCTTCGTGCGCGAATAGCAATGGCTATCTGACGGGACTCACGCCGCACATTGTGAAAATAGCTGATTAGGCCCGGTGTCATACCAACAAACCATAGGCCCTCGTGGGCGTTGCTCTGCCGAATACTCACCCCTTCCGTTCCGTCCAAGGCGGGAATTAGGCTTCCGAGGCCCGCGCCGTATCCCGTGGCGGCAATTATGATCTCTGGATCGATGGATGTGCCGTCCGCAAGGGAAACCATGTCTCCCGAAAATCCCAAGACCTCCGACACGACTTTCGTCCGCCCGTCCCTGATCGAGCGGATTGCCCCGTCATCGACAGGAATGGCGATTTGTTCATTCGAGAGACGCGTCGCTGCACCCTTGTGGGCCGCTGGAAGTCCTGTGTCCGCCAGGCTTCCGAACGCCAAAAACTGCGTCAAGGCGATCGAAACGTCCGCGACCTTCGAGGGCAGCGCGGCGACCAACGGTGACAATCGATGGACTGCAATTCCATGCAAACGTTTCGGTAGGATAGTCGAGCCGCTACGAACTGAGACCCACGTCTGGGTCGGACGAACCCTAGAAAGGTGGTTGAGGACGTCGAAACCGGAATTGCCTCCGCCTATGACCAGAACCCGCTTTCCCTCGTACTGCTTGGCATCACCGAATTGGGATGAGTGGATCAGCAAGCCGCGGTAGCCGTCACCCCCTTGCAAAATGGGCATGACGGGGTAGCGATCCCTGCCCGTCGCGATGACGACGTTCCGAGCCCGGACCGACGCGGCGTTGATTTGCATTGTGAAACAGTCGTCAGTTCGCCTAATGTCTGAAACCGTCACACCGTGCTCAACCGACAGATCGTGCCGTCGCGCGAACTCCTGGAGATGAACCGCTACGTCTGTCCTTCGTGGAAAGGCCGGCGTTCCACGGGGGTACTCCAAGCGCGGCAGGTGGGACACGCTCCTGTGTGTATTCAGAGACAGCTGGGGATGGCGATCGAGCCAAGTTTGACCAATCTCATCATCTTTATCGAAGATACGCGCAGCTATACCTGCGCGTTTGAGCTCGTACGCGGCGGTCAGTCCCGCGAGTCCTCCCCCGACGATCACGGCCTTCTCGATTGTGTCATCAGATTCCATCACACAACATCGCACGCCCGTGCCGAATAGCAACAGTGTTCGGCCAAAAGCGCATTTAGAATCCCCTAAAACAGTATTCGCGTTAGGTAACTCATGTTGCCTCTGGCACTGCTAGGATGCTGGCTTCCAGCGGGGGATTCGAGATGCCGGGTGTTCGCAGTTTCATCGATTCAGTGTTCGATCGCCGCGTGGCTAACCTTCCGAACACGCCATATCCCAACGAAGAAAAGCTCGATCTCTGTCGAAAACATGGAGATTTCTCCTTAGCTTATTCGACAGCGGTTCAGGGAAACCTGCGCCATTACGGCGATGATAGCGGATACTTGGCCTACGCCACCAAGATGGGCCACGCCTTTGTCCTTGGTGATCCGGTGGCCGCCCCGATCGAAAGACGTAGATACATTGAAGGTTTTGTGAAAGCCGCAGGTCGCCCCTGTTTTGTTCAGATCGGAGCGCAGACGGCTTCCGTGCTGGCTGGGCTCGGTTATCGCGTCAATCGCATGGGCGTGGACACCCGTCTCACACTTGATACCCATGACTTCGCTGGCAAGCGAAACGAGACGGTACGTTATTCTGAGCGCTGGCTTATCAAAAAAGGCTTCTCGATAGTCGAATGCGATGGGACGAAGACCACGCAAGAGCAGATCGAAGCCGTTTCAGAAGACTGGAGATCGGGTCGAATCGTCAACCGGCGGGAAATGTGCTTCCTCAACAGGCCTTTTCTAAGTGCCCTGTCACCAGACATGCGCCGCTTCCTCATCCTTGATCCGGACAACCGTCCTGTCGCAATCCTCGATTTCGATCCGCTCTTCAGTAATGGCGCCGTGACTGGATATACCGCCGCCTTCAAGCGGAAGTTCACGGGGACGACATCCCACGCCGAAATCGGGCTGACTAAGTTCGCGGCGGACCGCTTTCGGGAGGAAGGACGCGCTGTTGTGACATTAGGCCTCTCGCCTCTTGCGGCCATCGGGCGAAGCGGATTTTTGGAAAGTGGATTTTGGAGAAGCCTGTTCAAGCGTGCTTTCGACTCCCGTGCTGTGAATACCCATATTTTCAATCTCCAAGGTCAAGCCGCCTTTAAACGAAGGTTCCACGGCGACGAGGAACCGATGTACATCGCCTTCAAACGGCGGACGCCCTTAGAGATTCTTGCTCTTCTTCGGCTTCTTAAAACCCTCTAAGAACGCTTTTTGCGAGTTCAAAGCGGGTGGATTAGCCATCCTGGGCGAGGCAATCGTCACCGCGCCGTCCGGTCGTTGTGTTACCTCTTCTCCCGTTGAAGCCGGTACTTTCCATCATCGGTCACGAAGCCGTCGGCAGCTGGCATCCAGCCGTAAGACGATTCCTCTCCTGCGGAGAAGGACAGATAAATCTCGGAAATCTGCCAAAAGGTAATTTTGGTCTTTCGGACAGTGGCATTGCAGTCTTTGGAGAGTTCAAGGGCGTTTGCATCGTCGTAGCCCGCCGCTGGAGTATCAAGTAGGGTGACATGGCATAGTGTCTTCCCTTTTCGATCCAACAGAGCCCACGTTCCGGAAACAGCCTTGTTGGTGGGTACTCTTTCCATTGTGCCTGGTTCGGGCACCAAGTAGACCGCCGGCTCGACCTCCAGCGGCGTGCGCCACGGTCCGCCCTCCTGTTCTTCGAAACCGAGTACGGATTTCCGAGTGGCATCGCGGAAGACAATGCCAGGTTCGGCAAAGTCCCATGCAGCAAGCATGTCATGATATGGCGGCCCGCACGGACTTTCTTCAGTTAGCGCGTATCCACCGATCGTCTTGTCCTTTGACAGTTGCACTCTGCAACCGAGCGAACCATCGGCGGAAGCGATGAGCCAGGTCCCCGTAGTCGCCTCGACGATGTCGTCGCTGACCTGCGCCAGCGCGGGTGAAGCAAAAATACTGAGTGAGGCACTGACAATTGCCAGAGAAATACCTCGGAGCCCAAACATGAAATCCCCCGTCGCCTCGTTGCGTCGATCGCAAAGTGTCACGTTAGCCCGACGCCGTACAGAGTGGACGTCTCTTCTGGGCGAGCATTGGCGGGCTAGCCAATACGATGGATTTCGAGGATGCGAGGACTTTTCCCTAAACGGGAGGTCGAAACCTCACTGTGGGACGACGTTTCTGAAACCTGACAGCTTCTGGGAGCTAGGGTTGGTATCTGCTAAACCGGACGCCCAGGACGGTGCAAAATGAAAGCCTCAAAATCCGTCGTCCGGAGCTCGGTACCCTGCCGACGAAACTCCCTCCCCGAAGAATGAGATCAACAGCTGCTGTTTCATGGGTTGCCCCGTGATAGGGGGAAGAGATTGATGAGGTGCGTTGGGGATCGTGCGAACCACTAACATGGCCGTGCCTCGCCCAAAGCCGCCAACAACTCGGTTTTGGTCGTATATCCGGCCTGCAAAAGGTCGAATAGGCGCGATGCCAAGGAGCATCCCTCCATGCTGTCCGGAGTGACGCGGTGCGTTGCACAGTACTCAGCCATGGCCTCGAATACCGGGGTCACGTCATCATTGAACGAAATCGCGCGGAATAGCTCCGACATAGATCGCCCGCCCTGTTAGAGGGGCGAGAGCTGGTACCAACTCCCAAGCGGTCGCTGCCATTGCATTCCGACCGACGATCCAACATAGGCCCATCGGTCAGCACTGCCAATTAACTTTGACATCGTCCATTAGCGGACGAACACCGCATCGGCGACCGATTGATCCGAGGCGGTCGACGGTCCACCTCCCCCTCAGCAGATCGCCGTCATTTGCCGAATATGATTTGCCACCTCAGTGGCCTTGTATGGCTTGGGAAGAAATTTTCCATCTATGTCAAACGCACTGCCCGCCAGGTCATGATGCCCAGACGTCAAAATGATCTTGATCGGCGGCCATCTGTCGCGAACGAAGGCGGCGAGCTTAATCCCATCCATGCTGCCTGGCATATCGATGTCGGTGAACAAAGCGTGGATCGTAGGATTCGCCTGAATGATGGCAATAGCTTCGTCCGCGTTAGACGCCTCGAAAATAAGGAAGCCCTCGTCCTCAAGCTCACCGACGATCGACATCCGCAGGAGTGGCTCGTCCTCTACGACAACCACGGCGATAGGTTGAATGTTCACTGCCATTTCTTCTCTGTGAGAATACGTCGTAGGCAAACTCGACCGATTGTACGGTTGCGAACATAACTGTCCTCAAGCTGTTCGGGTTCAAGTTGTCAATAAAAATAAAGATATGTCTTTGCGTTGCAAGAAAAGGTTGGGTCGCGCAGGGCATATCGCCAGAAATTCCGGTACGACGAGAAGCCGATTTGAAACATCAGTGAATAATGAAAAAGCGCCCGCCGAATATCGGCAGGCGCTCCAGAATTGGCTGTCCGCTATCGGTTAGAGAGAGGCAGCACGTGCGATGTTGCGGATGTCGCTGCGATCAATACCGAGATCGTGGAGTTCGCGATTGGACATGCGGCCCAGTTCGGAGACCGTCTGACGATACTTGCGCCAGTTCTTCAGAGTGCGTGCTACGTTCATGACTATCCCCTTTCGTGGGCTTTCGAAACACAGCTGCCAGTCCTTGGCGCTTCGTTTGTCTCGATGGCTATTATGTAATGGAGGTCCGGCTAATTTTGCAGCGCTAAGGCGCGATCCCAGCCATGCAGAAAGCGCATAGCCTGATTAAAAAGTCATCAAGTCACCTTGTTGCGTGGATCAACCATGGCAGAAGATTTGCCGCCGCTGCCGTCGTACTCTCCCATGAGAACGGCAGCGCGCTGATCGCTCCTTCTTTGAGCGAAGCCCTAGCGACTGGAAACGTGGATTGCGCCGGCGTCGCCAAAGATGCGATGGAGGGTCGGAATCTGGTCGGCTTTGACCATTACCGAGACGATGATTTCGCCGTCGAGCGCAGCATCCATTCTAGTGCCGTGGTCTACCGAGGGAGCATCGCCACCGTTTGGTATTATTCCCGAGCTGTTCGAGTGGCCGCCGGCTTCCACAAAAATATCGGCGCGGTTTAGCCCCGCGTGCTGGACCATATGTTCGATAGCGAGGTCGGCACCCTCGCGTGTCTGAAAAGTTGCGGTAACGGTCTTCGTGCTCTTGTCCGACATAACGATCTCCATTCAATCTCTGTCTAAGGGCTGGCCGTCCCTAATGTTCCCTCCGGATCCGGAACGTATGTTCGCCGAACGTGTTACGGACTGATATCGACATCGGAGACATTGGACTCTCATGACTTTGGCGGGCTGGTCCAAGACAGTTGTAGTGCAAATCAGACCACGATCGGGTTTTATACCTGTTTCGAACACGCGGACCGCATTTGACCTTCTGATTTCGCGATGGCCAGTCACTTCCGGAAAGGCTTTCTGGGCCGCCCAGGAAATCTGCCTCGCAGCGATGGATCGCAGGGTGCCACACGAAGACGCGCGGCTTGCATTTATCGCCGCCGCGAAGGAAGCAAACATCTCTATGGACTGAGATTGCAGCGTCACCGGGCACCAGCAAGACTGGTGAAAGAACCCGCGGACTGGAGAACATCGTGACGCTGATCGAGGTCATTAATCTGTGCCGTGAAGACTTGGCTGACGAGTCCATAGGAGTTCGCCGCAGCTGGGAGGATTTGTTTCGGTACACTCTCAAACACTACCCAGAGCGAACCGCCCTCGGCCAATTCAACCCGAACGATCTCGAAAAACGATTGCTGGCTTCCGGAGTGAATAGAGCCATCGTCAATGGTTACGTGATGCGATGGCGAGAGGTGATCGAGCGACATAGAAGCAGGGCCGCCGAATAACCATCAGGCCATCGCGTATTCCCAACCATCGTCAGCCAGTACTCCGCAGTCGGGGAAGGGACCACCGTTACGATCTTCCTGCCTCGTCACGCGGCTGCGGAAGCCAGTCCGGCCACCGCAAAGGCGGAACCTAGCGACTTCCAGTCCGAGAGTGGAGAGACCGTACTAGTGATTGGCGACGAGGCATTGGTCCGAATGCTGGTCGTCGATGTACTCGAGGACGCCGGCTATTGCACGTTGGATGCCGGTGACGGTCCGGAAGGATTAAAGATGCTGCGTCCGGACGTGAGGATTGAACTCCTGATCACAGACGTCGGGCTACCGAACGGAATGAACGGCCGGCGGGTCGCCGACGCGGCGTGTGAGCTTCGTCCCGAACTCAAAGTCATGTTCATGGACTGGCTATGCCGAAACCGGGGTTCTCGGGCATGGTCATCTCGAACCCGGCATGCAGGTCACCACCAAGTCTTTCGACATATGCACACACACGAAGCGGGTACAGGAATTGATCAAGTCCTGATCGGGGGAGAAATCTTCTTTGAACGGGCGATGGATGGGCCGCAATCGAGGGCCTATCGTCCGTCTCCATCGCGAGCGGTGTCCTGCCAGCCGACCTCGCAAACAGTCTGCGGGGCCATTGCTACCGGCCTCGAGATCGATGATGCGATCTACGACAACTGCTTTGGATCGGCCGCATCTATCAGTTCTCAGAAGCCCTGGCTCGGCTCGGGATGCTGCTGACGGTCGCCGAGACAGGGTCACTGGCCGGGAAACTGCCTTCGAGCCCCTCCTCTAATTCGTCTTCCAGTTCCGCCTCATCCTGCCGTTGGCGAGCGCTCGGAACGGCCCCGAGGCCGTTGCTGCCGGCATCAAAGTTCCCATTGCTGAGTGCATCGTAGCGATTGATACTGCCCTCGGGTGATCCCATCGCCAGCATTTCGGATAAAGATGCCGCCAGTCCCTGCTCACCCGAATTGTCGACCGCCATCTTCTGAAAAACGGCCGCCATCCCATCAAATACTCTTGCACCAGGCGCATTCGCGCCGAGGAAGGCGGCGATCTCTTCCATCTCGGCCACCCAGCGATAAGCCTTCGGATACATATCAGGAATGCTTGTCGAAAGCTTCGCCAAAAGCTGGGGCTGGCTTTCAGCCAGTTCGGACATGAGCGCCCTGTCAGCTCCGCTCTTTGCCGCAGCCAAGAGCATCGTGGTCGCCAATCCAATCAAGCCTTTGTTGATGCCCGCATAGCTCATCTTCAGGCCAGAGGCTGCACCCAAGCCGCTATCTATCAAACGAGCATCGAGACCGTATTCCACGAGGACCGGGACAACCTGCCCGGCTCCCCCGCTGACATAGAGGCGTGGGCCGTACTTGCCCGGCTCCGGCGGTCCACCGATGATACAGCCATCCAGCACGATCGTGCCGCTTTGATCGAAAGCATCAGCAACCTTGGCCACCGTCTCTGGCGACACGGCGTTGCAGTCAATAAAGACGCCGACAGACTTCTCTGCACGCGCTAGCCTGCCTATCTGTTCGGCTACAGCCAATGCCTGTGATGGCGGAACGATGGACAGAATGATGTCCGACGCCAGCAGTGCTTTTAGATCAGTGTCCTTGATCCCCGAAGCCGTCGCCCGTTCTCGTGTTTGAGCCGAGCGACCTTCAAGGTGAGTGACGATCTCTGCGCCCGAGCAGAGCAGTGTCCTGGCCACAGCACTGCCCATCGCACCCATTCCAATCACTGCGATCTTCGTCACGGCATCTCTCCAGCGTTCTTGTTCATCTCGAAACTAGAGGCGCCAGAGTTTGGTGCAAGCGTGGGGAACCGGTCTTGTCAGCTAAAGGGCATTCGTTTTAGGGCAAAGATCGCCGTTAGACCATGTCGCGGAACAACCTTGCGAGATTACACATTCTATTGAAAACACGAACCGTCGGATCGGATCGATCTTGGAAGCACCACCCCTGCAACGAAAACTCGCCGCGATTTTGGCCGCGGACGTCGAGGGTTACTCGCGGCTGATGCATGTCAACGAAGAGCGAACCCTTGCAATACTCACAAGCCATCGGACAGTGGTCGATGGGCTGATTGAAAGTGCGAACGGCCAGATATTCGGAACGGCCGGCGACAGTGTCCTTGCCGAATTTCCAAGCGTCGTCCAGGCGTTCAACTGCGCGATAGCAATTCAGCTTGCCATCGGCCGCGCGAACGCCGATGAGGCGCCAGATCATCAGATGAATTTCCGCATTGGCATCAACATCGGAGACGTGATGGTCAAGGATGGAGACATTTTTGGCGATGGTGTCAACATCGCGGCGCGCCTTGAGGGCTTAGCCGAGATTGGCGGAATCTGTGTGACGAGGGGTGTTCGCGATCACCTCCGCGATCGGGTCGCGGCCAAATTCGAGGACATGGGGGAGCATAGCGTCAAGAACATTCCCCGGCCGGTTCGCGTATTTAAGGTGTTGTTTGACCCGGAATACGACCCCATGCTGTCAGTGCCGAAATCCATCGACTCGCCGTCGAAGGACGCGACAATGGTCGTTGAGGGCGACGCCGCCGAGGTGGCGTTCTGGGAGTCGATCCGCGACGACGATGATGGTGCAGAGCTTCGAATCTATCTTGAGCGCTATCCAAACGGAACCTTTGCCGACCTCGCCCGGACACGCCTTGATCGTGGCCCGACGACCAGCGAGGATCCCGCAGTGGAGGTGTCGTTTTGGGAAAGCGTTCGCGACAGCGGCAATCCGGAAATGATTGAAGCTTATCTTCGACGCTATCCGACCGGGAAATTTGTAAGCCTTGCTGAGATTATTACAGGTCAGAAGTCGCAGTGAGCACAAAAGCTCGATTGCACGATGGGCAACATGCGAGGATCGATCGAGATGACGTCTTATCGCTTCAAGACTTCATTACTCCTCAAAATCTAACAGATGCAGCAACCTGCATGGAATGCATGCGTTCGTACGACAGTGATCGTGAGCGACGATGGAACATCAGAGGGGTTGGCAGCATTAGGCGCAATGATGAAAACATTCCTTCTCAACTCCGTCATCTCCCTCGCGTCGGTGGGAGCAGTTCACGCTCAAGATTTATCGCGCGAGGTGATTAATAACGCTGATCTCTCATCCTTCTCGTCTGAGATTAGCAAGGAAAGCGCGCCGAACGACCAGCCCGATCCCGTGACCATTCACCTTCAGGTGTTGCTAGATCGTGCTGGCGCATCTCCGGGGGTCATTGACGGACTGGATGGCGCAAATGTTCGGAAAGCCATCTCGGGATTCGAAATGCTGCAGGGACTTCCGGTCGACGGGAAGTTGGACGCTGACGTTGTAGCGCGTCTTTCCGATGATAAGGGCGTCGTCGGGCCCTACATCATTTCCCCTGATGACGGCGACGACATCGTTGCAGAGATTCCGAAAGACTACGCCGAACAGGCAAAAATGACCCATCTAGGGTACACCAGCATCGCCGAAAAATTGGCTGAGCGTTTCCATATGGACGTCGACCTTATGTATGCGCTGAACCCGACAGCGCAATTTGTCCCTGGCGAAACGTTGTCCGTGGCCGTAATCGGCGCTCCCCGAACAGGAAACGTTAAGCGGATTGAGGCGCATCGCAAGGCAGGCGAGCTTGTTGCCTACGATGCGAACGACAAAGTCCTGGCCATATATCCCGCGACAATTGGCAGCGAGGATAATCCCTCCCCTTCAGGCAAGCACAAGGTCAACGGCGTGGCTCGCAATCCGCCATATGTCTACAATCCCAAAATCAACTTTCAGCAAGGCAAGAACAAGACGAAACTCACACTTCCGAGCGGTCCTAACAACCCGGTGGGCACCGTCTGGATCGATCTTTCGGAACCGACCTACGGCATCCACGGTACGCCAGAACCGTCACTGATCGACAAGGCCGGCTCTCACGGATGTGTCCGGCTTACGAATTGGGACGTCGAAGAGCTGAGCAGCATGGTCAAACCTGGGGTCATTGTCGAGTTTGACCAGTAGAATGTTGGCGACGCTTATGCCGCGGCCTGGGTCACCTAGCTTAAATCGCCCTATTGTCAGCATTGAGCTGTGTTGAGTGCCTTGATAGACCGCAGCAGCCGTGGTGAAAAAAGGAGGTCGGCGATGATTGCTGACCTCCTTACCTCAGAGGGCCCTAAGGAAGGCCAGTGACGGCATAAAGAAGTATTCTCCACCCTTCATGGTGACGGCTCGCTGCACAGCGGGTGTCGTCATCAGGGCAGCGGGATTTCCCCACTCAGTCGTTCCCTCCATGTCTGGGCGTTGGCCGTCACTCGGCATCTGGCCGATAACGGGGTCGACACCGGGCGAAGGAAAGCCGGCCGGCACCCGTGGGAAACCTGGGTTATTCGCCCAGTTCTTTTGCGTGAACTCGAACTGGTTGCCGATATCGCTGTTAAAGGCCATAAACAGAAGGCCGACGTTTTTGTCCGGCTTGTTGTCAATCCGGCCGTCATTCGGATTGTCAGTCCTGACGCCATAGGTCTGTCCTCGTCGCGCCATTAGGTGCTTGCGTTCACCATCCTGATCTTCGAACCCGCCCGACCCACGTGGATTGGTTTTCCTGATATGTCCGGAGAACGGACACTTCGCGCCGTTCTTGTCGCTGAAATAGTTGAAGTTGTTGGGCACCGGAGATTCAACTCCGTCTTCGAACTGCATAGTGACGGGGGTGCCGTCCTCAAAGCGGCCGACAACCATGGCTCCCGCTATTTCGTTTTCTGCACCGAAGAGCCGATCGGCCAGCTTCTCCTCTTCCTCCTTGAAGAGCCGAACATTTTGCTCGAGTTTGCGATAAACGAAATAGCTTCCAAAATGCACGGTTGGATCGGGGGCCGCCGGATCAGCGACGATGACCTGGCCAAGCGGGAAGTCGGGGTTCCAGTTTGCGGTCCCATCGGTCCCGTTCTCCTCGCCCTCGATATCTTCTGTGAGGAAGAGCGGCTGGCTGCGTCCATCGACATAGCCGAAATGCTCGATCCCTTGGCCGTTGTTGTTGTGCAGGCCCAACCCATCCTGCGAGCCGACAATTTTGACGCCGTAGGAGCTGTTGATCAGGTTGACGACTTGGTCGTGCGCAGCAACCTTTGTCTCGTTGAGCATATCTCCGATAAGGACAACGGCGTGAATGTCATCGCCAAAGTACGGGTCCCAGGTACTGGCATCGGGATCGTTTAGCTCGGACATCTGCATCCCGCTACCAAAGAGACTGTCGCCCGGTGTCTGGGTTATTCCGAGTTTGTCGTAGCCCTTCTTTGTGAGACCAACGCCGACATAGGGTGTTCCAGCCACAGGCGGCGTTGACTTGAACGCCTCGATYTCGTCCAGGTGTTGCTTGGCCGATTTCATCATCGAATTCGATAAAGTCTTGAGAAAGCTCTTCGAACCCGCTTGATCGTCGAATTGGAGAAAGAGTAGGGTCAAGAACTCCCGAACGTGAGCTTTTATGATGTTGGGTTGTAGACTATCCAGCATAGTTGCATCGTCGGGCGCTGCATTCTTCCAGGATATAGACGTGTTCAACGTTACTGACATCTTGCGCTCCTCCATTAGAGACGGCGCATGGAGGCTCTGACCATGTATTAGAGTCAACGCAACTATGATTTCTGGGTTTATATTTTCCAGTTGCGTTGAGCGGGAAAGACCTAGCCCCCTTCGAGATTTAGGGGAATTTGACCTGATCTGGACCAAACTCGCGGTGTTGTCCCGGGGAACTTTCCGGCTGTCGCTCGGGGCATCGGCGCAATTCCGGACACCGAGATAGTGTTTAATCTACCTCCCGAGGCAGGTCTTTACGCACTTCGACCCAGTCCGCGAAATGGGGTTCGGTGTCCTCTGCCAGTTCTACGGGGCGCTTCATCTCGGGAAAATGACCTCCCTCGGCATGGTCTCCCCATCGCACAACGGTGGAGACGCGTTCCACCCATGAACGCGGAGGCATGGGCAACTCCTTTGCAAAAGGCGATAGGGGGGCGGGCGTAGTGATCCGCTGGCCCGGTTGGAAAGACAAAGGATGTCCCCGGCTCTCCTTGCAAAGCCGCAATGACACTCCAGCGACCACATGGAAATCTCGGTCAGCAGTGTGTGCATACGGAACGCCTTTGGAGGTTTGGGCGTCCTCGTAATCGTTATCACATTGACGATGTTTGGGCTGCGGTCTGAGCCAAATTTTTGCGCGATCCTATCAAAACTTTCGAAGCAACTCTTTTTGCCGAATGTTCGTCGAACGGTCCTGCAAGGAACCAATACAGGTCAACCCGCGTTTATGGGGCGCTGGCTTGTTCCTCTGCCGGCTATGTCACTCTCGCGACTCGCCCCGCCACAAGCGGGGCTTTCTTTTGAATTGCTGAAGCGTGACGACCGATGGCCGTCTCGGTCATGCCGGCCAAGTCGAGCTAGGCCGGTGCACTCAAGTGATTGGATCCACGGCGGTGACGCAGGGATTACGGTTTGCACTTGTCCCCCTTGCGATATGGGTGCGTTTCAGTTTCAAAATTCTACTAAAACGCTAGTGACTTGAGGCGGTAGCCTGGTGCATCGACAGCGAGCGGCCTCGCTAAGGACCTAGACGGGGGAACCTTCACGCGACATGTTGCATTGTCACAATATGGGAGTGATGGAGGAGAGCATGAACGATCGGACAGCCGGATATCTGATCGCAGCTGAGGTCAGTGGATTATTCTGGATCGCGGCCGCCGTTGCAGCGTGGAACCTTTTTTGAACGTCACCACGGGGCAAAGCGGCGACAGCCATTGCAAGGTTGTCAGCCACGGAGGCCGGAGGCAGCAAGTGGGCATCGAAAAACTGATCTTCGACGCGAGCGCGTGGGTTCCTAACAACCCTTCCCTTCCCGTTTTGCTTTACCGTGGCGTCTTCATCACCAAGGATGGATCGGAGGAGTTTGCGAGACTGTTTGCTTCGCATGGCTGGACGGGACTGTGGCGGAACGGTGTGTTTGACTACCAGCATTATCATTCGGGCGCGCATGAGGTGCTAGGCGTCGGCAAAGGCCACGCCAAGCTGCTGATCGGCGGGCCTGATGGGAACGAAATCAACTTGAGCGCTGGAGATTGTGTTCTTCTCCCAGCCGGCACAGGCCACATGCGGATTGATGCTAGTGACGATTTTGAGGTAGTCGGCGCTTATCCCAGTGGACAAGAAGCGGACATCCAAACTTCACGGCCTTCAAAGGCAGTTTGCGCCCGGATAGCCCGCCTACATCTGCCTGAGACTGACCCCGTGCAAGGGACCAGCGGTCCCGCTGTCGTCGCATGGTCACGGCTAATCTAGTTGGTCGGATGCCTGAGACTCCCACTCCGAGGCTGTTTTCGGACCGAACGTCGCCAGATCTGGTCGGTTTGAAAGTTGCGATCGTTAGCACGTCTAAGGATTTCGATGGGTCGGCAACCCTTTGGCTTTTACGAATGCTTGACACTTGGAAGCTATCGTCCGTGAGCGCGATAGATAGTGCGTTCGCGTTTCTCTCCCTTAGGGTTCAGCATGACATCTCCCGCGATCTCTTTGTCAGCCGCGATCTTGATTTTAGCCCTTCTGGTGGCTGCAAACCCCTTTGGCCACGATCTTGTTGACCCGCAGACGACAGCAAGCATTGAGACCCACTGAAACTCCTATTTCTTATTGTCGTGGTCGACAGCTATTCAGTTGTCCGCATAGTCAATAATTCGAATTTCGAACCAATCCGTGTCCAATTTTTAGGAAGCAACGTCTCAAAATTGGTGAAGTGGCGTCTCTGCATCTCGGTCTGTGTTGCAGAATGCAGACCTTTCCAGCTGTTCGAAATTCTTGAATCTAGGAAGACTGAGCCCACAGCCGGGGCGCTCTGCCGGTCCAGCCCATATCTGGGGATTGGACCGACTTGCATAAAGGGGTAGTTCCCTGGCAGGAACCTGGAGCGAGCGCGACAAAATGAACTCGATAACTAGGACCGGCTGCACCCGTGCTCAAGCTGCGCGTAGCGCGTTAACGAGCAAACTGGGATACCTGGCTATCGCCGCGCTTGCGATGTTGGTGTGGGCAAGCGAAGAAGCCCCGCTGTCTACCGAACACCTCGCCATGAGAGACGCTGCGGTCCGTCAGAGTCTGCACTGACGGAATCGAATGGGTGTGCGGCACTCGGGCATGTCTACGCCCATCAGGCGCTAGCATCAGGGTATGCCCATCGTCGGTACTCGGTCTCCGAGAAAGCCGACGATAAGTACGTAGACATATTCAAAGGCTGGCAGTCGATTTTCATGGCATCCTACTGGACACGCTGGAGACCGAGAGGCAGACGGGATGGTCGATTTCGTCAATCTGGACGACTGCGCCCGGCGAGGCCAACGCCGGCCTCGCCGGTAATAAATCAAACCATCCGCCAATCAGTCGTCGCGTTCTCCTTCGTCGCCTCCAGTGGATTGAAGCAATCTGAAGACCGCGTTTTGAACCTTGTCCGGCGACGCCGCGAAATATCTCAGTAGCCGTTGGCCCCGTTTGGTCATGGCCAAGTCTGTCGACTTTGGCCGCAGCGGCACCTCAGCGGACGCAACTTCCCCCGATCCTTCTTCCAAGAAATAAAGGATCGAAACCCCGAAGAGGGCGGCGACGTTGTTGAGCGTCGTGGCTGCAATGCGGTTTGCACCCCGTTCATATTTTTGAACCTGTTGAAATGTGATCCCAAGATGGTCGGCTACGACTGTCTGACTTAACCCAGCAGAAAGGCGCGCGACCCGCAGGCGCATTCCGATGAGGGCATCCATGTCGGTCACGCGGCGTGGGTTATGGTCTGGATTACTAACGTTAGCGATGTCGCGGCTCCCATTGGTTGAGAAAAGCCAACTCTATCAGTCGGCCCTGATTATGCGAGAGGTTTTGGTCGGTAGTCTTCGTTTTAGCCGGCTGCCAGACGTTGACAGGCGTCGGCTCCTCGTCAAGTCAGCCGACGCTCGGCCGCCCAGCGCTTCCAAGCGACCTGTTGAAGGCAACGGCTGTAGCCGGCGTGAACCTTATGATGTTCACGACGAGTTCGATTGGTTCGAGATTCTTCAACGAGTGCAAAAAGCTCCACCTGTCACCACGCAATTCCATCGCTTGGCGAGGTGCAAAATCGCGTGAACCTTCCGAGGGCGCTTGTTGCGCAGATAAGGACGGCACCCCCGCCTATCGACCCGACGCCTTTGATCAAGTCCTCGATGATGCGCGGCGTTGCGTCGGCGTTTTCGCGCTGGATCGTTTCAGGCCACCTGACTGAACCCGCACGCAGCTACGGCCACGTGCGTAAAGATCGGCTGGCCGGCGCTTCACTCGCCCCGTTCCCGATGCCTTGGCGATCACTTCGTTGAGGAAATGGCGGAAGCAAAGACATACGGCCATCAAACTGGCCTAGACAAAAAAAGCCCGTCGCATTCCGGTGCGACGGGCTTTTGGCATATAGGGGTTTCGATCATCTTATTCTACTACCCCGACCAAGTAATGAATAAATAGATCCGCGGTTAATGCAATTCAGCCAAAAGGCGTAGCGAGTGCAGAATAAATCCCACCCCCTATCTGTGCCTCACTTAGTTCGAGGCTGCGCGGTTCACTCGGTGGCCAGCGTTCTGTGTAGCGTCCACCGTATTGGCGGTGTCTTTGCCCATGCCGCGGATTGTGTTGCCGCAGCTAGAGAGCGCCACAGTCAACAGCGTTGCAGCGGCAATTGCAGTTATGATTTTCATGTGAGGTTTCCTTTGCGCCTAAGGAAACACTAACTTCGCAAACCGCTCGAAGTTCCGGATCGGCCGTCTTTTACCAGCTTAAGAAGTTCACGATAAGTCCGCATTTCGAAGCGCGATGGTGACGCCATCAGTAAGCGCGACACCGGGACATTCTTTTTGGAACTGTTGGACTGCCTTTGCGATGCCGGCTCCAACAGATCTTGCAGACAATACCGCAAGTTTATGGACATATCGCTCGACGCCCTCGTGGGTGAAGACGACTTCGAGAATGGTCGTGTTCTCTCGGATATTGCGTATCACGTTCATTTACTCGGTTAGCGCACAAAAAGAAGGCCGCACTCATTGGGGAGCGCGGCCGATAGATACCAGCTACTTCCTGGGGGAAAGAGCACAAAGCATGCTCGGCTTTGGTTAATTTTGAATTAACCGTTCCAGCCCATGGCGCGGCACTGCTTCTCCGCTACTTGTCGAGCGTCATCGAGGCTGTTGTACTTCCCCTGCAGTTCATACCGTCGCCCGTTGAACGAGAAGTAGGCACTCTTATCGATCCTGTTAAACGTCACCATCGGCGCCTGCTCTTTATCGCTCATGTGGGTCTTCCATTCTGTTGGTGGCGATAAACCCGCATCGCACCCGTCTGGTTCCAGTACTTCCTCTATCAAGACGCGTTTTCCGGTCGTTAATGTGTTTCGGGGTTGAATAGGCTGTGACCGGCCAAGAACACAATTTACTTGTCCGATTGCCTTACGCATATTGATGGCAATCATTTCGATCGGCGTGTTGAGCGGATCATCAGCATTGCGGTCGTCCTCTGGCTTACAGAGCCATGCCGAGCAGGAGGCAGGCTATGGGCGATAGGTCCAGATTGAAAGCGAACGCGGCAAACCGGAGCAAGACATACGCCGCAATGATTGCCACCGCCGTGAGGTTGCAGCGTCCTTGGCAGGTCACCTGGTCCTCTTTCCGGCCAACGGACTTCGATGGAGATCGTCGCCCGAGCGCCGTAGCCGCCGCTGTCGGAAAGCTCTCAGACTTTCCTTTTCATTGGGCAATGATCGCAGTGTCGACTATACCCCGATCCGAGAACATCAAGATTATTCAGCCGGCGACTCCCACTGCAGAGCGCTACCAACTGGTTGTACCAGCTCATTTCGCAAAAGGCCCTTCAAACTGAATAACGGTGCCAGCGGAAATCTCAGGAGAGCGAAGGCTTCAACAATGTGTCGAGGTTGTTCCTTTATGAACTCGACTGCGAGAAGACTCTCTTCTCTTCGTTTTACGGCACAACCGATGGAGTACTCGAAGTTGCCAATCACGATGTAAAAGTGTTCAGGTATTTCTGCAGAGACGCTGATTAGCGCTCCTCCCTGCGAGACCTCCAACATAACGGCACGACACGATGAAATCGGCTGCTTGAGCGTTTTTTTGTAAGCAAGCCGCACAGCGGCTTTGCATTTGAAGCGCTTGTGTTTTCTGGCATCTACTGGAGCAATCTTTGTTAAGTAATGCCTGTTCATGTCCAGAATCCAATTCATTTATGGACAGATACTGGTAACGCACGTGCAGGTGCGTCCATTGCTTCGCTCCCCATCCGTGCCAGGTTAATTGCGAAGCTTTCTGCGTCGGTTGGGATTCCGAATAGGTAGCCTTGGCCGACCCGACAGCCCATTTCGCCAAGCGTTGCACGCTGTACTTCCGTCTCCACGCCCTCCGCGACCACCGTCAGGCCAAGGGCGCGTCCCAGCTCGATAACAGCGCGGACGATCACCCGCCTGGCGGGTCTGGTTGCGAGTTCGCTGACAAACGTTCGGTCTATCTTGATTTCGGTAACTGGGAACGTCTCAAGGGAGCGCAGGTTCGAATAGCCAGTGCCAAAGTCGTCAACTGAGAGACCGACTCCAATCTGTCGCAGCTGCTGGAATGCGTCCATGACGCCGGGCGTATCGCTAAGGAACATGCTTTCGGTAATCTCGAGGGTCAGCCACTCCGGTTCAGCACTGGTCAGATGCAGGACGCGGTTCAGCATTTCAGCCATGTCATGCTGGAGAAATTCCCCGGCCGACACGTTCACGGAAAAGCGAAGTGCCTTGTCGCGGTGCGCGTTGATCCGCCGGGCGAACGTCGCAACGGTGGTCAGGCTGCGTTCGGTCAGATCAAGTAACAGACCTGATCGCTCAGCGGTCTCAATGAAGCCGCCGGGGAGTTGGCTGCCGAACAGGGGATGGTTCCAGCGAATCAAGGCTTCCGCGCCGAGCCACTCACCGGTGATTAGGTCTACCTGGGGCTGGAGGTGATACACGAATTCGTCGTTCGCGACCGCGACCTTCAACTCGCGTGTCATCCTGACGCGTCGGCTGGCTTGCTCGTGGTCGGACTCGCGAAACCGCCGCGGACCACCCAACGGATCAGATTTGGCTGCCCGAAGAGCAGTACCGGCGTTCCGGATCAATGAAATGGCACTGCCCACTGGCCTGCCTACGGCATATCCGATGGAGAAGCGCAGTGAGACACTGGCACCTGCCACCACGAAGTCCGCTGCGAGCGACGCGGAAACCAGCTTTACCGTCGGGTCTGCACTTGGTTCATCCTGGAGCTCGAAGGCGAGGGCGAACTCGTTCGCGCCCATCCGACCCACTAGTGCAGCGCCCATGTCACGCAGCCGCCGCCCGGTTTCACAGAGCAGAGCATCCCCGACGTCGAAACCGTATCCGGTGTTGAGATCATGAAAGCTGACAACATCCAGCTTCACAACCAGAAGGATCGTCTCGGCATTGGTTGCGTAGCGTCCCTCAGCAGCTTGGATAAATGATTGACGGTTCAAGCAGCCCGTGGTCCCGTCGAGGTTTGCGACACGATCCAGCGCTATATGCGCTTGGCGAAGCGCTGATACATCACGCAGTATTCCGACGTAGAACAGTTCGTCCCCAACCCAGGCGGGCCTAAGACTAAGACTATTCCAGAAGGCCGAACCGTCCTTTCGATAGTTTTGCAACGTTTCGTCCACTGGCTCGGCCGCCCCGATCGCAGCGCGAATGCGAGCGATCTCGGGTTGCTCACGCTCATTGCCTTGCAGGTAGCGGCAGTCTTTGCCGATAACCTCGGTTCGAGAGTATCCAGTCAGATGTTCGAAGGCCCTGTTTACGTAGAGCAACGGCGAATTGGCACCTAAACGCTTTGCGATGGCGATCCCGTCCGTCATTTCCTCGACAAGTGTCGGAAGAATGGACCTGACGGCGTCAGCGCTCAGAGGCCCATTGTCGGCCGTGCCCCGCGCACGCCTCATGAAGTCCGGCTGTTTGAGTTTCTCAACTTCTTCCATGACAGAAACATGGACTGTGACCCGAGGCGGGGCAACGTGCAGCCGGGGCCGTCTCAGGACAACCATCGACCGCTTTCGGACAAACTCGGTCTTGCACCTTCGCCAGATGTCCGGAGGCGATCCCTGTGGTCAGACGGTGTCAATCCGACACTCAAAACGAAGGCGAGCGCATCGCTTGTTGCAATCCAAAACCACTTCTTATGCGATCGATATGATTGACAGCCGGCTCTTCAAAAAGAGAGCCCGCGACGTCCCACAGCGCGACACCATCGCAATCGAAATTGCGGCGTTGCGCCAAAACCTCCCACGGCGGCTGTTTACCGAGATTTACTGGTAAAATCCCAGGCTCGAGCTCCCACTCGAGATGCCGTGGCACCACGACGGGTCCGAACGGCGCGGCATGAAGGCTTTCAGTCGCACCGCGGCTCATTCGCAGACATATTCATCGGCAGGGTTTTCCGGTGGTAGATCGCCAACGCGCGAACCACGGGGTCGCCGGGACTAGAACAGTAACGCCGATCGGAGATCGCGCCGATTGGCGGGACGAAACATCAGGTGACGTCGAAGCAAAACGTCCTCGCCACAGCCTGCATGCGTTGTAACGCTCCAAGCTTCTTATGGCCGTCCGAACATAGCTATCGACTGTGCGCCGACAGCTTCGTCCAGTGGGGGTCTTGCCCCTGCGCACCACTCAAAGCACTTCCGTTCGCGTCGGCTGGGTGGGATGCCACTCGCGCGATCAGGGTTGGCAGACCCTTGAGAGCGTTGAGAAGCTTCGTCACGTGTATCAAAGTGACGTCACCTCCAATACCCTTTCGGCGAAGCCCCAAGCGGTGACGACAAAAGAGGATTGTTTGTGATCCGAATTGTGTAGCGTGGACGCGAAGGTTGCTGGGATGGCGAAGTTGCGGAGCAACTAGCACGAGCGGGTGCAGCCCGGCGGGCCTCTTTTTAGTGCCGAACATTTGCCTGCCGCCGCTCACGGACACCACGCACTTGAGGAAATGGACGCAAGGCCCGGCGCGCGCTTTATAAAGTCCACCTGTTGGAGCTTCTCAATGTCTGCCATGACATAAACATTGACTCCGACCCCAGCTGGGGCAACCCGCAGCCGAGGCGGTTCCAGGACAACCATCAGCCGTTTTCGGACAAACTCGATCTTGCTCCTTCGCCAGACGTTCGGAAGCGATCGCGGTAATCAGACGGCGTCACTCCGACATGCGATAGGAAGGCGCGGCGCATCGCACTTGCCGATCCAAAACCGCATCTTTCTGCGATCAACGTGATCGACAGCCGGCTCCCTTCTAAGAGGAAGCGTGCGACATCGATACGCGTCAGGTCGACATAGTCGGATGGCGTTATCCCAACCTCCTGCGAAAAGACGCGCGTGAAGTTCCGTGCGCTCATCGCCGCGATTTTCGCCAAGGCGGTGACCGAAAGGTCCGCTGTAGCATGGTTCAGAATGTATTCCTGGACTTTGTGTAGACGGCTGCGGTCGCTTGCCTGCGCCGCCAAATGCACGCTGAACTGCGATTGGTCACCTGGTCGCTTCAGGAACACGACAAGCCGCCGGGCAACGTAAAGCGCCACCTCGCGGCCGAGGTCCTCTTCAACGAGAGAAAGCCCGAGATCGATTGCGGCGCTGGACCCGGCCGACGTGATCATCGCACCGTCTCGGACAAAAACACGATCGCTTTCCACCTGCGCCTCAGGGAAGCGCTCGCCAAGCAAGGACGCGAACTGCCAGTGAGTGGTGACACGTCGGCCTGCGAGTAAACCGGCTTCGCCGAGCAGGAATGCCCCTGTGCATACGGAGCCGTAGCGCCGGGTCTCGGGGACGGTATTGGTCAACCAGTCGATAACCTGTCTGCCCGGGGAACGGGGAACGCCGGCGCTCCCGGCTACGAGCAACGTGTCTGGGTCATCTGGATACGCATCGAAAGTGCAATCGGGGAGAACCCTGAGCCCTGATGCGCAACGGATCGAGCCAGCTTCTTCTGCTGTGACGGCAACGTCATAGAAGTTCTTGCCAACACGGGCGTTTGCTTCGGCGAACACGTCCATGAGCCCGGCAAGTTCCAGTGAATGCACGTCCGTGGGCACGAAAATGACAATCCGCATGGGGATATCTTTCGCCGCGCGAGGACTCAAATCTCTCGACGAGCATTTTTGCGTCGACGCCGGTCCTGGCCAACGACAGTCGCACAGTGCCGCCAGGTCGTCAAAGTCAAACGCATCGAGTGATTGCCAACGGAGAGACGGTCCATCTCTGACATTTGCGAGGAAGAGGTCCACAATGGCCGACTGCGGTCCCGGCGGCCTTTCGCGCCTCGCAGCCAACTGACCGGCCCCCATCGCAATTTGACAGCTTCCGACTTTGCCTGATTGGAGGAGCTTGAAGATCTCTTTTGAGGGAAGCGCGCATATCGAAAGAAGACCTGCTCTTTCAACGACGGACGCTCTGGCAGCTAGTCCACCGGCGCGCCGGCGTGGCGGCGCCACCTACGCCGACTGTCGAAGCCGCCAGATCAATAGTTGAGCTTCGGGTACCAGTCCGTGCCGCGTCCGGCCGGCGTCATGTCCAGTATATTCCACAGGGGTGCGATATCGACAGCGCCTCGCGGATCCTGCCCGGGATCAGCGGCATCGGCAGGCATCTCGCCGTTGTAAAAAACGCGAACCGTGTTTCCGTCCTTCTGGTAAACGGTGAATGCCGGGTACTCATAGCCCTTGTCGTCGAGCAGTCCGAGGTCTCTGGCATAATCGTCGCCGACGGTCTCTATGAAATCGAGGTCGTGCCAGCCGCGCTCCATCGCAAACGCCCGCTGCCTCTCGACCGGGCTGCGCCCAAGGATCTTGAACGCAACCCGTTGCTTCACGTCGGCGCCGTTCCCATTCGCGCCGCCTAGGAAGTTCGTGCACATGGGGCAAGGCCTCTCGCGCTGCGGACCGAACATCCAAAAATAGGTCACCAAGGTGTGATGCTTTCCGAACAGGTCGGCCAAAGCCAGCTCGCGGCCATTTTCGTCCTTGAAACGATAGTCTTTCTCGACGACAGGGCCAGGAGGAAGCCGCATGCGCTGTTCTGCCAGTTTGGTAAGATATCGCCGGGCTTCGATCTCTTCCGCAAGGAGAGCCGTTCTCGCCGCGGCGTATTCGGCGGTTTCGTTCGGAAATCTGCTGACGCGCTTCGCTGCCAGTTCCGTTGCGGACCTTAACTCGCTCATATCATGTCTCTCCCTTGCTCCGCTTATTCACGTGACATGATAACTAGACGTATGAAGGGGGCCGTTGCCGACAAGGTCGATCCGATTTTTTCGACCGTTATTGACGGCCGCCTGTCATTCGTCGATGCCAAGCCGCATAAGACGTCGTCTTTGCCATGTGACGATTGAGATCAGGCGTGCCGTCATCCCACCACACCGGCCCCCGCTCGCCGAGCGCAATCTTCGCAGCATCGATCGCCTTGCGCACCGCACGCAGCCGCATATCGTCGTCGCCGGCTTCCTTTACCGCCCTTCGAGCAGCCATCAGCTCCGCCACCAAGCGAGTGCGCGTTTCTTCGGGAAGGCTTGGGTTCGTCTTTCGCCAGAGCCGGCCGCGCACAATGATGTATCGGCCGTCGGGTGTCTGTAGAGGTGTGTTCTGCGCTGCCATCAGCCGTGCACCAGGGCTGCCAAATCAAGCTCGATCATGACGGGCGCATGATCGCTCGTGTGTTCCCAGCCCCGAGGCTTCCTGCGCACTTCTGCCGATTGGAGTGACGAGGCGATGGCCGGGCTGAGCAGGAAGTGGTCGATCCGCAAGCCGGCGTCGCGCTCGAACGAGTTCCTCCAGTATTTCCAGAAGGTGTAGATGCGCTCGTGCGGATGCAGATGCCGGACGGCATCGGTCCACCCCTGTGCTACGAGATCCGCATAGGCCCGGCGGACTTCCGGCCGGAACAGCGCGTCGTCCAGCCACCGCTCCGGCTTGTAGACGTCGATATCCGCCGGCATGACGTTGTAGTCACCGGCCAGCACGACTGGCACCTCCAGTTCGAGCAGCTCCGCGGCGTATTCCTGAAGTCGTCGAAACCACGCGAGTTTGTAGTCCCACTTTGGGCCGGGGGCGGGATTCCCGTTCGGCAGATAGAGCGCCCCGATGAGGATGCCGTCGACGGCGGCTTCGATATAGCGGCTGTGCGCGTCGCTCGGATCGCCGGGCAGCCCCTTTCTGGTAAGATGGGGCTTCTGACCTCGCGTCAGGATCGCGACGCCATTCCAGCTCTTCTGCCCGTTCCAAACCGCGCCGTACCCGGCTTTCTCAAGCTCCTCTCGTGGGAATTTATCATCGGCGGTCTTCAGTTCCTGAAGGCAGACAACGTCGGGCCTGTCCTCCTTCAGCCATTTTAGGAGGACAKGCAATCGGCCCAAGACGCCGTTCACATTGTACGTGGCAATTTTCAAAAAAATTCCCCCGATAGAGCGTTTGAGCCTGTCCGGTGAACATCGGCAGATCGTCGACCAGTGCCGACTATAGTCTCATCGAGTGGGTCGGCTTCGTCAGCGCGTCGCTCCGAATACGAAGGCGAGCGCAGCGACGATTGCGACCGCCGCGATGGGACGCTCGCGGATCCGCGCCTCGATGTCCTGCACGTAACCGCGGACTTCGGACTTGGCGAGCGACTTGGCTCCCGAGGCGATTTCGCTTGCGGTGTCGCCCAGGCGATCAACGTCCCGTCCAAGAGCGCGAACGCCATCTCTCCCGGCGCGGACACCGTCGAACGCAGGACGACCTTCGCCCGTCGATCGGAGCGCCTGGTCGACCAGCGCATAGTCATCCTCACCTTCCGGCTTCTGCCTCACGCGGTCGGCAGCGTCAGTGTCTGTTCGACCGGAGGGCACTGTGGTGTGCGTGGCGGAAACCGGATCCGACGCGGGGAAGGTGTCTTCAAGCCCAGTCTCGAGATCGCCCTTCGAAGCTCGTTTGCGCTGGGCTTCCTGCTCGATTTCCATCGATCGTACCGCGGGGGAATTTTTAGGGTCTGGCATTTCCGTTCTCCTTTGTGGGGAAGGAAGTCCGGCGTCGTCCCTAAGTTCCATCGCGCCTAACAAACTTTATCTCATCGTTGACCTGGTGGTGCTAAACCAGTCCTTCGCCGCCGATCCTGCATACGCACAGACGACACGAACCAGCCGACCTATCATTTCCTAACACCCGACCACCAATGCGTCCGGTCCGGGGGGCGAGCTACGTGTTCGAAACGGAACAGGGCCGCGTTGGAAGAGGCGCGAACGCCACTTAGGAGATGGCGGCCGGGCGTCTTCCGACCGCCGACTTCGACACGATCTCCGTCGGGGTTTGAGCAGAGCACACCAGTTTGCGCCCGCAGATTCTCGACGAGAAAGACAAAGCAAGCAATCCCCATCTCTAGTAGCGAGGCGCATGAAGGCGAAACGAGGAGAGCCCAACAATGACGTTTGACCTTCAGGGCAGGTCAGTTCCGCAAAATCGGCCGCACACCACGAGGTAGCGCGCGTCCGGCGTTACAGAGGCCCGAGCTCGTTGACGCTGCTGTTACCGGCTGCCCGGCAGGCTCTGGGGCTGATCAAGATCATCGATCGAATGGCTCTGGCTCATTCCGTCTTCCACCGGCCGGTCGCCTTCGCAAGCGTCTCACGGATGACCGTTGGGAGGTAGTCGAAATGTTCGTCCACCAGCTCGCACGAGCGAACCTTGGGTGAAGCTGGACCGGCCCTCCTCAGATATTGGCCGATGTCCGCGGAGGCGATGGTCGCCGCATCGGACTGGAATACCCCATCTTTCGAACCACCCGCCTGTTGGTCGCAGTCCGTGTTCCAGCCGTCCAACCACCGGAGATCCGCGAGCTACTCTCGCGACTGGCCCCCAGCGCGGAGAGTCGTTTTTCGCGGAAAAGCGAAAACGGCTCGCCGTCATTTGAACGGGAGAGATAATCATCCTGCAGTGTAGCTGTGCAGGCGTAATCCATATTGGCAAATTGTGAGAAAGTGCGACCTTTAGCATGCTCAGACAATGGAAACGCTGCCGTCTCGCCTACGATTATCTTGGATCGTCGCCATCATGCTCTTCACCTTCGCTGGGATGTGGATGATCGATGAGTTCTTCATCAACGTCGAGCAAGAGGTTGAATATCTGCAAGACGAGGAGTGAGCAGGAACCTGTTTTGGTGCTGTTGTCACGCTTGCGTCACGCGACGCCGTTCATCTTTTGTGATTAATTATCCGCGCTGATGCGACCTGGCGGACCACCCGGGAGCATTTCGTGGGACGTACCTGTATGTCGTGGCGAGCTTTTTAGATCATTCGCTCGCGCGATGCTGGAACGAATTCCTCTCCTCGGCCCTTTGTCATCGGGCTCCTGGAGGAGGACATGTGATGGTATGGCTGATTGGAATTTCGATTGGACTATCGTTGCCCTGGATAATTCGTTGGAACGCGCTTCTGAACGCCTTCTGTTTCAACGGACCAAGTTCAGGGTTCGCGCTCTGGGGGTTGATCAGCATCATCACGATCCCGATTTCGACCGTTGCAGCTTTCTTCGCCCGCGAAATGCTTTGATGGAACATCGGACGGGCGTGGAGGTAATCCGCACGCCATCACGGAACATTTGCCTCCAGGGTTGATTATAGCGCGCGAACAGAACCCATTTGCGAGATACACATGAAGTTAAGTGAGCTGACTGAAATCTATCGCCGCGGCGGGCGTAAAGAGCTTATCAGCGCCATGGAGGAATTCTCGCAAGCTGAAAAGGCCCAGATGCTTGAGGACATAGGATTGGCGCCGCGCATCGGCCCTGGACGACTTCCGGAGAAAACCGGGCCGGCGGTGGACGTGCAGCCCGGTGAAGACGAGAGTTACTGATTTTGTCGCCCGGGCTTTCGTCTCCGGCATGGTATCTTCAGAAATGATTGGGGACGCTAGGACGTCTTGCGAATTTTCACACCCATGAGCCGATGATATTCATCCTCCGCTGCTCCGTAGGAGCCTTTGGCTTCGTCCATCAGGCCAAGCCGGTTGACGACAATAATCTTGCCGCGATTAGCGCGGATGAACCCCTTGCCCTCCAGGATATGAACCGCAACCGTAACCCCGGGGCGCCGCACGCCGAGCATGATCGCCAGAAATTCATGGGTTAGCGAAATCGCGTTGCCATCCATCCTGTCGTGAACCATGAGAAGCCAGCGCGCGAGACGCTCCTCAAGCTTGGCATGGGCGTTGGCAAGGACGGTCGAGGACATTTGCGCCAGAAATGCCTGAATGTAGGCAAGCAGTTTACCGCGCAGCGTTGCACTGGTATCGATAACCTCCTGTAGCTTTGTGGATGTGATACGATACCCAGTACCTGATACCTGCATGAAGGTCGTATTCGGCGATTGCTCGCCACCAAGCACAATCGCAGCACCGGTCATGCCTTCACGCCCGGCAATCCCCACGTCTATATCCCGCCCGCCCGGTAGTCTGGCGACGATCGACGCCAGTCCTGATTCCAAAAAGACGACGTAATCGACCGGCGCGTGGGCTTTTTCGATCTGATAGGGAATGTCCAGCGTCACGAATTCGAGATGGGGAGCGAGAAGCGTGAGGTCGCTTGTGTCGAGGCTTTTTAGCAATTCGTTCCGGTATTGACGCTCGTCAGTCGGCATTCTCATCCCCACAGCGTTCGGAGTGAATCCGACTCGATGCAAGGGAACCTAATGACTTGAAAATACAGAACAACCGACTGTCTTTTACCGTACAAAGAGCAATGCTTAAGGAGGCGACATGGGCCGCCTGCCCTCGCCCTCATGTCTGAAAGCTCGCGCTCCAGCCGCTGCTGCGCCTGCCCACTGGAACAATTACTCTCTCCCAATGTTTCAGATGATCAAACGGAGAACATCGAAATGCACAGAACCATCAAGTTTATACTGATCGGGCTCGCTGCAATGAGCGGCCTGACGGTTGCTCCGGTTATCGCCGGGGCACAGGACATGGAATTGCGAGTCGGACCTGGCGGTGTCGGGATTTATGACCCTAATCGTGACGATGACCGATATGATCGCAGACGAGACCGAGGATGCGATCCGGACGACGCGCTTGACATTGCCCGTGGTGAGGGCCTTCGTCGTGCGCAGATCCTGCGCGTCACGCCCCGAAGCATCGTCATTCAGGGGTATACCCGTCGCGGCCCGGAGCGCATGCAGTTTGCCAACCGTCGCGGATGCCCGGAGATCACCCGGCGGTAAGGGAACGAAGCTAGGCATGAGCGCTGCGATGCTCTTGGAACTGCGTCTTTCAGTCAGCGCTCTATCCCCTATTGCAGGCTCCGGTTTTTGCTGGGGCTTTCTCTCTAGAACGAAATTGAGAGCACCGTCAGGCGCTGTACGACCCCCAGTCGTTCATTAAGTGGCCGCTGCGATTCCTGATATGTTCTTTGCCACTCATTTCCACAAGCAAATCGTTCGCTGATCTGGGTTTTCGACGTTACCGTCGAGGACGGCAAGCTGAGGGCGATCATGGAATACATTGATGCCTAGGCGCTTGACCGCGCATCAGCTTGGTGGTTCTTGCGCGGAAAGCGACTGGCGCAAGCAGCTGGTCAAAATTGGGCGTCGAAGAACAAGCGCGGCTATCACAGTCTGCGAGGCTAAGGATGTGGGTTGTCCGCCGCCCGAGTTCGGGGCACGTCCAGCTCTATGGTGGCATTCGGCAAAGGACGGGCCGCCGCCCGCTCCCAATCTCGACGAACACCCAGCGACTGACAGCGGGGAACATCCTGGCGGCCAAACTGTTCCTGCATGACACGAACATGGAGGAACTGAAATGTCTGAAGACCTAAAGGTTGGATTCACTGGGGCTCCGTCAGAACCTGCTACCGGCGTCCGTAAGGTCGCCAGTGACGCATTGGATGCCGTGAAGCGGGAGACGAGCGCCGTCGCGGCGGGCGCGGTCGATCACCCGCACACAGCCACCAGTCTTTTTCTCGGCGTGGGCGCACTGGCATTCGTGGTTGGTTATGTGTTTGGCCGTGGGTATGGGAATGACAGCTCCTCTTGGCGATAGCCGAGCTGTTAGGCTCCCCGCCTCGCTCCGCTCGGGAGCCGCGGGTTAAGGTCAGTCACCTGTCGCAAACATTGCAACAATGAGCCTCACCCGCTCGGCGCGGTGCGAGGCCCTTATTCGACCGTGGCGTTCAAGCTCTGCCAATCCGTGTAAAGCTGCCCAGAAATATTCTGTCGCGACCTCGGGGTCAGAGCAAAACGGTTCCACGACGACCATCATAGCGCCAAATGTATCTCGCAGCACTTTGGGCGTATCGGACTTGGCGAATCGAAGGCCACTCGGCAGGACGAACATGGCTTCGTACAGAGCTGGCCTTTCGAAAGCGAATACGAGATAGGCCGTCGCAACGTCTCGGAGGGCGTCTATCGGAGGTGCGCCGTCGCGGACAGAGGCCCGCAACGTCGGGCCTAACTCCGCAAAGCCCTCGAGCGCGACCGCGCCGACGATCGCGTCGCGATTTTCAAAATGGGCGTACAGGACCGGCTGACTGTATTCGATCTCTTGTGCAAGGCGTCGTACGGTGACGGAAGCCCAACCATCACGTTGCGCTAGCGTTCGCGCCGCGGCGACGATCCGCTGTTCCCGTTCCAGTCTCTCACGCTCTTTTCGCTCGCTGATACCCATTCTTTCGCCCTCGATCCATGCACGAGAGACTTTAGTGACCCTAATTAATCAGGGCAATGGTTGACAATCTAGCATCGCTAGATTTAAGTTCATCGCTATAGTAACTGGGCGATTAAACCGAAGGGTCTTTCCAAATGTCCTACCTCATATCGTTTTCACCGGGCGATGCGGCGACACTCGCGGCCGCTGCGGCATTTCTCGTGGGCAGCATCGTCAACGCCACCGCCCTTAAGACAATCCGCGATGAATTCGTCCGGTACGGATTTCCATGGTGGTGGTGCTGGGTTACCGCTTTGCTGGAATTCACGACAGCCATTCTCCTCGTCCTCCGTCCGACATTTGCGATCGGCGCTGCGCTAGGATCATGCATTATGATCGCCGCAATCTTCGCTGTCGTCCGAGCACGTGACTTCCGTCACACCCTGGCGCCGGCAGTCTTCCTACTTCTGCTCATGATCGCGATTACTGTCCAGGTCTCATAACCTCGGCGACAAGCCTTTAACCTCAACCACCATCAAACAGAAACACTTCGAAACCGCGCCGACTTCCGTCGGCGAGGCGCAAAAGCACGGCTAAAGGAGCCAGGCATGACCATCCACTCACCTTCAAGTATCGTCGTCGTTTATCATTCTGGCTACGGCCATACCCACCGCATGGCTGAGGCGGTCGCCAAGGGAGCCGGAGCAGCGCTCCACGCCATTGATGCCGAGGGTAACTTGTCGGAACACGGATGGGCGGCGCTCGATGCGGCCGATGCCATCATTTTCGGCGCACCGACCTACATGGGCGGACCAAGCTGGCAGTTTAAGAGATTCGCCGATGCATCTTCGAAGCCATGGTTCTCCGCAAAATGGCAAGACAAGATTTTCGGTGGATTCACGAACAGCGCCAGCCTCAACGGTGACAAGCTAAACACGCTGCAATACTTCGTTCTTCTGGCGGGGCAACACGGTGGTTCCTGGGTCAGCCTGGCTATCAAGCCATCAAACATCAAGGCGTCGCTACGAGACGATGTAAATCGGATGGGATCGTATATCGGCCCGATGGCGCAATCTGACGCCGACGCGCCCCCCGAGGAGATGTCGGTCGGCGATCTTGAAACCGCACGTCTATACGGGGCGCGAGTTGCTGGAATTGCGCGACAGTATATGTCCACTCGATGAGTTCGACCGAGAAAGTTGGCAAAGCTCCGTACCCTTCCGCGCTATCCGCGGTAGGGTTTTGAGCAGCCACTCCCATGGCCACTTGGGCGACACCCGACGGCCTATCTCAACGGCCGAGGTGGCTTAGCCCTTGGCCGCCTTGTCGTAGCGTACAGACGCAGCCTCGATGTGAGGCCCATTTTCGAGCGACCATGCGCAAAGCGCTTCGAACGGCTCGCGGAGCGAATGGCCAAGCGGCGTAATCGCATACTCGACGCCGATCGGTTGCGTTGACAATACGGTCCTTGTCACAAGGCCGTTCCGCTCGAGCCGCTTCAATGCATCGGCAAGCGCCTTGTGGGTGATTCCGTTCAGACGCCGTTTGATCTCGTTGAAACGCGAAGGTTTCGGGCAGATCACAGTGAGGATCAAGATTGTCCACTTGTCGGCGATCTTGTCGAGAACAGGACGCACAACGGTCATGTTGTTGAGAGCGCACTGAGAAAGGGTTTCGAGGTCGGTATACTGGTCCATATCTAAGCTACTCAAGGTGCGTAATTGATATCAGATTTACGACGTATATCATCTTCGGACCATCAATAGGAAGGCAGGACGTATAATGGCCCGTATGCAGGACAAAGTCGCGCTCGTCGTAGGCGGCGCAAAGGGAATTGGTTTGGCGATCGCGAACCGGCTGGCTGCCGAGGGAGCGAGTGTCTTCATCACTAGCCGTCGGATTGAAGATGTCGAAAAGGCTGCCGCCGAAATCGGCGATAAGGTAGTGGGCATCGCGGCAAACGCAAGTTCTCCAGAAGACATGGTAAACGTCGTGGCCCAAGTTCAGCAGGCGAATGGACGTATCGATGCGCTCGTCCTAAACGCCGGAATTTCAGAGCCCGCCCAAATTAGCGAGGAAACGGTTGAACATTTCGACCGTCACTTCGACGTCAACGTACGAGGGACGGTTTTCGCTTTACAGGCAGCTTTGCCGGCAATGCAAGAAGGGAGCTCAGCCGTGCTCATAGGTTCAATCGCGGATGTCGCTGGCATCCCGGCCTACGGCACGTACGCCGCGACAAAAGCTGCGCTTCGATCCTATGCGAGGACATGGACGGCCGAACTGGCCAGCAGGGGTATACGGGTAAATGTCGTCGCTCCTGGGCCTACTGATACTGAGATGATGGCAGCGGTGCCTGAGGACGTCCGCGAGGCCTTGATCGCGCCCATACCCTTGAGACGGATGGCACGTCCAGCTGAAATTGCAGCGGCAACGCTGTTCTTGCTGAGCGACGAGGCGAGCTATATCGCCGGCGCTGAGCTGTGTGTCGACGGGGGCATGCGCCAAGTGTAGGAATTCTAACTGAACAAATTCGGACGTTCCAGCTCCGCCTGGAGCGTCCTCCATCGTCAATTAAAATTCCGGCTTTTCACCTTCAGAATATCGATGTGCCATTCCGGTGTGCCGTGTCTTTACGGCCGCCCGATCAAACTGGGCGATTAGGTGAACCTGTCGCCCGACCGCTGTAGTCCGCTGGAGCAAATTGGGCGTGTCTGATCTTTGGTGATTTCGCAAGGTAGTCCGCCCGATGGGCGCCGCGATGTCGCCAAGATCTTCCGCATCGCGAAGTGATATGAAAATCCGACGAGCGACGTGTTCCCGCAGCTGTTCGATGACGCGATCCACGCCTGGCGGACCGGCAAGTTCGAGGGTGAGAGCGTGTTTTAAGCTGAGGATCCGGGGCCCGGTCGCGCAGCGCTCGGAGGTGGACGCCGAAGATGCTGACAAAGCCGAGGATAATGCACCCTCCGACATGCCGGAGGAACGCCGATCAAGCCCGATGATGCCGGCATCCGCATCGATCTGAAGAGGATCCGGGGGGCCAAAAGTGATGTTAGTCAAGATCGGACGTTTGTTAGATTAAAGATAGACGGCATTTCACCTTAAATTGGACGGTCATTGATTTAAGAGTGGCCGTATGACTGATCATTCGAATTCGAAGCCCCGACGCGAGCCTCTGTGCATCCGTCTGAGACTGAAGCCTGCCGTCCTCAGAGCGCAGCCATGGAGCGGGTCGCAAGGCCGCTAGCAAGCGGAAGGACGGGCGGTGTCAGGACGCCCGTTGGAGACCGATAGCAGCAACGCCCAGTAATCCACCATCGCCAACTGGCCTTGATCCAAAGCCAGGTGCTTGCTCCCCGACCCTATAGTTCAAGGGTTGGCGGCTTCAGTGATTGGCATCCTGCTGTTCATTCTCTGCGATGATCACCATGCCTGAATATGCCACCAGTGTACCGTCTCGCGTATGAAACGCTCTGCCGAAGGCCGCGACGGCTTGATAGGTGTGTTCAAAACTACGAACCCGGTAAACTTGCTGCTGCGGGATGTCCGCCACGATCGTATCTGTTATCGCTTTTGCCAGTGCTGGCCGGTCCTCGGGATGAACTTTGTCAAGGTAGGAATCAAGGGGTAAGCCGTGTTTGGCGTCACCTGGGTCGACACCAAAAAGACGAGCGACAGCGCCGTCAGCAAACACGAGATTAGACCGTATATCCCAAGTGTAGATGCCCGGCTCGCCCGGCGATTCTACGCCCACTTCAGTCGAGAATACTCGGCCAACTCCAATGGACATTGCTGCTCCCCTTGAATTGTTAAGGAGAAGCTAATGCTACGTCGAACAACTTCAAGACGCATGGACGTTGTGTCCAAACTATCGTTCAGCTCGATTTGGCTGCTAGACGATTTAGCATTTCAACCAAGTCCGACACCGATCTGGCATTTGATTTTTCTTGAATCACGTCATCGGACACATGTCCGTTTATTAGGCCAGAAAGCCGGTTCAAATGAGTTGATAGTGCAGATTGGTGAGACGTCTTCTTCGGCAGCGCCGCCGCGCCCCTAGACTGTTCTAGGAGCCGTGCGAGGATCTTCTCAATACCGTGCCTCTTGGTGTTTATATCGGATAACATGGACGTGCCTCAAATCGGTGTGAAGTGTCCTTATATTCAGATCGTGACACTTATGCCAGAACAATAGAATGACATTCAATTTACCGGGCCTATCAATCTAGGGTCACTGACGGAGCGTCGGTTGAAATATCATTGGGAGCCTTTGGAACCAGCGGGGAATGCCGACAAGCCTTGGTTTTGTGAGGAACGACGAAATCGGCACTCATTTTACCGACGTAGACATGTCCGGAAGCGTTTTGTCGCCAAGCCAGCTTCGGGTTCAAGTTACTTGAGTTGATCGCCTCTACAGCTGCTTAATCAAACAGTTCAGATCGGCTTGGTTGCTGCGTGAGCCCCACTGGCGCGCCCCGCCGCAAGCGATATGGTCACGCAAGGTGGCAACCCAACGGACGGCTGACGTCGTTACAAACTGATCGTGATAAGGCGGCGAGGTTTTAATGTACTAGCAAGCCAAGTCCCGGCTTCAACTCAACCCGAATAAAGCTCTGGAACCATTGTGCAACTCCCTCGTTTCATGCTCGCAAGATATTCATTTCAAAAGGAGTTTTCATCATGGGTCGCGGCATTCTACTCTGGCTTCTCGGTGTTCCTCTACCGATCATAATCCTTCTCGCTCTTTTTGTAAGATAGGGGTCAAAGATGTCTCTTTTGGAATCACAGGGAGGTATTCCCGTCGAATCCTCCAGATCCGCCATCTCATGGGGCCCGATTTTGGGGGGCGCTTTCGCGGCCATCGGCGTCACGCTCATTCTCTTACTTCTTGGCTCTGGTGTTGGCCTGACGATGGTCTCGCCCTGGTCTGGGGAGAGCAGCTCCGCGGCCACCGTAGGTATTACAGCCGCGATCTGGCTTGTCGTCGTTCAATGGCTCTCTTCGGCGCTTGGCGGTTACTTGACTGGACGGCTCCGGACGAAATGGGCAGCCATCCATACTGACGAAGTCTTCTTCCGAGACACTGCCCACGGCTTCATCAGCTGGGCCATATCGACGGTTTTCGTGGTGGGTTTTCTGGCTTCGTCTCTAACCTCGCTGGCAGGCGCGGGCGCAAGTGCTGCAGGTGCTGCGGCAACGGCGGCTGGAGCGGCTACAGCGGCGTCCACCACTTCGACACAACCCGATCTCGCGACTTCCTATTTCACAGATGCCCTTCTGCGGCCTGAGCGCGTCAGCACGAATGCTTCAAGGGACGACGGCGCGGCTTCGGCCGAGATTTCGAGAATTCTGTTGAACGACGCCGCGAAGGGCGAGATTCCGGAAGGCGACAGGACCTACATCGCGAGCATCGTTGCCGCTCGGAGCGGATTGTCAGAGGCGGACGCCCGTACTCGGGTAGACGCGGTCCTCAAGCAAATCGACGACGCTAAGGTTGCCGCGCAGACTGCTGCTGACAAGGCAAGAAAGGCCGCAGCTACGACGGCGCTTGTCGGATCGATCTCACTTCTCATCGGTGCCTTTATTGCTAGTGCCGCTGCAGCTCTTGGCGGTCGCCAGCGCGACGATGAAGAGGATGTCCTCCTGATGGGCCGCGGCCCGTTCGCGTAATCCGTGGGCAAAATATTCCGTCGATGGTGTCACCATCGACGGATTTCCCTCCTATGCAGGTGTTCCCACCGTTTCCACACGAAGTTATAACTGTTACGGCGCTTTCCGTGGCTTACGTTTGCAAAAAAAACCGTGGGTAGGAGACCCACGGTTTCATATTTTTTCTGAGGACAGTCGGCCCCCCCTCCGCCGCGTATGTCACACAGGAGCTACGGCGCCTCCATGGAGCCCACCCAACAGCCAGAGAACGATCAAGACGACGACAATCAGACCGAGGACGCCGCCGAGCCCGCGGCCTCCATAACGGCCGTGAGCATAGTAGCCGCCGCCGCCGCCTAGCACGAGGATTAACACGACAATAATCAAAAGGGTACTCATGCGTTTTCTCCGAGTTTCTACGAATCAAATGACTTCGACCCGGACCTAAAATGACAGCATTCGCGGCCCAGCTACCGTAAACACTGGACACGCTGGGATTGTTCCCGCTCTAGGCGATCTCCAAGAATATCCGGTCGGCGACGAGAACACATCAACGAGCCGTTGAACATTCCCGCGCCAATGCCGTTCGAGCTGACTCAAGAGTGTTACCGATGAGGGGCGGCTATGGAATTCCGTCCGCAGAACCACCATATCTCATCCAAGCGGCAGCAGTCCCTTCGAGAGGGCCATTGATAGCGCTGCATCACCACAGAAGCACAGGAGAACATCATGACTGACGCCAAGGGCGCACCTGCGTCCGAAAAACCTTACGACGCAATCACGCTAGCGAAGAAACACAGGATCCCCGTCGAGGACGCACAGACGATCATCGAGGAGCACGGAGACAATCGGAAGCTCGTCGACAAGGCCGCCAGGCGCATCGCTGCCTAGCTCGCGGGTCAAGGAGTTCGACCATGACTATACAGAAAGGAAGGGCAGTCGAGGCTGCGTTGACGAAGACGCAGCGCGATGCAGTCACTGCGATCCGACGGTTTCGTCACCAACGGAAAGTCGGCAGTACGTGGCTGGTCGGAGACCGTCGTCTCTCTCGGGGTGTCATTTCTGATTTGGAGAAGATGAGGCTTGTCCGAGAGGTGCCGGCAGGCGGCAGTCCCGTCCTCACCTACATCGGTGAAGGCGACTGAGACCATAGCGACGTTGCGGCGGGGCCATCGTCCGAGAACAGTATCTGAGCGGATTCGCAAATGCCTCGCAAGTGACGCCTTCTTCCTGCTTTCGATGGGGCAAGCTCTCCCCACATCCTTTCCACTGTCTATCCACAGGGTATCCACAGGCTAACTGATTGATCTCAGGGCGCTCTCGCCTTTCGCCGCCATGGTGTGGATAAATCGCGTGCGACTAAATGGTAACAGAGGGCTTTCCATTGGCCGAAACGGGATTCCGTTTAAGTCTCGATAGGACTATGGTCGCCAACGCTTTCCTTGAGAGCAGGCGGCGGACCTCGGAGAGCGCGGCGGCGAGCACTCGATGCTCCCGCCGCTTCCGCGCCCTGGCGAAACGGCCATCTTCCACTGTCTACGACCTGAAGTCGAACTCCACTCGCCGAGCTTCGTACTGGAATCAAAGTCTGAGCACGATTCCGTAAGTCATTGAAAAATGATTCGTTTCGAGTCGGAACGAATCAGGCTTGCACGTCTTTGAGTCACGAACCAAGTGATTCGGAGTAAAGCGTATGGCATCGGCACACCGCGCCCAATGGAAGGGCTTCCTCAAATTTGGCGAAGTGAGCTGCGGCGTCGCGCTGTACACGGCTGCGTCCACAAGCGAGCGCATCACTTTTAACACCATCAACACGGCGACGGGTAACCGCGTCAACCGCGTGTTCGTCGACAGCGAGACCGAAGAACGAGTCGAGCGGGAATCTCAGACCAAAGGCTTCGAGATCGAGAACGGGCAGTACATTATCATTGATCCCGAGGAAGTTGCGGCAACGATCCCGGAAAGTAACAAGGCGCTGGAGATCGATGCTTTCATACCCTGCGCCGAGGTCGACGATGTGTATTTCGACAAGCCTTATTACCTGACTCCGGACAAGATGGGGGCCGACGCGTTCGTGGCCCTTCGCGACGGCATGAAGAAGTCGAACGTCGCAGCCATCGCCAGAGCTGTTTTGTTCCGCCGGGTGCGCTCGGTGTTGATCCGCCCCCATGGCAAGGGTCTGATCGCAACCACCATGAACTACGACTACGAGGTCCGATCCTCGAAGAAGGCGTTCGAGGAAGTTCCCAAGCTGCAGATCGAGGGTGAAATGCTCGATCTCGCCAAGCACATCATCAGCACGAAGAAGGGCACGTTCGATCCGGCAACGTTCGATGACCGCTATGAAGCCGCCCTCGCCGAATTGGTGAAAGCCAAAATCGAAGGCAAGGCGCTGCCGAAGGCGAAGAAAATTGAAGTCTCGAAGCCAAACGACCTGTTGGCCGCGCTCCGCGAAAGTGCTGGCCTGCTGAAGTCTGGGGCTCCAACCCAGTCTAAACCGAAACGCACTGCGGCCAATGCCAATCAGGGCACTGGTCGACAGCGCGCCGCGCGCGGGGTGGCCGCGAAGGCCGCCTCCTCCAAGGCCGCTCCGCAGCGCAAGGCAAGCTAGGGAGATCGATCGATGGCACCCAAATATTATTGGAAAGGCTACCTCAAGCTCTCGCTCGTCACCTGCCCGGTCGCGATGACCCCGGCGACGTCCGAGTCCGAAAAGGTCCGCTTCCACACTCTCAACAAAGACACTGGAAACCGGGTTGTTTCTCAGTACGTAGACTCCGTGACCGGAAAGGCACTGAAGCAAGGCGCAGAGGCCAAAGGCTATGCTTGTGGTGAGAATGACTACCTGATCCTCACGGACGACGATCTCGACCGCGTCGCTCTCGACACCGTTAAGACCATCGACATCGAGAAATTCGTCCCTGCGGATTCGATCGAGTGGGTTTATCTGGAGAAGCCTCACTATCTTACCCCCGATAACGCCGTCGGCAACGAGGCCTTCGCGGTTATCAGAGATGCCATGAAGTCGGACAACGTCGTCGGCGTCTCGAAACTCGTGATAGGACGCCGCGAGCGCGCTGTTATCCTCGAACCCCGCGAGGAAGGCATTGTCCTGTGGTCACTCCGTTTCGGCGACGAAGTGCGCCCGGAGGAGAGCTATTTCGAGGACATCGAGGACGAAGCCGATCCCGACCTGATCCCGCTGGTACAGAAACTGATAAAGCAGAAATCGGCACACTGGTCGCCCGACATGGTCAGCGATCCAATACAGACGAGCCTGCTGAATCTGATAGCCGAGAAGAAGAAGGCGATGAAGCCGAAGAAGGCGGCCAGAGGCAAACGTTCGGATGCCGCTCCGAAGGATAACGTCCTCAACATAATGGATGCTCTGAGGAAGAGCGTCGATGCCGATCTCCGAGGTAGGAAGGCGGCCTCATCCCATGCATCTTCTTGAAACCAAAGTCGCTCACGAAAAGACAGGGTGGCGCGTAGACTTTCTTGGCGACGACGGGGAGTTGGTGTCGATCAAGGTCGCTGACGGGCACGCATTCAGCGAGGAAGAGGCCATCGTTCACGCCAAGGAGGTAATGGTGCAACTGACTGCATTTGGCACCCGCGGTGGCGGTCGAAGCATTAACGCCTATGACGCTGCGAGCAATGGCAACTTCGACGACGAGCCGCCGTTCGGTACTTGGCACTGATATGTGACATTTGGCAGATGGCACGCGTGAATGAGACGTTTTTTCCTCACACGCCTGATGTCGCGGCTTCACGCTGCCTTCAAGCGAAGCTGTGCCTGGGGCAATGGTGGCTCGCTTGATGAAGGTGAATGGCATTATCGCTGAAGATCCGGAAGACGACAGACGCTAATTAAAGCGCCTTTTACAGTTCCAAAAAAGCGCGGCCGCTTTGGTCGTTCCGGGCACGGTCGGGCTACGATCTCGGAATAGTGCGACGGCGTACCAACACTGTCACGAAAGCATCGCCCAAATGCAGAGACGCAAATCTGGCTGCCATATACCTACCCCTTGACTATTGCTTCATGAATGGCGCGCGCGACCTCAGGCTTGTCGCTCACCGAGATAGCACAATATGGTTGGCCCCGCTCAGCACTAAGGGCATGAAAGGCAAAAAGCGCTGCAAGTGGAGCATGCCCGTAACACCGTGTCTGAGTTGAGGTTCCAGGTGAATAAGCCTTCTACGCCAGCACGTGTGAGTGCCGCATCGCATTTCATCCATCCTTGTCTGCGTCGCGTCGCCTTCCTGTCGAGTCAATCGGTGGGAACAGACCGCTCTCGCCGTCGTTACTGCATGAATATGGAGAAGAGCATGACACGCTACCTTGACACGCCGGCTGCCGCGGAGCCGCCAAAGCCTGACATAAACACGCACATCCGCACCAATCCCAGGGTGAAGGGGATACTATGGACGGCGGGAATTGGCATGGGACTTCTCATCGTGATCGCTACTGTGATTTCTCATGTCCTATAAGGATGCCAGATCGGTCGATAGCCGCACCCATGTCAGAGAGGATCGATACCAGGCAATCCCGGGCGAGGACGGCTGGACGGTGGTGGATCGCTTGAGCGGTCTTCCAGCGGCTTCCAACGGCCGCGACTTCATCAAACTAAGAAAAACAGACGCGCGCGACATTTCAAATGAACTCAATAATTGCGAAAGAGAGGGCAAGCCCAGCCCGCTACTGTAAATTCTCTGATCGACGATTTCCGCATCGGTGCTTGCACGGGAAATCCACATACTTTGATAACTGAGCGGCCCGCCGGCAGCTATTCCGGGGTGTTGGGCCGCTTTGAGGCTTCTTCGTAACGGCGGATGTCAGGGCGCCATTCAACTGCCTTTGACGATCGCATAAATTATTTTACGGAAAACCAGCGACCCAACTACTGGAGAAAAGCATGCGCTCGGGATCGCCATCGAGGTCCTCGGTGATATCGAAAGCAATTAAGCGCTCGACGACCCCATCGAAGTCATGCATCCGCAATGCGAGATGCCAGCTGTTGCGATCAATCGCCGGCCACTTACGGGACGTTCCTTCGTGGTCTACCGCGTAGGATAGGGGCGAAGTTTTGAGATCCGCCGTGATGATCGATGCGTGATGCAGAGCAGGAACGGGATTCTGTCTTCGAACCGCCAGCGCGCAATGCGAGGTCAGGGACCAGAACCATCTAGTGACCAGCACTTGCAGACCGTCGTTTCGGTTGTCCGATACGTTCGAAAACCCATCCGCTCGTAGTACGCCTGTGCAATGTCGTTGGCTATTCCGATAAAGGCCTCGATTTTCTCAAGCCCCGCTTCGATGGCCGCCTGTCGGGTCGTCTCGAACAGCTCGCGCCCGACACCAGTCCTGGCTGCGTCTGGAGAGACATGCGTGCCGACGATGCCCCATCCAACTGGCGTGTCATAGGGATTATCATCAGTCGCTCGGATCAGCGATTGAAAGCCGAGTAGGTTTCCGTTGTCGTCCTCGGCCAGGGAACAGCGGATGCCAGCCGGATTGTCGATATAATGCTCGCGAACGAATTCGACGTCTGCTCTTGCCGTCCGCTTTCCGGCAGCAACCAGCTGCTTGAGCATTTCACTCATAGGAAGAGCGTCTTCAGCCTCTGCAGTCCGAATCTTCACTGTAACCTCGCTCCGGAGCTGTGGTGATCGACCGCCGGCCGTCTCAATATGTCGGCCGCACCGGGAATGTAGGTCGAGACAGCACGACCACGCTAGAGTTGACGACCCTGGTTTTGAGCCTGTTCCAGTGCCAGCGCGTGGCGTTCTTTCTTTGCCTCGCGTCTACGCTGTTCCGCTGTCAGGAAATTTCGTGCCGTTTGCGCGAAGCTTTGACGCGGCTCGTGTTTCCGTAAGTTGGAGAAGTCGCTGGGCTGTGATGCCGAATTTTCGGTCATGGGTGTTTCCTCAATTGCCGGGAGAGAACGCGCCAAGCAGTGAAAGGGTACGGCGTCTGCCTGATTTTTTCATGAGGATGGTATTKTCGTCACGATCGGCCTTCCATCGCCTGGATCATCCATCGTATAGTCATCCATTGCAGGCGGCGGCACGTCGTTTTTGACCGCCTGCTCCGGCAGGATTTTATGCGCTGGATTGCCACCATGCGCGAATTGACGCGCAGACTTCTTTGCTCGGCTTGCCTTCAGGTCGATGCCGTTGTCTTTGTTGCGTGACATCTTTGTGCTCCGTCTGCGACTTGATTCCGTCATGAACGGCAAGGAAGGAAATTCGTTCCGTGCGGAGTGGCCCGCGAAAAGGAAGAGAAGTGCGTCTCTCACTCGGCCAATGCCTGAATTTCAGGCGTTGACCCTACATCCTGTCGATCTTCCCAAAATGAGCGGGTAAATCACGTTCGCCAAATGTCGTCGTAATACATCACAAGTGGCTGGGATCAAGCGGTAGAACCCGATCTTGAACAAGGTCCGTTACCGACACGGCTTAGCGACGCTGGGCACTGCTACCCAGCTATTCTGGCGCCGTATATCTGATTGTTGATCTGAATAAAAGCCGGCGAACTGATATCCCACTCGAGCCTACGTGTCACGCGGCTCAGATCTGGCGCGCTGGTAACGAAGCGCTCGTCGTAACGGAGATAGAGTGTCTCGAAGAAACTGGTCGTTGCAAGCGGGCTGGTTTCAGGGGGGAAAGGTTCGAAAAGCTTGTTCTTGGTGGGGCCTTCCATTTCGACCAGGCCGAAACCGATTGCTTCATAGCGGCTGACATCGTCACGGATCCCACGGCGCCCGACGAGCTCGCGCAGCGCATTGTGGAAGCGGACGATCCCGGCCACCGGCTCGCCGCCGATTGCAATCGCAATGTCGTTGGCCGCCAGGGCCTTCGCGGGGGCAGTCGCATTGCTGACGTCGTCAACAGCTTCGGCAGCGATATCGAGCGCGCGTTCCGTTTGTCGGTTTGCCCGCAGCAGGACGAGATAGCCGAGGACGAGAGCCGGATAGGTGATATGCAAGTTGGTGCATTCGCCGATCGTCTCTTCCATGCGATTGGTCAGGTTACGGAACGCACCGGTTACGCCCTTGCAGGAGACAGCGAGTACGGGGCCGATCCCTTCCCTGGTCACGACAACATCGACGTTCTTGGTTTTCAGGCCGCCGAGCACAGTTCGTTCGCCGCCGCCGGCGACGGATGGATCATAGTGGAGAATGGGCACGCGGCCAGATTTGCGCTCTACCCGAAATGGCGGTCGCGGCGTGATGTCGACTGGATCGAAGCCTCCCTCGATCACCAGCCGGCAGGCAACATACCAATGCAGAGGCTTGATGTGGCTAGCACTTTGCGTCTTGCCTGAGAATTCCGCGAATTCCCTGAGCGCGTCTGCTTCGGTCGTCCAACGGCAGACATTACCTTCGATTTCAGTCGGCATAGTGTCTCCAGCGCTGAAGCGTCTGGATGGAGTCCAATATTGCCTCGGAGGACTTCTTGCCTACCACGCGACCAGCCGGAAAGAGGATGTTGCCGGCTTCACGCGGCTCCAGCTTCAGCATTCCACCTCCAAGCGCGTGGCCTTCGATCTCGCAGCTCAACCGGACGAAAGGCGTTTCCCACGAGGGGAGGAGTTTCGCTGCGAGCTTACGGTCGCGCAGCCTCACAGCGTGGACACTGTTTGTGCAGGTAACACCTGCGTCGTTTTTGACAAGGCTCGCTGCGCGGCCCGACATGTACTGAAGGATGTAATCGGGCTCCTGGACATCGGGAACCGAATACCAGGGGTCCCTCACCCGGCATTTATAGGCTTGCCGGGCTTCCCGACCAGGATTGCTATTGAGATAGCGCCTGACTGTGGCCGGCACTTCCTGTCCGCGGCTGATTTTGAGCAGCAGCATTGCCTGGTCATTGGCCTGCCAGTCCGTCACCGTAGATTGGGTGATAGCGTCTTTCGGGAGCGAGCGCGCGTTGCGCACCGAGGGCTTGAGGAACTGTGTTGGGATCCCAAGTTTCTCAGCCAGGGACGGTTTCAGGTGGAAGAAGTCGTTGTCGCCGCTAACATAGCCGATCCCAACGGCTGCGAATTCCGAAAACCGACGGCTGTCCGGGTCCGCCGCGGCTACCTGATAAATCCCTCTTACCTCTTCCGAAATCAGGTACGGCCGCAATCTGCTATTCCAGATAGAACGCCACTCTCCGACGTTGACAAAGGTAGTTGCCGCGGGCGGTTGTGCGGCCGGTCTGTATTGATCTACAACTGACAGCTCGATGCGATCGGTCTTTTCGCCGAAGCCGTCGGCATAGAGAAGCCAGCAATCTTCGGACAGTTGCGGGAAGAGCTTCTGGCGCACGGCGACGATTTTCACCTGCCGGAACGAGGCGACGAGATACTCGATTAGCGGCGCAGCATAAGGAGCGTGGCCGATCTCGGCCGGCACGACAAAAGCCAGACGGCCGCCGGCCTTCAAAAGCGTAGCTGTCGACACCAAGAACGGCGCCCATGATGATGTCAGGCCGCTGAAGCGTGCGCCATGCGATAAGCAGTGGGCGAGAGCGCGTTTGCGCATGTCGCCCTTGAAGGTCTGGTAGCGGATGAATGGCGGATTGCCGGCTGCACACTCGAAGCGTTCCGACGTCTCCGCCGCCCAGGTGAAGAAATCGCCCTCGTGCACGAGCGACCAGGGAGCGCGGTCCATGGCAGAGCGCGCTGATACGAAGTCCTGCTCGATGCCGACGGAATTGCGGTGGTGGACAAGGAAGTTGCCATCGCCGCAGGATGGATCTAGCAGCCGATCGTCGTCATGACGCAGCGCCCAACGCACGAGGGCGGCCGCAATATCATCCGGCGTGAAATACGCGCCCGATTGCTTCTGCGGCGGTCGAATCGATTGTCCTGTGTCCATGGCGCCACCTTAGGGAAATGGGAGTGCTTTTCAAACATAGACGGGCATGAGTTTCAAGAACATAAATAGAACGAGCGTCTGTTAGCCTCGAAGCTTTTTTTGCTTGAAGGTGGCCGGTTTGGAATTGGGGACGAACTCGCCATTCGTCCTTTTGAGAGATTTCGTCGAGAGTAAACCGTCAGCCGACAAAGACATGCAGTGCAGCCCGGCACCGTTGGACAGGAAGCGGCGATTGGTACTCAGGGAAACTCGAAGACGAGAGATTAGCGCTGAGGCCGTCTTGCTCCTCCGGCAGACCGAGGGCACCTGCGAACCGATAAGGGCCAGAAAGACAACAGATCGATCCAACCCAGCGCCACCATCAAACAAGCAAACCGCCAGAGCTCTGTTCAATGATGCGTAGCCCCGATCGGGGGATTGGTCCGTCCAAATGCGTAGTTTCAGCGCCAGACCCTGGAGCTAACAAGACCCAACGAGGACTGGCTGCACCGACGCACATGCGGCCGTAGCTCCTCGACCAGCAAGCCCGGATACGTTGCCGTCGCTGCTATGGCAATGCTTGTGCGGACAAATGAACAAGCTTCCATCTCGTCGAGGCATCCGCCATGATGGACGCTGCCTTTTACATGCGTCACAGTAGCTCTGTCCCAACCTATCGAACGAAACCCGCGTGATAGCTGGCGTCCTCTATCATGAGCACGTAAAATTGTTTTCTAACTCGGGCCACAGGCAACGGAAATCAATCTCAGAGTTGGCGCTCTTTTGCGGCCAGCTGAAGAGGATTTGCCGGCAGATGAACACTCGCAGCATGCCAAGATGGCGCTTTGCAACGTTACCGGAATGTCGTTCCTCTAGCCGCCGACACCCGGCGTCCAGCCCTCGCCGCCTGTCTTGGGGAAGAGCTCCGTCACATTGGAACCGTTGGCCGGAAGGGGGCCGGAAATTGGTTTAGCTCGCGATCGCCGTTCGCCGGCCGCCTGCACGACCGATGCCAACCCCTCGCGCTGCTGATAATAGTCAGGCTTCTCCGGAAGATGGAGTTCAAATTCAGCGCACATCCGCTCGATAAGGTCCATCGCCTTTGCGGCTAAAACCGCATATCCTTCCTGGCGACGTTCAAAGAAGCTGTCGAAACCGGGGCTCGAGAGATCGAGACTGTCCAGCGCATTCCCAAGGTTGGCGACGCGGTTGGAAAGCCACAGGGTCTCGTTGAAAAACTCGTCTCCGAGCAACATGATATCTTGAGCCGGCGGCAGAACCAGAATGGGGTCTGGAGTGTGAAAGACGAATTCACCCTCGTTGACGGGGTTAAACTCTGGCTCGTCGTTGGCTGCGGCGTAAGCGGCGCCAACGAAATCGTCCAAAGCAAGGACGGTCAGCATCGCGGACCTGCGCGCGGCCGCCTTCTCGACGCGTCTACGACCGCCACTCGCCCATCGTAACGCGCTCGGCACGATCGAACCGGCCGCAAAACCGCCCGCTCCGATGATTGCTCCGATCACCATGATGCCCTGCGTTGTCTCGAAAAACTGCGTCAACACCCACCTCGTAAAGTTCGAGAAGTGACTTGCATCGGTCGCACGCAGCACGGAATCACGACCGGCTTCTGCAGTGTGCCTCGCTTGGAAGCGATTGGAAATGCTTCTCTTAAAATGCGACCCGACCGGGCAGCTTTCAAGGGCCGGCCGCCATCATATCAGACAGAGTGAGCGGGCCTTGAGGCCCTTCATTCCACAATCGGCGCCGACCTGTCACGCGCGATTGCCGGCTGAGACGACAGAGAAGGCCGCTTTTCACGCACATCCGCCAATCRATTGGCTTTTCTCAGCTCTATTTGCAAGACCTGCTTCGTTTGGCCGAACCGGTCAGGGCCTTAGATATCAAGCGAATTTCAGGTGTTGAACCGCGCAAGCCTTCCCCGAAGCTCTGCGTTTTCCGTAATCAGCCGCGCATGCAGCATCTGCCGCAGGCGATAGTTCTCTGCTTCGAGTTCGGAAAGTTCGTCCGCACGCAGAACGGCAACCTGTTTTGCTCGTCGCTGCCGGACCGGCGATCGCGAAACACGTTCTGGCTTGCCGGGCTGTCTAGCGGCAGCAACGGTATGGACAACCTCATCCAGGCCGGCACTATCGGTTTGAGCGGTGCCATGCGCTAAAGCCTCACGCTGTGTCTCTCGTGCCTCTTCTTCAGCTGGTAAACTCAATGCTTGCTTTGCATTGCCTTCCGAAGACACGGACCTGTCGCGATGATCGGATGGAACCGCTTGGGGCAAGGTCTTGGCTGAAATAGCAGGCGCCGGCTCCTCGCCCCTGTCCGCTTCAGTTTCGCGCGTCAGCGCCTCAAGGGCAGTGCCGCTCCAGATGGAGGCTTTTGCGCCACGGGTTCGGCGGCGCGATTGCCTTACTTCGACAACGAAGGCTCGCTGTTGTCTTCTCATGTCATTCCTATGTTACGTATTCGGGTCCATCAGCCGCGTGTAAAACGCGCATGCATCGCCTTAAGCTGTTCGTTCTGCGCGCGCAACTTGCCAGCCAACTGGCGCCTCAATTGCCTGATCTCGTCATCCAGCTCGGCAGCTTCGGAACCCAAAGCCGGCTCAGCTTTCAACGGTCCAACGCGAGGCCGTAACTTGGACCGCTTCGCTGGCGGGGAAACCGGCGGCGTTTTCGATTTATTTGCAGGCGGCGCGCCCGTTTCGGCGGTATTGGCTTGCGGCTGTTGAGCCCCTCCGCCTGGCGCACGAGCATTTTGCTTTGGCTGCCTGACCGGGGGCGGGGGCGTTGTCTCGCCAGCGATTACTGCCAATGGCGTCTTGCCAGTCTCTGTCCCATCACCAACAGCTGGCGTATTCCCCGCAGAACGACCCTCGTCCATGCTGCTGTTGGTCGAGGGGGACTGAAGGTCGACCAGGGTCTGTGGCGACGCAGGAACCGGCACCGTCTTGTCGGCAGGATCCTCATGCAGGACGGGATCCTCTTCGCCGATCTCCCTGTTCGCATCGCGGCGCGAGATGAACTGGCCCAGAAGTTTCCATGGTGATTTCATGTGACATATCCCGAACATAGTGCAGCCGGGGCCGCGGCGCGAACCCGGTTGCCAGACCTTAGGGATCTAGGATCGACGGCAGCCTGAGCAACCGCCGTCGCTGGTAATTACTTAACGCCGAGCTTCTTGCGAAGGTCGACATTTTCGGCGCGGAGCTTGTCACCGAGCTGCTTGCGCAGGCGCTTGTTCTCGTCTTCGAGCTTCAGGAGTTCGGTCATCTCATCGGCGGCGGAAGAAATCACGACCGTCGCAGCAGTCTGGGCCGCAGCGCGCTTGCGCCCGTCAACCTTTGGACCCTCCACCTTGGCTTTGCCTCTACGACGTACCACAGGCTGGGCATCTGGCTTGGTCTCGTCAGCCTTTACGGCGGCGCTCTTGCGCCCTCTTCCGGTCGTGGCAGCTGCGACAGGAGCAGTAGTGGGCGCAACTTTAGGCGTACGGGGAGCACGTTTCTTCTTTTCAGGAGCAGATGCAATCGGAGCAACACCCGCCGTGTCGGCAGCAGGGTTCTGGGTAATTTCGTCGGCCATCGGTTTTCTCCCTTTAAAGGCGAAGATGTTGTCGGATGTCCAACGCGCAGAGTCAATCGAGCCGCTTGGACGGCAGAATGACTAGCAAGCGAATCTTGTCCGGAGGCGACCTCGTTCCTTCCGGTCTCTTTCACAGCGGACGCATCGATCGACCGGTTGCGCACGGTCAGGTGAAAATGTCGATGGCGAAAGATTATGTCTGGTAAGGAGGCGCACCTGAACCTAGCGTCTGAAAAGAGGAGCTGACAAACTACTCACGCCGGCATTGCGCTTTGAGACACGCATCAAATGCGGAGCCCGCCGCGCGTCAAGCGGGGGTCAGCGGGCTCCTGCCGCGAGGCGGCGACGCAACTTGGAACGCGCAGCTGAGTCGATCCAAGCGCGGCATTCTCCGCTCCACAAGCATTCCGCAATAGGTTTAAATTCGGGTGAAAGCCGTGCCGTTTTGAGACACCTCTCTTGTACGAGCGTAAGGATGCAATACGCCATGTCATCTTGGTGTGAATGCGGGCCGGTATGGTTTCGCGCGATAATCCGGCCTTTTACCCCAATATGAGGCAATAGATCGGGAGCAAACTATTGTATCGAAACGGGTCATGCGCGCCGGGCTCTACCAAGTCGTCCATTCGATCTTCGCCGTTACCGTCACGGCGGTATTTCTGGCATCGATATCGCGCCATTCGTCTCGGCAGGGTTCGTGGTGGTAGCTGTCGTATACGGGGGATGGTCGATCTGGCATCTGGTGCCACTTTGCCATCTTTCCCTAATTGCAGGAGCGATCTACTTGGTCGGACCCGCATTCCGCAAGCCGCGCTTCTCCCTGACGTGACATCAGACACCTCGCCATACTGGCTGCGTCCTAGCGTTTACCTTGAAGCTTAATATCAACAGCGGGTTATCGTCCGGGTTGGCTACTAGGACCGAGGACGTCTTGCGCAAACGCCGCATGACGATGCTGGATTGCGTTTCACGCGTGCGGCTCGAACGGATTTCAAGATCGATCCCCGCACCGACAAGGTCACTATTGTGCTCAGTTCCGACCACCTCAACGGAAACATCCGGATAGCGCTTGAGAAAATTTTAAACCGTCCGGGTGACGACGAGCTCAACGAATGGCGTCGGACATCCCAGCCGGGCAAGCCCCTGCGGCCGCTCCTGCGCGCTGATGACTGCATTTCTCGCGTCCTCGGCGGCCTGCAGGATCGCGACGCAGGGTTCATATAAAGCTCTTCCGATCTCCGTTACGTGAAAATTGCGCGTTGAGCGCTCTATCAGCCGCGCGCTCAACTCATCCTCAAGTTTCTGGATGCGAATACTGAGTTTCGACCTTGCAATGCCAAGGCTGCGGCTGGCTGCCGAATAACCGCCATGGGCGACGACAGCGGTGAAGTATCGACGGTCATTCAGTTCGTTGACCGACATTGCTGTCTGGATTTCGACGCACCGGTGCGGGTTCTCGTCCACGCCAGCGTTGCGCCTTCAAGATGTTCAGCTCATCAACGTCAAGCCCAAGTGCTTGGCATCGTTAAGCGAATACCTCTCAGCACGAACCGCGGACCAAAACAATGATCTTTGGTTGCTTCCGTTTTTGCGGCCGGTAGATTAACGCTAGCCGTAATTGCGGTACATCACCTTACGGAAGGCGTACAGTTTGAGCGACGAACACGAGAGATTGGCTGAAAAGAAAGCCGCCCTTCTTTCAGCTATGGCCAATCCCAACCGGCTAAAGATCTTGCTGGCGTTGTCGAGGGGCGAAACATCCGTGGGCAATCTTGAGCAGTATGTTGAGCTTTCGCAATCAGCGCTCTCCCAGCACCTCTCCAAGCTTCGGCACGACAAATTGGTCTCCACGAGACGGAGCGCCCAGACCATTTACTACGCAACACGCGATCCTCGCGTTCTCAAGATGCTTTCGGTTCTGGAAGAGATTTTCGTCCAGAACCAACGGGGCGGCAGACACGCGCAATCGTCCGGCAAATGACCAACACTTGCAATCTCGCAGATTGTATTTCGCGTTCGCAACACGTTCTCACATTTGTCACTCCCTATATTCTTTCTTGCTAATTTTCGTTGCGGCAGCCGATGACAGGGATGTCCGTGAGAGGCCTTGGCGAATTCGCTTGAGACTGATGCGGGGGGGCTGCCATCCGGGGCAAGATGCTGTGCCAAGACCGTCGCGCTTGATATGAAACCATCCTCGGGTCAAAATCTCGCATGGCCGATTGAAACGTTGCTGGGAGCGTTCAGCACTGTCAACCAGAGATTGGCGAAGGCGAATTCTCTGGTTGTTCGGCAGATCCGCGAATGTTGAAAGACTATTCGATATGCAGGAAGCGGCGGCTCCGGGGATCTTCACCCCGCCCAACGCGAAAGCGGCGGCGAGCATCGGGCGGGGAGCAACGGCAACGCAACATGCCGTAACGAGGACCGTTCAACGAGCCTATCGTCACCGCATCCTGTTAAATCGGGTTAAGCCTTCATCGATGATCAAGGTAGCGGGATCAGGTCTGCAGATTAAAAGCATAGCGGCGGGAAACGAACTGTCCATCGATCGCATGCCGATGACCGCTTTGAAATTGCTAAACCGGGTATTGCTGACGCTATCGATCGGCATCGACCGTGACCCTCTTGGCAGTAGATCGAGCTGAACACCATCCACAGGCGCCATTTAGGGATCGGCTTTGCCGGAGCCGCCGTTCGGTCCCGCAACCGCATGTTCGAGCAGCTTCAGCAACCCTGCAATAATCAGGACGACAGCAAATGCAATTGGTACTCCGACAGTCAGCATGAACATCGACGCTCCCCCACCGCTTATCTTGTCAGTTTTGCCGTGCCTGACGAGAATACAACCGGGGCATACGACTTAAGCCGAATGGGATGCCTGTAACCGCTTCTCGCTACGATCACGCCGTTATCCCCCTGATAGCCAAGATGTGCTGCACCGAATTTTGCGCGATTGTGACGTCGTGGCATGCAGGAGGAAACATGACGATTTTGCGTTTGGCATTCTGTTTGATCGGTGCGTCTTTTGTGGTTGCCGCTGGCCTGATCCGCTATGCGCTCTCTCACCCCGCTACCGTTGGCATAGCCGAGATCGATACGGTTTGTTGTACACATGTCCAGCAGCAACTGTTCATATGGTTCACCTTGCTTTGCACAGCAACGCCGGGAGCGGGGGGCATTGTCTGGGCAAGCCACCTGTGGGAATGGCACGAGGTGCCGGGTAATCCCACCGTAGAATTGCCGTGAGTTCGATAGCATGCTTACTTAATTTTTGGCAGCACCGCAGCCGCCGGTCTCGCCCCAGGGCAGGCAGGCCCAGGACCCGCCGCGAAACCCTCACGGTGGGTCTTTTGCATTGGAATGCACTCCCGCCGGGCCTACCTCGTAGCTAAGTGCACCGATCTATCCCCAACAACTGCCGTATTCATTGGGCGACAGCGGAGGCCGCAGGGCGCTCCTTGTACGCGCCGCAGCGACATTACCTGCACATTCGCCATGGGCACCAGCTGGAGGCGCTCCATTTCGTAGCGGACTAGAACTTCGCCGCACCGCGTTCGCGCAAAGGAAGCGGACGCTCGCGTCAGCCCGGCCTGCACCGCAACGTCGTAATCGTGGCGATGGCAAACAAGCTCGCCCGCATTGCCTGGGCCGTATTGCGAAAGGAACGTCCATTCGATCGCGCGTGGGGCGCCATCACAGCGTAAGAAGATCGGCTGCGTTTATCTGCAGCCCATGATGTTTGCGAGAAGGACCATAGATGGCCTGACAGTTGACCGGCGTACGGAAAGCCCAGCAGTGCAAATGGCTTGAAGCCGTGTTGATTATTGAGGCTCCGGACGTGCGGATATCCATCTTGGCCACTGCATGACCGTGAGACCGAATACGTTGAAGAAGACTGTTCAGGGTTCTAAAAAATCTACTTGCAAAAAGGGCGGGCCATGCGTTTGCGCTGAAAGCTGACCCGGGATTTGCACTGAGAAGTCTGCCGCAGTCCGGCGTCAGCTTTCAGCGCAAATCATCACCTCGTCTGATCATCGAGGTTTTAGCTATGCTGAAACAACTTCTCGCACGAGGGAGAGTGTGGACAAGCGAGAAAGAAGTTTGCCCTTCATTTCAGAGGGTAAGGGCGCTTCGTCGATTATCGGTGGCCAAGAGTGAACCGCTTTTCGAACGGTATCGATGACTTGATCAATTATCACCTTTGGTGCGACCTTGAGCGCACCCGCCGCCCGCTCGAACCTGCGTAATCCGACTAGATTTGGATCTTTCGTCCCTCCAAATTCCAGGGCCATCTTCGCATCACCATAAAGGAATGTCGGCACTATATCATAGGCGGGCGTCAGAGTTATTTCTCCGCTCCGGGGATACAAGAATGACCAGTTTTTCAAGTGAGCGTCGCCGTTTCCAAGCAGCAAATTGACCACGATACGCCGTACGCTCTCTAGAAGCTCACCCCTGCCGTCGTAGCAAAACCGCTGAACGATGTTCATGACGGTTGCCTCATTGGCCTTGGTGTATTTCTGATCCCCCATCGCGCCGACAATCTGGGCAAAGTCTTCGGACTGTATTCGTTGGCCCTCTGGTCCCCGGTCAAATCTCTCGAGGGAAAGGGAGTGCTGGCCTTTTAACAGATACTCGGCAGGGATTCCGTCTATCTTCTCCTGTGCAATCAAATCCGCGTTCGCGACGCGCACGCCGACGGCTGCAGCAAGTCTAAGCGCGGTCCACTCCGCTTCTGGAAGAAATGCGTGCTGGGGAGATGGGGTCTTGAGTATGAGATGGCCGTCTCCGGATTTCGCAGGGATTGTCAACGCAGCCCGATTTGTCGCTGAGAATTTCAGCTGCACACCTGCAAGAGAGAATCTGATCTCTTCAGAAGGAGCAGGTTTGGTCGCCGGTTGCTTGTCTACTCGCGCCGCAAGCGCTGGACTGCCTGCCTCGAGGCGAGCAATCAGCGCGCCGGGCAAGTCCTCGCCTAGTTTTGCCAACACATCGAAATTGTCAAACGCTCCAGCACCGAATTCCTTCTCGACGAGCTCCCGGAGCGCACCTTCTGGCAGAAGGTTTTGAAAGAAGGAAGGTAACGAGCCACCAAACATTACCTTATCTCCCGTCGCCCTCAAGCGAGCGACGGTTTCTTCCTCATTTGCACCTCGCCATGAGACACTGACAAGCGGACGCTCCTTGCCAAGAGCGATGTAACCATCGTCAACGAAGAATCTAACCGTCCCTGATGGCTCACGTATCAATGATCCAACTCGCAGCTCCTTCCCTGGCGCTACCGCGAACGTGATCCCTATCAACCCGGCCCGGTTAACGATCAGCATCGAGGCCTTCCTCGCCGGTTTCGCTGTCGTCGATGAATACTTCATCGAAAACAGTCGGCAGGTCGTAGGCCGGTGCTATCTGACGGTCACGAATACCAATTATTGCTTGCACATCGGCAAGTCTGTCATTTGGCACGAACATCAGCGTTAGCCCCAATGCTGCTCCGATCTCGTTGAGGAAGTCTACCGTGCTATTGGACTTACCATTTTCGAGCTCGCTGATACGAGCGGGGTTCTTTCCTGTTCTCTGTGCAAGATCGTGGATACGCAGCCCTCGCTTCCTGCGAAAACTCGATACCTGTCTTCCGATCTCAGTCTTGATACTCATTCGATAAGCCGAAAATATCATATAATATTTCTTTTTATCGAACACTCGTGTTTCTGTCAATTTCTATATAGAGAATCTTACGTGATATTTTTCTATAAAACGAAAAAATCTTCGCCGCATCGACCTGCTGCATCTTCGCGCGCCCCGCCCTACCCCTGCGGAGCACCTCTCTGTCAGATCGCCATCTTTAATCGAGGGAGGTCGTCGGGCAACACGTTCATCCCGGCCGCTTGAGCCGCTTCGACAAACGCCACCTGGATCACGAAGTTCGCATCGAGATCCGAGGCCGCCCATCAGTTCGCCTCCTCCGCGAGCGGCGCGGTCAGTTTCGGAGGCTCGCGGTGAACGACGTCTACTCGAAAGCGTCGCGAGTTCTCGACAGCGAAGAGCTGACGAAGGTCGAGCCAAACCACAAGAAGCGGACGGAGGTGAAGGCGATGATCGCGCTCGTCCAAGAGCAGCGATCACGCCTTGAGAAGTTGAGGCAGGAACAGGAGGACTACTCTGCCGCCCAAGACGAGGCGTGGGAGGCGGATCATTTTCCGGACGGCGTCTCGGCCTAGAGGCTAGGCCCCGAAGACGGCTCGATCCTAGACAGGTCAACCTGGCTTTGCATTGTTGATACCGCGCCGTGGCAGCTCATTTACTACAGCAAACTGCCTTGGCTCGGCTCGCTATCGACGTCAGCTACCGATGCTGCTCCTCGCCTAACCATCTCGGTTTCGGCGGTAAATCGGACATCTCGATCACGATCCATCAAGAACTGCTCGACGACCTTAGAGTCTATCAAATCCCAAGACTTACCGCGGTCAGGTCCGGATGGCACCCGGGGCAGAAGTCCCGGCTCAGCACTCCACGCGAGCAGCCGTTCAATTGACGACACGTTGAGCATGTCGCGAAGATGGTGCGCGGTGACGTAGGCGTCCGGCATAGCCCGATGAGCTGGAAGTCCTAGCTGGTGGATAAGGCCTTCAGGCATTCGCTGGTAGCGAAGCATCTGGTTCGAAAATCGTTGCAGATGCGGCCATAACCTCATCGCGCATTTCCACGTGCATATCCATTGCGCGCCGCCCGTCAGGCGTGGGGTGCAGTAACGCTGCTCGAAACTGGCGCGGTGGGCAGCCAACGCGACAACCGGTCGGGTGGGCTGAAGCACCGAAGCTGCGACTTCCTTCCATAGAGGCGCGCCCGCCACATCGCTATCACGGATATGGTGGACGGCCATCGTTTCGGCGGAAATCGGACGGCCTGGATTGACCAGGAGCGAACCGCGCTCGAGATCGAGCTGCCAGCGACCGTCGTCCGTTTGTATCACATCCTGCCAGCCGATTTCGCACACGTCATGCGGACCGTTGCCACTAGTCTCGAGGTCGATCACGCGGACAATGGTCTGTTTTGATATCTGGGCCATCCGCCATCCGAAGCACCTGCCGATCATAGCTGTTCTCATCGCACTCGAACCCAATCTTCGAGCGCGGTCGCCGCGTTCCTGAATTGAATTAGGGCCAGGCACGGTTTCCTACAAGTTCGGCTGCTAACCAATGTGGCCGCGCCAGGCATTGATGGCATCGCCGTCCTGTATGACTCGCCAGAAGTTGACGATGACTGACAAATGGTTCGGGATATTACTTCAGAGACTGGATGAAGAAAGCATGTGGGACGACACGGCTTTTATTGTCACCACCGACCAATGGGCACGACCTCGGCGAGCGTGGCGGTTATGGCAAGCAGTTTCCGCACTTCGATAGCCACGCCAACATCCCGTTGATGGTCTGGCATCCCCATTTGAAATGCCATGAGGGCAGGATAGAAGCTTTAACGTCGACAGTCGATATCTTCGCTTCGGTCCTGGAGATGGGCGGCGTTACAGGACCAGCCAGGTCACACTTGCGATCATTTGTGCCGCTTCTTGGAGGCGACACTTCAAGCGCACGGGACGCTGTCATCTATGGCACATTCGGACAAGGGATTTGCTGCGGCGACGACCGCCGTCCCTGCCCTTGCCACGGCGACCGATCCGATGGCTGGCATGGAACGCGACATCCGCGACGCTGCTGTGGCATCGGTCCGCGCAGCGTTTACGGGCGACCAGACCAAGGCCACGGAAGCTAGCAATCCAGCCGCCGACGCGATCGCCAAGGCGCAGAACCACGAGCAGCATATAGAGGTGCTGTTTCCCAAGCAAAGCAGCAGGCTACCGAAGCTGCCCAAACGGTCACGACCGCAGTTTCGTCCGGTGCGGTCCTGGGGTTCATCGCCCTCGCAGTGCCGCGGCGGTTCGGTTGGCACCACCCACCTCACCCGCGACGACGACATATACGTCGCCCGTTGCTTGGTCGCAGCCCAATTCGCCGCTATTTCCAGGACAAATGTTTCGCTTTAACCAACTGCGCTTTCAATTTTGCTGTCTCAAGCCCGAGTTGGATGAAGGATCGTGCATGCTTCGAAAGTGCTACATTGTCGTCCCAAAGATTTCTCCAGATTGCAGTCTTCAACGAGAGATCTCTATCCACGATGCTGGTTGAAAAGGACTCGAACGTTACGTAGTCGTCCCAACCGATTGCCACGAGCGCATCGAAAATTGCCGGAAAATCGATGTTGCCTGTCCCAAGATACCCACGATGGCTTTCGCCAATGTGCATGTAGCCGATCTTGTCGGCTGCATTACGAATCGCGAGCCCAACGTCGGCTTCCTCAATGTTCATATGGAATGTGTCGAGATGCAGCAGAACATTCGACGCGCCGGTGTCAGCGATGTACGCCAATCCTTGCGCTGCGGTGTTTAGCATATTGCTTTCGAAGCGATTGACGATTTCCAGGTTCAACGTCACCCCCGACCGGCTGGCACGCTCGGCTACACGAGATAACGTCGTCACGCTTGTGTCCCAGCCCCGCTGTGTTAGCGCCTGTTCCTGTTTTCCATGAGCTGAGCTCAGAATCCCGGCGAGCTTGGATCCACCAAGTTCACTTACGAGTGCGACGGCGCGGTCAAGGATTGCTTCGCCGTTTGCGACGACAGACGGCTCTTCGCTGGATATGTCGCCATCAAGTGGAAGCCCCATGCTGACAGCTACGTCAAGGTCTAGTTCTTTGATGCGAGAAGCCAGCCATTTGACATCAACCTGCTCCGGGTCGAGATACGAGAACTCAACGAGCTTGAAACCCAATTCATGAGAGCGAACGAGCGTCTGCTCCAGCTCGTCTTTAGAGGACCCGGCACTCCAGACAAAAGAATGAACGCCTATTTTAGCCATCGAAACAATTCCTGTTCGTTCATGAATTCGTGACGATCCGCCGATGTCGAGCATCGGCGGATCGTCTGAGGGACGGGTTAGCGGGCTGCTGTCCAGCCCTTGTAGTCCTTGATGTTGTCAGCAGTGATGAGCTGCGGATCGAGAAGTACGGTGTCTTGGGCGGGCTTTTTGCCGTTCAGTACATCGACTGCCATCTTTAGCGAGTCACCGGCCATCGTATACGGATCCTGCGATGCAGATGCTTTGATCATCGAGTTACCGCTTGCGAGCGACTTCTCGATGTCAGGTGCGCCGTCCACGGCGGTGAAGAAGAATTCGTTGCGGTTCAGCTGCTTGGCTGCAAGCTCCGCACCGATAGCTGTCGGGTCGTTGATCGCAAAGACCGCGTCAATCTTGTCGAACCGGGTGAGGAGACCCTGCATGACCGCAAGACCGCCATCGCGTGAGCCCTGAGCGTTCTGATCGTCCGACAGAATTTTAATATCAGGGCTTTTTGCAAGCACGTTCTTGCAGCCCTGGACGCGATCGATGATCGACGAGGAGGCCGGACCATTAATGATTACAACGTCACCCTTGCCCTTGAGCTGATCGACAATATAACCACAAGCCTCTTCACCGGCCTTGATATTGTTGGTCATGACCGTGACATCAGCGCCCGGCGCGGACACGTCGAAGGCGGCGACAATAACGCCGGCTGCCTGGGCCTTCTTGACAGCGGGGGCAATCGCCTTGGCGTCAACAGCGTTCAGCATGATGATGTCAACGCCGGCCGCAACGAAGCTGTCCATCTGCGAAACCTGTTTGTTGAGGTCATAGTCAGCGGAAACCGAGGTGACCTGAACATTTGGATTGATCTCCTTTGCGCGGTCTTCGATACCCTTGATCGTTGCCACGAAGAACGGATTGCCAAGCAGACCGACGGAGATGCCGATCTTTTGGAGATCCTTTGCCGATGCCGGCATCGTAATCGCGGCCGCGATGGCAGTGCCCATGAGCAGTTTAGAGAACAAACGCATACTTTCCTCCATAATGGCGCTCCCTGCGCCCGTGATCCGGTAACCCCGGTCCCTCAAGCCGCACGTCATGTGCGGCTAAGTCCTTTCAGCCTGTAGCGGTCAAGTGCCACGGCAACGATGATGACAAGTCCCTTGATGATGTACTGCCAAATGTCCGAGACACCGACGAGGATGAGGCCGTTGGAGAGCACAGCGATGATCAGTGCTCCGATCAGCGTCCCCCAGATCGACCCGACACCGCCGACAAAGCTGGTTCCGCCGAGGATGACCGCGGCGATGGCATCGAGCTCATAGGCTTGTCCGAGCTGCAGGCCATTTGCGGCATAGAGGCGTGCAGCCGACATAACGCCGCCTACGCCCGACAGCAGGCCTGACATCGAATACACAAAAAGCAGAACTAGCGGAACTTTGATCCCGGTGAGCCGAGCAGCTTCGACATTGCCCCCCACGGCATAAATCCAGGTGCCAAGCACTGTCCGCTTGAGAATGAACCAGGAGATGACGATGGTTGCGAGGGCGATGATCGCCAGCCAGGGAATGCCGAGCAGCGAACCGTTACCGATGAAGTCGAACGGAAGATCGGCGTTGAACACGGTTGTGTCATTGCCGAGAAGGCGCGCAATGCCGCGCATGGCGGTCAGCGACCCGAGCGTCACGATGAACGGTGGAAGCTTGAGAAACGAGATAATGACACCGTTGACGACGCCGCAGGCAAGTCCCACACCGATGGCGGCGGGAATGCCCAGCATACCGATATCGGGCCAAAGCGAAACGATGACGCCGACCATCGCCGACGCCGCCAGGATCGATCCGACGGACAAGTCGATGCCGCCAGTGAGGATGACGAACGTCATACCGGCTGCAAGCACTGTATTGATCGAAGCTTGCTGCGTGACGATGGACAGGTTGTTGACGCTGAGAAACCGTCCGCTCAACAGATGAAAGCCGATCGCCAAGATCACGAGCACCGGCAGCATACCGAGCGCGGTCAATGTCGATCGAAACTTTGCCTTGTTCGCATTCGTCTGTTCAGTGGGTGTTGCGGTCATATTCTCATCCCGTCTTTTTGCTTTTGGTCTCAGGCAACTTTGGATACCGAACCGGTGGAGAAGGCCATGATAGCTTCCTGGCTGATTGGCTGGTCCCGCGTCGCCAAAACCTCTCCAGCGATGCGGCCCTCGCGCATAACGAGGACGCGGTCAGCGATGCCAAGGATTTCAGGCAAGTCGCTGGAGATCACGACGATGGCGATCCCGGTCTGTGCCAGTTCGTCGATGATCCGGTAGATTTCGGATTTGGCACCGACGTCGACACCACGTGTAGGCTCGTCGAAAATAATGACCTTTGGTTTGGTTTCCAACAACCGCGCGATCAGCGCCTTTTGCTGATTGCCGCCGGAAAGCGCTCCGACGTTCACGCTTGCGCTCAGTGTGCGGATCGAAAGCGATTTTATTGCACGAGCAGCACGTTCCTTCGCAGCGGCAAAATTCAAGATGCCTCCGCGGCCAGCATCCTTGCCAATGACACCGATATTGATGTTTTCGGTTATCGTCATGTCAAGGAAAAGGCCGAGACCTTTCCGGTCTTCCGTCAGATAGACAATACCCGCATCCATTGCGTCCCGCGGACCGCCGATTGCGAGTTCAACACCTTCGAGCGTGACCGTGCCTGTCGCCTTGCGATCGGCTCCAAAGATGAGGCGTGCAAGCTCAGTGCGTCCCGAACCGACAAGGCCGGCGATGCCAAGCACTTCGCCTGCCTTCGCGTCGAATGAGCAATCATGCACGCGGCGGCCGTCGCCCAAGCCCTTAACCGACAGAATGGTCTTGGCGGCTTGCTGTGGAGCGCCGTGCTCCTTCTTGTAAAACGAGGATAGGTCCCGGCCCACCATCATGGAAACGAGCTTTTCAGCCGAGAGATTCTCGCGCTCTAGCGTTCCGACATACGCGCTGTCCCGCAGGACGCTGACGCGATCGGCGAGTGCGTAGATTTCTTCCATTCGATGGCTGATATAAATGATGGCGATGCCGCGTGCCTTCAGCCCGCCGATGACTTGGAATAGCCGCTCCGTTTCCCTCGAGGTTAGGGAAGTCGTCGGCTCGTCCATGACAATGATTTTGGCATTCGTCGTCAAAGCACGGGCAATTTCCACCATCTGCCGCTCGCCAAGAGATAGCGTCGCGACGAGTTGAGACGGACCAAAGGAAATACCCAACTGCTTGAGGATCGGCGCAACCTTTGCGCGGGCGGCGGCCTTGTCGACAACGCCGTAGCGAGAGGGCTCGGCCCCAAGAAACATATTTTGGGCAACCGTAAGATTGGGTGCGAGCGAAAGCTCCTGGTAAATGACAGAGATACCGTTGGCCTTGGCCTTGATCGGATCTCCAGCAACGATGGGCTTACCGTCCACCAGAACCGCGCCGCCGGGGTCAGCCGTATACGCGCCGGAAAGCACTTTCATCAACGTCGACTTGCCGGCGCCGTTTTCCCCCATGAGAGCGTGAACCTCACCTGGATATACGGTGAGCGAAACATTCGTCAGCGCCTTCGTGCTTGCGAAGGTCTTGCTGATGTTCCTCATCTCCAGCACAGGCCCAAGAGTTTTGGTGTCGGTTGCGCTCATGCGTGAAGCTCCTTCTTGGGCGTCGCCATATCGGGTCCTTCGATTTCCACCAAAGCGCGCCACGTGTCGGCATAAGCCTCAAGCCCGAAAAGTTGCAGCGGTTCAGCCATCTTCGTCTTGTTTGCGAACGGCTTTTTACTCATCGTTTCGAAGACCAGTGCAGCCGCACCGAACGCGCTGCCTTCGGCAGTCGCGCTGGTGAAAATGGCTTGGGAAGGCCGCAGTTGCGCGAGAAGCCCGGCATACAGACCTGTTTTTACAAGGCCGCCGTCGATAACGATCGGGTTAGTCGACCGGATCAGATCGAGTGAGAAATTGGTCATTAGTGCGACGTAGAGTAGCGCGGCGGCTGCACGTTCTTCACCGTCGATCTCAGGGCCGACAAATCGTCCCTCGCAACCTTGCATCGGGCCGCCAGGTGCAAACGATGGCAGTGCAAATACTCCCTTGGCGATAACCCGGGAGAGCGCATCGATACTCACGCTCCTGTTCCAACCTCCGCTGGCAAGATCATACTCCCTGCCGCCCATGAACCTGATCGTTGGGGTAGGCTTGCCGTCTACAGTGACGTTGGCGAGCATGTCTCGATGTTCATCAAGCGCTTCTAGAGGACAAGCGGAATTGAATATGACCACCCAAGTGCCGGTCGATACCAGCGTGAAATCATCAAAGCCGATAGAGCGGTAGTAATAAAGAGCGGAGTTGCTGTCGTGGACGCCATTGTGGACCACTATTGAGCCGGCAGAGTCGCCTCTTTCAAGAGCGTCCCATTCGCCGAGCGCCGTCCCTGCCCGCTCGAAACTCGGCATTTTTTCTCGCCAGCCTCGACTATCGACCAGACTGCTGAAGTCGTCCTTCAGCGGTGCCCACAGGTGGGAATGGCATCCGACGTAGGAAACTTCGGAGACCATTTTGCTGGAAAACTTCCAGGACCAGAATTGCGGATAAGGCAGGATGGCTTCAACGCGCCGGAAGTCGTCCGGGTTCCTAGCCTCCAACCAAAGCATGTGTCGTCCGTAATTGAACCCAAGGGGCAACCGAGGAGAGTAGGTTTCGTTAAATGGTGGGACTAGCATGTCAATGCGACCTGCAAGCGGCTGTGGAGGTTCTTGCTCATAGTCGAGGATCGGGTGAACGAGACGACCCTGTTCCACGAGTGCAAATGTGCACCCGTGGCCCGAGAACATGACGTGCCCGACGCCATGGTCTTCAATCGCCTTCGATAGCGTTATCTTCATCCAGCTGAAAAGAGCATCGTCATCGAGCACGCGAAGGCCTGCATGCTCGATCCAAAGGGGTTTTGTGCGATCTTCCGACAGCACTGACCCATCCTCCCCGAAAATAAAGAGCTTGGAGTTCGTTTTGCCAAGATCGAATACCGCAACTGATCTCGAAGCCGTCATCACTGTCCTCCGAGAGTGGCGATCATGATCGTGACGCCGGCATCTTCAAGCATCTTCGCTCCGGCGTCGGAAAGTCCATCATCGATAACGATCGTACCAATCCTTGAAAGGGGGAGGACGATGTTGCGTGGCTGGATCGAAAGCTTCCTACTGTCGGCCAGAAGCACGATCTCGTCGGCGCAGCTGCTGAGCTCGCCGATGGCCTTGGTCAGGAGGGGATGCGATTCCAGAAGACCTTCGCTGCCAATGCCTTGCGTACCGAGAAAGAACCGGGAGGCAAAGAAGTCAGGCGCTCCAGCCGACGCGTCATGGACAATGCCAGGTTCGCGGTACAGAACTCCGCCCGCCAGTGTCAGATTGCAGGTGCCGTGCTCGCCAAGGTAGGCCGCGAGCGGCATTGAATTGGTATAGAGCCGGACATTTCGGCGCGCCAACTGCAAGCCGAGTTGATAGCAAGTCGATCCCGCATGGACGATGATCGAGTCGCCGTCACGAACGAGGCTCGCAGCCTTCTCCGCAATCGCCCGCTTGGCATCGACTGCGATGTCCCGGTTCTCATCGTAGGGCCGCGCCGACAACCGTGCCGAAGCTGACGATTCATTCGCCGATATCCCACCATAAACTTTTCGAGCGACGCCGGTCTCATCCAGCTTGTCGATGTCACGGCGGATCGTCGCCGGAGAAACGCCAAGGCGCTCCTGCAAATCTCGGACAGACGCAAACGGCCTCTCGCGAAGTAGCTCCGTGATAAGACGATGTCGATCGGAATCGTTCAATTCAATCCTCCGTGACGCTTCTCCCTCAGCGTCAATGAGGAACAATAATCACAGCGTCGCTTACATCGCAATACCGAAGCTTACATTTCTTCACGGTTGACGACGTTCAATCATATAAATAGGATCACGAAAAAGTTTGCTCAAAAAAGCAGATGCCGGAGCGAGCATGTTTCAACTTGGGAGGAAAGAGACGTGTCAAAAACCGACTTGAGGGGTACAGCGCCTTTCAAATCCTTCCTTCGCTTGTCGCGCGAGATTGGAAATGACATCCTCAAAACCCAAGGCGCGGGCGGGAACACGTCCATCAAGCAGGACGGCGTTATGTGGGTGAAGGCCTCCGGCACGTGGCTCTCCAAAGCCGAAGATCAAGACATAATGGTTCCCGTCGTCGTCGATCCGCTGGTGAGAGCCTTGCGCGATAGCGATCCGCGCGCGGAGAAATCCACCGATTTCATCGTTTCCGAGCTGAACTCCACCGGTTTACGACCATCGATTGAAACGAGTTTCCACGCTGCACTCGGCAGTCGGGTGGTCGCGCACTATCACTGCGTGAACGCGATAGCACTTTCTGTTCTAGAGGATCGCGAAGAAGAACTCAGTGCACGAATGAGCCTTCTCACGGACCTCAAGTGGGGCATGATACCCTACCGGCGTCCGGGGACGCCGCTCGCACGCGAAATCGAGAAAGCCGCAGCGTCGAAGCCCGATGTTCTCATTCTTTTCAATCATGGCATAATCGTCTGCGGCGACTCGGTCGAAGACGTGGCGGCGAGAATAAAAAGGGTGACGGATGCTCTGACGTCTGAGCCACGTCAATCTGGTGGGTTGGATATCGAAGCGCTGACGACGATGGCGCAAGGATCGAACTTTCACCCTGCTCAAGACATTAGAAGTCACTCGATCGCTCTGTCGGAGACCAACCGATCGGCCGCGCTTGGCGGCTCCCTCTATCCTGATCACGTGATATTTCTCGGCACCGAAATTGGTGTGCTTGAAGACGGGAAAAGCGCGACGGACTATGAGGCCGCGTTGACACGAGAAGGACGCAATATTCCCAAAATGATCCTGGTTCCCGGTAAGGGCGTCCTGCTCTCCAGCGCCCTTACCGCCGGTGGTGAAGTCATGGCCCGGTGCCTCGCCGAAGTCGTCAGCCGAATTCCGGAGGGCAAAGCCGTGGCCTATCTTTCCAAGAGTGACGAGCATGAGCTCACTCATTGGGAGGCCGAGCAGTATCGCCAAGCACTCGACCGCGGCTCCGTGAGGCAGCCTGCGTGACCAAAAACTCGAGCCAGGCCGTTGCACTCGGCATCGACATCGGCACTTCGGGCGCTCGCGCCTCTGCCATCGACGGAGACGGCAATCAAGTAGCCTTCGCTTCATCACCCTTCAGATCGCCAGACGAACTTCGCCAACCACAGGCATGGTGGATCCGGGTGCAGGAGGCGTTACAAGCCTTAGCCCAGAAGGTGGATTTCACCTCTCTAAAAGGTGTGGCCGTCGATGGCACCTCCGGGACCGTGCTGGCACTCGACGCTTCGAACGAGCCCAACGGATCGGTGCTCATGTACAATGAGCCCTGCCCCGACATTGCGGTGGTTGAGCGGATCGCTGCAAACGCACCACCAGGCGCAACCGCGACCGGTGCGAATTCCGGTCTTGCACGCGCCGTCCACCTTTCGAAAGCTCCGGCTGTCGCAACCGTGGTGCACCAAGCCGACTGGATTTTGATGAAGCTCGGGTGCCCCGGTCGGATCAGCGACGAAAACAACGCGCTCAAGACGGGATACGACCTGGACCGAGAATCTTGGCCGGCTTGGCTTGAGGCCGCCGATATGGATATTTGTAAACTCCCCGCCGTTCATCGTGCAGGCAGGCCAATCGCATCGGTCGAAGGCTATCTGCGCCAGCTTGGAGTACGGGAATCGGCCAAGTTTCACGCGGGAACGACGGACGGGTGCGCGTCATATCTAGCGACAGGCGCGTCAAGTATTGGCGACGCCGTGACTGCCCTTGGCTCTACGATTGTACTCAAACTTGCGTCTGACAAACCGATCAACGCCCCGCAATACGGCATCTATTCCCATCGTGTTGGTGACTTCTGGCTGGTTGGCGGCGCGTCGAATAGCGGTGGCAATGTCTTGCGCGCTATGATTGGAGACGAGCGCCTGGACGAGCTGACACGCACGATCGATCCTGAACGATGGTTGGGTCTGGATTTCTATCCGCTTCTGCGCCCCGGTGAGCGATTTCCTTTCAACGACCCGCACTACTTGCCGCGCCTCACTCCTCGACCCGCTGACGAAGGCATGTTCTTTCAGGCTCTCCTGGAGGGGATGACGGAGATCGAACGGCTCGGTTACGAACGGCTGCGCGAACTCGGTTCTCCTATTTTGGCAAGCCTCAGAACCGTTGGCGGCGGGGCGAAAAATCCGGCTTGGACAAGAATGAGGGAAAAAGCGCTGGGCATCGATATATTGCCAGCCAAGTCAGTCGAAGCCGCGACAGGTACCGCCGCGATGGTTCTATCCCACCTGGACGACGAAAATGCGTGAACCGCTACCGATCACCCTGGAACAGCTATCGGACCGATACGATGTCTTTTTTGTCGACCAGTTCGGAGTACTAAGAGACGACACCGGTCCCTACGAAGGAGCTATCGAGGCGTTGTCTCGATTGGCTACCGCAGGCAAGATGATAGTCATCCTTTCTAATTCGGGAAGAAACGGCGAATACAACTCCGAACGCCTGGTCAAGCTAGGTTTTGCGGCGGACAGCTTCGACTTTTTTGTAACCTCGGGCGATGTCGCTTACGAGGTGCTTTCCTCCCCCGGATCGACGATTGTTCGCGGTTCGACCTGCCTCACGATTTCAAGCGGTGGAGATCGAAATCTTGCCGACCGTCTTGGCCTCGTCTCCACCGAACACGCATTGGATGCTCAGCTCATCATAATTTCGGGCAGCGAGTCTGAGCGCATCGCGATGGATGATTACCGCGAAATGCTGCGTCCCGCTGCCGAGAAACACATTCCCTGCGTTTGTACCAATCCCGACATCCACAAGCTCCACAATGGAGCTACCCTCGCAGGAGCAGGGAGCATAGCCCGGCTTTACGAGGCATTGGGCGGAACGGTGACGTGGCTTGGCAAGCCACATCCCGAGATCTACGAGCATGCTGTACGCATCGCCGGCATTAACGATCGACGCCGCGTTGTCTGCATTGGTGACAGCATCGAGCACGACATCCTCGGCGCGAAAACGTCCGGCTTTGATTCCGCGCTTGTCCGTACCGGAATACTCGCGGAGAACACTGACGAGCAACTGGCGCATTTGTTCAATTCGGTTCGCGCGGAAGCAACCTATATAATGCCGGCTTTTAGGAACCTTGGGACATAGTCGGCAGCTAAGCGCTAATCAGGAGGTGCGAGCGCCTGTCCTGAGCAAAATGTCAGGCGGTTGATGGATCGGCAATTCCATACACCCTTACCGGCGACGCGAGGCCCCTAAGGGAATGCGACCCGAGCTCCACAAATGTTTCGTTCAGGCTAGCTGAATGCACGAAATCGGAAGATAGAAGGACGGGCCGCTCGAGCAATTTCGTAAGCTCCTCTAACCGGGAGGCGACATTGACTGCAGGACCAATCGCTGTGAAATCCAGCCGCTTTCGAGAACCGATGTTCCCATACATGACATCGCCAACGTGAACGCCGATTCCATACCTTAGTGGCGTTTTCCCCCTACCTGCTAGCTTGAGGTTTAAGTCGTCCATGCGCCTGCGACCGTCTTCGATGGATTGCAGGAGGTCTGCGCAGGCGTTCGGATTATCCAGTGGAAAGATAGCAAGGAGTCCGTCGCCCATGAATTTCAAGATTTCGCCGCCTCTGGCTTCTATGGGTTCGCATAAGGCATCGAAATAGCCATTGAGAATTTCGATAACTTCATCGCGCGGCCAAAGATCGGATAGCGCCGTGAAATCGCGGAGGTCGCAAATCATGATCGCGGCGCTCACGGTCTTGCCGCTGCCGCGCGTCGTGGCACCCGCAAGAATTTCGGCGCTCGCATGTGGGCCCACGTAAGTCTCCAACAAGGTGCGAGCCATAGCGTTTTTCATCCGGATTTCGCTGACCAAGGCGAGCGCGGGTAACAGATCCCGCAGGTAGTTCACCTCGTGTTCAGAGAACCCGCCAACTTGCCTGGTCGCGAAAGTTATGACATGGCGTTTGCCCAATGTGTGATCGATCGGCCAAGCGACATAGTCGGTGAACCCTTCTCGACGAAGCTCATCGAAGAGTTGAAACTGGCCCATGCCATCGTCATGCCGGTCGAGGCGTTGCCGAACTTCAGATGCTCCATTGTAAATTTCCGTGGCCGGTCTACGAAGGAACATCTCGGTAGTATCAACGTCGTAGTCGAACGTGTCGATATGGGCGTTTTGTACACCCGGCAGCCACAGGATCCTCGCACCTTGCCACTGCGGGTGCTGGATCCTGAGGTGAAGCGAAGACCTAGCGACCGGAACACCGCCAGCAACCAGACGCTCGCACAAATCGACGAGAAGATTGTCAAGAAATCGCTGGGAATAGGTCTCGTTTACGAGCCAGTCGAGAACAGCACGACGCTCTAAGGGCCATTTTCCGTCGGTCGTGCCTGGTGGGAAATGCGAAATATTGTACACCGAAATTCTCCTAAGACCACATTCTAGGCGCGTCACTTGATCGGGGAAAGAAAATTATGCCGGGCGTTTTGCTTCCGATCCTTTGCATACCAGCGTTGGCGCACGACTTTCGATCGGCAGCGCGCAGCTGCTAAGTTCGATACCGGATCGAGGATGGGGGCGCTGCATTGTTCGTTTGTCGGCGACACGAGCGAAGAAGCGCCGATTTCAACTGACGCGTGGATCTCATGCTGCCGCGCGTCAATAAATCCAGGAAAATAGCGCCGGTGGAGGAGGCGCTAATGCTCGGAATTGAGCATAGGAGTGGACAGGAGGACGAAGACGGACCTGCGTCAAAAACCAATAGGTTGGTCTCGGCTCCTGGGCGCCGGCAGCGGTACCGGCTCCCTCGCTTACCGGTGGAGCGGCCGTACCTTGCGTACGGGCCAGCAGCTGCTCTTGCCGTCGTTACACGAGACCGACGCCCCAGCATTTCGGCGTGAATCAATTTCCTAAGAAGATTCCATAAGCCATTGAAAAATGATTCGTTTTGAGTCGGAACGAATCACGCTCGCACGTCTTTGAGTCACGTATTAGTGATTCGGAGTATGGCGTATGGCATCGGGACATAGAGCGCAGTGGAAGGGATTTCTCAAGTTCGGCGAAGTGAGCTGTGGCGTCGCCCTCTATACCGCGGCCAGCACGTCAGAGCGCGTCACCTTCAATTCCATCAACAAGGTTACGGGCAACCGGGTCAACCGCGTCTTCATCGACAGCGAGACCGAAGAACGTGTCGAGCGCGAAGACCAGACTAAGGGGTTCGAGATTGAGAACGGCCAGTTCATCATCATAGACCCGGAGGAAGTGGCCGCAACCATCCTCGAGAGCAATAAGACGCTGGATGTTCAAGCCTTCATCCCGAGCTCGGAAGTCGACGATATTTATTTCGACAAGCCCTATTATCTGACGCCGGAGATGGGCGCTGAGGCCTTCGCGGCCCTCAGAGACGGGATGAGGAAGTCGAAGGTCGCCGCTATCGCGAGGGCCGTGCTGTTTCGGCGGATGCGAACCGTCCTCATCCGGCCGCAAGGCAACGGTCTAGTGGCAACCACGCTGAACTACGACTACGAGGTCCGATCTTCCAGGAAGGCATTCGAGGAAATGCCGAAGCTGAACATCGAGGGCGAGATGCTAGCGCTCGCCAAGCACATTATTGGCACAAAGCGGGGCGAGTTCGATCCGGCGTCATTCGAAGACCGCTACGAGGCGGCGCTTGCCGAGCTGGTGAAGGCAAAGATCGAAGGTAAGGCGCTGCCGAAGCGCAAGAGCGTCGAGGTTTCCAAGCCGAGCGTCCTGCTTGCCGCCCTACGCGAGAGTGCGGGGCTAATGAAGACCGCCTCTCATAAACCGAAACGCACTGCGGCCAATGCCAATGCTGGCACTGGCAGGCAGCGCGCCGCGCGCGGAGCAGCCGAAAAGGCCGCCTCCTCCAAGGCTGTTCCGCAGCGCAAAGCAAGTTAGGAGCTAGAAAATGGCACTTCGCTCCTACTGGAAAGGGTATTTGAAGCTCTCGCTGGTCACCTGCCCGGTGAACATGACCCCGGCGACCTCGGAGTCGGAGAAGGTGCGATTCCACACGCTAAACAGGCTCACCGGAAACAGGGTAGTCTCGCAATATATCGACTCCGTCACTGGCAAGCCGGTCAAGGACGGGAACGATGCCAAAGGATACGCTCGGGGTGAAAATGATTACGTCATACTCACCGACGAAGACCTTGACGCGGTGGCACTCGAGACCGTCAAGACGATCGACGTAGAAAAGTTCGTTCCCGCGGAGAGCATTGCTTCCGTCTATCTCGAGGAGCCGCACGACCTTATGCCGGACAATTCGGTGGGCAACGAGGCTTTTGCCGTCATCCGCGACGCAATGAAAGCCGACAAGGTCGTCGGAATATCGAAGCTTGTTATCGGGCGACGTGAGCGGGCCGTGATCCTCGAGCCCCGGGAAGAAGGCATCGTCCTTTGGTCGTTGCGGTTCGGCGATGAAGTTCGCCCGGAAGAATCCTACTTCGAGGACATCGACAACGAGGCCGATCCCGATTTGATTCCACTCGTGCAGCAACTCATCAAGAAGAAATCCGCGCATTGGTCACCTGACATGGCCAGCGACCCCATACAGGATAGCCTTCTCAAGCTTATTTCCAAGAAGAAGAAAGCGATGAAGCCCTCCAACAAGACGGCAAGGGGCGAGCCGGATGCTTCGGCCAAGTCCAACGTCGTCAACATCATGGATGCACTTCGCAAATCAGTTGCGGCAGAATTGAAGTCAGGAAAGGCAAGGTGAGCGATGGACGGCATCCTTGTGACGTCGATCAAGGAGATCGCCGTTGCCCTGCCCGGCAACCAGCATTTTACGACCGCATCCACGATTTCAGGACTTTTGGGCATTCTGACTTCTGAGAAATGGCCGCGTCGAGTCAACGACATGTCATGGCGGCACGCATTCGCCGCCGGCTTGCGATCGCTACAAGGCGAGCTTGAGCCGGCGCAGGCCCGGAAGGCCTTCGTCGCTGCCGCTCGCGATGCACACCTCAAAGTCCTGCCTGACGACGAACAGCTAATCAGAAATCGGAGGGGTGCGAAGAGGAGACGTTCGCCGGTTAGCTGGAGGCATCCTGAGGTAGGATAGGCAAGGCGGACAATTCTCGCCGTGATGAAAGGCGAACGAAAGGTATCTGACGGCCTTTCAGGCGGCAGACACCGAGGAGCGCTATCGCGAGCTGGCCAAGGAACCGCAACGCCGTTTCCGCCTCTTCCACCAAAATCATGTGTCCGACGCCCTTCACCACCTTCAAGGTCAGATCAAACCCGGCCGCTTCCAGCTGGCGCGCGGCCGATGTCGAGGCGGTGGGTGGAATTGTTCGGTCCGCTGAGCCAGTAAGAGCACTGAGGTTCCGTGTTCGGAACGACCCAGATGGCGCGAGTGGCAAGAGTCCGGCGAAGCTCACCAAAGCGCCGATCTTCCACCGGCCAGACGCTACCGCATCGAGCGAAGGCGCCAGCGTTGAAGAGAACTCTTTGCCGCTGCGCTGGCCGAACTAGCACCCCACCCGGCTCAACGATCTTGACCCCGATGAGGAGAGCCGCGAGTTCGTAGAAATAGCGATTTTGAGAATCCCTCCAAGGCAAACTTTGAAGCGTTTTATAAGAAATCATAGGAAGGCCGACGACGCCAGCGCCCGAGCTTACGTTGATGGAGAGGCTTGAACGGTTTTCGCGAAAATGTGGAAGGGTTTCGCGAACAACGTCCATGACCCCGAACAAGTTAACGTCGAACTGCTCCTTCGCCCATCAATGCACGATCGTGATTACTCCCACGCCGACCTCTTCCGCGGCTTTGATGAGCGCCCGCCTCGCGAGTTCAGGGGCAACCTCACCGAGCTTAGCGTCTAGACACGCCTTGATCGCGATGACGTAGTCTTCACCGTCCTCGTCAGGCCATAGGTTAAGCAGCACTGTGGCCACGTCGTCGAGCGTCCTGATCTTGTACGCCTCGCGATCCTCCAGCACCAACATCAGCGTCGAAAACTCTTGCGAGCTGTACCGATTCATGACACCTGCGCTCCATCACCTTTACCGAATGGAAACGGTGCAAGAACCGTTCCCGTTTGGATCGACGCTGGACGAGATCGGTTTTGTCCCGGCGGCGAAACGGTGGTCATTGGCTCCCGCCGCAGTTCGAGCCATCGCAACCGGCCCCCGAAATCCTCCCCATTTGACAGCGAGTGTTGCCACTGCGCTATAGTCGATACGGTTACGGAAAGCTGGGGGAATGACATGGCGACGACCGATTGGCCGAGAGAGCCGTTGACTGCAGAAACGATGCTGGTACTGGATCGCATCCTGTCCGATTGGTGCGCGGAGCGTTCTTGTGACAAGGGCAGCGACGAAGGTCAGGTCACAGCGAAGATGCTGGTCGACTGGTTCGAATTCGGCATCCACGATGAGCGGGAGTTGGCGCGGCTTGTTCGTGATACCGCGATGCTGGACCTCAAGACGCCTGAGCGGCCTTGACGGTAAGGGGCTTTTCCCATTCCTGCATTGCCGATCGCGATCACAACGCTGGCGGGACTTCCCGCACAAGCGCAATCGTCTCAACTCCATACCATGCTGGATAGGATCGCGGGAACTCTGGACGTGTCGAGCATGCTATACATGAAGGAAGGCAAGCTGTCGGGTTGCCAGCTCGTGTTCGATGCATGATCCGCGACTACTCCTATCGACAGCGCCGCTTTACCAAAGTTTCCGGAGGTGTCGGCTTCATGCACAACTGCAGCCCCGAACCGCCGCTGAGATAGATCGTGAAAGTGGTCGTCACCGAGGTAGCGCAGGTGAATGGGGAAACTGGCAGCCGACCGCTTCGGCGGCGCGGCCGCCAAGGAGGCGTTTCGGAGCGACAACCCGCTTCCTACGGCCCTTCGGAAATATCCTGAGGCCCATATCCGGATGAGAGACGAGTTCAGCAAGCTGATGGCCTCAGGCATGTCAACATTCGACGTGCGAAAACGGGTAGATGCCACGTTGGGCGTCGAGTTTCGAAGTAAGGAACCAATTTGAGCAATCGCGCAAACGCCTCTGCGGACCTTTGTAAGCGGCGCGCTACCTTAAAGGCTCTAGCCCCTGTTTTTTGCCATTCTAAAGGCTGCCTGTCCTGATCTACGTCGCGGACTGAGTAGATGGCAGCATAGAGGACACTGGCATGTCTCCGATGTGAGCGCTTGCGATGCGCGGCTTTTACGGTACCGATGCCCGTTTTCGGGCTGAGAAGGATTAAGCTTCGGGCTCTACGCCATTTCTGGGTCGATCCCTGATATCAGGATCGGGGTACAACAAATAGTTAGAGGTTTTCCCCGATTTTGCCACCCTCACCTTCACGCACCCTGGAGACTGAATGACCCTCGCACGCATTTTAACAGTTGACGACTCTGCTAGCATTCGCCTTACGATCAATGTCACACTTTCCAACGCAGGCTACTCCGTCGTCGAGGCCAGCGACGGCGCTGAAGGTCTAGCCGCAGCGCAACAGGACGCCTTCGACCTGATCATCACCGATCTAAACATGCCCGGCATGGACGGCTTGCAGATGATCGAAGCAATCCGGAAACAGCCAATCGGAGCGGGCGTCCCGATAATCTTCCTGTCGACGGAATCCGATGGCGATGTGAAGACACAGGCCAAGGCGGCCGGAGCGACGGGTGGTTGACAAAGCCTTTCGATCCCGAAACCCTGATCAAGATCGTGCGCAAGGTTATCGGTCGTTAGCGGCTAGCCGATTTCATCAAGTACGGAGTTAGCGTGCGACGCGTTCAGGTTTCAGGCCGGGCCAGAATTGCTATGATCTCGCCGATCATCGCTTCGTTGCCTTTGCCATCCGGATGGTAACACCACGCGGTTGCTCGACCGGATGCGGCACGGCGGGAGAACGCTACGAAGGGTTCGTTCGCTGGGATGAAAGCTCCTACGTAGCATCCAAGAGGTCTTCCGGGCGCGTCGCCAGGAGTGAGACCTGATGTGGCCAGACCGTGAAAGATTTTTGCTGATGTCTGAGACTGCCGCGAGCAGCTTTCGATTGATACTGGCCACCCGGCGACAAATTAGTCCGCCCCTCACTTCTGCTCTCGTTGAAGTCGGTACTTCCCATCATCGGTCACGACGCCGTCGGCAGCTGGCATCCAGCCGTGAGACGATTCTTCTCCTGCGGAGAAGGACAGATAAATCTCGGAAATCTGCCAAAAGGTAATTTGGTCTTTCGGACAGTGGCGCTGCAATCTTGAGAGAGTTCAAGGGCGTTGGCATCGTCATAAGCGATCAGTGCGCCCCCCGCCAAGCGTTCCGGGAACTGCACCACTCACTGTGTGGTCATAATGAACCTCTTCAACGCATACATGATGGAGTGGCTAAAACGAAGTTTCGAGATAAGCACGGTGTCAGGTGAACTTTTGGCTATTGGATTTTGTTGTGGAATAGCCAGCGTCGAGCGTCCGTTTTTGATCGGCCACGCGCCTCACATGGACTTCCCCGGCGTCTGACCGGATAGCAACTGTGAGGCGGGGCCAGAGTCTAGGACTTGGGCAAGTCCCGCCGTATTGATCCTAAATCAGTTTTTCTGCCCTGATCCTGCTCGACGTGATCGATTTGTGATATGAGATCGGCGAAGGGATTGTGATCTGAAGTTTCGGGTCCGTAAAACGAGTAAGGCCGTCGATGAAGTGTTCGTCGCCGGTATGGAGATCGAAACTCGGGCGTGCGGTGATATCGCGCTGAATCATATTTTTCGCTTTTAGTGATTTGGCCACGAAACGCATCAACCCGAGATAGGTTCTAGTTGTGGGCGTTTCCCTCATGTACCGTCAATTTCCCAAGAATTCCCCGGCGTTGCCAATAGGGTTGCTGCAGGGTCTGTACGGTCAGCCCGGGAGTTCCCCGCTCCGCTGGACTTTCGCTAATCCGATTTCGAGGAGGGCGTCCATATCGCGCCTGAGATCGCCGTTAGACGCTTGGTAGCGCGCTATCGACGGCCTGGCCATCATAGCCAAATACTGCAGGCTCTCGACTGCATCGTCTGTTACAGCGTTGATACCGGCAACCCAAGCTGCTCGGAATAGATCGGCGTCGAGTTGTTCGCGGGGCATTGGCTTTCCTGTTTGGACTTTAATCGTCTAGGCACTGATAGGTTCCTCCATCACCGAATTGCGTATCCCGAAAATCGCCCTGACGGCCGTTGACGACTGAATCTCGCGTGCCTAAAAGGCCGGCGTTGCGCTTCGCTGAGAAGGCGACCACGGGGAGGTTCGGTTTTACGAGGAGACCGAACCTCTGCCGACCTTAGGCCGCCGGGCCACGGTTGCCGACCATCTCGGAACAGTGTTCAAGATAGCAGCGAAGGCCCTATCCAGAATGCTGGGCTAGCAGACACCCGCGCATGCTGGGCGAAGCGGTGGCGATGAAGGCACGCCGTTTACCAGCGCGCCTTCACCATTGTCAGAAATCGCCAAACTTCAGTGCGCGGTCGAGACTGAACGCTTGGCAGTCAAAAGGTTCAGAACGACGGCGATCAGGATATTGGCGGCAAGAGCGAGCAGGCCCGTGTACATCGTAAAGCTGACGTCCCCGATCGCGACCAAGTGGAGAGGCTTCCACCCCGCGTCCCAAACCAGATAAGTCCCCCCGAAGAACCCGACAAACCAACCTGCAAGCAAGGCCGGGGCACGGAACCAGTTCGTGTAAAGGCCGAAGACCAGCGCCGGGAGGGTCTGCAATATCCAGATGCCGCCGAGCAGTTGCAGGTCGAGAGCAAACTGCGTTGGCAGGAACAAAATTACAAGCAGAGCACCGATCTTGACGACCAGCGAGGTGATCTTAGCGACCTTCGCCTCACCCGCATCGCTGACATGGGGGTTGACGTAGGCCTTCCAGAAATTGCGCGTGAAGAGGTTGGCCGCCCCGATACTCATGACAGCCGCCGGTACGAGCGCGCCGATGGCGATCGCCGCAAAGGCGAAACCGGAGAACCATCCCGTAAAGAGGGTTTTGAACAGAGCCGGGACGACGTCATTGGCGCTGTCAAGCTTGAGACCGGCTGCGTGTCCCATATAGCCGAGCAGGGCCAACAGTCCGAGCAGCAGGGTATAGGCGGGCAGCAGCACGGCGTTCTTTCGGATCGTATTGCCACTGTTGGAGGCGAAGATGCCGGTCAGCGTGTGGGGATACATGAAGGCGGCGAGCGCGGAACCGAGCGCCAGCGTCGCGTAGGCGACATATTGGTTGCCACCGAGCAGCAGGGTGCCGGAGCCCTTTGCCTGGAAGGCGGCGTCCGCCGAAGCGAAAACATTGCCATAGCCTCCGAGCTTCGAGGGGATGAGCGCCACGGCCGCGATCACCACGATGTAAATCATGATGTCCTTGACGAAAGCGATCAACGCCGGAGCGCGCAGGCCTGCAGAATATGTGTAGAGCGCCAGCACAATGAAGGCGATCGCCAGCGGAAGCTCGCCGTGAAGGCCAAGCCCCTTGAGGACAGCGGTCATGCCAACCAGCTGAAGAGCGATGTAAGGCATCGTCGCAATAACGCCAGTGGCTGCGACCGCAAGCTCAAGGCCTCGCGAGCCATACTGGCCGTGCACGACGTCACCTGCGGTCACATAGCCGAAGTCCTTGGCACGTTTCCAGAGAACCGGCATGACCATGAAGACGAAGGGGTAGACGATGATCGTGTAAGGCAATGCGAAGAAGCCATAAGCACCGACCGTGTAAACGAGCGCCGGCACCGCGATCACGGTGTAGGCCGTGTAGAAGTCGCCGCCGACCAGGAACCAGGTGATCCAGGTGCCGAACGAGCGGCCGCCAAGACCCCATTCGTCGATATGGGCAAGTGTTTCGGGCTTGCGCCAACGGGCTGCGACGAAGCCCATGACAGTGACCAGGATGAAGAAGAAGATGAAGACGGCCAGCGCCGTGGTGTCGATCTCAGTCGTCATGGCGCACGCTCCGATAGGCGATCCAGATGAGGAAAGCGGTGATCGGCACCCACGCGAGCTGGTACCAGTAAAAAAACGGAAAGCCGAAAAGCGACGGCTCACTGAAATTGTAGAAGGGCACCCATAGGAGCCCAATATACGGAATTACCAGCAGCCAGAGCGCTGCTTTACTGGTGGGTTTCGTGTCCACGTCATCGATCCTCTCGGAAACCGGCCCAAATCAGCTTTGGCCGGAGAGGCACCGATTGTCAGCGTATCGGCATAAGGCCGCACGCAACGCGATTTCCTCCCCAGGCACAGGTCCTCCCCCATGCGCATGTCATGGGCTAGCCCTTGGAGCGGTCAGATCGCAAGAGGCCGATCTGCCATTCTGGTCGGCGTCTACCCACTACTGGGTAGCGTAACCAGGCGCTCGGGATGTTCTAGGACGAAACGAACCAATTCTGCCGTGGACGAAACTCCGAGTTTACGCTTGAGGTTTTTTCGGTGGGTCTCGACGGTGGCCTCGGAAATCCCGAGCACGCCTGAAATGTCCCGGTTGCTTTTGCCGCTTGCGATGAGAGTGGCGACCTCATGTTCGCGTTGCGTAATCTTTTCCGGCTGCGGCTCTCTCCCCTGAGTAAGCAAGGTTTCGCGAATAGCAGGCGAGAAGTAAGTCTCGCCGCGGGCGACTGCTTCGATCGCCTCTACGATCTCTGCCGTTGGGACGTCCTTGAGGATGTAACCGGAGGCTCCGCGGAGGATCGACGACGAGATGTACTCGCGGGTGTCGTGCATCGACAGCATCACGACATGGGCAGCATGGTGGCGAGCCTTCACCATTGAGATGGCGTCAATCCCGCTAATCGTGGGCATGTTGATGTCCAGCAGAACAACGGTCGGCCGTTTCTCGGCAACCAGGGGCAAGGCCGTCTCAACGTCGAACGCCACGCCAACCACCTCGATCCCGGAGTAAGTGTTCAGCACTCCGCGAAGACCCTCGGCGACGACGGGGTGGTTGTCGATCAGGATAACCGATATTGGCCCAGTCACGCTGCTGCCCCGCTGTCAGCGACCGGCTGGCTGGCGGATCTAGGCAACATAAGAAGCAGGCGCGTCCCATTTTCATCTCCGTCGATCAACAGAACGCCGCCGAAGTGCCCTATCCGCTCGCGCATGTTTTCCATCCCAAGCCCCCTTGCCTGTCGGGCTCGACTGAAATCGACGCCGCGTCCATCGTCGGAAATATGCATGCGGGTCCGTCCACGCTCGTTCCACAAGCGGAGCGACACACGGCTTGCGCCGGCGTGTCGCTCGACGTTGCTCAACGCTTCCTGGGTCACCCTGAACAGTGCCGTGCGCGCATCGGGAACAAGATCATCGACAAAGCCGTCCGCATCCAGCGAGATCGCGACTCCCGAACGAGCAGAAAACTTCTCGGAAAGGTTCTTGATCGCGGCAACGAGGCCGATGTCATCAAGGGCGCGAGGCCGAAGGTCGTGGGATATGTTTCTGATCTCACGGATCGTGGTATTAAGCGTCGAGATCGTTTCCTCGATCGCGCGGTTCAGCTCGGGCGAAACCTCGACAGCCCGCCTGCCTGCCAGTTCCATCGCGTAACGGACGCCCAGCAATTCCTGAGAAATGCCATCATGCAGCTCGCGGGCGAGCCTCGACCTCTCCCTTTCCTGGGTCTCGATCACCCGTTGCGTCAGCTGCTTTTGCACCGCGTTTGCAAGCTTTCGCTGGTCGAAAGTCACGAAAATGCAGGTGGCGAACACGATGAACACAGCAGGCAACGCGAACAATGCAACAAGGACGAAACTTTGCCGGGTTCGATCCTGGATCGCCAAGTTGGCAGCTCTGGCCTGTGCTGCCACGTCGTCCAGGTAAGCTCCCGTTCCGAGTATCCAATTCCATTTGGGCAACGCGACCACATACGAAATCTTGTCGGACAGCGCGCCCGTCGATGGTTGTTGCCATTTGTATCGATGATAACCGCCACCGCCCCGCGCTGTCTTAATCAGTTCGCTGATGACCCGATCCCCATCGGGATCGACGAGGCTCATCCAGTTCTTGCCGTTTCTGAAGAGCTGCCGGGGATGGACGACGCTGTTGCCATCGAAGTCATACACAAAGAAATAGCCGTCCTTGCCGTAGTCGAGAGACATGAGTATTTCCGATACGCGTGCCTTGGCTTCCACGTCATCCGGTGCCGCAGTGGAGTAGATCGAGTTGATCGAGGACAGGGCAACGTTTGTCAGGTTTGCGATCTCAGCTTGCTTTGAGCTCAGCATGCTTTGTTGAAACGCTTCGATATTCGATTTTGCAAGGCGTGTGGACTGCCAAGTCAGGAACATCGTAACGGCTATCGTCACGACTATCAGCGGGGCAACGGCCAACGTCATCAGCTTCTGTCTAAAGGTCATCTCGCCTCCCGCGGGTCGACTGATGTTACCTCAGGGGCTGAAATCAGGCGAGTAGGATGCCAACCCCTTTTTGCGTCAAGCAGCGACTGAACGTCCGCCGACCTTGTCTCATCTTTTTACGAATGATTGACACTTGGAAGATATCGTCCGCTGGCGCGATAGGTAGTGCGTTCGCGTTTCTCTATCCAAGGTTCAGCATGGCATCCCGTTTGGTTTCTTTGTCCGCTGCGATCCTGACCCTTCAAGTGGCTGCAAACCCTTTTGGCCACGATCTCGCCGACCCACAGACGACAGCGAGCATTGGGTCACGCTGAAACTACCATCTTTGTTGTCCGATATGTCGCGCGGCGGCGAAAAACTGTTCGGCTGCCCGAACAAGCAATCATTCGAACTTCGAAGGAATTTGCGCCCGATCCTTAGGGAGTATCGTCTCAAACTTGGTAACGTTGACGGCTCTGCACTTTGGTTTTTCCTGCAGAATCAGGAGCTTACCAGATGTTCGAAATTCTGGAATCTGGGAGTGCAAACCGACCGAGACCGCGCACGTATTTCCTAGACACCGCGCACAGGTGACCATATCCCTCCAGCCCAGATCTGGGGATTGGACCGACTCGAAGAAAGGCGTAGCTTCCCCGGACGAACCTGGAGCGAGCGCGATTACATGAACTCGATAACTAGGACCGGCTGCATCCGTGCTCAGGCTGCGCGGAGCGCCATAACTAGCAAACTTGGCTATCTCGGGGTCGCCGCGCTGGCGATGTTGGTGTGGGCAAGCGAAGAAGCCCCGCTGTCTACCAAACACGTAGCCATGAGAGACCCCGCGGTCCATCAGACTTTGCAGTGACGGCATCCCATGGATGTGGCCTCCGGGGCTTGCCTACATCCGTCCGCGCGCTACCATCAAGCTATGCCCCATCTTCGATACCAGGTCTCCAAGAACGCTGACGACCAGTACTGGTCAATCATCGACATATTCACAGGCTGGCCGGTCGATTTTCACGGTGTCTTATTGGACACGCTGGAAGCCGAGGAGGCCGACAGGATGGTGGATGTTGTCAATCTGGGCGACTTCGCCCGGCGAGGCCAACTTCGACCTCTCCGGTAACAAATCAATCCATCCACCAGTCAGTCGTCGCTTTCTCCTTCGTCGCCTCCAGTGGCTTGAAGCAACTTGAAGACCGCGGTCTGAACCTTGTCCGGCGACGCCGCGAAAAATCTCAGTAGCCGTTGGCCCCGTTTGGTCATGGCCAAGTCTGTCGACTTTGGCCGCAGCGGCACCTCCGCGGACGCAACTTCCCCCGATTCTTCTTCCAAGAAATAAAGGATCGAAACCCCGAAGAGGGCAGCGACTTTGTTGAGCGTCGTGGCCGCAATGCGGTTTGCACCACGTTCATATTTCTGTACCTGTTGGAATGTAATCCCCAGATGGTCGGCGACGACCGTTTGACTCAATCCAGCGGAAACTCGGGCGACACGAAAACGCATTCCGATGAGGACATCCATGTCGGTCACGCGGCGTGGATTATGATCTGCATTGTTGACGCTGGTAATGTCGCTATCCTCCCTGATTGACAAGCGCCATCTGTATCAATGGGCGTTGACGAAGCGAATGGTTTTAGTCGGCGACAGTCGTTTTTTTGCTTTTCAGACTGCCATCGACTGGTCCCAGTCACCTCAGCCATCGCTCGGCCGCGTCGGCGCTGTTTTCAGGCGACGTATTGAATGCGATGGCGGTGCCCGGCGCAACCCGGATGACTGTGTTGACGACGAGTTCAAATAACTTAAGATTGCTCGGTGGAATGCGGATACCCCCGCCAATCACCACGCAATCCCAGTGCTGGGCGAGTGAGGCTTCGACATCTGCCTGAGCCGTCGCAGGCCGTAGAGCGCAGAAGCCGGCGTCCCAGCCCCTACCCTGCATGTCGGAGAGGGTCAGCCTGATGCCCGCGGCAATTTTCTCATTGGTAAGCCCAGCCGGCAGGGATGGATCGGATGTGTCGACCGCGTCAGGATGGATGCCGATCAAAAGAACCCGTTTCATTATTAAGCCCTCATGTTGGCCGGCTCTATTCGTGATGTTCGGCCCAATGCGGATAGGTTACATACGCCGTGAGAGCCCCCTCGCCTTCCGTCGTGATCGTAACGGCCTCTCCCTTGGGCATGTAGACAATCTCACCTGGACCGGCCGTGACTGTGCCGGCCCCGGTAGAAACGGCGAGCCGCCCTTCGATGACGATCTGTTGATTTGCGCTGAGAGTTGACCCGGGATTTGCACTGAGAAGTGACCCGCCTTTTAGGTATCGTTCGTGTCGGTCTTGATGGTCAAGCTCTTGCGTTTCTCCTTTGCTGTTTTGGGCTCATGTGCGGAACTGTTTTTGAAGCGGA
>NZ_JBFTMO010000009.1:0-196323 GCF_056396985.1 Rhizobium sp. 05N430 | reverse complement strand
CATCGTCGGTCAGCTTCGTCACGTTCGTGGCGCTAAAGCCCGCAACCTGCGCAGCCGTCAGCAGAGCGCTCTGGCCTGCGGTGATACCGGCAACCTGATCGGCGGTCATCGCCGTGATCTGGCTTGCCTTCAGACCAGCAACAGCAGCACTGCTGAGCTTGCCGATCTGACCGGCGGTCAGGCCGCCGATCTGGTCGTTGGTGAGCGCGCCGACCTGGGCAGCCGACAATGCGCCGATCTGATCGTCGGTGAACTTGGCAAGCTGGCCAGACGTGAAGGCGGTGATCTGCTTGGTCGTGACCTGCTTGAGCTGGTCGGTGCTGAGCTTGCCGACCTGGCTTTCGCTGAGGACAGCGATCGCTTCGTTCTTCAGACCAGGGATTGCCTTGGCGGCCAGACCAGCAACTGCATCGTCGGTCAGCTTGGTGATGTTCGTGGCGCTGAAGCCCGCAACCTGCGCGGCGCTCAGCAGAGCGCTCTGGCCTGCAGTGATACCGGCAACCTGATCGGCGGTCATCGCTGTGATCTGGCTTGCCTTGAGACCAGCGACAGCGGCGTTGCTGAGCTTGCCGATCTGACCGGCGGTCAGGCCACCAATCTGGTCGTTGGTGAGCGAGCCGACCTGGGCTGCCGACAATGCGCCGATCTGATCATCGGTGAATTTGGCAAGCTGGCCAGACGTGAAGGCGGTGATCTGCTTGGTCGTGACCTGCTTGAGCTGGTCGGCGCTGAGCTTGCCGATCTGGTCATCGCTGAGCACGGCGATTGCTTCGTTCTTCAGGCCGCCGATTGCCTTTACGCCGATGGCGCCGACTTCGTCAGCCGAAAACTTTTTGATGTCGTCAGCGCTGATCGAGCCGATCTGCGTCGCGTTCAGGCCCTTGATCTGGTCGGCTGTAAGGCCTTCGATCTGATCCGGGGTAAGAGCAGCAATCTGCGTGGCGCTGAACGCCGCGATCTGGGCGTTTCCGAGAGCACCGATCTTCGTGGCATCGAGTGCAGCAAGCAGTTCCGGCTTCAGGCCTGCGATAGCGGTCGTCGAAATCGCGCCGAGCTGTGTGGAATCGAGCGCTTCGATATCTTCGGCCTCGAGGGCAGATATCTGGTCTTTGTTGAAAATCTTGAGCTGATCTGCGGAAAGCGTTGCGACATCCTCAGCCGAGAACGCCTTGATGGTCTTTGCAGACAGAGCTTTGATCTGGGTATTAGAAAGAGAGGAAACGATCGAGGTCATGAAATTTCCCTTGCACTGGCGTTAGCGGTGACGGTGTCTTTCGTCTCGCATCCCGGTAGCAAAAGCTGGCGCGCTCCAAGCCATAGCCGGAGGGTTCGCGCCGTGCACACTGCATGGCCGAGACGCATAGACAAAATATTTCGGAAGACATCGCTCGAGGGAGCTAATGTTTAGGACAAGGCATCATGCGCACGGTGCTTAAAGCAACCGTTTCCTAAACCTCGACATTCGACAGGACCAAACCCGAACATCGTTGAGCCTAGACGAAGGGATTCGTCATTGACCGAGGGAAGAATTATGCTGGAAGCACTAATTATAAGTTAATGTACCATTATTGCCGTTAAGTTATGTGTCGTTTCGAGATACAAGAAAGCGGAAAATCACCCTTTATTCACGGCGCGGTCCCAGAACAGACAGATCGCTGCCGGCAGCAGCTACGAATCAAAACCAGGCAAGACCTTATTCTGCGTGGATTGCTGATGATCTCGGAGAAAAACGCACCGCGCTTACCCGCGAAGCAGCAAATGACTTGAATAACAGCCATTTCAACTATCCGCGGAAGTCTATCGCGCTGTTTGTGAAGGCCCGCCCAAGACGCGTTTGCAGTGCCACCAGCGACACTGAAGAATTGTGCCCGATGCCAGCACAATAAAAACCCACCCCGCAGGGCAGCGTATCATTTACGCCACCACCCTGCATAAAGGCTTGCCCCCAAGCCTGCCCTTTACGCCCAACTCACTTCGTAAGCGATGCGTCTTCGGTTATCGTCGTTGCTGCGGTTTGCAAGTACGGGGTCTCAGGAATGGATGCGATGAAGAACATCGTAAACGCATAGACTGAGAACAGCGTCAGAGCCGCGGTCAATCGAATCATGCACTATCTCCTTATTCACAAGGAGGAGTGTGCGCCACTCTGTGCTTTTCCCAAACAGTTTTCTGAACGGCAGATGAACAAAAACTTGTTATGGGCAATTTTAACGATATTTTTACAACATTAGAGATGAAGAAAACTCACCGCAAAACCAGCATTCCGGCGTTCGCCCGCATGCTGAGATGGGCATCGACAAGGCTTCTTTCCGGGCAGGTATGATACCGCCCGCCACATGTCTTACGCAGCGATTGCAGGTCCCGGATCAATGGCGACGACGGCAATTGCGCTGCTTCTGCAAGCGCTGACGACAAAAAGCCGATATCGAGCGGCCGCGCGAACGGCGCCATATCAACGGGCGTGCCGAAGCCGTGAATGCTGACGAAGGTGCGGTAGGCGATCGAGCGGAAGTCGGAGAGCATGGGCTCACCCGCAAGTGATTCTTCGACGAAAGGGCGGGTCGCTTCGGATTGGTGATCGCCATATTCCATCACAACAGTGCCGCGGCTGCCCGGGGAGACGCGCAGGCTATCGATGAACGATGCGACTTCCCTGCGGGCGGCAATGACGCGCCGAACATATTCGTTAGCCTTGGCATCGTCGGAATACTTCGCCTCGGCGACCAGGGAAGACGGCACGATCGGCTTGTCGTAGGGACCATGCGTCATCATCGTCTGAATCGCGATCAGCAGCGGCCGGTCGTCCTTCGCGCGCTCCTCGGCGATGATCTTCCGGGCAAAATCGAAATACGGCCGGTCATCCTCCGCTTCAGCTTTGGTGCCGATCGCCTTCATGTCATAAATGTCCTGGAAGCCGATCGACGTCAGGAAGGGTCCTTCGTTGACGAAGTTGTATTCCATCGGCATGACGGTCACGGTGCGGTAGCCGCATTTGGCGAGCGTCTCCGGAAAGCTGCCCTTGATCTTGTCGACCATCAGCTGCGTCACATAGGATGACTGCCAGCCGAAATCCGTCGCCGACAGCCCGGTCATCACAGCAAAGTTGGTAACCCAGGTGCCACCGCCATAGGTCTCGACATAAAGCGGACGAACAACGCCGTCCTGCGAGCGGAACGACGCCAGCGTTTCTGCCGGGGCGTTGATTTGCGGAAAGTTCGCGAGGTCCGTCTGGCTTTCGCTGAGCACCAGAACGACGTCGGGGCGCTTCGTGCCGCAATCCACAGAGGCATCCATCGCCCGCATCTCGGCTGCTTCGACGTGATTGGATAGCTCAATCCTGCCGAATGGATAGCGGATGTCAGCGAGCGAGATGAAAAAAGACGATGCGTTGTAGCCGGAAATGTAGGGCAGGTAGGCTGGCTGATCGGCGACCGCAGGCGGGAAGGTCAGATAGGTCAAGGGCAGAACCGCCGCCAGGCCAGCCGCGCGCCACCTGACCTTCAGCCGCAGAGGACTGTCGAAAGCAAAGATCAGGGCAAGGCATGCGATGACCGCGAGAAGGATGCAGATCGCCGGGATCAGAATGCCCGTGTAGTTTGACGCGAGGAAACTCACCGCGGATTTGTCGGCGCCGGTGAAGATCAGATCATAGTAGTGAAGCGCAAAACCTTTGAGGTCGTATTTGACCAGCGAAGCCAGCGCGATCAGCACAACAACCGAACCCGCCGCATAGAGCGAGAATGCATATCGCCGCGAGACCAGAAACAGGGCCGCAGCAATGACGAGCGTGATTGAAAACGTATAAGGCATGAAGCGCCAGCGCGTGTCGAGATAGCGGACCAATGCGAAGAAGAGCGCGGCCGCCATCAGCAGGCAAACCGGGTGCAAGATAAGCCGGACGGCTTTCGCAAATATACCGCGCATCGAAACCCCTCATATAAGCACTGTCGGATTTATAATTGCGGTACGCGCGTGTATCCATTCGATTGTCGCGTTAGGGTTAAATTCAGGAATGAAATAGCTGCCAGAAGTAGCACTGATCCGCTCGCGCGTGCGCATTTCGCGTCAAGAGACCGTCCTGATTAATCCTGTGAATAATGGGGATGACGCTGGCATTTCTGGACATTAGCAAATGGAAATGTTTCCTTAACCCTGTCGGCTGAGGGGCCGGCGGTTGAGGGCGCGCATATGGAAATCGAAGAGCTGCTGAACATGCAGGAGCGAGGCATTCGTGACCGCATCCTGGGCTACAGGCTGAGCGACAACCCTATGTCACACCCGGAATTCATGCCCATTTGGGACGCTGCGGCCCTTGAAGTCTGGTATGCGCGTTATGAGGCGTGGCGTTTCGGCTGGTCGATGGAAGACGCCAACCGGCGGCACTGAGAAGATAAAGAGGGCGGCTGCCGCCAAGGCGCCCCCGCTTCCTGGAACGGGCCGCGATCCCCTGTAGCGGCCCGTTTCACTTTTTGGGGCGCTTCAGGGTTGCGCGCGGCAAAATTCCGACACACAACCATGCCAGTCACAAAGTCTGACCAGCAGCATGACAGGACCCCTGAACTCATGAGACGACTGATTATTGCCGCAGCAGCACTGTCTGCAGCGACCCTTTCTTCTTCAGCCTATGCCCAAACCCAGAACTTCCCAAGCGCCGGTGTGACGACCCTTGCCGGACGATGCTCCAAGCTCGTCGTCGGCAAGCTCGATGTATCCAAGCCGTGCAAGAACGAGCTGGCCGCCGTGGCGCTGCCGAATGGCGATGTCACCTTCATCTTCACGGCGCAGGGCAAGATGCTGGGCTTCCAGGGCGACGGCAAGGCGATCAAGCCGGCCTCCAACGGAAATGCACGGATCCCTCTGACCATGGTGACGACGGGCGTCGGCCAGAAGATGACGGGTGAGGTCAAGGTTGCAGGCAGCTGCACCTTCGGCAATCCCTATGGCGGCAAGCCGGTTGCCATCGAATGCACGGCCGAGAGCAAGGACAGCACCTTCGCTGCGACCTTCCAGACCAACGGCAAGACACCCGTGCAGCCGGCACCTGCCGCGGCACCCGCAACGCCGCAGCCAAAGCCCGCCAAGCAGAAGTGATCAGATCAGGCGCACCAGGCGCCGTTTGCGCCTGGCTTGCGCGCCAGCCCCTCGGTGGTCAGCTGGGCGCCGAAGGAACGTCCGTCCCGTGAGATGACCCTTGGAGCGCCGCCATTGGCGCCCTTGCCGGCCGCGTTCATGGCGAACGGCCCAGCGTTCAAAAGCTTGAAAAGCCGCGATTTGGCAGCAAAGCCGAGGCGCCGCTCGTTTTCGCAGCGCGCCGCCGAAACATCCGGAAGAACGGCATCGGCAACGACGATCTTCTCGCCCTTGTACCAGAAGACGCCGCCGTCGCCGACGCAATTGACGTGTTCGCCCTGCCCACAATAGCCGAAGGTGGCGCTGCCGCTCAGCACGTCTGCGGGCGATGCCTTGACTGGCTGAGCCGCCGGCACCGGAATGGTTGCCGGTGGCAAGGGACGCTGCGGCTGCACCGTCGTCACCGCCATCTGCTTCGGCTCTGGCCTTGCGGCAGGCGCCTTCGGTGCGTCCGGGCGGATCGCGGCAGTGATCATCGAAGCGTCAGGAGCCTTTGCCAGCATCGGCTTGACTGTCTTCCAATTGTCGTAGGTGGCAATACCGCCGACGGCGAGAAGACCGATCATCGCCCATGGCATGATGCCGCCGCCGCGGCTCGCGCCCCTGCCCCGTCCCGATGGTTTGCGGCTGCGGCCGCGCGTCGCTGTCTTCGCCATAGATCCGAATCCCGTGAGGCCCGGATTATTGGACGGCAATCCTTTCCGAAAGGTTGGCGCCGGGAGCCCGTGGCTTCCACTACACATTTTTTCCGGATAGGGTGGCGCCGGTCACATCGAGCCCCCATTTGGGTGGTTGGACGGACGCCAGATCGATCGGTGTAAGTATGCGTTATTTTCGTTTTATCGCTTGGCCAGCTTCTGTGGCACTCGGATTGGCAGCCTTGATCGGTGCCCATGCGGCGCTCGGACAGGCAACCGGCAATTTTCACGAGGTCATTGCAGGCGAGCTTTACCGGTCGGCGCAGCCAAGCGGCGAAGACATCCAGGCATACGCGTCGCGCTATCACATCCGTACGATCCTCAATCTTCGCAACGAAAAGCGCACCGGCTGGTACCGCGATGAATCGGCAGCCGCCGCAGACAGCGGCATCACGCTGATCGATTTTCCGATGTCGTCATCCAAAGAACTGCCGATCGAGGAGGCGCAGAAGCTCGCCAAGATCATGGCAGACGCGCCCAAGCCGCTTCTTATTCACTGCGAACACGGCGCCAACCGCACAGGCCTTGCCTCAGCGATCTATGTCGGCGCGGTCAAGAAGATGAGCGAATCTGCCGCTGAGTTCCAGCTCAGCCCCTACTACGGAAACTTCGCCATCAAGGGCCTCAGCCGCTACGCGATGTACAGCTCCTGGGACAAATACGAAGAAACGATCGGCTTCTGACGCGAACAAAGCGGCGGCGGTTGCGTTAGTCAGCGAATTCACCGCTGGAGAACCGCTTCCATGGACCTCGTCCTCGCCGATATGTTTCCGGAATCCCGCATCCACTACCCCGTCATCTTCGCCCGCCTTTTCGGTGCCATCCTCCTCGGCGGCCTGATCGGCTTCGAACGCGAAGCACGCGATCACCCGGCCGGCTTTCGAACGCATATTCTCGTCAGCCTTGCGGCCGCCCTCTTCGCGATCATCTCGATCGAGGCTGTGCACATGCCGGGCTTTACCGATGATCCGCAGGTTCGCATCGACCCGTTACGCGTCATCGAGGCGGTAACGGCGGGTGTTGCCTTCCTGGCTGCCGGGATGATCGTATTCTCCCGCGGCCGGGTCAAAGGCCTGACGACGGGTGCCGGCATGTGGCTTTCGGGCGGAATCGGCCTTGCGACCGGTTTCGGCTATTGGCCGATCGCGGTCTTTGCGACGGTTGCCGCCGTCTGTGTGCTCTACGCCTTCGGGAAGATCGAAAAGAAACTTGGAAGTGATCAGGGTTCAAAGAGCAACGGCGAGCAATAAGAACGCAAAAACGCCCGGCAATACCGGGCGTCTGATCGTCTTCCATGAATTATCGCGCGTTTACGGATTCGGAACGCGAGGGTTTCGACCCTGCAAATGCTGCGTTCCAGCTCTTGGATTCACTCTTGCCGTCCTTCTCCGAGGCTATGCGGACTGCCTGCCATTCTTCTTCGTGCTTGAGCGAAATGTCCTGCGGCACAAGATTTGTCTTCATTCGTGTCTCACCTGTCGTTCTTGAAAGCTGTTCGCGAAGTCGCAAATTCCGGTAGCCCGGCCTATTTGTCTTTGGCCTTTGCGGCGTCGGCTGCGATCTCAGGACCGCCGCGCGACAGATCGCTGCCGCTCATATGGGCGGGCACATGAACGTCATGCCTCGGGGACTGCGGCAGCGTCAGATCGACCTGATGCGGCGGCAGCACCTGCGCCTTTTGCATCCGGTTGGGCTTCGCCCGCTTCATGCGGTCGGCAGCCTCGGTTCGCTTGTCGGGGGAGTGGGTCGAAGTCTGCATCATCGGCCTCCTTTTTGATCGCGCCCGCGATCATCCTGATCGCTCAACCTCATCCAAACGGGCGAGCCTGGGGATGGTTCCAAAGAAAGTCAGGCTGCAATCATCCGGCCCCTCTTGACTGCCTGCACAAGTTGATTACCTAAGCGTTTGTCCGTCGTCGCAGAGATGTGCGTGGTTGCCCCCCATGCGGAAACATCGGCGACGGATAAACACTGGTGCCGGGCCCCTCTGGCGAGAGTTTTTACGGCGCTCTCGTGATGTCGGTACCGCCTGCAAAGAGCCGGCGGATTTTCAATCGATGAAAAAGCTCCCCATGCCTTTCGCGCATGCCCGTTCTGGCATGCCGCGTTCTTCCACCACACCCACGTTCAAAAACGATGTCCGCGCCAAAGAGGTGCGGCCATGAACCAGTCTCCCAGTCAAACTTCGACCCTCGGATATTTCCGCTGGTCCTTCATCGTCACTGCCATCGGCCTGGCACTCGGCGCCATTCTCGGCTGGCAATCGACGGGCACGATCGGCGGTATGGCGACCGTCTTCTTCATCTGCGCGGTGCTTGCCGTGCTGGAGATTTCGCTTTCTTTCGACAACGCCATCGTCAATGCCAACAAGCTGAAAGAGATGACGCCGGTCTGGCAGCACCGCTTCCTGACCTGGGGCATCATCATCGCCGTCTTCGGCATGCGCATCGTCTTCCCGCTGGCAATCGTCGTCATCGCAGCCGGTATCGGCCCGATCGACGCGATCATCCTCGCGGCTCGCGAACCGGCCGAATATGCCCGCATCATGAATGACGCCCACCTGCCGATCGCAGCCTTCGGCGGCACCTTCCTGATGATGGTCGGCCTCTCCTACTTCTTCAACAATGAGAAGGACGTGCACTGGCTCGGCTCACTGGAGCGGATGATGTCGCGCGGCGCGGCGATCAAGGGCATCGAGATCGCCGTCGTTCTCCTGCTCATCCTGCTCTTCTCGTCGCTTCTGGAAGGCGAGGAAGCCACCACCTTCGTCTATAGCGCCATCTACGGCCTCGTGACGTTCCTGGCTGTCGAAGTCATCGGCGGCCTGCTGGATGCCTCGCAGCGGGCGATGAGCGAGGCGGCACGCGGCGGCCTCGGCGCCTTCATCTATCTGGAAGTGCTGGATGCAAGCTTCTCGTTCGACGGCGTCATCGGCGCTTTCGCGTTGACGCAGAACCTTTTCATTATCGCGATCGGCCTCGGCATCGGCGCTATGTATGTGCGCTCGATGACGATCATGCTCGTCGAAAAGGGAACGCTAACGGAATACCGCTATCTGGAACACGGCGCGTTCTACGCGATCCTGATCCTGGCGGTGATCATGTACGTGCAGACGCTATATCACATCCCTGAGGTCATTACCGGCCTTGGCGGCGCCACGCTGATCGGCATCTCGCTCTGGTCCTCGATCCGCCATAACCGGCGCGAGGCCTTGGAGGCACCGGCCCACAGCCATGGCGCGGAACGCGTCGAGGCCTAGTAAACAGGACTGCGGCGGGGCAAGCCGCAGTCATCAAGACAAAAATAAAGCCCGCGACCAACCGGTTGCGGGCTATTTTCATGCGTTGGTTTCAGCGGCTGTTAGCGGCGGATGTGATCGAACACATCGGCATCGATACCGAGCACCTTCAGGTGGCGGCCCTGCGGACGGCGGCCTGCATCGACTGCGGCGCTGACTGCATTTGCGGCACCGATAACGGCGAAGGCACGGCCGAGGAAACCTTCACGAATGGACTTCACGTAAGACATTGTCTTTCTCGCTTTAGCTTCATTATTGACTGCTTACATATGATGCAGCGCAGCATCTACCACAAGTCGCGGAAATTCAGCGCTGCCATGCAAAAATGCCTGAACAGAGGGCAAAACGCAAAAGCCCGGCCTTGTGAGGCCGGGCTCGCTTCATCTTTAAGCTGTCTTATGAGCGCGTCAGGCGGCGCGGGCGCGCCCAGGCATATAGCCTTGCTGGACGCCTGATTGCCCAAGCTTGAAGCGGGCGATCAGATCGCGAAGGCGGCCGCTTTCATGCGCCAGCGTGGCACCGGCCGCACTCGTTTCCTCGACCATCGCTGCATTCTGCTGCGTGACCTGATCCATCTGGTTGACCGCGGTATTCACTTCCGTGAGGCCGAGCGACTGCTCGCGGGTCGATGTCGCGATCGCTTCCATGTGCTGGTTAATGGTGACGACATAGTCACCGATCGCCGTCAGCGCATTGCCCGTTTCGCGAACCAGACGTACACCTGCTTCGACTTCGCCGGTCGACGCGCTGATCAGCGCCTTGATCTCGCGCGCGGCCTGCGCCGAGCGCTGCGCCAGTTCACGCACTTCCTGCGCGACAACCGCAAAGCCCTTGCCGGCCTCGCCTGCACGCGCCGCTTCGACACCAGCGTTCAGGGCCAGAAGGTTGGTCTGGAAGGCGATATCGTCGATGACGCCGATGATGTTGGAGATCTGGCTCGAAGACTGTTCGATCCGCTCCATCGCATGGACCGCATCCGACACAACGGCGCCGGACTTGGACGCGCTCTGATTTGCCTGAACCGCAACCGCCCTCGCCTCATCCACACGCTTGGACGAATTGGCAACGTTGGTGGTGATCTCGTCGAGAGCCGCCGCCGTCTCTTCGAGCGACGAAGCCTGACGCTCCGTGCGCTGAGACAGGTCATTGGCGCTCTGACTGATCTCGCGGCTGCCGCTGTCGATCGACGAGGCGCTGGAGGATACGGAACGCAGCACATCGGCAAGCTGCGTGATCGAGGTGTTGAAGTCCTGACGAAGAGCTTCGAAATCCGGAGCGAAGGGCTGGTCCAGCTGGAACGACAGATCGCCCGCCGCCAGATGCTTCAGACCATTTCCGAGGCCGGAGGTCGCCTGGCGCATCTGCTCGGCCTTCACGCGATCGCTTTCGGCCGCGCGAAGACGCTGCTCTTCCGTCAGGTGGCGCTGTTGCTCGCCTTCGCGTTCGAGGCGCTTGTTGGCAAGCGCGTTCGTGCGGAACACTTCGACGGCCGACGCCATGTCGCCGATTTCGTCCGAACGTCCCGAGAAGGGGATGGCCGCCTCATCGTTGCCACCCGCGAGAACCTTCATCGACGTCGTGATGGCTTCGATCGGCCGGGCAATGCCGGTAATCGCAAAGATGACGGCCGCAATCAGAATGGCAGCGCATCCAGCGATCAGCGCGAAGGTCATGAACAGTGTCGACTGGAAGAGGCTGGCGCCTTCCAGGTGGATTTTTTCCGAGCTCGCGGTATTGAAGTCGAGCAGGTCGTTCAGGTATCCGGCGGCCTTGGCCATCCTGGCCTGCATATCGCCCGAAAGCAGTGCCTTCGCTTCGCCATCCTTGCCGGCTGCCGAAAGCGCCACCATCTGCTGCGCGGCCTGCTTGTAGTCGGCAATGCCGCCTTCGATCGCCTTGATCAGTTCCGCGCCCTTGGCGGTGGTGATCAGCGGCCGGTATTTGTCGATTTGCTTGGCTAGCGCGTCGTTACGGTCGGCGATCAGCGCCTCGGCTGCCTTCATCTCCTCAGGCGTGCCTGCAAGAATATGTGTCGAATAGGCATTGTCGAGACGGTAGAAAGCGCTCTCGATGCTCTTGCCGGTCGCGATTTTCGGGATCCAGTTGGAAGCGATCACCTCGGTCTGGCCATTCAGCGTGCTCATGCCGCTGATCGACATCCAGGCAAGCAATCCGAACATGAGGGCGATAACAGCGAAGATCGCTGACAATAGCATTTTGATGCGGGGGCGTTTCATCTCGGTATCCTGAAAATTTAAAGTCGCAAGTATTCGATTTGAGCAATATGGGAAGACGAAGCCGTGCCGCGTCAAATCCAATACAATTGTCTCTAGATACGCACCGACGGATTAAAGCTGCATTAACCCAACAAAACACTTTTCATCTATTAATTGTAGAAACAACGAGCGCGGGAATTTCTTCAACGCTCCGCATTTCTGTCTCATCAAACGGAAAAACCGGCCCGTTTGCACGGGCCGGCTCACAGGTAGGGGTTGGATGCCGTCTTTTTGTTAGTCTTCGTTTGCGGCGAGCTGGGAAAGGACCTGCCCCCGTCCGCGCAAGCGAAGGATCAGCGGAATGATGAATGCCGCGGCAGCGACAAGCAGCAGGCCGGCTGCGATCGGCGACATGACGAGGGTCGTCAGATCGCCCTGGCTGATCGCCAAGGCCCGGCGCAACTGCTGCTCGGCAAGCGGCCCGAGGATCAGGCCGACGACGACAGGCGCGATCGGATAGCCGAACAGGCGCATGACGTAGCCGAGAATGCCGAAGGCCAACAGCATGCCGAGCTCGAATACCGACGGATTCGCACCGATCGTTCCGAGCGTGGCAAACAGCAGGATGCCCGCATAGAGCCACGGCTTGGGGATCGTCAGCAGACGCACCCAGAGACCGATTAGCGGCAGGTTGAGAACCAGCAGCATGGCATTGGCGAGCAACAGGCTGGCGATCAGGCCCCAGACGAGCTGCGGGTTGGTGGCAAACAGCAGCGGACCCGGCTGCAGACCATACTGCTGGAAACCGGCGAGCATGATCGCGGCGGTCGCAGACGTCGGCAGACCGAGCGTCAGCAGTGGCACGAGGGTACCGGCAGCCGAAGCATTGTTGGCGGCCTCAGGACCGGCAACGCCCTCAATGGCACCCTTTCCGAACTCTTCCGGGTTCTTGGAAAGGCGCTTTTCGGTCGCGTAGGACAGGAAGGTACCGATTTCAGCACCACCGGCCGGCATCGCGCCGATCGGAAAGCCGATCACGGTTCCGCGTAGCCAGGCCTTCCAGGAACGGCTCCAATCTTCAGCCGTCATCCAGAGCGAGCCCTTCACGGCCTCGACCTTGTCGGCCACCTTGTCACCCTGAGCGGCGATATAGAGCGTTTCGCCGATGGCAAACATGGCGACAGCAAGCGTCGTCACTTCGATGCCGTCGAGAAGATCCGGGATGCCGAAGGAGAGACGCGCCTGGCCGGTCTGCTGGTCGATGCCGACCATGGCGAGCGCAAAGCCGATGAACAGCGACGTCAGACCGCGCAACGCCGAGTCTCCGAAGGCGGACGAGACGGTGACGAAGGCGAGTATCATCAGCGCAAAATATTCGCGCGGACCGAAGACCAGCGCCAGCTTGACGATGTAGGGCGCGATGAAGGCGAGGCCGAGAGTGGCGATCAGGCCGGCGACGAAGGAGCCGATGGCAGCTGTGGCAAGTGCCGGACCGCCGCGTCCGGCGCGGGCCATCTTGTTGCCCTCGAGCGCGGTGACGATCGACGAGCTTTCGCCTGGCGTGTTAAGAAGGATCGAGGTCGTCGAGCCGCCATACATGCCGCCGTAATAGATGCCGGCAAACATGATCAGCGAGCCGCCCGGATCGAGCTTGTAGGTGGCCGGAAGCAGCAGCGCGACGGTCAGCGCCGGGCCGATGCCCGGGAGAACGCCGACAGCGGTGCCGAGCATGACGCCGATGAAGGCGAAGAGCAGGTTCATCGGCTGAAATGCGACAGCCAGACCCTGCAGAAGGAATTCGAAAGTGCTCATGGGGGCTGCACCTTAGAAGAACAGATGTTCAAGCCAGCCGGCAGGCAGCGTCAGCTGCAGCAGCTTGGCGAAGATCACCCATACGATGAAACTCAGGACGATGCCGACCGGGATCGAGATCCACAGCTGGCGCTTGCCGAAACCGCGCGCGGTCAGGGCGAAGAGCAGGCCCGTCGCGATCGAGAACCCTGCGATACGCAGGAAGATCATCTGACAGGCAAGACCGGCAATCACCCAGAGAACGGGTGGTACTTCCTGCTTTTCGCGCTCGGGAAATTCACCACGCCAGGCTTCGGCAACGGTCCAGAGACCGAGAGCCGCCAGGCCGAAGGCGACGAATTCCGGCACGGTCGATGGGCCGATACGGTCATACTGTGCGATGGCGCTGAGATGAGAGGCATCCCAGAACATGATGCCAGCAATGGCGAAAAGAAAGACGGCAATAGCCAGCGCCGCCCAATCAGGGCGGCGCTTCGTTGCCGAGGGGGTGTTGCCCTCAATCATTTTACCAGTCCGATATCTTTGAGGATGCTTTCGGTCGAAGCGACGTCCTTGTCGAGCTGAGCCTTGAAGTCATCGCCCGAGAGGTAGGTGTCTGCCCAACCCTTGGTCTTCAGCACTTCCTGCCAGGCAGCAGACTTATGCAGCTTTTCGACGTCAGCCGAAATCGCCTTGACTTCTTCGTCCGTCAGACCGGGAGCCGCGGCAACCATGCGCCAGTTCTGAATGGTCACATCGGTACCGGCTTCCTTCAGCGTCGGTGCATCGATGCCGTCGAGGCGGGCATCGCTCGAGACGGCGAGCAGGCGCAGCGTGCCAGCCTTAACCTGCGATTCGAATTCGCTGTAGCTGGAAATACCGGCGGTGACCTGGCCACCGAGGATAGCAGCAAGCGCTTCGCCGCCACCCGAGAAGGCAACGTAGTTGACCTTGGTCGGATCGACGCCCGATGCCTTGGCGATCAGGCCAGCCGTGATGTGGTCGGTACCACCGGCAGAACCACCGCCCCAGGACACAGCGCCGGGATCAGCCTTCAGCTTGGTGACGAGATCAGCAAGTGTCTTGATGTCAGACGAGGCAGGAACGACGACGGCTTCGTATTCGCCGGTCAGACGGGCGATCGGCGTAACGTCCTTGAGGGTCACGGCCGACTTGTTGGTCAGTAGCGCGCCGACCATGACATAGCCGCCGACGATCAGGGCGTTCGGGTTCCCGGCGCTCTGGTTGGCAAACTGCGCGAGGCCGATGGCGCCGCCAGCGCCCGGAACGTTCTGTACCTGGACGTTGCCGGAAATGCCTTCCTGCTGCAGCACGGTCTGCAGCGAACGGGCCGTCTGGTCCCAGCCGCCGCCCGGTGCTGCCGGAGCGATGATGGTGTAATCGGCCGCAGCGGCCGGCAGCGCGATGGCTGCTGCGAAGAGAGTGGCAATAAATGTATGTTTCAAGACGTGTCCTCCTTGAGCGCGGATAGATGCCGCGTCATTGCTGTCAGGGATCGGGGAACACGCCACTGGCGAACGAGCGATCGATCGCGCGTGAACGGCAAGTCCTCCCGAAACTTCCTCCGCCTCCACGGAGAAGAAGTGTCCGAACGCACCACAAGAAGCTGTCATTTAGCTGACACCGGCCACACATCCAGAGGCTGATGACACTTTTTTGCCGCAATTTCGCTCGGCATCGCCGGAAACGAAAGCGGCCGGTCCGCATTTCCGCGGACCGGCCGTAAGGTCATCCTGTGCTGAAAATCTGCCTTTGCGGCTTAGAATTCAGACCATTCCTGTTGCACGGCAGCGTTGCCGTGGCTGCGATAGACCGGCGCCGGTGCCCGCGGAGCACTACGAGCCATCGCAGACGCGGTGCGGCGCAGGGCTTCCACGTCCGAAGACGAGGCATGATGGCTTTCGCCCGACAGCTTGAAATTGGCGATCAGGTCGCGAAGGCGGACGGCTTCGGTGGCGAGTGTCGCGCTGGCCGCATTGGTTTCCTCGACCATCGCGGCGTTCTGCTGGGTCACCTGGTCCATCTGGTTGACGGCGCTGTTGACTTCGCTCAGTCCGGTGGACTGCTCACGCGAGGACGTCGCGATCGCATCCATGTGCTGGTTCATCGAGACGATCAGGTTCTCAATCGTCTTCAACGCATCGCCGGTTTCGCGAACCAGCTGAACGCCGCCCTGCACTTCGACCGAAGAATTGCGGATCAGGTCCTTGATCTGCTTGGCAGCTTCCGCCGAGCGCTGGGCGAGCTCGCGGACTTCCTGTGCAACGACCGCAAAGCCCTTGCCGGCTTCACCGGCACGCGCCGCCTCGACGCCGGCATTCAGAGCCAGAAGGTTAGTCTGGAAGGCAATCTCGTCGATGACGCCGATAATGCTGGAGATCTGGTTTGAAGACTGCTCGATCTTCTGCATGGCGTTGACGGCGTTGGAAACCACCTGGCCGGATCGTGCCGCACTCTCATTCGCCTGGATAGCAACCTGGCGGGCCTCGTCAGCGCGCTTGGAGGAGTTCGAGACATTGACCGTGATCTCGTCGAGTGCCGCAGCGGTTTCTTCGAGCGAGGCGGCCTGCTGTTCGGTGCGCTTCGACAGATCGTCGGCGCCGCTGCCGATTTCGCGGGTGCCCGTGTCGATCGCACCGGCCGACGAAGCGATGGACTTCATTGTGTTGCCGAGCTGCATGACGGCATCGTTCAGATCCTGACGCAGCGGCTCGAAATCAGGTGCGAAGGCGTCGTTGAGCTGGAAGCTCAGATCGCCGGCGGCCAGCCGCTTGAGGCCAGAAGCCAGACCGGCCGTTGCCTCGACCAGGCGTGTCTGTGCGGCGGCTTCGGCTTCGCGGGTCAGACGGGCGCGATCAGCCTCGGCCTGCACGCGGCTTGCTTCCGCATCGCTCTGCAGCTTGATGTTCTCGATCGCCGCCTGACGGAAAATCTCGACGGCCTTTGCCATCTCGCCGATCTCATCGCCGCGATGGGCATCAGCAATCGTCAGATGCGTGTCGCCATTGGCAAGCGAACGCATCGCGCCGGTGATGCGGCCGATGGCATTGGCGATACCGGCAATGCCGAAATAGGCTGCACCGCAGACGAGCAGCGCGCTGACGCCGAGAATGACGCTGAGCAGCAGAAGCGTGCGGCTGAACTCCGAACGGTTTTCGGCAGCGGCGCTGGCAGCCAGGGCCTGGTTGGACTTCACCACCTTGTCGACGCTTGCCGCCAGTTCGTCGGCGATCGGACCGAGATCCTTGTCGAAGGCATCGATTGCCTTCTGCTTTTCGCCGGCCTTAACGAGAGCGATCAGATTGTCGCCAGCCGCAACATATTTCGAGGACGTATCGTCGATCGAGGTGAAGGCCTCACGCTCGGCGTCGGTATTGACCTGATCCTTGAAGTCGGCGACGGCTTTCAGGAGAGCCGCCTGCTTGGTCTTGATCTTCTTCACGAAGCCATCGGCACCACCTTCCGTACGGCCCATGACGTAATCGCCGTATGAACCACGCAGCGAGTAACGTGCGAGCTGGATGTCGTTTGCCTTGGACACGCCGGGCAGATAGCTGGTCGCAAAATCGTCGGCGTTCTCGTTGAACGTGCTCAGGCTGCGCAGCGAAATATAGCCCGTCAGGGCAAACAGGATGGCGATCAGCGAGAATATGCCGATCATCGATGCTTTGACGTTGGGACGCTTCATGAAAAGAACCTCTGAAAAGGGGAACCGGGCATCCACGATGCATAGCTCCTGGCAGTGTGGTGAGAATTGGCTTGCAGCATCATGCCGCCCGCACGGCCGTTCGGGACGACGCCGCGCCTGTCGTTTCATAGTGAGAATAACCACCGGTTTTCGATTAATTTTCGCTAAATGCCGACTAGAAAATTTGACAATGAAAACAACGAAATTTGTAAAAAGAGATGTAAAGAACAGCATTTTCGGATGATTTCAGATGAACTAAGTTTTTCTTACTTCATGAGTAAAATTTTCTTCTGCAGAAACAGCATCAACATTTCATATTTCGAATACTCTCAAGTAGTGTCGAGGCAGCGGAAAGAAGCCTCGCTGCCACAACGAAACCACGCTTGCGCCGCCGCCGCTTTCGGGAAAAGAATGTCGCATGACCATCCCGCGCGCGCACCCGTTTCATTTCGACCCAACCTATGGCGCCACTTTGCCGGCGCTGGAATCGATCCGTCCGCCGGCAGCGCCGGATGGTTTCGATGCGTTCTGGAATGCGCGATACGCAAAGGCGATCAACGCCGATCCCAAACCCTCGCTCTCCCGCAGCGAGCTGCAGCATGCGGACTGGAATGTCCTCGATATCTCCTATGCATCGACGGACGGAGTCGCGATCGGCGGCTGGCTGCTGCTGCCGAAGCGAAGCGCGATCAAGCGCGGCCTGGTGGTTGGCCATGGCTACGGCGGACGCGATCAGCCGGAATTCGACGTGCCTGTGGAAGAGACCGCCGTCCTGTTCTTCTGCGCCCGCGGCATGTCGCGAAGCGCCCACCCGCCAATTCCCTCAGAGGCCAGCGGCCATGTGCTTCATGGCATCGAGAGCCGCGACAGCTATGTGATCGGCGGCTGCGTCGAGGATATCTGGCTGGCCGTCTCGGCGTTGATCGAACTCTATCCTTGGCTGGAAGGCCGCATCGGCTATTCAGGTGTCAGTTTCGGCGGCGGGCTGGGTGCCCTGGCGATCCCGTTCGACACGCGGATCGATCGTGGCTTTCTCGCCGTTCCGACCTTCGGGAATCGCCCGCTCTGGCTGCGGTTGCCGACGGTTGGCAGCGCTGATTCCGTGCAGCAATATCAGCGCAAGCACGGCAGTGTGCTTGAAACGCTGCGCTTCTTCGATGCGGCAACGGCTGCAACACGCATCAAGGTGCCAATGCTGGTCGCCGCAGCGCGTTTCGATCCCGCCGTCGCGCCACCCTGCCAGTTCTCGGTTGCCAATGCCTTGGCTGGATCCAAGGAGATCTTCGTTCTCGATGCCGGTCACTTCGACTATGACGGTGCCGCCGAACAGAACGAAGAGCTGCGCGCTAAGGTCGCCCTATTCTTCACTGCCGGCGCAGAACCTCATTCCAATGCGCAATCAGCCGCGCCCGCTTCACCTGATCGAGATAGACCATCAATCCCGGACTGACGGGAACCGGCTTCAGCTGGGCGCCAAGCAGTTCCTGCATTGTATTGGCGGTATTGTCGCCGGCAACTTCTGGACTGACGGCCGGGATTTGCAGTTCGCGCGCCATGATCGTCTGCCCCTGCTTCGACATGAAGAAGGACAGATATTGCCGCCCAAGTTCCGGATCGGCAGCGGCCTGCGGCACAAGACCGATGCGCGACATGACGACCGTATAGTCCTTCGGCAAAACGATGCCGACATCGGGATGGCGCGCCGCCCAGTCCGCCGCATAGGAGCCGAGGATATTGTACCCGAGCACGAAGCGGCCGTCAGCGACGCGCTCCAGGATCGCCGAGCTTGTGGAATAGAGCTTGACGCCCGCCGCCCCCATCGCCCCGATCACCGACCATATATCACCGAACTGTTCCTGGTCGCGCGCCATGAACAGGAAGCCGACGCCGGAGCGCTCAATGTCATAGGTACCGATCCGGCCATAGACGCTGTTTCCCTTGCGCTTCAGGTAATCGACGAACTCGGCTCGCGAGGATGGCACCGGCTCATGTACGAAACTCGGCTTGTGATAGACGAAGACGGCCGGCTCGAAGGTCAGCGCATAGGCGGTATTGCGCCAGTTCGCCCATTTCGGCCACTGCCCGCTCATCGGCAGGTTGCTCACCTGCGCATAGCCGTCGTTCGACAGCTTTACCTGCAGGTCCATGGCGGACGAGAAGGCAAAGTCGGCAGTCTTCTTGCCGGCATCGGTCTCCCGCACGATGCGATCGTAGATCTCCCCCGTCAGCATGTCCTCATAGCGGATCGCCACATCGGGATTGCCATCCTGGAAGCCTGTGATCATCGGCTTGGCCAAAGGCTCGTCGAGTGACGAATAGACGGTCAGCACCCGCGCATCCGCCTTTCCGGATTTCGACGGGTAGAAGGTCTGGTTGCCATAGGCAAAGCCCGGACAGAGCATCAGTAAAAGTATGAAAAGTCTCCTCATCCGAAAAGGATTGCATGCGTCGAAAGGAGGAGCAAGCGTGAGCCTCGCCGCAGCTCAAGCAAAATTGCCGGCCTACCGCGACAAAAACTATAAAAGAAGTTAAGCTAAATTAGACCGTTTTCATGGAGGGGATATTGGAACGACGGCTGAGCGCAATTCTCGCTGCCGACGTCGTAGGCTACAGCCGTCTGATGGGGGTCGATGAATCCGGAACTCTTCAGGCGCTCAATCGTCACCGCTGTGAACTGATCGATGTCAGGATCTCCGACTACAAGGGCCGGACTTTCAAGCTGACAGGCGACGGAATGCTTGTCGAGTTCCAGAGCGTTGTGAATGCCGTTGCCTGCGCCGTCGAGATCCAGCGAAACATGGCGGCCCGCAATGAGGGCGTGCCGAAGGAACAGCGCATCGAGTTCCGCATCGGCATCAACCTTGGCGACGTCGTCCTCCAGGACGGCGATGTCTTCGGCGATGGTGTCAACGTCGCGGCCAGGCTGGAAAAGCTTGCGCAGCCAGGTGGCATCTGCGTGTCGAGCTCCGTCCGCGACCAGGTCGGCACGCGCCTTAATGTCGGCTTCGACCTGCAGGGCGAGCATGCACTGAAGAACATTAAGCAGCCGGTGCAGGTCTACACCATCGACATCAACAAAGGTGCCGGCAGCAGCCGTGCGGCAACCCAGCGCCGCAACACCTGCTTCATCGCCGTTCTGCCCTTCACCAACATGAGCGGCGATGCCGATCAGGACTATTTCTCTGACGGCATCACCGAAGACATCATCACCGACCTCTCGAAAGTGTCGAGCCTGCATGTCGTGTCGCGCCACACCGTCTTCACCTACAAGGGGACGTCGGTCCGCATCAAGCAGCTCGCTCAGGAGCTCGGCGTCCGCTATGTGCTGGAGGGAAGCGTGCGGATGGCAGGCAACCGCGTGCGCATCTCCAGCCACCTTATCGACACCAGCAACGGCGACCACCTCTGGGCCGACCGCTATGATCGCAATCTGACCGATATCTTCGCCATCCAGGACGAGATCGCCAATTCGATCGTCGGCCAGCTGAAGATCCGGCTGCTGCCCGAAGAAAAGAAGGCGATCGCCGAAGAGCCGACGGCCAATGTGGAGGCCTATACCTATTATCTGCGCGGCCGGCAGCTCTCCCACACCTGGACGAAATCATATCTGCTGCTTGCCCGCCGCATGTTCGAAAAGGCCGTCGAGCTCGACCCCGATTATGGCCGCGCCTATGCCGGCATTGCCGATTGCGATGCGGCGATCCGCGATTGGGATCCGGGGAAGGTCTCGGTGCAGCAGATCCTGACGGCGAGCGCCCGGGCACTCGAGCTCAATCCCGACCTTGCCGAAGCCCATGCCTCGCGCGGCCTTGCGCTGCACCAGAACGGTCAGCGGGAAGAGGCAATCGACGCTTTCGAGCGAGCCTTGAGCCTGGATCCGAACCTCTATGAAGCGAACTTCCACTATGCCCGCTTCTTCTTCATGCATGGCGACTATGCCAATGCCGCGCATTATTTCACCCGCGCCGCTCATATCCGGACCGACGATTACGTCTCGCCGATCCACCTGATGAGCGTCTACCGGTCGATGGGACGTCCGGCCGATACCGAGAACTGGGCGAAGCTCGGCATTCTCCGGGCCGAACGCGCCGTGAGCCTCAATCCGGAAAACTCCGGCCCGTCGCATCGCGGCGCCCTCGCGCTCGCCCATCTCGGCGACAGGGCGCGTGCCCGCAACTGGGCGGCGCGCGCGATCGCCATCGATCCGAACGACATCGTCGCGCAATACAATCTCGCCTGCGTCTATTCCGTCCTTGGCGATACCGACGAGGCACTCGCCCTGCTGGAAAAGCTGCTGCCGCGCAGTTCGGTCTATCACATCATGTGGTTCGAGAACGATTCCGACCTCGACAACATCCGCTCGGACCCGCGGTTCCACCGGCTGCTGGATGCCGCCCGCAAGGAGCAGGAGGCTGCACGTACAGCGTGAGAATGAGCACGGCCGATGATGACAGCGGCGCACCCGCCCTGTAATCTTGTTTTCCAACAAGGAAACATCCGTGCGCATCCTGCTGACCGAAGACAATGTCGCGCTTGCCGATGGCCTGTCTGCGATCTTGCGCGGGACGGGCCATGCGGTCGATGTCGTGCATGATGGCGCCTCGGCCAACGCCGTGATCGCCGCCGAGAATTTCGATCTCGTCATCCTCGATCTCAACCTGCCTGAAATGGATGGCCTTGAGGTGCTGCGCAACATGCGCGCCCGTCAAAGCAAGGCTGCAGTGCTGATCCTGACGGCCCGTGGCACGCCGGAAGAGCGGGTCCGCGGCCTCGATCTCGGCGCCGACGATTATCTGATCAAGCCCTTCGACATCGCCGAATTCGAGGCCCGCGTCCGTGTGCTGCTGCGCCGTCAGGCAGGGCTGCATTCGGCAACCGTCATCTACGGTCCTGTTTCCTTCGATCTCAATTCCCGCACATTCTCGGCAGCCGGCGTGCAGATTGATATTCCGGCCCGCGAACTCGGCCTGCTCGAGATCCTCTTCATGCGCGCCGGCAAGGTGGTTGCCAAGGAAGCGATCATCCAGTCGCTGACCGCCTTCGACGACGACATCTCGGCCAATGCCATCGAGCAATATGTCAGCCGTCTGCGCAAGCGGTTGGCGCCTTACGGCCTGACGGTGAAGACCGCGCGCGGCATCGGCTACTATCTCGACAAACTGACCGAGGCTGCATGAGGGCCGCCTATTCGCTGCGCCGCAGGCTGCTCTTCTGGCTGCTGATCTCGACCGCCATCATCGGCACGCTGGCGCTGGCCGATACCTATCGGGAAGCAATCCAGACCTCGAATATCGTTTCCGACCGCGTGCTCGCAGGCTCTGCATTGGCAATCGCCGAACGCGTCGTCGTCGCCGAAGACGGCACGCTTGAGGTCGATATCCCCTATGTGGCCCTGGAAATGCTGACCTCGGCCGCCCAGGACCGTGTCTTCTACCGTGTCGACGGACCGCCCGGAGAATTCATCACCGGCTACCAAGCCTTGCCAGCACTCGCCGATACGCAGGGCGAAGTCGCTGGCTTTGCCGACGATACGTTCCGCGGCGAGCCCATCCGCGTTGCCACATTGAGGCGGTCGGCCTCCACCGGCATCCGCTCCGTTCCCTTCTCGGTGACGGTTGCCGAAACCACCATCGCTCGCCGCCAGCTTGCCCGCGCCATCCTGTTCCGCTCGGCGCTGCGGCTTCTCTTCATGATCGCGGGCGCCGCCGTCATCGTCTGGATTTCGGTTACTGTCGCACTCCGGCCGCTCTACAAGCTCCGCGATGCGATCGGCGAGCGCAGCCCGGATGACCTGCATCCGATCCGGCAGCTGGTTCCGACAGAGGTCGAGCCGCTGGTCGATACCGTCAACAGCTTCATGGTCCGCCTGCAATCTGCGCTCGAAGCCCTGCGCAATTTCACCGGCAATGCCAGTCACCAGCTGCGCACGCCGCTGGCCATCATCCGCACCCAGCTTGCGCTCTCGGTGCGCGCCGCAACGCTTGACGAGGCCCACCAGTCGGCATTGAAAGGCGATCAGGCGGTCGCCCACGCCGAACGCATCCTTGCCCAGCTGCTGCTGATGGCGAAGATCGATGCGGCGACAGCCAAGGAGGCGCTGACCGCGACCGCCATCGATCTCACCGCGCTCGCTCAGGAAATCACCGGCGAACTGATCCCGACCGCCGCCGAAGCCGGTATCGACCTGGGCTTCGAGGGTGACGGCGCTGCAGTGATCCGGGCAGAGCCCCTGTTGATCGGCGAACTCTTGCGCAACCTCGCCGGCAATGCCATCGCCTATTCCGGCAAGGGCGCTGAAGTCACCGTCCGCGTTTCACGGGGCAGCGAGACCGTCACGCTTGAAGTCGAGGACAACGGCCCCGGCATTCCGGCGGAGAAGCTGGACGCCGTGCGCCAGCGCTTTTCGCGTGGCAACGAATCGGGCGCGCCGGGCGCTGGCCTCGGCCTGCCGATCGTCGAGGAAATCGCCAATCTCTTCAACGCCAGCCTGACGCTCGCCAACGGCCCTGATGGAAATGGCCTCAAGGCTTCGGTCGCTTTCGCAAAACTGTCGTAAAGCCTTTCAGCCGTTAACCTTTGCGCCTTGCATTCTTTCGCTGCATTGCACACTATCCCCTTGGGAACAGCAAAGCCGTGCAACGACGCGGCGCCGGATAAGGCGAAATATGTCGATCAAGGCCAGCATCTATCATTTGACGCACTATAAATATGACAAGCCGGTCCGCTTGGGGCCGCAGGTCATCCGCCTCAAACCGGCCTCGCATTCGAAGACCCGCGTCCTCAGTCATTCGCTGAAGGTCACGCCGTCGAACCATTTCGTGAACCTGCAGCAGGACCCCTACGGCAACTATCTCGCCCGCTACGTCTTTCCGGATCCGGTCACCGAATTCAAGATCGAAGTCGATCTTGTCGCCGACATGACCGTCTACAATCCCTTCGACTTCTTCGTCGAAGAGGAAGCGACGAAGTGGCCTTTCGACTATCCGGAAACGCTGCGCGAAGATCTCTCGATCTACATGAAGCCGGAAGAGCCCGGGCCAAGGCTGAAGGCCTTTCTGGAGACGCTCGACTATACGCCCGGCCAGCCGACCGTCGATATGGTCGTCGGTCTCAATGCCCGTCTGCAGCAGCAGATCGGCTATGTCATTCGCATGGAAACCGGGGTGCAGACGCCCGAGGAAACACTTGGAAGCGCGCTTGGCTCCTGCCGCGACACGAGCTGGCTGCTCGTCCAGATCCTGCGCCATCTCGGCCTCGCCGCCCGCTTCGTCTCCGGTTATCTGATCCAGCTGGCACCCGATCTGAAGGCGCTGGATGGGCCATCTGGAACCGAAGTCGATTTCACCGACCTTCATGCCTGGGCTGAGGTCTACCTCCCCGGAGCCGGCTGGGTGGGCCTGGACCCGACGTCGGGATTGCTGACCGGCGAGAGCCACATCCCCCTGGCCGCGACGCCGCATTTCCGCAATGCCGCGCCGATCACCGGCGGCTATTTCGGCGAAGCCAACACCGAATTCGGCTTCGACATGAGGGTGTCTCGCGTCGCCGAGCACCCGCGCATCACCAAGCCTTTCTCCGATGAAAGCTGGGACGAACTGAACGCGCTCGGCGAGACAATCGACAGCGTCCTTCAGGCGCAGGACGTTCGCCTGACCATGGGTGGCGAGCCGACCTTCGTCTCCATCGACGATTTCGAATCCGAAGAATGGAATACCGACGCCGTCGGGCCGACCAAGCGCGAAAAGGCCGATGTGCTGATCCGTAAGCTCCGCGAGCGCTTCGCCCCTGGCGGCTTCCTGCATTATGGCCAGGGCAAGTGGTATCCGGGCGAAAGCCTGCCGCGCTGGACCTTCTCGCTCTACTGGCGCAAGGACGGTCTGCCGATCTGGCAAAATCCCGATCTCATCGCAACCGAAGGCACGGATGCCGGCGTCACCGCCGACGACGCCGGAAAGCTTCTGACGGCGATCGCCCGGGAACTGGCGATCGAGCCGGAGATGGTTCTGCCCGCTTACGAAGACCCGGCCGAATGGATCGTCAAGGAGGGCAGCCTCCCCGAAAATGTCGATCCGTCCAATTCCAAGCTCAAGGACCCCGAAGAACGCAACCGCATCGCCCGCGTCTTCGAGCGCGGCCTGACGGTCGCGACCGGCTATATCCTCCCGGTTCAGGCCTGGAATTCCAAGGCATCGGGCCAGCGCTGGGTCAGCGAAAAATGGCGGACGCGCCGCGGCAAGATTTTCCTCGTTCCGGGTGACAGCCCGGTCGGCTACCGCCTGCCGCTCGGTACCCTACCCTACGTTCCGCCGTCACGTTATCCCTATATCCACACCGCCGACCCTTCGATCCCGCGCCAGCCGCTGGCGGATGTCGTGGTGCCCGCTGGCCGGGCAATGCCGGAAGCCTCGCGCCAGACGGATGACAGCAGCCAGGCACGCGTCGAGCAGACGATAGGCGAGATCGGTGGCGCGGTGCGCACCGCCATGTCGGTCGAACCGCGCGACGGCAGGCTCTGCGTCTTCATGCCGCCGGTCGAGCGCATCGAGGACTATCTCGAACTGATCGCCGCGGCGGAAAATGCCGCCCGCGACCTGAACCTGCCTGTTCATATCGAGGGCTATTCCCCACCGCAGGACGAACGCATCAACGTCATCCGCGTCGCCCCCGACCCCGGCGTCATCGAGGTCAACATTCATCCGGCCGCGAACTGGCAGGATTGCGTCGAAATCACCACTGCCGTCTACGAGGAAGCGCGCACCACAAGACTTGGCGCCGACAAGTTTATGATCGACGGCCGCCACACCGGCACCGGCGGCGGCAACCATGTCGTGGTCGGCGGCGCGAACCCCGGCGACAGCCCGTTCCTGCGCCGTCCCGATCTGCTGAAAAGCCTGGTCCTGCACTGGCAGCGGCATCCGTCGCTGTCCTACCTCTTCTCCGGCATGTTCATCGGCCCGACCAGCCAGGCGCCACGCATCGACGAGGCCCGCCACGACAGCCTCTACGAGCTCGAAATCGCCATGGCGCAGGTGCCGATGCCGGGCCACGGCGTCACGCCGCTCCCATGGCTGGTCGATCGCCTCTTCCGCAACCTGCTGATCGACGTCACCGGCAACACCCATCGTGCCGAAATCTGTATCGACAAGATGTTTTCGCCCGACGGTCCCACGGGGCGGCTCGGCCTCGTCGAGTTCCGAGGCTTCGAGATGCCGCCGAACGCCCGCATGTCGCTCGCCCAGCAGCTGCTGGTCCGCGCCCTGATCGCCCGCTTCTGGAAGAACCCGGCCGATGGCAGCTTCGTACGCTGGGGCACCTCGCTGCACGATCGTTTCATGCTGCCGCATTTCGTCTGGGCCGACTTCATGGATGTGCTGGCGGATCTGAGAGAAAACGGCTTCGATCTCAGCCCCGAATGGTTCAAGGCGCAGCTCGAGTTCCGCTTCCCCTTCTGCGGCGAGGTGGAATACGAAGGCTCGAAGCTCGAAGTCCGCCAGGCGCTGGAGCCTTGGCACGTGATGGGTGAAGAAGGCGCGATCGGCGGCACGGTCCGCTATGTCGACAGCTCCGTCGAGCGTCTGCAGGTTCGTCTCGAAACCAGCAACAGCGCGCGCTACACCGTGACCTGCAACGGCCGCACCCTGCCGCTGACGCCAACCGGCACGTCGGGTGTTTCCGTCGCCGGCGTCCGCTACAAGGCCTGGCAGCCGTCGTCGGGCCTGCATCCGGTATTGCCGGTCAACACGCCGCTGACCTTCGACATTTATGATACATGGTCGAAGCGTTCGATCGGCGGCTGTATCTACCATGTTGCCCATCCGGGCGGCCGCAACTATGACACCTTCCCAGTCAACGGCAACGAAGCGGAAGCACGGCGGCTTGCCCGCTTCGAGCCGTGGGGACATACCGCAGGCGGCTTCATTCCGCGTGCCGAAACGGGTTCGCAAGAATTCCCTCTGACGCTGGATCTCCGGCGTCCGGCAGGGCTTTAGGCTAGGTTTTAATGGGCAAGAAACCGGCAACGGAACGCAAGGCAATCGATACCCGCAGCGCCAGCGATGCGGCTCTCGACTACGCGCCCTTGCCTGGCGTTGCCGACGAGATGGTCGACAACACAGGTGCGATCCGCCCCGTCTGGCAGCGCTTCCTCTCCGCCTTCGGGCGCGTGCCCAAGCCCGAACTCGCCGAACGCTTCGCCCGTGCCGACCGCTATCTGCGCGATGCCGGCGTCTTCTACCGGGCCTATGGCAGCAAGGGCACCGGCGAACGCTCCTGGCCGCTGTCGCATATTCCGGTTCTTATCGACGAGCGCGAGTGGCAGCAACTATCCGCAGGCCTCGTCCAGCGCGCCGATCTGCTGGAAGCGATCGTCGCGGATATCTACGGCAAAAACACGCTGGTGCAGGAAGGCTTCCTGCCGCCCGGCCTGATTGCCTCGAACCCCGAATTCCAGCGGCCGCTGGCAGGCGTGAAGCCGGCGACGGGCCACTACCTGCATTTCTGCGCCTTCGAGATCGGCCGCGGCCCGGATGGAAACTGGTGGGTGCTGGCAGACCGCACGCAGGCGCCGTCAGGCGCCGGCTTTGCGCTGGAAAACCGTGTTGCGACGACCCGCGCCTTCTCCGACGTCTATGCCGAAACGCCGGTGCACCGCCTGGCCTCGTTCTTCGGCGCCTTCCGCGACACGCTGCAGACGATGAAACATTCCGGCGACGACCGCATCGCGGTCCTGACGCCTGGCCCGGCAAACGAGACCTACTACGAGCACGCCTATATCGCCCGCTATCTCGGCTTCATGCTGCTTGAGGGCGAGGACCTGACCGTCGTCAACGGCCGCATCATGGTGCGCACCGTTGCCGGGCTGAAGCCGATCGGCGTGCTCTGGCGCCGCCTCGACAGCGCCTATGCCGACCCGCTCGAACTGAACCAGAATTCGCATATCGGCACACCCGGTCTGCTCGATGCCCTGCGCGCCGAAACGGTGACGATCGTCAACGGCCTCGGCACAGGCATTCTCGAAACCCGCGCGCTGCTGGCCTTCATGCCCACCATCTGTCGCCGGATCCTTGGCGAAGACCTGCAGCTGCCGTCGATCGCCACTTGGTGGTGTGGACAGAAGAGCGAGCAGGAGCATGTGGCCAAGCATCTCGAAAAGATGGTCATCGGCCCGGCCTTCTCGCGCGCACCCTTCTTCGACGACGACGGCGAATCCGTGCTGGGATCGTCCCTGCGCGCAACGGCGAAGGATTCGATCTCCGACTGGCTGAGCACCGATGGCCCGAAGCTCGTCGGCCAGGAAGTCGTCACGCTCTCCACCACGCCGGCCTGGGTCGGAGGCAAGCTGACGCCGCGGCCTATGTCGCTGCGCGTCTTTGCGGCGCGGACAGCAAATGGCTGGCAGATCATGCCCGGCGGCTTCGCCCGCATCGGCGCCAGCGACGATGTCGCGGCGATTGCCATGCAGTCCGGTGGTGCCGCCGCCGACGTCTGGATCGTCAGCGACAAGCCGGTCGAGCGCCACACGCTGCTGCCCGCCGAAGGCAGCTTCACACGCAACATGCCGGGCAGCCTGCCGAGCCGCGCCGCCGACAATCTCTTCTGGCTGGGGCGCTATATCGAGCGCGCCGAAGGGGCGCTGCGCATCCTGCGCGCCTGGCACGCCCGCTACGCCGAAGCTGCCGACCCGGACCAGCCGCTGCTGGCCGACGTCTCGGAATATCTGGCGGCGCTGGACATCGACACCGAGGAACCGGTGCCGGAAACGCTGCTGCGCAACATCGACAGCGCCGTCTATTCCGCCAGCAACATCCGCGACCGTTTCTCGCCGGACGGCTGGCTGGCGCTGAACGACCTCGCCAAGACTGCCCGACGTTTCCGCATGACCGTTGCCGCCGGCGACGATGCCAGCCACGCGATGACCATCCTGCTGCGCAAGCTCGCGGGCTTTGCCGGTCTGGTGCACGAAAACATGTACCGCTTTACCGGCTGGCGCTTCCTGTCGCTCGGCCGCTACATCGAGCGCGGCCTTCATCTGACCCGGCTGCTCGGCCACATGTCCGGCCCCGAAGCGCCCGACGGCGCGCTCGACATGCTGCTGGAGATCGGCGACAGCGTCATGACCCACCGCCGCCGCTACAACGTCAACACCGCCCGTCTGACCGTCACCGACCTTCTGGCGCTCGATCCGCTCAACCCACGCTCGATCCTCTTCCAGGTGAACGAGATCCACCGTGAAGTGGAGCAGCTACCGAATGCCTTCATCAACGGCCAGATGTCGCCCTTCTACCGAGAAGCGATGCGCCTCCATTCCGGCCTTGCGGTGATGACGCCGGAGACAATGAGCGGCGACGTCTACAAGAAGCTCGAGCGCGAGCTCGAAGCGCTCTCCGATCTTCTCGCACAAACCTATCTGGGGTGACGCCGTGCTTTACGACCTCACGCTTCACATGGGTTACAGCTACGACAGCCCGGCCTCCGGCGCCCGCCACATCATGCGCCTGATGCCCCTGTCGCTGCCCGACCGGCAGCGCCTGATCGCCGGCTCGATCACCATCTCGCCGTCGCCGGACGAGCAATCGCATTTCACCGATTTCTTCCGCCATCCGTCGACCTCCTTCCTGCTGCGCTCGCCGCATGAGACGCTGGATATCCGCATGCAGGCCCGCGTGCAGGTGGAAAGCCATTCGATCTCGGCGGATTTCTCGCCGACGCTGTCAGGCCTGCCGGAAGAAGTGGCAGGCATCTGGTCGCTCGAACCGGAATCCCCCCATCATTTCCTGGGCGACAGCTCGCGTCTGACGGCAACCCGCGCGATCTCCGACTATGCCCGCGAGAGTGCAGCGCCAGAGCGCACCGTGCTGCAGATAGCCACCGCGCTCTGCGCCCGCATCAACAAGGATTTCACCTACGACACCGAAGCCACCACGGTGGATTCGACGCCGCTCGACGCCTTCAAGCTGAAACGCGGCGTCTGCCAGGATTTCTCCCATGTGATGATCCTGGCGCTCCGCAGCCTCGGCATCCCCGCAGGCTACGTCTCCGGCTTCCTGCGCACAATTCCGCCAGCAGGCAAGGAGAGGTTAGAAGGCGCAGACGCCATGCATGCATGGGTGCGCGTCTGGTGCGGCGAAACGCTCGGCTGGGTCGAACTCGACCCCACCAACAACATCCCCGCCAGCACCGACCACATCGTCGTCGCCTACGGCCGGGATTACAGTGACGTGGCCCCCGTGATCGGCGTGCTGAAGAGCTATGGCGGGCAGCGGGCGGTTCAGGCGGTCGATGTGGTGCCGTTGAAGCAATGAGATGCGCACAAAATAGAACGCTTTGCTCTATTTTTACCGAGTTCGTAAGGCAATTAACAACTTAATTGATGCAGAGATTTGCTACCACAACCTTTTGGCAAGGTAGCAACCATGAAGCCGTCATCATATTTCAAGCATTCGAAGATCGACGAATTGCTCCACGACCGGGGTGGGAACTTCGCGATGATGACCGGTCTTCTCGCCGTCCCGCTTATACTCGCGGCCGGTGTGGCTGTCGATTATTCCATGGCCGCTATGGAACGAACAAATCTGCAACAGATCGCCGATGGAGCGGCACTGGCCGGCGGCAAGATTTTCGATGGTACCAACCTCTCCGATGCCCAGGCTGCGGCGAAATCTTTCATTACGTCCTATGCCGACAAACTGCCGAAGGACGTTGCCTTTAACATCACAGCCAACGGACGAACGCTGCAGGTCGCGATGACCGGGACGGCAGCAACTTCCTTCATGAAATTCGGCGGCTTTAATTCGACCGCCGTTGGCGTAACCTCGGCAGCGATCAGTCCATTGAAACCCGAAAAGGTGACGTTCACACCGACAAAGGCCCAAGGCTATTGGTATAAGCAGGTATCGGTGCGCGTCGTCCGCGAGGGCAGTACCGCAGAAACCGTTCTCGCTACGGTCGAATATACCACGACGACCCATGCAAATAGTGGCAGTGGCACAATGGTTGTTAAGCCGTCCTCTCAAATCGACCTTGGAAAATACACCAAGCTGGTACTTCAGATGGATATCAAGAAAGACGGCTGCCCACTAAAGAAGCGCGCGGTCGTCAATGGCAATGACGTCAAATGCGAAAGCGACAGCGCCCAGACCTACAACAAGTACGATGCCACCATGCGCACCGACAATCCGCAAACGACCAACTACCTTTTCGTCGATGGTAAACAGCTCCCACAGGGAATTACTCAACCGCTTGAGTCCTATTTCGGCTGCTCAAAACCGCAGAGCCATGCATGGGAGGACGGCGGCGGCTGGGAACGTCAGGATTTCTTTTATACCGTTTCATCCGAGTGCAAGGCCGCCGACGGAGACTATGTACGGCTGACGCAATAAAGGCTGCCATAAATATTAACGCCGCAAAGTCCAATCTGCCGCAATTTCGCGAAGAACAGACGTTTCATGAAGTAGCGAATGTATCGAAATCTTGAGATCGTTAGAATTCTAACGATCATCTTAGGGACTGTGGTAATAATTCGGCGATAAGCATGAGGTCAGCATAATTTTCCTCTTGCTTCTAGGTGACATGATGTCTCCCATTTCATTAGTGCATGCGCGCGTAAAACGCATGCTACGCGACCGGTCCGGCAATTTCGGCATGATGACCGCCATACTTGTCCCGGTAGCTCTTGGTGCCGCAGGCGTCGCGGTCGATGTATCCAACACCGTCAATTCTCAGCGTCAGCTTCAGGAAGCTGCCGATTCCGCTGCCCTGGCGACCGCCGCAGCCCTTGCTGATGGAACGCTTGCGATCACTGGCGCGAGCGCATTTGCCAAGGATTTCGTGGCCGGGCAGATGTCGAACTACTTGTTGAACAACAACGTCGCGGCGACCGGCATCAAGGACAGCGTCAAGGTTACAGTCGATCAGGCAACCTCCGGCAAATCGACGACCTATAACGTCAACATCACCACAACATACAATCAACCCCTGAGTGGCCTCGCCAACTTCTTCGGCGTAAAATCCACCAACATCGGGGCCGCCAGCGCCGCACAAAGCGGCTCCGGTCCGGACCAGAATGCTCGCAATGCGCTCTCCATGGTTTTGGCGCTCGACGAGTCTGGCTCCATGGCGCAGGACACCGACACCGTGGAAAGCAAGACCTGCACGCGCACCAACAAAAAGGGCGAATGCAAGGAGTACACGACGACCTATGTATCCAAGATAGCGGCTCTCAAATCTGCCGCAGGGGCGCTTTTTGACGCACTCGACGGGGCGGACAAGGACGGAGATCTGGTCCGAACGGGCGCCGTCTCATACACCCACATTGTCATGGGCCAAACGTCACCGATCATGTCCTGGGGCACGGCAGCTGCACGTAAATATGTAGCAGGCATGCCCTCCGTGCCCGCAGGCGGCACGGATGCCAACGGCGCGATGGTGATTGCCGACAACGCCGTCAGAAAGCCGACTGATGGAAGCGATGCCGAAACCAAGGCGCATGCCGCCAAAAAGAATATGACGTCAGACAGATATCTGGTTCTAATGAGCGATGGCGAGATGACAGGCTATAGCAACACTTGGAACTCGTCCCTTGATCAGAAAGTTCGCGACAAGTGCGACGCTGCCAAGTCTGATGGCATCACCATTTTCACTGTTGCATTCATGGCGCCCGATAAGGGCAAGAAGTTGCTACAGTACTGCGCATCGTCGGCTGGCAGCTACTATGAGCCAAACACGATGGAAAAACTCGTGAAAGACTTCCAAAATATCGCTCAGACCGCAATGAAGACGACCACCCGGTTGATCAACTAGATATTGCTGTTGTCCGAAATTACAAAAGCCGCTCCGGAACAAACCGGGGCGGCTTTTCGTTGTGTGCTAATCCCCTGTATCAAATCGGGAAAATCGATTGAAATCAAGTCCCGGGGTGAGGGCGAAGGTGAAGGTTCCGCAAATTTTTGCTTTGGTTAAATCCTTTGTTGCAAGTGCTTGGTAACGGTGCATAAACTGACAGTATTCGTGTGTGCGACAAAGCGATTACCTCAGGCATAACATACTGAAATCAAATCAAAATTGGCGAGACCTGACGATGACAACAGCTTCCAAGCCGACCATCCCCTCCCCCGCTCCTCGCAGCTCCCGGCCTGAAATTCTTGCGGAAGAAATTATTGAGCGCCTCACCTACCGCATCGGCAAGGATGCCAAAGTTGCCAAGCCGCACGACTGGCTGACCGCCACGATCCTCGTCGTCCGTGACCGGATCATCGACAAGTGGATGGAATCCACGCGCAAGGTCTATTCCACCGGCGACAAGCGCGTTTACTACCTATCCCTGGAATTCCTGATCGGTCGCCTGATGCGCGATGCCATTTCCAACATGGGATTGATGGAGGAAGTCAGCGACGCGCTGACCTCGCTCGGCGTCGATGTCAACGTCATTGCAGGACTGGAACCGGATGCCGCACTCGGCAACGGCGGCCTCGGCCGTCTCGCCGCATGTTTCATGGAAAGCATGGCAACGGTCGATGTCCCTGCTTACGGCTACGGTATTCGCTATGTCCACGGCCTGTTCCGCCAGCAGCTTGCAGACGGCTGGCAGGTCGAGCTTCCGGAAAGCTGGCTCGCCCACGGCAATCCGTGGGAATTCGAGCGCCGCGAAAGCGCTTACGAAATCGGCTTCGGCGGCACCGTTGACGTCGTCGGCGATCATGACGGCGAGCCGCGTTATGTCTGGAAGCCGGCAGAGCGTGTCATCGCCGCCGCCTTCGACACCCCGGTCGTCGGCTGGCGCGGCAAGCGCGTCAACACGCTGCGCCTCTGGTCGGCCCAGCCGATCGACCCGATCCTGCTCGATGCCTTCAATGCCGGCGATCACATCGGCGCGCTCCGCGAAAGCAACAAGGCTGAAAGCCTGACCCGTGTTCTCTACCCGGCCGATGGCACGCCGGCAGGGCAGGAGCTGCGCCTGCGCCAGGAGTTCTTCTTCTCCTCCGCTTCGCTGCAGGACATCCTGCGCCGCCATCTTCAGCAGTATGACGATTTCACATCGCTGCCGGACAAGGTGGCGATCCAGCTGAACGACACGCACCCTGCCGTCTCGGTTGCGGAGCTGACGCGTCTGCTTTGCGATGTGCATGGCCTCGATTTCGAACAGGCTTTCGAGATCGTCCGCGGCACGATTTCCTACACCAACCACACGCTGCTGCCAGAAGCGCTGGAAACCTGGCCGATCCCGCTCTTCGAGCGCCTTCTGCCGCGCCACATGCAGCTGATCTACGCGATCAATGCCAAGGTTCTTCGCGAGGCCCGCCGCGAGAAGAACTTCTCCGACACGGAAATCCGCTCGATCTCGCTGATCGACGAAAGCGGCGACCGCCGGGTGCGCATGGGCAACCTTGCCTTCGTCGGCTCGCACTCGATCAACGGCGTTTCGGCCCTGCATACGGATCTCATGAAGGTCACGGTCTTCGCAGACCTGCACAAGCTCTACCCTGACCGTATCAACAACAAGACGAACGGCATCACGCCGCGCCGCTGGCTGCAGCAGTGCAATCCGGGTCTGACAGGCCTGATCCGCGAAGCAATCGGCGACGAGTTCCTCGATGATGCCGAAAAGCTGAAACCGCTCGAGAAGTTTGCCACCGATCCGGCATTCCAGCAGAAGTTCGCGGCCGTCAAGCGCGCCAACAAGGTGGCTCTGTCCAACCTCGTTGCCAGCCGCATGGGCGTGAAGCTCGATCCGTCTGCGATGTTCGACATCCAGATCAAGCGCATCCACGAGTACAAGCGCCAGCTGCTCAACGTCATAGAAGCCGTGGCACTCTACGACCAGATCCGATCGCATCCCGAGATGGACTGGACCCCACGCGTCAAGCTCTTCGCCGGCAAGGCGGCGCCGAGCTATCACAACGCCAAACTGATCATCAAGCTGATCAACGACGTCGCCCGCACCATCAACAACGACCCGGCCGTTCGCGGCCTGCTGAAGGTGGTGTTCGTGCCAAACTACAACGTCTCGCTCGCCGAAGTCATGGTTCCCGCAGCCGACCTTTCCGAGCAGATCTCCACCGCCGGCATGGAAGCCTCCGGCACCGGCAACATGAAGTTCGGCCTCAACGGTGCGCTGACGATCGGCACGCTTGACGGCGCCAATGTCGAGATGCGCGACAATGTCGGCGAAGACAACATCGTGATCTTCGGCCTGCAGGCCGACGAAGTGGCGAAGGTGCGCAGCGACGGCCACAATCCGCGCGCAATCATCGAAAGCTCGCGCGAGCTATCGCAGGCGCTTGCCTCGATTGCCGGCGGCGTGTTCTCGCCGGACGATCGCAACCGATATGCCCAGTTGATCGACGGCATCTATTCGCACGACTGGTTCATGGTCGCTGCCGATTTTGATGCCTATGCCGCCGCTCAGCGCGAGGTGGACCAGATCTGGAACAACAAGTCCTCCTGGTACACCAACACGATCAACAATACGGCGCGGATGGGTTGGTTCTCATCTGACCGCACGATTCGGCAATATGCCGAGGAAATCTGGAGAGCTGGATGAAAACGCCGAAAGCTGCCCCTGAGGTAAAGCGTCCCTGGGAAATTTCGGCAGACGAAATCGCGGCGATCCTCGCTGGTTCGCACGCAAATCCATTCGCCGCGCTCGGCGTCCATCAGGCCGGCGATGGTTTCGCGGCCCGTTGCTTCATTCCCGGTGCGGAAGAGGTGACGGCGATGACGCTCGACGGCACCGCCGTCGGCGATCTCAAGCTGCTTCATCCGGACGGCTTCTTCGCCGGACCGGTGAAGCTCACCAAGCAGCAACCCGTCCGCTACCGCGCCCGACGCGGCGATGCCGAATGGGCGGTGACCGATCCTTACAGCTTCGGTCCCGTGCTCGGGCCGATGGACGATTATTATGTCCGCGAAGGCTCGCATCTGAGACTTTTCGACAAGATGGGCGCGCATTGGATCAAGCATGAGGGCGCGCAGGGCATCCACTTCGCCGTCTGGGCGCCGAATGCGCAGCGCGTCTCGGTCGTCGGCGATTTCAACAACTGGGACGGCAGGCGCCACGTCATGCGCTTCCGCTCAGGCGCCGGTATCTGGGAAATCTTTGCGCCTGACGTACCGACAGGCGTTCCCTACAAATTCGAAATCCGCGGCAACGACGGCGTATTGCTGCCGCTGAAAGCTGACCCCTTCGCACGCCGCAGCGAGCTGCGTCCGAAGACGGCTTCCGTCACAGCCCCTGAGCTGCTCCAGGATTGGGATGATGAAGCCCATCTCAAGCATTGGCGCGAAACCGACAAGCGCCGCCAGCCGATCTCCATTTACGAGGTTCATGCCGGTTCATGGCAGCTTCGCCAGGACGGCACGTTCCTGTCCTGGGACGAGCTTGCCAACACCCTGATCCCCTATGTCGTTGATATGGGCTTCACCCATATCGAATTCCTGCCGATCACCGAACATCCCTATGACCCCTCGTGGGGCTACCAGACGACCGGCCTCTATGCGCCCAGCGCCCGCTTCGGCGAGCCCGAAGGCTTTGCCCGCTTCGTCAACGGCTGCCACAAGGTCGGCATCGGCGTCATTCTGGATTGGGTCCCGGCCCATTTCCCGACGGATGAACACGGCCTTGGCTGGTTCGACGGCACGGCGCTCTACGAGCATGAGGATCCGCGCAAGGGTTTCCATCCGGACTGGAACACCGCGATCTACAATTTCGGCCGCACCGAAGTCCTGTCTTATCTCGTCAACAATGCACTTTATTGGGCCGAGAAGTTCCATCTCGACGGCCTGCGCGTCGATGCGGTCGCGTCTATGCTCTACCTCGACTATTCGCGCAAGCACGGCGAATGGATTCCCAACGAATATGGCGGCAACGAAAACCTCGAGGCAGTTCGCTTCCTTCAGGATATGAACACCCGCATTTATGCCGAACATCCAGGCGTCATGACCATCGCCGAGGAATCCACCTCTTGGCCGAAAGTCTCCCAGCCCGTCCATGAAGGCGGCCTCGGCTTCGGGTTCAAGTGGAACATGGGCTTCATGCACGACACGCTGAGCTACATGAAGCGCGAGCCAGTTCATCGCCAGTTCCACCACAACGAGCTGACCTTCGGCCTGCTCTATGCCTATTCCGAAAACTTCGTGTTGCCCCTATCGCACGACGAAGTGGTACACGGCAAAGGCTCACTGATCGCCAAGATGCCGGGCGACGACTGGCAGAAATTTGCGAACCTGCGCGCCTATTACGCTTTCATGTGGGGGTATCCCGGCAAGAAGCTGTTGTTCATGGGCCAGGAATTCGCGCAGTGGAGCGAATGGAGCGAGGCGACGTCGCTCGACTGGAATCTCCTGCAATACCGCATGCACGAAGGCATGCGCCGCCTCGTCCGCGATCTCAACTTCACCTACCGCTCCAAGCCGGCGCTGCATGCCCGCGATTGCGAGGGCGAAGGTTTCGAGTGGCTGATTGCCGACGACCAGGAAAATTCGGTCTTCGCCTGGCTGCGAAAGGCGCCGGGACAGAAGCCTGTTGCTGTGATCACCAACTTCACACCCGTTTATCGCGAGAACTACGCTATCCGCCTGCCGCTTGAGGGGCGCTGGCGGGAAGTTCTGAACACCGATGCCGACATCTACGGCGGCAGCGGCAAGGGCAATGGCGGCCGCGTGCAAGCCGTCAATGCCGGCGGCACCATCGCCGCCACGATTACCTTGCCGCCGCTGGCGACGATCATGCTTGAACCCGAGACTTGAAGACTGGTGGGAGGAGTAGACTATGGTAGAGAAGCGCATTCAGCCACTTGCCCGCGATGCAATGGCTTACGTTCTGGCAGGCGGTAGAGGAAGCCGTCTGAAGGAACTCACCGACCGCCGCGCCAAGCCCGCGGTTTATTTCGGCGGCAAGGCCCGTATTATCGACTTCGCGCTGTCCAATGCGCTGAATTCAGGTATCCGCCGCATCGGCGTCGCGACGCAGTACAAGGCGCACTCCCTGATCCGCCACATGCAGCGCGGCTGGAACTTCTTCCGCCCGGAACGCAACGAGAGCTTCGACATCCTGCCGGCTTCCCAGCGCGTTTCCGAGACGCAGTGGTATGAAGGCACGGCCGACGCCGTCTACCAGAACATCGACATCATCCAGGATTACGGCGTCGAGTACATGGTCATCCTCGCCGGCGACCATATCTACAAGATGGACTATGAATACATGCTGCAGCAGCATGTCGACAGCGGCGCCGACGTTACCATCGGCTGCCTCGAAGTGCCGCGCATGGAAGCCACCGGCTTTGGCGTCGTGCATGTCGACGAGACCGACCGGATCATCGACTTCGTCGAAAAGCCGGCCGATCCGCCAGCCATTCCCGGCAAGCCGGATAGCTCGTTTGCCTCGATGGGCATCTATGTCTTCCACACGAAGTTCCTGATCGATGCTCTCAAGCGCGATGCGGCCGATCCGAATTCCAGCAAGGATTTCGGCAAGGACATCATCCCCTACATCGTCAAGAACGGTAAGGCCGTCGCCCATCGCTTCGCCAATTCCTGCGTCCGCTCAGACTTCGAGAACGAGCCCTACTGGCGTGATGTCGGAACGATCGAAGCCTACTGGCAGGCCAATATCGACCTGACGGCGATCGTTCCCGATCTAGACATCTACGACAAGTCCTGGCCGATCTGGACCTATGCGGAAATCACCCCGCCGGCGAAGTTCGTCCATGACGACGAAAACCGCCGCGGCTCGGCAACCTCCTCGGTGGTTGCGGGCGACTGCATCATCTCCGGTGCCAGCCTCAACAAGAGCCTTCTCTTCACAGGCGTGCGCGCTAATTCCTATTCGAAACTCGAAGGTGCCGTCGTTCTGCCGAGCGTCAAGATCGGCCGTCGCGCCCAGCTGAAGAATGTCGTGATCGACCATGGCGTCGTCATTCCGGAAGGCCTCATCGTCGGTGAGGATCCGATCCTGGATGCCAAGCGCTTCCGGCGCACCGAGAGCGGCATTTGCCTGATTACGCAGCCTATGATCGATAAGTTGGATCTTTAAACATATGAAAGTCCTTTCGGTTTCGTCCGAAGTCTTCCCTTTGATCAAGACAGGGGGGCTCGCCGATGTGGCGGGCGCCCTGCCCATCGCTCTCAAGCGGTACGGCGTCGAAACGAAAACCCTCATGCCCGGCTACCCCGCCGTCATGAAGGCCATTCGCGATCCCGTCGTCCGCCTGCAGTTCGATGATCTCCTGGGAGAGCCCGCGACGGTTCTGGAAGTGCAGCACGAGGGTCTCGATATCCTCGTGCTCGATGCCCCGGCTTATTACGATCGCCCGGGTGGCCCTTATCTGGACCAGACCGGCAAAGACTACACCGACAACTGGCGGCGCTTCGCCGCCCTGTCTCTGGCCGGCGCCGAGATCGCCGCCGGCCTGATGCCGGACTGGCGTCCCGATCTCGTCCACGCCCACGACTGGCAGGCGGCGCTGACGCCCGTCTACATGCGCTACCATCCGACGCCCGAACTGCCGAGTGTCCTGACCGTTCACAATATCGCCTTCCAGGGCCAGTTCGGCGCAGAAGTCTTCCCCGGCCTCCGCCTGCCGCCGCATGCGTTCTCGACCGAGAGCATCGAGTATTACGGTCATCTCGGCTACCTGAAGGGCGGGCTGCAGACCGCCTGGGCGATCACCACGGTGAGCCCGTCCTATGCCGACGAAATCCTGACGCCGGAATTCGGCATGGGGCTCGAGGGCGTCATCGCCAGCCGCCGCGATGCGCTGCACGGTATTGTCAACGGCATCGACGCCGATATCTGGAACCCCGCCACCGATCCCGTCGTCCACACCCACTATGGCCCGACGACGCTGAAGAACCGCGACGAGAACCGCAAGTCGATCGCCGAATTCTTCCGGCTGCATGACGACGGCGCGCCGATCTTCTGCATCATCAGCCGCCTCACCTGGCAAAAGGGCATGGATCTCATCGCCGCAACGGCCGACGAAATCGTCGCACTCGGCGGCAAGCTCGCGATTCTCGGTTCCGGCGATCCGGCGCTTGAAGGCTCGCTTCTGGCCGCCGCCGCCCGCCATCCCGGCCGCATCGGCATCTCGATCGGCTATAATGAGCCAATGTCGCATCTCATGCAGGCCGGCTGCGACGCCATCATCATTCCGTCGCGATTCGAGCCTTGCGGCCTGACGCAGCTCTACGGCCTGCGCTACGGCTGCGTGCCGATCGTTGCGCGCACAGGCGGCCTCAACGACACGGTAATCGATGCTAACCATGCCGCGCTTGCGGCTAAAGCTGCGACAGGAATACAGTTTTCTCCCGTCACGGCTGAGGGTATGCTACAGGCCATCCGCCGCGCGATGACACTCTATGCGGATCAAAAAGTCTGGACCCAACTGCAAAAGCAGGGCATGAAATCGGATGTCTCGTGGGAGAAGAGCGCCGAACGCTACGCTGCCCTGTATTCAAGCCTCGCCCCGAAAGGCAAGTGACAGAAAATGAACAAGTCCGTATCCACAACGCCCTTCCAGGATCAGAAACCCGGCACCTCGGGTCTCCGCAAGAAGGTCCCGGTCTTCCAGCAGCCGAACTATGCTGAGAACTTCATCCAGTCGATCTTCGATTCGCTGGAGGGATACCAGGGCAAGAGCCTCGTCATCGGTGGTGACGGACGTTACTACAATCGCGAAGTCATCCAGAAGGCGATCAAGCTCGCTGCTGCCAATGGCTTCGGCAAAGTGATCGTCGGCAAGGGCGGCATTCTCTCGACACCTGCAGCGTCCCACATCATCCGCAAATACAAGGCTTTCGGCGGCATCATTCTCTCCGCCAGCCACAATCCCGGCGGTCCGACCGAAGACTTCGGCATCAAATACAACGTCAACAATGGTGGCCCGGCGCCCGAAAAGATCACCGACGCGATCTATGCCCGCACCAAGGTGATCGACAGCTACAAGATCGCCGACTTCGGCGACGTCAATATCGACCGCATCGGCAAGGAAGAGCTTCCGGGTGGCATGATTCTCTCGGTCATCGATTCGGTCGAAGACTATGCGGCGATGATGGAAGAGCTGTTCGATTTCGGCGCCATCCGCAATCTGATCAGCCTCGGTTTTCGGATCGCTTTCGATGCGATGAGCGCTGTCACCGGCCCCTACGCCAAGGAAATCTTCGAAAACCGTCTCGGCGCGCCGTTGGGCTCGGTCCGCAATTTCATGCCGCTTCCTGATTTCGGCGGCCACCATCCGGACCCGAACCCGGTTCACTGCAAGGAACTCTACGACGAGATGATGGGCGACGATGCGCCCGATTTCGGCGCGGCATCCGACGGTGACGGCGACCGCAACCTCATTGTCGGCCGCGGTATCTTCGTGACCCCATCAGACAGCCTGGCGATCCTCGCGGCCAACGCGCATCTGGCGCCCGGTTACTCCGGCGGCCTCGCCGGTATCGCCCGCTCGATGCCGACGTCGGGCGCGGCAGACCGCGTTGCCGAAAAGCGCGGCATCGGCATGTATGAAACGCCGACCGGCTGGAAGTTCTTCGGCAACCTGCTCGACGCAGGCATGGCGACGATCTGCGGCGAAGAGAGCGCTGGTACCGGTTCGAACCATGTTCGCGAAAAGGACGGCCTGTGGGCCGTGCTGCTCTGGCTGAACATCCTCGCCGTGCGCGGCGAAAGCGTTCAGGACGTCGTCACCCAGCATTGGCAGACATACGGCCGCAACTACTATTCGCGCCACGACTATGAAGCCGTGGATACCGATGCCGCAAATGGCCTGATCGACAATCTGCGCGCCCAGCTTCCTACCTTGCCCGGCAAGGTCTTCGGCAGCCTGACGGCCGAAAAGGCCGACGATTTTGCCTATCACGATCCGGTCGACAAGTCGGTCAGCGAGCATCAGGGCATCCGTATCCTGTTCAAGGGCGGCTCCCGCGTCGTGTTCCGTCTCTCCGGCACTGGTACGTCTGGCGCAACCCTGCGCGTCTATATCGAACGTTACGAGCCGGATTCGAGCCGGCACAACATCGAAACGCAGGAGGCGCTGGCCGACCTGATCGCCGCCGCGGAAGCCATCGCAGACATCCGCAAACGCACGGGCCGGGACGCACCTTCCGTCATTACCTGACCGGGGGCACATGCGGGCGGACAACAGGGCAAAAGGCGGCGCCGTTCTTTTCGAGACCGGCGTCGAGTTCACAGTCTGGTCGCAACATGCCGCAGAGATCCAGCTCTGCCTCTTCGACAAGAGCGGCAACAAGCAGGTCGCGCGCCTACCGATGGTGCGCGAGGATGGCTACATCCACCGCCTCTTCGTCGATAACCTGAAGGAAGGCGCACACTACGGCCTGCGGGCCGACGGTATCTATGCGCCTGATAACGGCCTGTGGTTCGACCCGTCGAAGCTACTCGTCGATCCCTACGCCAAGGAACTCGACCGTCCGTTCCGCCATGATCCGCGCCTCGGCACCTTTGGTGAAGAGACCCAGGACTTGATGCCCAAGGCGATCGTCACCCGCGATCAGAAGGCAAAGCTTGGAAAACCGCTGTTCCGTCCCGGCGGCTTCATCTATGAGGTCGCGGTCAAGCCCTTCACCATGCTGCATCCGGATGTGCCCGAGAAGCAGCGCGGCACTGTCGCCGCGCTAGCGCACCCTTCGGTCATCGCGCATCTCAAGCGGATCCGCGTCGATGCGGTCGAACTAATGCCGATCACCGCCTGGATCGACGAACGCCACCTGCCGCCGCTCGGACTGACCAACGGCTGGGGCTACAATCCCGTCGCCTTCATGGCGCTCGATCCCCGCCTCTGCCCCGGCGGCATGGCCGAGCTGCGCGATACTGTCGCCAAGCTGCATGCCGAAGGCATCGCCGTCATCCTCGATCTCGTTTTCAATCACACCGGCGAAAGCGACCGCTACGGCACGACGCTGTCAATGCGCGGGCTCGACAACCTCTCCTTCTACCGCCACCTGCCGGGCCGCCCGGGCCAGCTCGTCAACGATACCGGAACCGGCAACACAGTCGCCTGCGATCACCCCTATATCCGCCAGCTGATCATCGACAGCCTCAGGCATTTCGTTCTCGGCGCCGCGATCGATGGCTTCCGCTTCGATCTGGCCCCCGTGCTCGGCCGCACTGCCTCCGGCTTCGAAGGTCACGGTGAGACACTGTCGGCGATCCTCGCCGACGACGTGCTTGCTGATCGCATCATGATCGCCGAGCCCTGGGATATCGGCCCGGGCGGCTATCAGCTGGGCAATTTCCCCGGCGCCTTCCTCGAATGGAACGACCGCGTCCGCGACGATATCCGCTGCTACTGGCGTGGTGACGACTGGAAGACCGGGCCGCTGGCAACCGCACTTGCCGGCTCCTCCGATATCTTCTCGCGCAACGGCGCCGCTCTGACCCGCAGCGTCAACTTCCTCGCGGCCCATGACGGTTTCACGCTCAAGGACCTCGTCTCCTATAACGGCAAACACAACGAGGCGAACGGCGAGGACAATCGCGACGGCCACAACGAGAACCATTCCTGGAACAACGGCGTCGAAGGCGAGACGAGATATCCTGACATTATCGCAAGGCGCCGCGCCGATCTGATGGCGCTAATTGCGACGCTGTTTGCCAGCCGCGGCAGCGTCATGCTGACCGCCGGCGACGAGGGCGGCCGCAGCCAGCGCGGCAACAACAACGCCTATTGCCAGGACAACGAGATCACCTGGATGGATTGGAAGACGCTCGATGACGAGCTGATCGCCCACACCGCCTTCGTCTCGGCGCTCAGAAAGCGCTTCGCCGTCTTCTTTGAAAGAGGCTTCTTCACCGGCGATGGCGACGTCACCTGGCTGTCTCCGTCAGGCCAGCCGATGACCACTGGCGAATGGGAGACGCCCAACCTCTCGTCTTTCGGCATGATGCTGGCGACCCGCGACGGCACGGCGCGAAAGATCGTCCGGCTTTCCGTGCTGTTCAACCGTTCGAACGCACCCGTATCGTTCACGCTTCCGGCCGGTGCCGCGTGGCGCGAACTGACGCGTTCCGGCAGTAAAAAGGTCGATCAGACGGTATCGCTTCCGGCCCGTAGCGCTATGTTCTATCTGGAAAATTGAGCCTTCCGGCCATCAGGCGCGAATCCTTGTCGCAACCGTCACAAAGGCGCGATAAGGCTTCATGCTTGCGGCTGTTTTGACGAGGATTGTATGGGTAAGGAAATTGCGCTCGCCGACGTGAAGGGTCTCGTCGGCACCAAGACCGGGATCTCCGATTGGATCACGGTCGACCAGACGATGATCGATGCCTTTGCCGGCGCCACCAACGACCACCAGTTCATCCATACCGATCCGGAACGCGCGGCCGCCGAAAGCCCGTACGGCGGAACGATCGCTCATGGCTTCCTGACGCTGTCTCTGCTCTCGGCGATGAATTTCGACGCTCTGCCGAAGATCCGCGAACAGACGATGGGCATCAACTACGGCTTCGACAAGATCCGCTTCATGTCGCCGGTGAAGACAGGCGCGCGCATACGCGGCCATTTCACCCTCGCCGACGCGCGCCTGCGCGGCGCGGCGATGATGATGACCACCTATGACGTGTCGGTCGAAATCGAGAACGAGAAAAAGCCGGCACTGACCGCAACATGGATTACGATAGCGCAATTCGATCCGAAGGACCGACCTGAGGTTTGAATCCGGGCCGCCGGATCACTCCGGCAGTCCGTCCGATATCAGTGCCCCGCGTCTTCCGCCCCGTCGGCAAGCAGACCGAAAACGAAGGTTGCGAAGGAGCGCCAGCATTCGACACGGAACGTATCGTCTTCCGTGCGGAAGAGGATGATTTCGGCCTTGCCGAAGATCGTGCGCGAGCAGGCTCCGACAGGGAATGTTGCGAGCGACGGGTCCTGAGGGCAGCCGGAGGCCAGAGCCAGTTCCGCACCCGGACCCGAGACGATGATACCGACATTGCGGTGCGAGACGTCGGTTGCCGAGTGCATCTCAGAGACGCCGGACAGCGCAGCCATCAGGTCGGCGCCAGTTTCGTCGATGACCAGCCATTCGTCCGGGCCGATCCAAAGCACCGAGCGTCCACCGGACCGGCCGGATGTCTTCGGCACGTTCGGGACGGTCACGCCAAGCGCTGCCGACAGCGCCTGCAACGAAGCCTGCGGCGCGCGCAGCGCCACCCGCGTTGCGGGTGCCGCCGAGGTCAGCCGGACGGCCGAGGAGCCGCCATGACGGCCGGAGAGAACGGATCTACGAATTGCGGTCTCAGCCATTGATCCGGCCTCCTTCCTTGTCAAAGAACACCATATCCGTCACCTCGACGGCAATGGTCTTGTCGGGCATCGGTATGTAGAGCGTCTCGCCCATCCGCGCCCTGCCGCCGGCAACGAGCGCGAAGGCGATCGAGCGGCCGCAATTTTCCGACCAGTAGGACGAGGTGACATGCCCGAGCATGGTCATCGGTTTCGGTTCGTTCGGGTTGGCAACGACCTGCGCACCTTCCTCGAGAACAACGTTCGGATCCTTGGTCACGAGACCGACCAGCTGCTTGCGGCCTTCCTTCGTCAGGTCGATGCGCTTCAGGCCGCGGATGCCGACGAAATCGGTCTTCTTCTTGGAAACCGCCCAGGAAAGACCGGCGTCATCAGGGGTAACAGTGCCGTCGGTATCCTGGCCGACGATGATGTAGCCCTTTTCGGCGCGCAGCACATGCATGGTTTCCGTACCGTAGGCGCAGGCGCCGAGCGGCTCTGCATTGGCCCAGACGGCTTCGAGCACGGCCTGACCGTAATCGGCAGGAACGTTGATTTCGAAACCGGCCTCACCGGTGAACGAAACGCGGAACAGACGTGCCGGAACACCCATGACCTTGCACTCGGCAACGCTCATATGCGGGAAGGCTTCGTTGGAGATATCGACGCCCTCGACGAGCGGCGCGATGATCTCGCGTGCCTTCGGGCCCTGAACCGCAATGACCGCCCACTGTTCCGTCACCGACGTCAGCCAGACGTTCAGATGCGGGAATTCCGTCTGCAGGTAGTCTTCCATATGGTTGAGAACGCGCGGCGCACCGCCCGTCGTCGTCGTCACATGGAAGCGATCCTCGCTCAGGCGGCCGACGACGCCGTCGTCGTAAACGAAGCCGTCTTCGCGGGTCATGATGCCATAGCGGCACTTGCCGGGCTTCAGCGTATCCCAGGCGTTGGTATACATCAGATTCATGAACTGGGCGGCATCCGGGCCGACAACCTCGATCTTGCCGAGGGTCGAAGCATCGAATACGCCCGCGACTTCACGTGCCGTCCTGCACTCGCGCGAAACGGCCTGATGCATGGTTTCGCCCGCACGCGGATAGAACCAGGCGCGTTTCCAGTTCCCGACATCCTCGAACACCGCACCCTGCGCCTCTTCCCACTGGTGAAGCGGCGTCTTGCGCGTAGGGTCAAACAGTTCGCCACGCGAATGCGCGATCAGCGTACCATAAGTGACAGGCGTATAGGGCGCGCGGAAGGTCGTGAGACCGACCTGCGGGATATCCTTGCCCAGCATTTCGGCGGCGATCGCCAGGCCGTGCATGTTGGACAGCTTGCCCTGGTCGGATGCCATGCCATTCGTCGTGAAGCGCTTGATATGCTCGATCGAATGCATGCCTTCGCGAACGGCAAGGCGGATGTCCTTGGCGCAAACGTCGTGCTGGAAATCAATGAAGGCCTTGGCACTGGTATCGGGGCCGGCACCTTCAGCGGCGCCGATCATTCCGCCGGTCCACTGGAAGGCCTGCTCGGCAGCGATGCTGATCTTGCCGCTGCCCTGCCTGCCAGATGCCTGTGCCATCAGTTCACCGGCAGCGAGCGATTCTTCGATCGTCTGCTGCAGATCGTCGGTGCCGTTGCAGGCGCCGACCGAAAGGCATTCCTGCGCATAGGTGCCCGGCAGGAATCGCTCGGTTTCCACGTCGAATTTCACCTTGCCGCGAGACTGCGAGAACAGATGCACCGACGGCGTCCAGCCGGCGGACACCAGCAGCGCGTCGATGGCGATCTTGCGCGGCGAGCTGCCGCCATTGCGGGCAACGGTCATCGAGGAGACGCGCAGCTTGCCGGCGGTATCAAGCACCGCATGGCCTGCCAGCACCTCGATGCCGAGCGAACGGGCTTCGACCAGAACCGCGGCACCCGGCTGCGGGCGGCAATCAACGATCGCCGCGATCGCAACACCGGCGCGCTTCAGATCGAAGGCAGCCTCATAGGCCGAGTCATGCGCGGTATAGACGCCGACCTTCGCACCGACGGCCACGCCGTACTGGTTGAGATACATGCGCGCGGCAGATGCCAGCATGATGCCCGGGCGGTCGTTGTTCGGGAACACCATGTGGCGCTCGATCGCACCATTGGCGAGGATAACCCGCTTCGCACGCACCTGCCAGAGTCGCTCGCGCGGCAATTCGCGGCCGGGGTTGGAAACGTGATCGGTAACGCGCTCGGCGAGCGCCACGAAATTGTGGTTGTAGTAGCCGAAGGCCGTCGTGCGGGTCAGCACCTGGACATTGTCCATCGCCCGGAGCTTGGCAGCCGTCTGCTGCGCCCAGGCATAGCCATCGACGCCATCGATCCTGACGCCGCTGTCATAACGCAGCGCGCCGCCGACATCCGCCTGCTCGTCGCAGAGGATGACGCTTGCGCCGGCTTCGGCCGCAGCAAGAGCCGCCGAAAGACCGGCAACGCCGGCACCGGCGACCAGCACGTCGCAATGCGCGTAGCGGCTGGCATAGTGATCGGGATCGGCTTCGGCCGGCGCGACACCCAGACCGGCAGCCCGGCGGATCATCGGCTCGTAGACATGCTTCCAGGCAGCCTTCGGCCACATGAAGGTCTTGTAGTAGAAACCGGCCGCGAAGAACGGCGACATCAGGTTGTTGACGCCGCCGATATCGAAGGCGAGCGACGGGAAGCGGTTCTGCGACTTGACGATCATGCCGTCGAAGACTTCCTGAACCGTGGCGCGCACGTTCGGCTGCTTGCGGGCGCTGTCGCGCGCAACGTCGATCAGCGCATTCGGCTCTTCCGCACCGGCAGATAGGATGCCGCGCGGACGGTGGTACTTGAAGGAACGGCCGACCAGATGCACGCCATTGGCAATCAGCGCCGAAGCGACGGTGTCGCCCTCAAGCGCCGTGTAGCTTTTGCCGTCGAAGGTGAAGCGGGCGGTCCTGGCAGGCGTCAGACGCCCCTTGCCTGCAATACGGTTCGCGCCGCTCATTTCGCGTCTCCCTCTCGGTTGTCTTCGACAACCACGGCTTCATAGGTTTCGACGGGGGCGTGCGGAACGGCGGCAGCGCCGATCTCAGGCTTCGGCTCGCCTGCCTTGTACGTCTTGATGAATTTGTCGCTGATCGTGTCGCGCGCCGCATTGAAGAAGCGGCCACAGCCGTTCATGTGCCGCCAGCGCTCGAAGATCAGTCCCTTCGGATTGTTGCGCAGGAAGAAATACTCTTCGAACGCCTCGTCGGAGATCGACGCGATGTCGGTTGGGCGGGCGATATGCGCATCGCCGGCGCCGCGGAATTCGAGCTCGGAGCGCTCTTCCTGACAGTAAGGGCAGTAGATCAGTAGCATGTGATACCTGTCTTAGAGTTCCGATCCGGAAACGATGGTTCCGGGAGGTTGATTGCAAAGCCGCCTGCCAAGCGCGACATAGGGGCCGATCCGTTTGAGCAGCTGCTCGAAATTCTCATAGGGCTTCAACACATCCGTTATGCCGATATTCGCGAAAGCCATTCCGTATAAGTCCGTATCGATCACGTAGGCCCTGTCTTTCGAACCGCCCTCCGACGGCAGGAAATAGACTGCCGGCTGGTGGAAAACGAAGGCGCAGGCCAGCATTCCGCTATCCGCCACAAAGGGCCAGTCCTTCTCGCCCCCTGCCCGTTCTATCTTCTGAAGCCGGAAATCCCCGGTTTCCGGCACGACATTGCCAGTGGGCACCGCCCCCATGACAAGTCCCGCCGAAAGGAGGACTTCCGCAATCATCAGTGCGCCACGGCGGCAGCCGCTGCCTCGTCGATGAGGCGGCCGGTCCGGAAGCGGTCAAGCGTCAGCCCGGCATTGAACTTGTGCGCCTCGTCGCGGGCGATGAGATGCGCAAACAGGTTCGCCGAACCCGGCGTTGCCTTGAAGCCGCCCGTACCCCAGCCGCAGTTGACGTAGAGGCCCGGTACCGGCGTCTTCGACTGGATCGCCGAACGATCCGGCGTGTTGTCGACGATACCGCCCCACTGGCGCATCATCTTGACGCGGCGGAACATCGGGAAGAGTTCGCAGATGGCGTCCAACGTATGGGTGATGATCTGCAGGCCACCGGTCTGCGAGTACGAATTGTATTGGTCCGTACCGGCGCCGATGACCAGCTCGCCCTTGTCCGACTGCGAAATATAGGCATGCACGGTGTTCGACATGACGACGCAGGGGAAGATCGGCTTCAGCGGCTCGGACACCAAGGCCTGAAGCGGGCTCGATTGCAGCGGCACGCGCACGTCGGCCATGTTCATCACGACGGTGGAGTGACCGGCGGCAGAAACGCCGATTTTCTTCGCGCCGATGTAGCCACGGTTCGTCTCGACACCGGTGACACGGCCATCGGGGCCGCGGCGGATGCCGGTGACTTCGCAATTCTGGATGATGTGGACGCCGCGGTCCGAGGCGGCGCGCGCATAGCCCCAGGCAACCGCATCGTGACGGGCCGTACCGCCGCGGCGCTGCAGGGCGGCACCGTTGATCGGGTAGCGGGCGCTCGCGGAAATGTCGAGCGGCGGGCAATAGGCCTTGGCCTGCTCCGGCGTCAGCCATTCATTGTCGATGCCATAAAGACGGTTCGCATGGATGTGCCGCTTGAAGGACTGCTGGTCGTGAACATTGTGAGAGAGCATCATCACGCCGCGCGGCGAATACATCACATTGTAGTTGAGGTCCTGGGAGAGGTTCTCCCAGAGCTTCATCGAATGCTCGTAGATGTGCATGCTCTCTTCATAGAGATAGTTCGAGCGGATGATGGTCGTGTTGCGGCCGGTATTGCCGCCGCCGAGCCAGCCCTTCTCGAGCACCGCAACATTGGTGATGCCGTGCTCCTTGGCGAGATAGTAGGCGGCACCCAGACCATGACCGCCGCCGCCGATGATGATGACGTCGTATTCCGACCGCGGCTCCGGAGAAGTCCACTGCTTTTCCCAGCCCTTGTGGGCTCGGAGGGCTTCTCTCGCAACGGCAAAGACCGAGTATTTCCGCATCCGCCATCATCTCCTTAGGGACAGGCATTCTTCTTCGTGGCCATACAAATCGCAAATCCAAAAGCGGCACAACGTTTCTTTTGCGACGCGGAGCGGCTTTTGTTTGACATGCGCGAGATCGTACCGCGCGCCTGAGACCGTCCGGTTGCGCGTAAATGCAGTCGCTGCCTGGGGTTAGCCCAAGAGGGCAGGCAGACCGCGCGGCGAAGCACATGCTAATATCCATATATGTGAGGGATATTTCATGTGGTTTTCGCGATGTGCTGCAATTGCGGTACTCGGTTTGGCGTCATTGATCCCGGTAACGGCCGCGGCGGCAGAAGCCGTGGGCGAAGCTGTGGAGATAAAGACCGCAGTGACCGGCGAACAGGGGCCACTCGAAGTCAACTCCGCCGTCTATCGCGACGATCGCATCCGCACCTCGCAATCGGGCCTGGGGCAGTTCGTCTTCCGCGATGGAACCAAGCTTGCTGTCGGCTGGGGCTCATCCGTCGTCATCGACCGCTATGTATTCGATGACAGCGATTCCGTGAAGCGTCTTAGTATCAAGGCTGCAAAGGGCACGTTCCGCTGGATCAGCGGCAGCTCCAAGTCCTCGGCCTACCAGATCCTCACCCCTGCCGGAACGATCGGCGTCAGGGGCACCGCCTTCGATTTCTTCGTCGGTCCGGATGGCACGACGGCCGTCGTGCTTCTGAACGGCGCAGCGCAATTCTGCGGAGCTGGCGGCTGCCGGCAGCTGACGCGGCGCTGCGACCGCGTGATCGCCGATCGCAGCGGCGGCATGACCGACGTCAAGCATGTCGATCGCAGCGTGCTGCAGACGCTCGGCACCAATCGCGCCCTTCCGTTTCTGTCCGGCAGTCAGCGTCTCTCGGGCATGCTGGGCACCAGCTGCGGCATGAGCGCCGCATTGCAGGACCGGCGCGACCCGGTGGCCCCCGCTCCCCGCCTGGCGCCGCCGCCACCGCCTCCGCCGGTTCCACCGGAGAAACCGTCAAAACCGGATAAGCCTCACAAGCCCCATAAGCCGGACAAGCCGGATAGGCCCCACAAACCGGACAAGCCTGACAAACCGCACCGGCCGGACAGGCCCGACAGACCAGATCGGCCAGATCGGCCAGACAGACCTGATAGGCCGGATCGACCGGATAGCCCGGGTGGTCACGATCACGGCGGCGATGATCACGGCCATGGCCGCGGACACGGTACCCGCGACCATGATGGCGATCGCGGTGACAGGGGCGGCAACCGGGACGGAAGGGATCGCGGCAACTGGAGCCGCGGCCGTTAGGATTGGATGATCTGCCGTTTATGCGAAGCCGGTGGCGCATCACGGAAATGATCCGCACGGCGGGCGAGCTTGCGATAAAAATCCGGCAGGTGCGGCGACACGGCTCTGGCTTTCAGCCTGATGGCACCAGCAATCCGCCGGAGCGCTGGCGAGCGGCTCCGCAACGCCGAGAGCAGTTCCGCATGCAGCAGACGCAATTCGGTGAATTCGGCCGACCCGGCAAGCGTCGGGCCGCCGACGACGGCGAAGAGTTCGGTCCGCGTGCTTTTCCCCTTAAGCCCCACCGCGCCAGCCTCCAGCAGCGCCATCTCGCGCTGGCGCTTGGCGGTTTCCTCCGAAATCAGAATGTCGAAACCGACCTCCTTGCAGGAGGATTCGATACGCGCCGCGACATTGACCGCATCGCCGACTGCCGAATAGTTGAAACGCGTTTCCGCCCCCATGTTGCCGACGCAGGCGACACCGGTGTGGATGCCGATGCCTATCCCGACTTTCTGATCCGGGCCGAAACCGAAGGCATCGTCGGCGTTCAGCCGGGCGAGCGTCTCGCGCATCGCCAGCGCTGCACGCACCGCCTTCGCCTCGTGATCGGCCACATCGACGGGCGCATTCCAGAAGGCCATGATCGAATCGCCAATGAACTTGTCGAGCGTGCCTTCGTTTGCGATCACGTGGTGGCTCAAGGCATCGAGCAGCGTATTCAGAAAGTGGACGACAGCGGTTGGTGGAAGCCGCTCGCTGATCTCGGTGAAGTCGCGGACATCCACGAACATCACGGTCAACTCCCGGTCGTCGCCACCGAGGCGCAGCGCATCACGCGTGTGCTCTATTCTATAAAGCAGCGACGGCGAGAGATAATGACCGAAGGCGCGGCGCACCTCCCGCCTCTCCCGGTCGATGACGAGAATACGGAACGATGTCGCCGCGAAATGCGTGATCGAGCCGCCGAGAATCGGCGCCAGCGGATCAAGCAGCAGACCGAGCGCCGAGAAGCAGAACCAGGACGCGACCAGCGCCAGCGCGGTGATCGCCAGCCCGCAGGCGAGCGCGACGGCCGGGCTGACCAAGGTGGTTATGAATACCAGCAGCGTCCCGAGTACGGCGATCGCCAGGATCTCCAACCCGTCAGCCCAATCCGGCCGCGACAGGAAGTGACCCGAGAGGATCTGCTCCACCGTCTGCGCATGCAGCGACACGCCGGGCACATTTTCGCCGAGTGCCGTGGTGCGGATATCCTGCAGGCCGGCAGCAGATGTGCCGATGAAGAGAATGCTGCCGTTGATCGCCTCGGCGACGGCGGGCGGCGGACCGGTGCCATCGAGGATCAGCCGCGCAGAGATATAGCGTTCCGCCCGGTCGGGCGTGACGTAAAGCCAGAGTTCGCCTGCGGCCGTCACCGGTACGACGAAATCACCGATCTTCGCCGAGGTCATCACCCCGGCAACCCCTGGAGCGCCGGCCAGCACATAGGTCGATGCGCCCTGAGCCACCCGCAACGCTTCCATGGCGAGATTGGGATAGAACTGGCTACCATCACTGAGGAACAGCGGGACGGCCCTTACCACCGGCGAAGGATTGCCGGGATTGAGGCTGATGTGCCCGATCCCGGCGGCATTCTTCTCCAGCCCCGGCCGAAGCGGCGTTGCCGCCGCAAGATGCGGAAGTGCCGCCGCCGGATCTTCACCGGTAAAGGCAAAACCAGCCGTTACCGGCGGACGGTAGTCACCTTCGTTGGAAAGACCGAAGCCGAGCACGACGGGCCTGGAAGCGATCGAAGCGGCGAAGATCTGGTCGTTGTCGGGCAATTTCGCGATAACGGCCGGGTCGATGCCTTCGGCGTCCGCGGCGATCGCCCGCGGTGAAAGCCGGTCCGGCTCGGCAAACAGCATGTCGAAAGCGATCGCGGCGGCACCCATTTCGGAAAGACGCTCGACCAGATGCGCGAGCCGGTCGCGCGGCCAGGGCCATTGCCCGAACTCCTTGAGCGACGCCTCGTCGATATCGATCACGTGCACAGGCACCGGCTCGAATGGCCGCGGCGCGATCCGCTGATACTCATCGAAAGTGACATCCCGCGCCTGCCGCAGCAGCGAAGGGTCGCCCGCCCGAAGGGCCGTCAGCGCCGCAACGATCAACAGACCGATGAGAACGCCGATTTGCTGCGTACGCGTCATGAACATGCAGCGCTCTTGAGATGGAGCCACGCGGCGGCAGCGAATTTACGACGCTTTCGCATCAATGGCCACTCGCCCTTATGGATGGGTAGGTGGTGCGGCTGGCGGCTCTATCCGCCATTTTTTCCACACCAGTCCACATCCCGGCTGGACTTCCAGAAAGCGATCTGATATCCCGCATCACCAATCGCAAGGCTCTCGCCGCGCGAACGTTATGTTTTTGCCTCTGGCGCTGCGTCGCCTCATGGCGCAACCAAAACCAAAGGAACGTGATTCTCGTGCAGGTACTCGTCCGCGATAACAATGTTGACCAGGCTCTCCGCGCTCTCAAGAAGAAGATGCAGCGCGAAGGTATTTTCCGCGAAATGAAGATGCGCGATTACTACGAAAAGCCGTCGCAGAAGCGCGCTCGCGAAAAGGCAGAAGCTGTTCGCCGCGTTCGCAAGCTGGCTCGCAAGCGGGCACAGCGCGAAGGTCTGGTTGCACGCTAAGGCGTGCCCGTCGTTATTTCGACGTTTTCAGATGCATGTTGGCGGGGGCGATTGGTGTCGCCGCCGCCTTTTTAATTTGCCGCTGAAGATCGCATGTCCGTTCGCCCTCGGACATGACGCATGGGGAAAGCGCACGAATGGCTGATTTCTTGTTCTCTTCGTCCCGGTCCTTGCGCGCGCCCAAGGTGCCGCTTCTGCCGATGTTGGCGGTTCTTGCCGCGGTCGGCCTTGCCGGCTGCCAGACCGAAAACACCTCCGATGCCGTTATCCGCATCGACAAGGCCCAGGGCTCGGAAGGGAACATCGCCTCGTTGACTTCGGTCATCAACGCCAATCCGCGCGATCCGGAAGGCTACAACGTCCGTGGTTCGGCCTATGGCCGCGCCGGCCAGTTCAAGGCTGCGCTGAACGACTTCAACACGGCCCTGCAGATCAACCCGCGCTTCTTCCAGGCCTATGCCAACCGCGCGCTTGTCTATCGCAACATGGGCCAGCAGCAGCAGGCGATCGGCGACTACAATGCCGCCCTGCAGATCAACCCGAATTACGACGTCGCCTATATCGGCCGCGGCAATGTCTACCGCCAGGCAGGCCAGGACGATCCGGCTTTCAACGACTTCTCCAAGGCGATCCAGCTCGGCACCACCGACGGGCGCGCCTATCACAACCGCGGCCTGATCTTCCAGAAGCGCAATCAGCAGGACAAGGCGATCGACGACTTCTCGAAGGCGATCTCGCTTTCGCCGAATTCGCCCGAGCCATATAACGGCCGCGGCATCTCCTATATCGCGCTGAACGACGACGACAACGCGTTTGCCGATTTCAATCACGCGATCGAACTCAACGGCAACGTGGCCGAATCCTGGGCCAACCAGGCCTTGGTCTACGAACGCCGCGGCGACAAGGACAAGGCGATGCGCAGCTATCGCCATGCTGTCGGCCTCGACCCGAAATACCAGCCGGCGCGAGACGGCATGGCCCGGCTCGGCGCTCCCAGCAGCAACGGCTGATCCTGAAGTATTGGAGACGGCACCATGGCGGCGAAACAGCATGTGATCGTCGCCGGTGCCGGCATTATCGGCGCGTCCATCGCCTGGCATCTGACCCGCGACGGCGCCGACGTCACCGTGATCGCCGAAGATACCGGCGGTGTTGCGACTCCCAATTCTTTCGCCTGGATCAATGCCAGCTGGGGCAATCCCGAATTCTATTTCCGCTTCCGCCGCCGCTCTATGACAGAGTGGAAGCGTCTGGCCACCGAACTACCCGGCCTGCCGCTCTCCTGGTGTGGCGGCATCTGCTGGGATCTGCCTGAAGACGAGCTGCTCGCCTATGAGACCCAGCATGCGCAGTGGGGCTATGGCATCGAACGAATCGGCAAAGCCGGGATCGCCGCGCGCGAACCCTTCCTGACACAGCTGCCCGAGACCGCGCTCCATATTGCCGAAGAAGGCGCCGTCGAGCCGGTCGCGGCCGCCCGCCTGATGCTGGCTGATGCCGGGGCGCGCGGCGCAAAATTCGTCACCGCCGCCGTGCGCGGTCTTCTGCGGCGTGGTGAAGGCATTGCCGGCGTCGTCACGTCGACAGGCATCGTTGAGGCCGACCACGTGGTTCTGGCCGCCGGAGCAGGCGCTGTCCCGATTGCGGCTTCGGCGGGGATCACGCTGCCGATCGATGCGCCGGCAGGATTGATCGTTCATTCACGGCCGTTCGAAAAGCGCCTGAACGGCTTGGTTATCGCACCCGAACTTCACATGCGCCAGACCGCCGACGGCCGCATCATCGCAGGCAGCGACTTCGGTGGCAGCGATCCCGGCGCAGACCACAAGTCGACCGCCGCCGCATTGTTCGCCAAGGTGAAAGCCAATCTCGCCGGCAGCGAAGACCTGACAATGGAATTCTTCACTGTCGGCTACCGCCCGACGCCGAAGGACGGTTTTCCAATCATCGGCAACGGCGGTTGCCCGGGGCTCTATGTGGCCATCATGCATTCGGCCGTGACCTTGGCACCTCTCGCCGGGCTGCTGGCTGCGGGTGAGATCCTCTCCGGCGAGACCGAAAGCGAGCTGGAACCTTTCCGTCTGGCGCGCTTTGCCTGAGCAAGCTTTGCGGCTCACAACACAAAGCCGTCACCTTCATTTAGGAGGTTGCAACCCCATCCCCCACCCCCTAACATGACCCTGCATCGATAGCAGGCTATCGGGAATCAGAACGCGTTCAGGGCGATGGCGGCAATGCAGTTTTCTGCTTTCCTATCTGTTGGAAAAAGTTCCGGATTCCGTGTGTGCCGGCTAGGTGGAAGAGCCTGCCGATGAGCCTGCGTTCCCGCATGTTTCCAAAGGCCACGATCGGCACCTACCTGGTTGCGATGGCCGTCGCCATCGCCGTGCCGATCTTTGCCTTCGTGACGCTTCTGCTGCTGCAGCTGGAGGACAACCAGCGCGACACGCTGCGCCGCGAGACGGCGCAGGATGCACTCGCCCTCTCCCGCTCCGTCGACCGGCAATTGCAGGATATGGCCACCACGCTCCGCCTGCTCGCCACCTCGCCGGAGCTTGAGCACAATGACTACGCATCCTTCCACCAGCGCACCGAAACGGCGCTGCGCGGCGATACGCTTTATGTCATCGCCACTGACAAGGACGGCCAGCAGCTGCTGAATACCCGCCGCGATTTTGGCACGCAGCTCGGCAAGATGAGCAATCTCACGGCGCTCAAATACGCCATGGATAGCGGCCGGATCGAGGCCTCCAACGTTTTCCAGGGCAGCACCAGCGGCGAGTGGGTCTATAACGTCACCATGCCGGTCCAGACCGGCAACGCAGCGGCGCTGATCATCACCCAGAACGCCAAGGACCTGGCGAAGATGCTACAGCCGGAAGGCCTTGCGGCCGGATGGTCGGCAGCCGTCATCGACCAGTCCGGGCACGTCGTCGCCTCGGGCGGGCCCTTCGCCATTGAACCCGGCACCGCCTTCGACCCGCGTATCCTGCCTTCGCTCATCGCGTCCCGCGGCGTCTTCGAGGACCGCAAGATCCTGCCCGACCAGTTGCTCGGCTACGCGCAGATCCCCGGCTGGTCGTGGAAGACGGTAATCTGGGGGCCGATTTCGACGGCACAAGCTTCGATCCTGACGACTTGGCGCTTCCTGATCATTGGCGGCATTGCCCTCCTCGCCGTCGCCGTTTTCGCCGCCTATGCCGTGGCCCGCCAGGTGCGCACGACAATCCGCGATATCGCCGAGATGGCAAACCGGATGGGCGAGGGCCACATCGTCGCGCCGATCGATACCAGCGTCGTCGAGGCCAACCAGGTGGCCGTCGCGCTGTCCAACGCCTCCTTCGATCGCAGCCAGACCGAGGACCGGCTGCATTTCGTCATGAACGAACTGGTTCATCGCACCAAGAACCTGTTGACGCTCGCCCAGGCGATGATGCGCCAGCTTGCGAAGCAAGCCGACAGCGTCGAGGGTTTTCAGGCAGCGGTTGCCGAGCGGCTTGATGGCCTTGTGCGGTCGATCGAGCTCCTGACCAGCGAACAATGGGCGGGCGCCTCGCTGCGGCGGGTTGTGGATATCCATCTCGACGCCTTCCCCCAGGCAGTCGAGCAGATCGAGATTATTGGCAAGGACTTCATGCTCAAGCCCGAGGCCGTCCAGAATCTCGGACTGACGCTGCATGAACTGGCGACCAACTCGGTGAAATACGGCGCATTGTCGATCCCCGAGGGACGCGTGACCTTCTCCTGGGAGGAAGTCGAAGTGGAAAACCAGACGGAACCGATGCTCCGGTTCATCTGGCGGGAATTGAGTGGACCTGCGGTGAAAGTGCCGGAGCGCTCCGGATTCGGTACGACGGTCATCAAGATGCATGCGGCAGCTGCTTTCCGCGGCACCGTTCAGGTCGATTACCTGGCGGAAGGCCTGCTCTGGGTACTGACGGCAACGCGCAGCACACTAGCCCGCGATTAGAGCCGACGGGAACAATCAAAAGCACCACCCGTTTCGAACAGGTCATTCAAAGGAGAAGGACCATGTTCAAGCAAACGATGATCGCAGCCGCCGCGCTGACCGCTGCAGCCTGCGCCACACCGGCGGCAGCTGCCGATTATGTCAGCCTCGGGCGCCTCGTCTGCGGCTCGGACGGCGGTCAGGGTCTCATCATCAAGTCCGAGAAGAACCTGATCTGCACCTACACGCCGGCAGGCGGCGGGGCGAAGGCCGTCTACGCAGGCAAGATCGAGAAATACGGCATCGATATAGGCCAGACCGGCAAGAGCGTGATGATCTGGCAGGTGCTGGCCAAGACAGGCACAGACTTCCCGCAATTCGCGCTCGCCGGCGAATATTACGGCGTCGGTGCCGATGCCAGCTTCGGCGCTGGGGCCGGCGCCAAGGTGATTGCCGGCGGCACCAACCAATCCTTCATGCTGCAGCCGCTCAATGTCCAGGCCCAGGAAGGCCTGAACCTCGCTGTCGGTGTGGAGAAAATGACGCTGGCGCCCGCTGCGACCTGATCAAGGGTTCAGCGGCGAGGAAAAGGCCTGCCGCGGCAGGCCTTTTCTGTGCCACGGCCACAAAAGCAAAGAGCCCGGCGAAACCGGGCTCTTTCCGCACAGTAGCGTTCAAACCAATCAATGCCCGATGGACTTGTTGATCTCTTCGGTGACCTTCTTGGCATCGCCGAGCAGCATCATGGTGCCGTCCTTGTAGAACAGCGTGTTGTCGATACCGGCATAGCCGGAGCCGAGCGACCGCTTGACGAAGATGCAGGTCTTGGCCTTGTCGACGTCGAGGATCGGCATGCCGTAGATCGGCGAGGTCTTGTCGTCGCGTGCCGCCGGATTGGTGACGTCGTTGGCGCCGATGACATAGGCAACGTCGGCCTGGGCGAATTCCGAATTGATGTCCTCGAGCTCGAAGACCTCGTCATAGGGAACATTGGCTTCGGCCAGCAGCACGTTCATATGGCCGGGCATGCGGCCCGCCACCGGATGGATTGCGTACTTCACCTCGACACCGGCCTTCTTGAGATTATCGGCAAGCTCGCGCAGCGCATGCTGCGCCTGTGCCACCGCCATGCCGTAGCCCGGCACGATGATCACCTTCGAGGCATTGGCCATCAGATAGGCGGCATCCTCGGCTGAGCCGAGCTTGACCGTCTTGTCGGAATTGTCGGCCGCACCGCCTGAGGTCTCGCCGCCGAAGCCGCCGAGAATGACCGAGATAAAGGAGCGGTTCATGCCCTTGCACATGATGTAGGAGAGGATCGCACCCGACGAGCCGACCAGCGCGCCTGTGATGATCAGCGCCAGATTGCCGAGCGTGAAGCCGATGCCGGCAGCCGCCCAGCCCGAATAGGAATTGAGCATCGAGACGACGACGGGCATGTCGGCGCCGCCGATCGGCACGATCAGCAGCACGCCGAGCGCCAGTGCCAGCACGATGATCGCCCAGAAATCGAAATGGCTTTCGGTGACGGCAAGGCCGATGATGAAGAAGACAATCAGCACCAGCAGCGCGGCGTTGATAAGGTGGCGGAACGGCAGCATGATCGGCTTGCCGGACATCCGCCCGTCGAGCTTCAGGAAGGCGATGATCGAGCCGGTGAAGGTCAGCGCGCCGATGGCCGCACCGATCGCCATCTCGACACGCGCTTCGGCATGGATCGAGCCGATATCGCCGATGCCGAAGGAGAGCGGCGTATAGAGCGCCGATGCTGCAACGAGCACGGCGGCGAGGCCGACCAGCGAGTGGAAGCCGGCAACCAGCTGCGGCATCGAGGTCATCGGAATGACGCGGGCGATATAGGCGCCGGCACCGCCGCCGATCGCCAGGCCGAGCACGATCAGGACGAAGCCGATGAAGGACGGCGTTGCCAGCACCAGCGTCGTGAGGATAGCGATCCCCATGCCGATCATGCCATAGAGATTGCCCTTGCGGCTGGTGGCCGGATGGGAAAGACCGCGGAGCGCCAGGATGAACAGCACGCCGGAGACGAGGTAGAGGAAAGCTGCAATATTGGTCATGCGTCCGGCCTCACTTGTCCTTCTTGCGGTACATCGCCAGCATGCGCTGCGTGACGAGGAAGCCGCCGAAGATATTGACCGAGACGAGAACCAGCGCGACAAAGCCGAAGCCGGTTGCCAGACCGCTGGCCGAGATGCCGACTGCAAGCAGAGCGCCGACGACAATGACCGAGGAGATGGCGTTGGTCACCGCCATCAGCGGCGTGTGCAGCGCCGGTGTTACCGACCAGACCACATAGTAGCCGACGAATATCGCCAGCACGAAGATCGCCAGCTGGAAGACGAAGGGATCGATCGCCCCGCCTGTCGCAGCACTGGCGACTTCAGGCGCATGCGCCGCAGCCGTTGCCACCGCGGTGACGGCCTGGTCGAGCTGCTCGAGGGCCTTGTCCATTGCTTCACTGGCCATCAGTTATCCCCCTTCTTGGCGCCGCCGAATGCCGGATGCACGACATCGCCGGCATAAGTCAGCATCGTCGCCTTGATCAGCTCGTCGTCGAGATTGATGACCACCGTCTTCGTCTCCTTGTTGACCATGGTCTCCAGGAACGTCAGGAGGTTCTTGGCATAGAGCGCCGAGGCGCTGGCCGCGACACGGCCCGCCATGTTGGCATAGCCGATGACCTTGACGCCTTCGACCTCGGCCACCTGATCGGCCACCGCACCCTCGATATTGCCGCCGCGCTCGACCGCGAGATCGACGGCGATGGCGCCGGGCTTCATCGCCTTCAGCATCTCGCGCGTCACGAGGCGCGGTGCCGGACGGCCCGGGATCAGCGCCGTGGTGATGACGATGTCCTGCTTGGCGATATGTTCGGCAACCAGCGCTGCCTGCTTCGCCTGGTATTCTTTCGACATTTCCTTGGCGTAACCGCCAGCCGTTTCGGCGGCCTTGAACTCGTCGTCCTCGACGGCGATGAACTTGGCGCCGAGCGAGGCGACCTGTTCCTTTGCAGCCGGGCGAACGTCGGTGGCCGAAACCGCAGCGCCGAGACGGCGTGCCGTGGCAATCGCCTGCAGACCGGCAACACCGGCGCCCATGACGAAGACCTTGGCGGCCGGCACCGTGCCGGCAGCCGTCATCATCATCGGCATCGCCCGGTCATAGACCGCAGCCGCCTCGATGACCGCCTGGTAACCGGCGAGATTGGCCTGAGAGGAGAGCACGTCCATCGACTGGGCGCGGGTGATGCGCGGCATCAGTTCCATGGCGAAGGCGGAGAGACCGGCACTTGCCATCCCGGCAATCGCTTCGTCATTGCCGTAGGGATCCATGATGGCGATGACGACAGCACCGCTCTTGTATCCGGCAATCTCGGCAGCAGCCGGGCGGCGCACCTTCAGGACAACGTCGGCCGAAGCGGCATCGGCAGCCGTGCCGATCCTGGCACCGGCAGCCTCGAATTCCCCGTCCGGGATACGCGACAGGCCACCCGCCCCCGTCTCGACGATCACGTCGAAGCCGAGGCCCTTCATCTTCTTGACGGTCTCGGGTGACGCCGATACGCGCGTCTCCAAGTCCGCCGCTTCACGCGCGACGAATACGATAGTGCCCAACTGCCCCCTCCTCCGGGTCAGCCAGACCGCCGCGGGTCTCCCCGCTTATGGCCAAGCGTCAGAAAATCTTTGGAAAATCGCCCCTCCCTGCCGCGATCAACGCAGCAGGACCAGACCGGCGACGAGAATGATAAGGAAAACCAGGATGCCGCCGAGCAGGCCGCCACCGGTGAAGAAACCAGCCGTCATACCGAGCAGCAGGGCGACGAGGAACATCGTGCCGTACTTTGCGGCAGCGATGAACGTATTGTAAGTGGCCTCATGTTCCTTGTAGTCCATCGGCGCGCCAACTTCGACGGGTCCGGTGTGATGTTCGGCCATGAATATCGTCTCCCTCAAATGCCCGGTCCGCACAGTGCGGCAGACCGCCTGAATGCCATGATCAGCAGCGCTTGCAGCGGATCAATCCCTGTTCAGGGCTTACACAAAGCTTCGGGAAAGCGCAATGCATGACAATGCCGCATGCAGTACGCGGAAACGGCTTTCTTGCGCCATAGCCTCAGAGCGGCAGATCAGTGCCAAGCTCGCCCTCGGGCACGAAGCGCGCCGTTGGGATGATGGTCAGCGCCGGCGGCCCCTGATCCGCGACCCGGCCGAACATCATTCGCTGCTCGCTGGCGCTCGACATGAAGAACGGATAGCGCGTCAGCAGCTTGCGTCCGACTTCGAGCACATTGGTTGCCATCAGCGTCAGGTCGAAGCCGTAGATATCGGCCATCCGCGACGCGACGACGGTATCGGCGTAGAAAACCCGCTTGTAGAAGGCAGCATGGGCCGGGCGTACATGCTGCAATACGCGGTCGGCGCGGAAATGCGCAGCCGCAACGATGTTCGGGCGCAGCGTCAGATAAGGCAGCCAGGGAAGCTCCGCGGCCGCTTCGGGATCGGCCGCGAACCGGGCCGGATCGATCAGCGTCATTCCGGCATCAAGAAAGGCATCCATTTCGCCGGGAAAGATGCCGCCCGACTGCGACACGCGATGATCGGGCGTCACGTGATGAATGCGGATCGTGCTGACCAGTTCTTCATAATAGTACAGCCCGAAGACATAGGCCTGACGGTCGAAATCGACGTCATCGATCAGCGTGGTGGCCGCGACCGGCAGCACTTCGCGCGCCTTATAGGCCCGGAAGCGCAGGCGCTCCACATCTTCCATGTCCTCGGTGCTTTCAATGCGCCGGTATTCGACATGGTCGAGTATTTCCATCAGCTTCCTGCTGAAATCGCTGGTCGTCGAAAAACCGTCTGCCATCGTGCTCACCGCTTGTTAACGGATCATTAAGCATACCGCCCGTTCTCGCGCAATGATTGCAGACAATGTTAATCACATTTGAATCGTTAAGGTTAACGGCCGCCGCGGTTATGGTCGCTATACCCCTGAATTCTGAGGGGAAATCAGGCGGCGCCGGTCTTGCGGCGGGACGCGGGGCGCAGATTCGCGGAAAGAATGCCGATGTTCTGCGATGGAACAGGCTGCGAGAAGACGTAGCCCTGGATCAGATCGGCGCTGCGCTGCTTGTTGAGGATGGCAAGCTGATCTGCCGTCTCGACACCCTCGACAACGATCTTCAAACCAAGCTCGCGCGCCAGATTGACCGTGCCACGCAGCAGCTTCAGCCTGCGGGTATCCTGCACGATGTTGCGCACGAAGGAACGGTCGATCTTGACGATATCGAGCGGCAGCGTGTCGAGATAGCTGAGGCTGGAGAATCCGGTGCCGAAATCGTCGATGGCGATGGTGATGCCGCGCGAGCGCAGTTCCGCAAGGATGGCGCGCACCGCCGCCGGCTCGTCGATCAGGCAGCTTTCGGTCACTTCCAGATGCAGGCGCGCGGGTGGCAGACCGGTTCGCGACAGCGCCTCGGAGACCAGCGAGAGAATATCGTTGTCACGCAGGTCACGCGCCGAAAGGTTGACGGAGACGGCGATATGCTCCGGCCAGGTCATGCAGTCGGCGCAGGCGCGCAGCAGGATGAAGCGGGTGATATCGGAGATGATGCCCATCTCCTCGGCAAGCCGGATGAAGACATCGGGCGGGATCGAACCCCGTTCGGGATGCACCCAGCGCGCCAGCGCCTCGGCGCATTCGATCCGCGTTCCGTCGGTCTTGTACATCGGCTGGTAGACGGCGTTCAACGCGCCCGCCGCGACGGCATCGCGAAGATCAGCCTTCAGCTTCTGCTGCTCGACATAGCGGCCATCCATCTCGTGCTCGAAGCCGGCGATACCGCCGCGTCCACGCGACTTGCTCTCGAACAGTGCCAGATCGGCCTTGATGCTCCACTCATCCATTGCGAACGCGTTACCTTCCAGCACCGCATAGCCGGCGCTGAGCGAGATGAGGAAAGTCACCTCGTCGGCCTCGTAGTGCCCCTGGATCGCGGCATGCACGCCCCGCATTTCGCCTTCGAGCGCGTCCCGGCTCTTGGCATGCGGGAAGAAGATCACGAACTGGTCGCCCATCAGGCGCCCGACGATCGCGCTCCCGGCCTTCTCCTTCACCCGTTCGGCGATGGCACAGAGCAGCTTGTCGCCAGTGATGTGGCCGCGCATGTCGTTGACATGCTTGAACTCGTCGATATCGATGACCATGAAGCCGAGCGGGCCTTTGCGGCGCGGATGGCGGCCAAGATAATCCTGGACGAGTTGGCCGAAATATTCGCGGTTCGGCAGGCCACTCAACGCATCGAAGCGGACCATGTGCAGGATCTTCTGCTCCGCCTTCACTCTGCTCGACACATCCTCGAAGATCAGCACCGCGCCGCCATCGACCCGGCGCTTGGCAGAGAACTCCAGCGACAGGTCCTCGGGCAAGTGGATCAGCACTCGCGACATGCTGCCTTCCGCCACCTGCGACAGCTGGCGCAGAATGAGATCGGGCTGCGAGGAATCCATGAAACTGTAGCGGGCGCCATAGCGCAGCACCGCACCGAGATCCCGATCCTTCAGTCTGTCAGGGTCGCCGATCTTCAGGAGCTCACAGGCCTTGCGGTTGATCACCTGGATCCGGTTGCCGGGATCGACCATCACAAGGCCATGCGGCATGTTATTGAGCGCCGTATCGAACCGGTCGGCAATCAGCGAGATCTGCCGGTGGGCGATGACATTTTCGTAGAGAAACTCGCGCACACCGTTTGCCATCGCCCGCGTCGTCAGGCCGAAAGGAATGAGAAAGGCCGACAGGATAGCGCGATAGAAATCCAGCGCCATCAGGCTGCAGACGATCATCGGCAGGCAACAGGCAAGCGTTTGCAGGTCGATCGCCCGCTGCGAACCATAGTTGCGCCCAACCACCGATACCATCGACGCCATCGTCACAGCGATACAGGCGAGTTCGGCGAAGGGCTCCTTGAGGATGAAGATGGCATAACCGCTGCCGATGCCGAGAATGGCGGCGGTCGAGGTCGCTCCGGCGACGTAGATCGTCTCCCAGCGCTCGATATCGGCACGGCTCAGCGATTGCTTGTCCAGCTTGTCGAACTGGCGGAAGCTGAACATGCGTCCGGCGAAAATGATGAGAAATGCGAGCGCCAGCAGATAATAGAGCGGGGTATCGGCTTTTGCCGCCACTGCGGCGAAAGCGACAGCATGAACCACGACACCGGCCACAAGCGTCATGCGGTTCCCGAAGAGGGAACTCACGAACGACAGGTACACATCCTTCGGGACCCGGTTCGGGTTATGTGGCTTCATCCATATTTTCCCTGTGCGCGGGCACGATACTCAGAACCCTTTAAAATTTGATTGCATGAACCCTATGTATTTGGCTGGTTTTTCTAAAACTCCGGGGAGTATTTCAAAAACGGAGTGCGAATACACATCCGGGAGATGCATTATTCTTGACTTATATTAGGGTCGGCATCGGCCGCATACCGGCGAGCCCTCAGTGGCCACAACCATGGCGCCTACGACTAAACTCCTAGACGGGCCATTTCATCTTTCATTTTAGGGAACCCTCGTTTACACAAATTCCAACGAGGAGAACTTGCCGCAAAGGCAATACGGGGAGAAGAGATGGCGGCTCTGTTGAGTGTCAGCCGGCTGATCGATCGATTCAGCCAAGTCATCGGCAAGATTGCAGACTACATGGTGCTCTTCTGCTGCCTGATCAGCGCAGGCAATGCCATCGTCCGCTACACATTCAATTACAGCTCGAATGGCTGGCTGGAGATCCAATGGTATCTCTTCGCCTATGTCGTCGTGCTCGGCGCCGCCCACACGCTGCGGAACAATGAGCATGTGCGCGTCGATCTGATCTACGGCTCTGTCTCGGATCGCGCGCGGCTCTGGATCGATATCATCGGCCTCATCGTCTTCCTGATCCCGGCCTGCATCTTCCTTTCCATTCTCTGCTGGCCCTATTTCATGCATTCCTTCCAACAGGGCGAAGTCTCCGCCAATGCGGGCGGCCTGATCCGCTGGCCGGTGAAGTTCATGCTGTTTGCCGGCTTCACGCTTCTCAGCCTTCAGGGCATTTCGGAGCTGATCAAGAGGATCGCGGCACTCGCCGGCAACATCCAGATCGACACGAAATACGAAAAGCCGCTGCAGTAAGACATCCGGGGGAGAAAGCACGTGTTCGATTACGGTATCATTCCGCCCGCCATGTTCGTCGGCATGATCATTTTCATGCTTTATGGCTTTCCGGTCGCCTTCTCGCTGGCCGCTGTCGGCCTGTTCTTCGGCATCATCGGCATCATCACAGGCCATTTCAGCGAAGTGTTTCTGCAGGCGCTGCCGCTACGCTTTTTCGGCATCGTCTCCAATGACCTGCTGCTTGCCATCCCGTTCTTCACGCTGATGGGCGCCGTGCTCGAACGATGCGGGCTGGCGGAAGACCTTCTCGAAGGCACCGGCAAGCTGTTCGGCGCCATCCCGGGCGGTCTTGCCTATGCCGTCATTCTGGTCGGCGCCGTGCTTGGCGCCATCACCGGGACGGTGGCGGCTTCCGTCATCACCATGGGCGTCATCTCGCTGCCGATCATGCTGCGCTACGGCTACAGCCCGCGGCTTGCGACCGGCGTCATCGCCGCCTCGGGCACGATCACCCAGGTCATTCCGCCCTCACTGGTCCTCGTCGTCCTCGCCGACCAGCTCGGCCGCTCCGTCGGCGACATGTATCTCGGCGCCATCGGCCCCTCGATCCTGCAGGTAGCGATCTTCGTCGGCTACATTCTGATCCTGTCGATCATCAATCCGAAATCGATGCCGCCGCTGCCGAAGGAAGTCCGCGGCGACTTCGACTGGAAGCTGCTGGCCACCGTTCTTTGGGGCATGATCCCGTCGATCGTGCTGATCTTCCTGGTGCTCGGCACCATCTTCATGGGCCTTGCGACCCCGACCGAAGCAGGTGCTCTCGGCGTTGTCGGCGCCATCGCGCTTGCCGCCCTGCACCGCCGTCTCACCTGGCCGCTGATCCGCGAAGCCATGACATCGACCATGCATATCACCTCGATGGTGGTGATGATCCTGATCGGTTCGACATGCTTCAGCCTCGTCTTCCAGGGCATGGACGGTTCGCGCTGGATCGAGCACATGTTGTCAGGCATCCCGGGCGGTCCTGTCGGCTTCCTGATCTTCGTCAACATCTTCATCTTCATCCTCGCCTTCTTCCTCGATTTCTTCGAGATCGCCTTCATCGTCATCCCGATGCTGGCGCCGGTGGCCCACAGCCTCGGCATCGATCTGATCTGGTTCGGCGTCTTGATCTGCGTCAACATGCAGACGAGCTTCATGCACCCGCCGTTCGGCTTCGCGCTCTTCTATCTGCGCTCGATCGCCAGCAGAGACGTGAAGACCAAAGACATCTACATAGGCGCGATCCCTTGGGTCGGCATGCAGCTGATCCTGGTGGCGATCATTATCTTCTGGCCACAGTCGGTCACCTACTGGCTGGACAAGGGTCCGCAGGTCGACCCGAACACCATCAAGATCGAAGTGCCCGGCTTCGGCGGCCAGCTCGGCCTGCCGCCGATGGGCGCTCCCGGTGGCGCATCGCCGCAAATTCCGGGCCTCACCCTGCCGCCATTGGGCACCCCCGGCCAACCGCCAGCAGTCCCTGCCCCGGCAGCACCGGCGCAGCCCGACCTCAGCCAACCGCCGGTCATCAAGTAAGCAAAAAGCCCCGGAGAAATCCGGGGCTTTTCTTATTCCTTGTCTCGGCTGAAAGCTCAGAGCTTGCCGGCGCGCTGCTGGATCATCATGAACGTGTCGAAGGTGTATTCCGAGAGCTGCATCCAGAGATAGGCGTCGCGCTTGAACGCGGCCTGATCCTCATAGATCTTCTTGAAATACTGGTTCTTCGACGACAGGTCCTTGTAGAGATCCATTGACGCCTGGAAGCAGGCTTCCATGATTTCCTGGCTGAACGGACGCAGCGTCGCGCCTTCGGCGACGAGCTGTTTCAGCGAGCCCGGGTTCTTCATGTCGTACTTCGCCATCATGTTGGTGTTGGCGTAAGCGCAGGCATCGGTCAGTGCTGCCTGATAGTGCTTCGGCAGGCTGTTCCACTTTTCGAGGTTGAAGAAGGCATGGACCGTCGGGCCACCTTCCCACCAACCCGGGTAGTAGTAGTACTTGGCAACCTTGTGCAGGCCGAGCTTCAGGTCGTCATAGGGGCCGACGAATTCGGCCGCATCGATCGTGCCCTTTTCCAGCGCCGGATAGATGTCGCCGCCGCCGATCTGCTGCGGGATGACGCCAACCTTCGACATCACCTGACCGGCAATGCCGGCGATACGCATCTTGATACCCTTGAGATCGTCGAGCGTGTTGATTTCCTTGCGGAACCAGCCGCCCATCTGGGCACCGGTATTGCCGGCGGGCAGCGCATAGATGCCCTGCGTCGCGTAGAACTCGTTCATCAGCGTGTTGCCGTTGCCTTCATAATACCAGGCATTGGTCAGGCGGCCGTTGAGACCGAAGGGGATCGCCGTGCCGATGGCGTAGGTCGGATCCTTGCCGACGAAATAGTAGGAGCAGGTGTGCGCCGCTTCGACCGTTCCGGAGCTGACGGCATCGGCCGCTTCGAGCGCCGGGACGATTTCGGCCGCGGCAAAGGTCTGGATCTGGAAATTGCCGTCCGTTGCAGCGGCAACATGCTTGGCGACGTCATCGGCGCCGCCGAAGATCGTATCGAGGCTCTTCGGAAACGAAGACGTCATGCGCCAGGAGATTTTCGGATTTTCCTGCGCGATCGCCGGTGCTGCCAATGCGCCAGCTGCGACGGCGCCTGCCCCCGTAGCACCCGCCTTCTTGATAAATGAACGACGATCCATCAAAAACCTCCCGTATAGATGGCAATGCGCGGCTAAACTCTTCCCTACCCGTCGCAATGGCGCCGAGCTAAGCATGCAGCCGTTCGCGTTTCAAGCTTTAGTCTATGAGACTTTGGCATCACGGCAGCAATGCGGCGTGACCGGCCTTTCCATCAAAATCAGCAGTTTAGCCTATTCTTCGCGGCCGATATCGGCCACTGCCCCAATTTGGCCAGCCATTGCGCCGAGAAGTTGACTTTGAAGCCGTTCTCGGCTCTCAAATAGGCATAACCAAGAGATTTTCCGGACAGACCATGACCAAGCCGATCGTTGCCGTTCCCGCCGACATCCGAACTCTCGATGGCGCCGTCTGGCACGCCGCCCAGCATCAATATGTCCGCGCCGCACTGAACGCAGCCGGCGTGATGTCGCTGATCGTTCCGGCCTTCGAGAAGGGCTATGATATCGACGCCGTGCTCGACCGTGTCGATGGCGTGCTGGTTTCCGGCTCGGCGAGCAACGTCCACCCCTCGCTCTATGGCGCCGAGGCGAAAGACAGCGACGGTCCGTTCGACCCGGCGCGCGATGCCACCAGCCTGCCGCTGATCCGCCGCGCCATCGACCGCGGCATCCCGCTGCTGGCCATCTGCCGCGGTATCCAGGAACTGAACGTCGCGCTCGGCGGCTCTCTCGCCAGAGAAATCCAGGAACAGCCGCGCATCTGGGATCACCGCAAGCCCGACGGCGTCGACCGCGACGGCATGTATGCGATCCGGCAGAGCGTCTTCGTCAAGGAGGGTTCCTGCATCGCGGGGATCATCGGTTCCGGCGAGGTTCAGGTGAATTCATTGCACCGCCAGGCGATCGCCAAGACGGCGCCGCGGCTGCAGGTCGAGGCATTGGCCGAAGACGGCACGGTCGAAGCCGTCTCCGTCATCGATGCCAAGGCCTTCGCCGTCGGCGTTCAGTGGCATCCGGAGTATTGGGCCGAAACCGACAAGCCCTCGAACCAGATCTTCGCGGCCTTCGGTGATGCGGTGCGCGACTATGTCGCCGCGCGGACCGCATCGAAGGCCATCGCCTAAGATTTAACGGGCGTTTCCGGCACCGGCGTCAGCGGCGCACCCTTCTGGAACCAGTTGATCAGGTTGTCGGCAACCAGATCGGCCATCGCGTTGCGCGTCGGCACAGAGCCGGAGGCCAAATGCGGCAGCAGCACGGTGTTCGGCAGCGCGATCAGTCCTGCCGGCACATTCGGCTCGTCATAGAAGACGTCGAGACCGGCTGCGCCGATCGTGCCGCTCTTCAGCGCCGAAATCAGCGCGTCCTCATCCACACTCCAGCCGCGGCCGACATTGATGAAGATCCCGTCCGCCCCAAGCGCTGAAAGGATGTCGGCATCAATGATCTTGTGCGTCGAAGGCGTCTTCGGAACGATGGCGATCAGCGTATCGACGGCAGACGCCAGCTCGTTCAGCGACGGGTAATAGTCATAGGCGACGTCAGGATTGCGCGTACGCGTGTGATAGCTGATCTTGACCTTCAACGGCTCCAGCCGCGCGGCAATCTCCTGGCCGATGCGGCCGAGGCCGAACATGCCGACATGCCGGCCCTTTAGCGAGAAGCGCGACAGCGGATAGTTCACGCCGGGCTTCCAGTTGCCGTCGCGCAACCAGTTTTCGGCGCGCGGGAATTCGCGGGCGGTGTTGAGAAGCAGCGCCAGCGCCGTATCGGCAACTTCGTCGTTCAGCACGTCGGGCGTGTTGGTCACGACGATGTTCTTCGAGGCCGCGTGCTTCACATCGACGCCATCATAGCCGACGCCAAAGCTGGAGATCACCTCGACCGCAGGCAGCTGGTCGATATCTTCAGCCTTGATCAAACCCGATACCGCCACGCCGCGAGTGCGCGCCGCCGTCTCCGCATCGATCGCGAGCGCACCATGCGCATCGCGTTCAGCGGTGATCAGCTCGAAATGCTCCCGCAGCCTGGCTGGAACGCGTTCGTGTATCTTCCCGGGAACGAGAATGGCGATGCGGGACATGGCTTTTCCTCTTGATTACGTGCGGGGTCTGTAGGGGCTGGTCGACTGGCGGATCCGCATCTCAGGCTTGATGAGATGGATGCCATCGGGTTCGTGGCTGCCGGCAAGACGGTCAAGCAGCGCGCGCGCCGCAAGCCGGCCGACTTCGGCCTGGCCGTTCCAGACGGTGGTCAGCGCCGGCGTTGCGATCGATGCTTCCTCGAGGTCGTCATAGCCGGTCACCGAGATATCGCCGCCGGGGACGAGTCCGGCGCGGGCGATGCCGTTCATCAGGCCGATGGCGACGAGGTCGTTCCAGCAGACGGCAGCCGTCGGCTTCTGCGGCAGCGACAGGAAGTGAACGGCAGCCTCGAAACCGCCCTGCTTCGAACGCGGACCTGGAATGCGCAGGTTTGGATCGACCTCGATGCCAGCCTTGCGCAGCGCGTTGACATAGCCCTGGTAGCGGTCGCGGCCAGTCGAGGTCTGGTCCGTGCCGCCGATCATCGCGATCGAACGATGGCCAAGGCCGATCAGATGGTTGGTGGCAAGCGAGATGCCGTAGCTGTCGTCGCCGCGATAGGTCGGCAGATCCATCACGTCCATCGAACGGGCGACGAGGATCGCCGGCATGCCGTTGTCCTCGGTCAGTTGCAGGTCTTCGGGCGGCGTGCCGATCGCCGGCGACATGATGACGCCATCGCCGCCAAGCTGCAGCAGCGTCTCGATGAAGGTGCGCTGCTTCTCTACCGAGTCATAGTGATTGGAGAGAATGAAGGTGTGGCGGCTGCGGTCGAGCTCGCTTTCGATCGCCTTCAGGATTTCCCCGTAGAACGGGTTCATGATGTCGTGGACGACAACACCGATGATGCCCGATCGCGAGGTGCGAAGGCTGGCGGCGCGGCGGTTGTAGATATAGCCGAGCGCTCGCGCCTGTTCCTTGATCTTGTCCCGGGTGCTGCCCGCAACAAGCGGGCTATCGCGTAAGGCGAGAGAGACGGTTGCCGTTGAAATACCGAGTGTCTCGGCAATCGTCGAAAGCTTGATCTTCTGAGCCACGCATCCTCCCCAGGCAACGCGCTAGATATGGAGCGCTTGTGCGAACGGGTAGGCGCGCTCCTTAAAATATTTAATTAAAAGATTAAACGCAGGGAGGCAAACCTAAATTTCAATGGATCTCAGTTTTCGTCCGGCTCTTCGAAATGCGCGGCTTCGGCCTGCAGATTACTGTCGATCGCCTTCAGCAGCCGTACGAGATTGCGGATCTCCTTGTCGGAAAAGGCCTGTGTCGCCATCCCATCGCAACGCGATGCGGCGGTCTCGATCGACTGGACGCTGCCGCGGCCGAGCTCCGTCAGATAAACCTTGGTCAGACGCGCGTCCTCAGCATCCGGCTTGCGCTCGACGAAACCCTGCGCCTCCATGCGTCCGATCGTCCGCGTCATCGTCGGCGCCTTGACGCCGAGGCGCTGGGCGAGCCCGCCGGCGGTCATGCCATCCGTTTCCGAAAGCGAAAGAATGACGCCGTCCTGCCCGGCATAGAGACCGCTCTCCAGCAGATTGCGGGACAGCACGGTGCGCATCGAGCGCGCCGCCTGTGTCAGGGCGGGCGAGAGATCGGCAAGCGTATATTCGGTCTGGTCCTTCTTCTTGGACTTGTTTTTCTTACCGTCTTTGTGCTTCTTGCCCATCGCCATCCCTTTGATCTTCTGCATTATGACATTGCGCAGCTTCACGTCATAAACAAGGGGCATTGAAACCGCATGACAGTCCCCTCTCTAAACTTCGCGGAAAACGATCCGTCGCTCACGCCTGACGAAAGAAAGGGCTGGATTGCCGTGCTGCCGCTCGGCGCCCATGAGCAGCACGGGCCGCATCTGCCTTTCGACACCGATACCCTGATCGCCGAAGGCATTGTCGAACGCGTGAAAGCGGCGCTGCCGGCGGGCCTGCCGGTGACCTTCCTTCCCGCCGAGCTGATCGGCTATTCGATCGAGCATATGGATGTCGAGGGCACCAAGACACTGACCTATGGCGAGGCGATCCATCGCTGGCTGGGCATATCGGGGATGCTGCATGATCTCGGCATCCGCAAGCTGGTTCTGCTCAACGCCCATGGCGGCAACTCGCCGCTGACGGCAATCGTTTCGACCGAGGCCCGTGTCCACTTCAACATGTTGGCGGTGGCAACCAGCTGGACACGCTTCGGCGTGCCCGATGGCGTGATTGCGCCGGAGGCGAAGGCAATCGACATCCATGGCGGCGATATCGAGACATCGGTGATGCTGGCTCTGCACCCAGGCAAGGTGAAAATGCAGAAAGCCGCCGATTTCCCGTCGCGCCAAAGCGAATTCGCAGAGCGCTTCAAGCATCTGCGCGCCTATGGCCCGCACGCTTTCGGCTGGAAGATGTCCGATCTCAGCGCAGCAGGCGTGGCGGGCAATGCTTCGGCCGCGACGGCAGAAAAAGGCGAGGCGCTGATCGCCCATTCCGTCGAAGGCCTGATCGATCTGCTGCAGGATATCGATGCCTTCGACGCATCCGAACTCGGCTGAGGCGCAGCAGCGGCAGAATGTGATCTTATAACATTATAAAACCCTTTGAACTGCCGCTCCCAACTCCTTATATGAAACCGACCGTTTTTAGCCCCTGCGGCCGCACGCCCATTTCTTCGAGGTTCTCATGACCGACGCAATCTCCACCCAGCAGAAGCCCATTCCCGTTACCGTGCTCACCGGTTATCTCGGTGCCGGCAAGACGACGCTGCTGAACCGCATCCTGTCCGAAAATCATGGCAAGAAATATGCTGTCATCGTCAATGAATTCGGCGAGATCGGCATCGACAATGACCTGATCGTCGAGTCCGACGAAGAGATCTACGAGATGAACAACGGCTGTGTCTGTTGCACGGTGCGCGGTGACCTGATCCGCGTCGTCGAGGGCCTGATGCGCCGTCCCGGCCGCTTCGACGGCATCATCGTCGAAACCACCGGCCTCGCCGATCCGGTTCCCGTCGCCCAGACCTTCTTCATGGATGACGACGTCCGCGCCAAGACCGAACTCGATGCCGTGGTCGCCCTCGTCGATGCCAAGCATCTGCCGCTGCGCCTGAAGGACAGCCGCGAAGCCGAAGACCAGATTGCTTTCGCCGACGTGGTCCTCATCAACAAGACAGACCTCGTGACCGCCGAGGAACTGGCGCAGATCGAGGATATCGTTCGCGCCATCAACCCGTCGGCCCGCGTCTACAAGACCAACCGCTCCGGCGTCGATCTTGCCCGCGTGCTCGATCAGGGCGCCTTCAATCTCGAGCGTGCGCTGGAAAACGACCCGCATTTCCTCGAGCACGGCCATGACGACCACGTCTGCGGCCCGGACTGCGATCACGATCACCACCACCACACGCATGGTCATGACCATGACCACGATCATCACCACCACGATCACGGACGCGACCATCATCACCATGGCGCCGTATCGCCGATCCATGACGTGACGGTCCAGTCGGTGTCGCTGCGCGGCGGCGAGATGATTGCAGAGCGCTTCTTCCCGTGGATCCAGAAAATCACCCAGACGCAGGGCCCGAATATCCTGCGCTTGAAGGGCATCATCGCCTTCAAGGACGATGCCGAGCGCTATGTCGTTCAGGGCGTGCACATGATCGTCGAAGGCGACCACCAGCGTCCGTGGAAGGATGGCGAGAAGCACGAGACCCGTCTCGTCTTCATCGGTCGCGAACTCGACCGCGAAAAGCTCGAAGCCTCCTTCAAGGCATGCGAGGCTGCGGCCTGATGCCAACAGTTGCTCCGCTTGATCTCGACGGCCATATCCTGGCCGTCGAATTTTTAGGTGACACCCCCTTCTTCGCCAATGCCAACGGGACGTTCCACCGGCTGGATGGCGCCGAGAAGGTTTCCGAAGCCCACCAGGGCATGCTCACCTGCATCCGCGATCCCTATAGCGAAAGCCTGATTTCGGGCGGCGAAGACGGCAAGGTACTACGCATCGGCGCCGATGCCTCCGTGACCGAAATTGCCAGCGCGCCGCGCAAGTGGATTTCGCAGCTTGCCGCAGGCCCCCAGGGCGCAATCGCCTATTCCTATGGCAAGAGTGCATTCGTGCGCCTCGCCAATGGCGAGACCAAGGAATTCACCGAAGAGCGCACCGTCGAAGGCCTGGCCTTCGCGCCGAAAGGTCTGCGCATTGCCGCTGCCCGATACAACGGCGTGTCGATGCACTGGGTTTCGACAGTAGCCAAGCCTGTTGATCTCGAATGGAAGGGTGCCCACACAGGCGTCACCTTCTCGCCCGATGGCAACTTCCTTGTCACCTCCATGCAGGAAAACGCCCTGCACGGCTGGAAGCTGGATATCAAGCCGGGCACCGAGGCACGCCACATGCGCATGACCGGCTATCCGGCCAAGGTGAAGTCGCTGTCTTGGTCCGCCAAGGGCAAGTGGCTCGCCTCATCTGGCGCCCCCGCTGCCATCGTCTGGCCCTTCCAGGGTAAGGACGGCCCGATGGGCAAGTCGCCGCTGGAACTCGGCACGCGCGCCAACATCATGGCGACTGCAGTCAAGTTTCACCCGGCCGAGGATATCCTGGCGATCGGCTTCATCGACGGCATGATCCTGGCCGTTCGCCTCGCCGACAACAAGGAAGCCCTGATCCGCCGCCCCGGCAAGGGTGCGATCACCGCCATGAGCTGGAGCAAGAACGGCAAGCTGCTGGCCTTTGCATCCGAAGCCGGCGATTGCGGCGTGGTCGACATCTCGGCGTGAGTTGACGGCGGCGTCAGCCGCCTTCACGACGTCTTTGCCGCCTCGATGATGTCCGCCAGCAGGTCATGTAGCGCGTCACGATAGCCGTTACGCGCTGAAGGGCCGCTTTCCGCCGAAGTCATGGCGACCGTCAGGTTTAACGACGGAACAATGTAAAGCATCTGGCCGCCATAGCCCCAGGCGAAATGCACGGTTTCGCCGCCGATCTGCCGCTCGAACCAGCCATAGCCGTAACCGTCTCCCGAGAAGCGCGAATTGGTTCGATGCTGCCAAGACTGGACGATCCAGTCTGCGGGCACGACCTGCACACCATCAGCCGTCTTGCCGCCATTGCGGTACAGGTCGCCGAAGGCCAGCAGCGATAGGGCACTCATCGCCATCTGATTGCCGCCGAGATAGATGCCCTGCGGATCCCGCTCCCATGCGCCGATGCGGAAACCTTGAACGGGCTCCAGCCATTCGCGCGCCAATGCCAAAGTGGACTTGCCGCCGACTTTCGTGAGGATTGCCGAGAGCAGGTGCGTCGATGCCGTTGAATAGAGCATCTGGCCGCCCGGCTCGTCATCGAAAGGCTGGGCCAGCGCGAAGCGAACCCAGTTGCGGCTGGAGACCCAGCGCCCATAGTTCGGCCCCGACATCCGCCCGAGCCCCGCCTGCATCGAGAGGAGATTGCCGATGGTGATGTCATTGAGTCGCGGATCGGGATTATCAGGGAGATCAGTCTTGAGGATCGGCGCGATCTTCTGATCGGGTCCTTCCAGCAGGCCCTTCGAAATGGCGATACCCACCAGAGCCGAGATGATCGACTTCGAAGCCGATTTGATATTCGCGGACTCAGAGGTCGTGTGGCCACGATACCCCTGCTCGGCAACGATCTCACCATTCCTGGCAATCATGACCGTCTTCAGCGGTGCCAGTTCCTGTCTGTTACCGAGATTATCGAGCAGTCCCGCGAGCGGCTTGTCCTCCGCTAAAGCGGCAAGTGGAATGGCGATGACAATGAGCACGGCGGCGAGAATTTTGAGCATGCCCCTCACCTAGGGCCATCAGGATAGAAAATCACCACCGAGCCGGGCCGTCTCACGTGGACGTGAAACGTTATGAAGCCCCTTGCCCCTGGCATGTCCGGCGCGACATAGTCCCGGCCGGATGGATGGAGGAGAAGGTCATGGCACGAGTCGTCGTTATCGGAGCAACAGGTCACGTCGGTACCTATCTGGTGCCGCGGCTTGTCGAGGCGGGCCACGAGGTCATCGCCGTCAGCCGCGGCACTTCAGAGCCCTATCTGCCGCACGCGGCCTGGAAGAGTGTAGAGACCAGGCAGATGGACCGCGCCGCTCTTGAGCGCGACGGCAGCTTCGGCCGGGCAATCCGTGCGCTGAAGGCGGATATCGTCATCGACAAGATTTGCTTCACCCTTGATAGCGCCCGCGAACTCGGCGAAGCGCTGAATGGCCATATCGGCCACCTGCTGCACACCGGCACGATCTGGACGCATGGCCATTCGCTTGCCGTGCCGACACGCGAAGACGCGCCGAAAGCTCCCTTCGGCGAATACGGCATCCAGAAGAAGGCGATCGAAGACTATCTGTTGGAAGCCGCGAAGCTCCGCGGTCTACCGGTGACGCTCATCCATCCCGGCCATATCGTCGGCCGCGGCTGGGCGCCACTTAATCCGGCCGGGCATTTCAACCTCGCAGCCTTCCAGACCATCGCCCGCGGCGAGCAGCTGACGCTCGCCAATTTCGGCCTGGAAACGGTGCACCATGTTCACGCCGATGACATCGCGGCACTCTTCATGGCGGCGATCGGCAATTGGCGCGCTTCGACCGGCGAGGCTTTCCATGCCGTTTCCGAACAGGCGCTGACACTGCGCGGCTATGCCGAAGCGATGTATCGCTGGTTCGGCCATGAGCCGAACCTGGCCTACAAACCGTATGATGCGTGGAAGGCAGATGAGACGCCCGAGGATGCCAAGGCGACATGGGAACATATCGCCCGCAGCCCGAACTGCTCGATGGCAAAGGCCCGGCATACTCTGGATTTCCGGCCGCGCTACAGCTCGCTTGAAGCCGTCCAGGAGTCAGTCGGTTGGCTGATCGACAAGGGCAAGATCAAGGGCTGAAACAAAAGAAGCCCCTCTCCTTTCGGGAGAGAGGCTTGTTACCGGTCAGGCCGCCTTCCGGACCGGCGCGCTCGTCAGCATGCGCCCCGTGGGAACGATCATGCCGGCTGCGCCGTCAAGCCAGCCTTCGACGAGTTCAAGCGCCAGAAAGCGCGAACGTTCGAACGGGCCGGGCATGACGAGATGGCGGGCGCCCTCGGCAAAGAAGCCGAAGCGCTCGTAATAGGCCGCATCGCCGACCAGCAGGATCGCGCCGTGCTGACGGTTCTTGGCTTCGAGAATTGCAGCGCGCATCAGCGCCGCACCAATGCCCTTGCCTTCATAGGCGGCATCGACGGCGAGCGGGCCGAGCAGCAGCGCATTGATCGGCGTGCCTTCGCTGTTGACGCCGGCTTCGACATTCCAGAGACGGACAGTGCCGATGACATGGCCGTCGCCATCGCGGGCGACCAAAGCCAGACCTTCGGCCGGAATACGGCCGCGGCGGATCTTTTCCGACGACTTCTTGCGGCGGTTCGGACCCATGGCGCGGTCGAGCAAATTCTCGCGGGCTACGACATCCGAGGGATTTTCGGCGTCGATGGTGAAAACAGAGGGCGCAAAGAATGCGCGGACAGAATCAAGAACAGCGGCCATCGTGGCCTCCCGTACCCAATACCGTAGTTAGCGGCGATGAAAAGGAATTGTGAGTTTGCCGCCCCGGCTGGCTACGGGGCGAGCTAGATCAGATAATATAGGCCTTCAGCGGCTCGAAGCCGTTGAACGCGACCGCCGAGTAGGTCGTCGTGTAGGCGCCGGTGCCTTCGATCAGGATCTCGTCGCCGATCGAAAGAGTGAGCGGCAGCGGGTAGAGATTCTTTTCGTACAGCACGTCAGCGGAATCGCAGGTCGGGCCGGCGATCACGCAAGGCTCCATTTCGTCGCCGTCGCGCTCGGTGCGGATCGGGTAGCGAATGGCTTCGTCCATCGTTTCGGCCAGACCGCCGAACTTGCCGATGTCGAGGAACACCCAGCGGGCAGCGTCGTTGTCCGACTTCTTCGAGATCAGCACGACTTCCGTTTTGATGACGCCGGCATTGCCGACCATGCCGCGGCCCGGCTCGATGATCGTCTTCGGCAGGTTGTTGCCGAAGTGGTCACGAAGGCTCTGGTAGATGGCACGTCCATAGGCTTCCGCCGTCGGAACGTCACGCAGGTACTTGGTCGGGAAGCCGCCGCCCATGTTGACCATCTGCAGGTGGATACCCTGCTTGGCCAGCTGAACGAAGACGCGCTTGGCATCGGCGAGAGCCGAATCCCAGGCATCGACCTTGGTCATCTGCGAGCCGACGTGGAACGAAACGCCATAGGATTCGAGACCGAGCTGGTGAGCGTAGACGAGAACGTCGACGGCCATCTGCGGAACGCAGCCGAACTTGCGCGACAGCGGCCATTCGGCGCCTTCGCCATCCGTCAGAACGCGGCAGAATACGCGGGCGCCGGGAGCCGCGCGCGAGATCTTCTCGACTTCCTCGTGGCTGTCGACGGCGAAGAGGCTGACGCCGAGCGCATGCGCGCGGGCAACGTCACGTTCCTTCTTGATCGTGTTGCCGTAGGAAATACGGGCAGCGGTCGCACCGGCGTTCAGCGCCATTTCGATTTCAGCGACGGACGCGCAATCGAAGTTGGAGCCCATGTCGGCGAGCAGCTTCAGGACTTCCGGAGCCGGGTTTGCCTTGACGGCGTAGTAGATGGCGCTGTCCGGCATGGCGTGACGGAAAGCGGAGAAGTTGTCGCGCACGACGTCGAGGTCGACCACGAGGCAGGGACCGTCGGGACGTCGGGTTGCGAGAAAGTCGCGGATGCGCTGAGTGGTCATGTCAATCCCTTTTCAATTCCAGAGCTCCGGCAAAAACCGGAGGACAAAGGGCATACGGGAACTCGCATTGGAACCAGCCGGTGGAGACCCCGGAACCATAGCAAGCGCTCGATGCGCAAATGATGAATCGCCGCCGCATACGCGACATGGATTCGGCTTTGTCTGCCATGGATTGGAGGGGGTTCCCTACCGCACTTCCGGCAATGAAGGTGTGCCTCTTCAGTAACCCCCGCTGATGGAAAGCAGGGAGAGAACAAAAAGGCCCGCACCGTCGTTGCTTCAGGCGTCCTCGCATTTTCCGGTTGGCCGGAATAGCGACTGGAGGGGTTAATTCCAGGTACCTTACCGATTTCCTCACCAATTCGAGGGTTCGGCGGACACCCATGGGCACGTGCGACTTTGGGCTGAGGACGAGATAAGAATATTCGTCGTCATAATCAAGAATTTTTTTGACCCCTGCCGCAAAAAATCAAAGCCGCGAAAAATGCGCCGAATTGCGTGCCGAGGCGTCACGCGTTACACTTATCCTTGGAAAAATCGGAGGAAGTGCCAATGTCGGCCGCCGCAGAGCGCATGAAGGCGATGAGAGAGCGGCGGAAGGCCAACCACCTTCGCGAAGTGCGCATCGTTGCGCTCGATGCCCGCTCTCCCGAAGTGAGAAGGCGCATTGCAAAGCAGGTCGCCGCTCTTAACAAGGATGATGAGCGGGAAGTTCTGGAGTGGATTGAGGCAGCTGCCGACCTCCGTGGCTGGACATGGCCGGAATGAAACGTGGCGACATCGTCACGATCGCGATATCCGGCGATTATGGAAAGCCTAGGCCCGCGGTCGTTGTACAAACCAACGCCATTTCCCAGGAACATGCCTCTGTCGTCGTCTGTCCGATCAGTTCAACAATCGTGGAATCTGATTTTCGGCCGATTCTGGATGCCGCCGAAGGAACGGGTTTGCGAATTCGTTCTCAGATCATGACCGACAAGATTATCGGCGTGCCGCGAGAGAAAGTCGGAAAGATCATCGGACACATGACCGAAACCGAACTTCGCCAGCTCGATGCCGCGCTTGCATTCCTTCTCGGTCTCGTAGATTGACCTCCTAGAACCTGGATAAAAAGACATATGGACACGCTCACCCGCATACGCGCTTTCATCGATGTCGTCGAAGCCGAGGGCTTTTCCGCCGCTGCGCGCCGCACTGGCCGCTCCAAGGCGCTGCTTTCCAAATATGTCCGGGAACTGGAAGACGAGCTCGGCGCTCTGCTACTGAACCGCACCACCCGCCAGTTCTCGATGACCGAGGCCGGTCATACCTATTACCGGACGGCATCAGACATCCTGAAGGAGATCGACAATCTCGCCGATCTCGTCCGCGAGAATAATGCACAGCTGAAGGGCCGCCTGAAGATCTCGGTTCCGCGCACCTTCGTCGATGCCGATGTCGGCCAGTGCCTCATCGATTTCGCCAAGGAAAATCCGGACCTGCAGCTGGAGATCGCCGCTGACGACCGCTTCGTCGATCTGATCGAGGAGGGCTTCGACCTGGCGATCCGCGTCACCAAGCTTGAAGACTCCGGCATGATCGCCCGCAAGATTTCGGATTTCCGCGTCCATATCTGCGCGACGCCGGAATTTCTGGAGCGCTATCCTGATATCGAGCATCCGTCGGATCTCGCCAATGTGCCCTTCATCGTCGACCGGAACTCACGCACGCAGGCGAGCATCCACTTCTACAATCCGGACAGCACGACGTTTACCGTCGCCGTTTCCGGGCCGATGGAGGTGAACAGCCCGCATGCGACATTACGCGCAGCGCTGTCAGGCCTCGGCATCGCGCTGATCCCTGATTTCATCGCCCGCAAGCCGATCGAGGACGGCCGTCTGGTGACGCTGTTCAACGACTATATCCCCACCGATCGCGGCATTTACGCCGTCTATCCGCACCGGCGCTATCTGCCGGCCAAGGTCCGCATCTTCGTGGATTACCTGCACGGCTGGTTCAAGAAGCATAGCTGAGCCACGGCTGATTCACTTTGCCACCTTGAGACCGGTCCCAATTCCGTCCCATTGTCAGGCAAGAAAACTGCAACCGATTTGGGCAGAGCGATAAGCCGACGCATGAAAAAATCCACGCTTCCGATCGCCGGCCTGCTGGCACTCGCGCCCGTCGCAGCCATGGCGCATCCGCACATCTTCGTGGAGGCCCGGCTCGAAGTGGTGGCGGCACCGGATGGCACGATCCAGGAGCTGAGAAACATCTGGCGCTTCGACGAGGTCTTCTCATCGTCCGTCGTCATGGATTTCGACAAGAACACCGACCTGAAGCTTGAGCCAAACGAACTTGCCGAAGTCGGCAAGACGGTGCGGGATTCGCTGGCCGACTACGACTACTACATGAACATGACCGTCGATGGGAAAAACGTCACGGTCGAGAAGCCCGACATCATCCATGTCGATTACAAGGAGGGCCAGCTGCTGATGTTCTTTGCAGTCAAGCCTTCGCAGCCAATGCCGCTGAAAAGCAAGTTGACCTTCGGCGTCTACGATCCAACGCTCTACACCTCGATCGACTTTCCGTCCGACAACGAACTCGTGCTGGTCGGCGATGGCTTCAAGGGCTGCAAGCATGACGTTCTGCGCCCCGACCCCGACCAGGTCATTTCAGAAAACAAGCAATCCCTGACCGACGCCTTCTTTAACGACCCGACCGGCACCAACATGTCGAAACTCTTTGCCACCAGGCTTGAGATCTCATGCTGAAACGATCCATCCCGTTCCTCATGCCCGCGGCGGCCCTGATGATGGCCGTGGCCGTCAGCGCCGCGCACGCGCAGTCTCCACTCGGGATTGGAACCGCAGAGCCGAGCTTCCAGCCTATCGGCGGCCCGCTTGCACCTCTTCTTGCCTATGTGAACTATGAACAGCAGGCCTTCTACCGGGCGCTGACCGGCGCCCTGAAGGCGATGCGTCAGGATCCCTGGCAGCTGACATCGCTGATAGGCCTGTCCTTTGCCTATGGCGTCTTTCACGCCGCCGGCCCCGGTCACGGCAAGGCGGTCATCTCGTCCTATATGATCGCCAACGAAGTCGAGCTTCGCCGCGGCGTCGTGATCTCCTTCATCTCGGCCTTCATCCAGGGCATCGTCGCCGTTGCCCTCGTCGGCGGCGCGTGGCTGGTGTTGCGCGGTAGCGGGATCACGCTGACGCAGGCAACGCACGCCATGGAGATCGCCAGCTTCGTCATGGTGATTGCCTTCGGCGGCTGGCTTCTCTTCCGCAAGCTGCGCTCGATGATCTCAGGCATGCCGAAACGCGAAGTCGTGGCGACGCCGGAAGGGCCGGTCAGCATGATGCTCGACTGGAAAGATAACGAGACGGAAAAGAACGCCTATGCATTCGGCGAGACCCAGGCCCGCAGCGCCGGCCACAATTTCATTTCGGGCATGGCCTGTGAAACCTGTGGCCAGTCACATATGCCGGATCCGTCATTGCTTGGCTCCGATACGTTCAGCATCCGCGAAGCCTGGTCGGCGATCATCGCCGTCGGGCTGCGCCCCTGCTCCGGCGCATTGCTGGTCATGACTTTTTCGCTGCTGAACGGGCTCTATCTCGGTGGCGTGCTTTCCGTGCTCGCCATGTCCTTCGGCACGGCGATCACCGTCGCGATCCTCGCAACGCTTGCCGTGACAGCCAAGGGTGCTGCCGTTCGCATCGCGGGTCGGGGCTCGGTGACATCTGTCTGGATCGGCAATGCGATCGAGATTCTCGGCGCCATACTCGTCATCTGCTTCGGCGCCCTGCTTCTTGGCGCCTCCCTGCAGGGCTGACGCTCAGCGGCTCTTGTTTCGCTGATAGCGGGCGCGCAGCCAGAAGATCGCGAAGAAACCAAGCAGCAGGATCGCGCCGACCGCAAACGCAAGCGGCGGCGAATATTGGCCGATCCACAAAACCAGGGTCGGCAGGAAATAGATGACCAGCCCTGCAACCAGGAGAATGACGGCGGCGGCGACGGCCTGCGAACGGCTTTCGGGGCTCATGCCAGCCGTTCCTTTTCCAGATCGGCGCGAATGTCCTGCAGCTTGCGCTTCTGGTCTCCGTTTCCATCGAAATTATCAGGCGACAGCCAAGCCTTGAAGGCATCGTCGAGCAGCGGCCACTCGCTGTCGATCATCGAAAACCAGGCGGTATCGCGGTTGCGGCGCTTCGAGATCATGTGCTGACGGAAGACGCCTTCGAAGGTGAAGCCATAGCGGGCCGCGGTCGTCTTGCTCGGCTCGTTGCTGTTGTCGCACTTCCATTCGTAGCGGCGGTAGCCGAGGTCCTTGAACACATGCTTGGCCATGAGGTAATGCGCTTCGGTGGACAGCGGCGAACGCTTCATCCCGGCGCCATGAGCAACACCGCCGATTTCGACAACGCCATTCGCGGGATCGGCGCGCATGTAATTCGCCATCCCGACGATTTCGCCCGTCGCATTGTCACGGAAGATATGCGTCAGCCAGCCGCCCTTCTTGGCGTTGTCGAGCCACGTACCGAAATCCTCGATACCGCCGAAATCGTCCTGTGCGAAATAGAGAAGCAGCGGATTGATGCCCATGCCGCCAAGACCGTCCCACAGGGCCTGCAGATGCTGTTCGCGGACGAACGGCTCAACCGTCACATAGCGGCCCTTCAGCGTCACATAGCCGGGGGCGGAAACCTTGTAGGTGGAAAGATCGCGCATGGTCACTCCTCTGGTGGAAGAGTGGATAGGCCAGCCGCCCCGGAAAGGCAACCGGCCCCTTTGTCACTGTGACAGCGTCACCTTCGCGGAAGACACAGTTGCCTCTATATGATCGACCAGCGCATCGGCAAGACCGAGACGGCCCGCCAGCAGATCGAGATAGCCGCGCTCGGCACGGGAATCCGGCTCGATCGTCAGGCGCGAGGCGGTATAGAGTTCCACCTTCTGCTCCTCGGTCCGGGCAGCGCCAACAAGCGCGTCGAGATCGGTTGGCGAGGCCAATTCCTTCTCAATGAAAGCGGCAGCTTCGCCGCTGACATCAGCGGCCTTCATCTTGCCCATGATCAGCGCACGTTCGCCATCGTCGATGTGGCCGTCGGCTTTCGCAGCGGCGATCATGGCACGGATCAGCACCAGCACGAACTCATTGCTAGCAGCAGGCGACTGCGGGCCGAAACCGGAATCGGCAGGCGGAGCAAGAACAAGCGGCGGCGATGAAGGAGTAGCCTCGGCAGGAGCGGCAGGCGTCTGCCCGGCCTGATAATTCTTGTAGGCCTGATAGCCGAGGCCGGCAATCGCGGCCAGACCGCCGATCGTCAGCGCATTGCCGGCAATGCTGCGGCCGGTCTTCGTGCCGAGAAGGGCTGTCGCCAGCGCTCCGGCCTTCCACGGATTGTCCTTGGCGAGCTGCACCGCACCGCCCGCGCGATCGCGAACACTGCCGCCAACACCCGGGATTTGCGATCCCAAAAACTGATCAAGAAGCTTCTTTGCGTCGAACATTCCCCGTCGTCTCCCTGTTTTAAGGCTGGGATGAAGATAGGAAGTGCAACTGTAAATACAAATGCAGGCGCAAGGCGCCTGCATCAATAGCGATCACTTAAATGTCAGGCCTGCAGCGCTGCAGCTTCGGCTGCAAGCTTGGTGATACCTGCCCAGTCGCCCGCGACAACCAGCTCCTTCGGCGCAACCCAGGAGCCGCCGACGCAGACAACGTTCGGCAGCGACAGGTAATCATTGGCGTTCTTCAGCGAAATGCCGCCGGTCGGGCAGAACAGCATGCCGGCGAGCGGCGAGGACAGAGCCTTGAGATAGGCAGCGCCGCCGGCCTGCTCGGCCGGGAAGAACTTGAGGACCTGATAGCCTTCTTCACGAAGCGCCATCACTTCGCTCACCGTTGCTGCGCCTGGCAGCAGCGGAACGGGAGACTGGGCGGCGGCATCGAGCAGTTCCTGCGTCGCGCCGGGGCTGACGATGAACTTCGAGCCGGCGGCAACGGCAGCTTCCCAATGGGCGGCATTAAGGATGGTGCCGGCACCAACTTCAGCGCCTTCCACTTCGTCGGCAACGGCGCGCACGGCTTCGAGCGCAACCGGGGTTCTCATTGTGATCTCGATGGCCTTCAGACCGCCGGCGACAAGCGCCCGCGCCAGAGAAACGCCGGACTTCACGTCGTCGATGATGAGCACCGGAACGACCGGCTGAAGCTTGAGGATGGAAAGGAGCTTCTGTGTCTTTTCGCCCATGGCCAAGATCCTTTGAAACGATTGAAATTCGGGCTCCGAGATACGCCCAAGGGTACACTTTGTCGAGACCAAACCGATCTTTGGCATAAATGGGTTTGAACCATTATTTTTTTGCGCTAGCTTAGCCCCTCGTCACGAAAGGTCACTGGCAATGGCGAAGGAAATCGAGCGGAAGTTTCTGGTACGCACCGATGGATGGCGCGCCAAGGCCGTATCGAAGGCAATTCTCAAGCAGGCTTACGTCGCCTCGATGGACGACCGTTCCGTCCGGGTGCGCATCCTCGATGACAGCAGCGCCCGGCTGACGATGAAGATCGGCCGCAGCACCCTGACGCGCGACGAATTCGAATATGATATCCCCGTCCCCGATGCCGAGGAACTGATGGAAAACGCCATCGGTATCGTCATCGAGAAGACCCGCTACCGCGTGCCCCACGAAGGCTTCATCTGGGAAGTCGATGTCTTTGGCGGCCCCCATCGCGGCCTCGTGATTGCAGAAGTCGAACTGAAGGCGGAAACCGACAGCCCCTCTCTGCCCTCATGGCTCGGCCGCGAGGTCACCGGCGATTTCCACTACTCGAACCAGGCGCTGGCGACCGAATACCAGTACGACCGCCATGCCCTTCCGCATTCGGCCTGACGCGGATTTTACCGATAGCTTCAAGGATGCTGCGACCGGCGAACTGCTGGAAGCGATCCGCATGCTCGAACAGCGTCCGGATGGCACACACGAGGCGATCCACGCCTTCCGAAAGAACCTGAAAAAGGTGCGCTCGCTCTACCGGCTGGTGGCCGGGGAGATGGGCGCAATCCGGAAACGCGAGAATATCCGGCTAAGGGATGCCGCCAGGGCGCTCTCCACCATTCGCGATGCCGAAGCGCTGATCGAAACCGTCCGCTATCTGCAATCTCATGCGCGCGATGACGACGAGCGCGCCTCACTCGAGCGGATAGCTATCATCTTAGAAACCCGACGGAACTGGATGACCGAGGCCGAGGCGGGCATCGAGCCGAAGCTTCTGGAAACCAGCGGCATTCTGAAAGAGGCGATCGCAGCGCTGGACGGTCTCTCTTTTCCGGGCAAACGCGACAAGACTGCGAAACTGATTGCCAAGGGATGGGAGCGGACGGCAGCGAAAGCGCTAGCCGCGCTTGACGCCTGCCATGGCGAGGCCTCCGACAGCGCCTTCCATGAACTGCGCAAGCGAACGCAGGATTACCGCGCCAATCATAAACTCCTGACCGTCCTCTGGCCTACTGCGATGAAAGCCAAGCGCGATGCGGCGAAGGCGCTGGTGGATCGTCTGGGACACGTCCACGATCTGTCCGTGCTCAGCGATCTCGTAGAGGCCGAGCCGCAGCTCTTCACCCGCAATGACGATCTTGCGCGCCTGCTCGATGCGATCATCCACCGCCAGCAGGACGACCGCCGCGAGGCGTTGGTCATGGCAGAGACCATCTTTGCCGACGATCCTGGTGAAGAGGCACGGCGCATCCGGCTCCTCTGGAACGCAGCGGCAAAGTGACTTGAGCGCCCGCGCCAACAGGCAATTGCACTGACGGGCCGAAAGCTGTATTTCCACCGCCCATGACCGACAGCATCAATAGCTCAAGCTCGTTCCTCGTGGCGGCGCTCTATCATTTCGTTTCCGTGCCGCGCTTCGAAAGCCTGCGTGAGCCGCTGCAGACGCTCTGTGAGGCAAACGGCGTGAAGGGAACGCTGCTGCTTGCCCATGAGGGCATCAACGGCACGATCGGCGGACCGGATGAAGGCGTCAGGACGGTACTGGCCTATCTGCGCGCCCAGCCGGAATTCGCGACACTGGAGCACAAGGAAAGCCGCGCATCAAAAATGCCGTTCCTGCGCATGAAGGTGAAGCTGAAGAAAGAGATCGTCACCATGGGCGTCGAGAACATCGACCCCAACAAGGTGGTTGGTACCTATGTCGCGGCAAAAGACTGGAACGAATTGATCTCCGATCCCGACACCATCGTGATCGACACCCGCAACGACTACGAGACGGCCATCGGCGTCTTCCGCGGCGCCGTCGATCCGCAGACCAAGACCTTCCGCGAGTTTCCGGATTGGGTGCGCAACAATCCCGGCCTGCACAACAAGCCGAAGATCGCCATGTACTGCACCGGCGGCATCCGCTGCGAAAAGGCGACGGCCTTCATGAAGGAACATGGCTTCGACGAGGTTTATCACCTCAAGGGCGGCATCCTGAAATACCTTGAGGAAGTGCCGCAGGAGGAAAGCCTCTGGGAAGGCGCCTGCTTCGTCTTCGACGAACGCGTGTCCGTGGAGCACGGTTTGAAGGAAGGCGAGCACAAGCTCTGCCACGCTTGCCGCAACCCGATCACCGCGGAAGAGATCACCTCACCACACTATGAGGAAGGCGTTTCCTGCAGCCATTGCTACGGCACGCGCAGTGAAGAAGATCGCCTGCGCTACCGTCAGCGCCAGCATCAGATCGCGCTTGCCCGGAAGCGCGGCCAGAAGCATATCGGAACCTAGGCTGCACTCGTCCGGCGCGGAGGCCGGCGCTGCTCGCGCCGCGCCTCCAGCATTTCGGTGATCTTGTCGGCCGTCACCGGCCGGCTAAAGTGATAGCCTTGCAGGCTGTCGCAACCGAAGAGACGGACGGCGACCGCCTGGGCTTCCGTCTCGATGCCCTCGGCCGTCACCGGAATATTGAGCGATCGTGCAAGGGCGACAGTTGCCTGCAGCATCTCGCGCTGGCTCTCGCTCTCGGTAACGCCATCGACCAGCGAACGGTCGATCTTGATGCGGTCAAAGCCGAACTGGCGCAGGTAACCGATCGACGAGAAACCAGAGCCGAAATCGTCGAGCGCAATCTTCACGCCGAGCGTCTTCAGCCGTTCGATCGACTGGCGCGTGCGCTGCGGATTCTGGATCATGTAGCCTTCGGTGATCTCGAGTGTCACCCGGCGCGCTTCGATTTCCGTTTGCTTCAGAACGTAGCGCACATAATCGGTAAATGCCGGATTGCGGAACTGGCCGGGTGAGACGTTGACCGAGATCCGCAGATCCGGCCACTGCTTGGCGGTCTCGCATGCCTTGCGCAAGACGAACAGGCCGAGCGCTTCGATCAGGCCGCTGGTCTCGGCAACCGGAATGAAGACATCGGGCGAAATAGGACCGAAGCCTGGACGGTTCCAGCGCACCAGCGCTTCCACGCCATTCATCTCATAGGTCTCCGCATCGATCAGCGGCTGATAGGCAAGCGTCAGATCGCCGCTCTCGATCGCAGCGCGCAGATCGATCTCCAGCGCGTTGCGCTCTTCGCGGTCTGCATCCATCTCCGGATCATAAAGCATCATCCGGGCACGGCCGGCTTCCTTGGCCTTGTACATCGCGAGGTCGGCGCGGCGCACCAGCTCTTCGCGGTCAGCAACGCCTTCGGGCGACATCGCGATGCCGATGCTGGCGCCGATGACGACGACACGGCGGCCGATTTCCAGCGGCTCGGCGAGGAAGTCGAGAATCTGTTCCGAGAGCTGCAGAGCTTCGGCATTGCCGCCTTCGGAATGGAAGGCAATGGCAAACTCGTCGCCACCGATACGGGCGAGAACGGCATGCGACGGGATCAGAACCTTCAACCCGGCCGCAACGGCACGGATCAGCTGATCGCCAGTGCCATGGCCGTAGCTGTCGTTGACTTCCTTGAAGCCATCGAGATCGAGGTAGAGAATGAGAATGTTCTTCTTGTTTTGCTGGGCTTCCTCGACCATCGCGTCGATGGCGATCCCCAGCCCCTCGCGGTTCCAGAGACCACTCAGCCGGTCGCGAAGCGCCTCCTCGCGGGCGGTGATTTCTTCCGCCTTGAGACGCCGTCCGGCCATCCAGCCGATCACCAGAAGTACGGCGAAGAACAAGCCCACCAAGCCCAAGGCTTTCACCACGGTCGGCCGCACCTGATCATAGCCGATGTCTCCCGGCGACCGCGACGTCCAGACGAGCTTGCCGAGCGTGATACCCGCAGCATCATCGATCCTGACGGAATATTTTGCGGCGTAGTCCGCGGGCACAAGCTTCATGCCATGGATCACATAGGTGTCGCCAAGACCGGTCACCTTGGCATCATCGAGATGCCGCGCGAAAATCAGGTAGCGGCGGCTGCCCGCTGGCTTGTCCAACGCGCCCGATTTATCGCGTACCAGCGCGATGCCCGCAGCGGCGATGCCCGACTTCGTCCCGACAAAACCGACAGCCTCCGGATCAGTTAGATCTGCCGCTCGAACCTTGTCGAACAGGGTCCAGAGCGATGGTGCGAAGAAGTCGTCGAGACGGCCCTCCATCGCCTTGCCATCACGAAAGGCCATCAGCGGTTTCTTGTTGTCATCAATGACGATGGCCATGTCGAACAGCGAACTGTTGACGGACATCTCGCCGTAATTGCTGATCGTCCACGCCATGCCGCCATCAGCATAGACATTGGCGGCGGCGTCGTCCCATGCGGCATAGTCGTTGAGGGTCGCGCCGAGCTGCTCTTCGAAGGTCTTCAGCGCTCCAGCGGTGGTCTCCCGCGAGCGCTCGTCGTCGAGCACGTTGGCATTGTCTGCGACGCGCGAAATTGCGGTCAGGATCATCACAGTGACGATCGCGACGATGACGGCGAAGGTCAGCAACACGCCCGTGACGGTCGTGTGCCGGCCTATCCCCAAGGCCTGATTTTTTTGCCCGAATAACTTAGGCATTTATTGCTCCCCGATGGCAGGGACTGTGCCAGTCAAGAGCTCAAGAAACTGTTAAAAATCACGGCAAAACGATTAATCAGCGGGTGTTTTACAGATAAATTTCGCTATCTATGCAAAAACCGCCCCCGGAGCATCGGAAGCGGCTGACTTTGCTGCATATTTTGCGGCCGCACCATGCTGCTTATTCAGCGCCGTGACACGGAAAAATCGGAACAGAAACCGATTTCCGGTCCCGATTCGGGTTGCCAAAATCACCCCCGAAACCCAGGGGTGATTTTCCGCAATTTTTGCTGAACTCCAGAGTAGAGGCGAAGCTCCGGTCAGGCAGTCTTGTGGTTGCCCTTGGGGAACTGGGCAGCGAGCTCGCGATACCACTTGCCGCTCTTCTTAACGGTGCGGACCTGGGTGTTGTAATCGACATGAACGAGGCCGAAGCGCATCTTGTAGCCTTCCGCCCATTCGAAATTGTCCATCAGGCTCCAGGCAAAATATCCGCGCATCGGATAACCGTCCTTGATCAGGTTGGCGACGACATCGAGGTGGTCGCTGACATAGTCGAGGCGCATCGTGTCATCGACTTCGCCATTGACGACATCGGTATTGTCGCAGGCACCGTTCTCGGTGATGTAGCATTCCGGCAGGTCGTAGCGGCGGTAGAGATCCTCGACCAGATGCTTGAGACCAGGCGCGTAGACTTCCCAGCCGATATCGGTCTTGATGTCACTCGCCGGTGCCGCCTCGACAGTCCAGGGGAAATCGCCCTTCTTCGAGGCATCGTCGTGGACGCGGTCCGGCTTGTAGTAGTTGAGGCCCCACCAATCGAGCTTCTGGTTGATAATCTTCAAGTCACCGTCTTCGATGACGGGCATACGATCGCCGAGCGCCTCGACGAATTGCTTCGGATATTCGCCCTTGAAAACCGGATCGAAGAAGGCGCCGTTGTGGAACTGATGCGCGCGCTCCGCGGCAGCGAGATCGGCCGGGCTGTCGGAACCCGGAATGATCGACGAGGCGTTGAGCACCAGACCGACAGGAACATTCGGCGCCTCGGAGCGGATCGCTTCGACACCGAGACCATGGGCGAGGTTCATGTAATGCATCGCATGCAGCGCTGCCTGCATGTTGCGCTCGCCCGGAGCATGGATGCCATAGAGGTGGCTCAGCCAAACGATGCACCACGGCTCGTTGAAGGTTGCGACCGTATCGAGGCGGTCGCCGAGGCGGGCCATAACCGTCTTGGCATAGCGCTGGAATGCATGGGCGGTCGAGCGCGCCGTCCAGCCGCCGTCGCCGGCGAGCAGCAGCGGCAGATCCCAATGGTAAAGCGTCGCGAAGGTCTTGATGTCGCGCGCCTTGCAGCCGTCGACGAGGCGGTCGTAAAAATCGAGACCAGCCTCGTTCACCGGGCCGGTACCGTCAGGGATGATGCGCGGCCAGGCGATCGAGAAGCGGTATGCCGAAACGCCCATCTCCTTGATCAGGTCGAGGTCTTCGTCGAGGCGGTTATAGTGATCGCAGGCGACATCGCCATTGTCCCGGTTATAGACGCGGCCCGGCATGTTGCAGAATGCATCCCAGATCGACGGCTTGCGGCCATCGGCCTTGGAGGCACCTTCGATCTGGAAGGCGGCTGTCGCCACGCCGAAGGTGAAATCACCCGGGAAGCGGGCTGCGAGAAGCTTCGGATCGATCATGATGTTTTCCGTCTTTAGTGCTGTTCAGGTCGGCCGGCGCGGCCATCGTTGGCGGCGGTTTAGCCAAGCCGGAATGTCTTGTACAGGCCTCGAATGTCAAAACTGTAACGTTGCAGATAGATTGCGGCTTCAGGACCGGCTTCCCGCTACGCTTCGTCCGGCCATTAGAGCATGGTTGCGCCCGACGGCATCAGAACCCGTCTCGTGATCCCGATATTGTCCAGAAACACTTCGTCATGGCTGACGACCAGAAGCGCGCCGTCATAGGCAGCAAGCCCCGCTTCGACAGCAGCGATCGAGTCGATGTCCAGATGGTTGGTCGGCTCGTCCAGGATGAGCAGCGGCGGCGGCTTCGGTCCGCCGAGCACGCAGGCGAGCCCAGCCCGCAACAGCTGCCCGCCGCTCAGCGTCGATACCTGCTGAAGTGCTGCGTCGGCGCGAAACATGAACCGTGCCAGCGCCGCCCGGCAGGCATTCTCATCCGCGCCCGGATTGAGGGCACGGAAGTTCTCCCGGACACTGAGGCCGGGATCGAGCAGGCTGACGCCTTGATCGAAGAACGCATGCCCGGCAGGAACCGAGACCGTGCCCTCCCAAGGGGTGAGCACACCGGTGATCAGCGCCAGAAGCGTCGTCTTGCCGGAGCCGTTCGGACCAGAGATCGCCACACGCTCCGGCCCTGTCAGCGACAGCGACAGATTGCGGATGACAGGCCGCCCCGGCACATATCCGGCCGTGACGCCTTCGAGCCGCAGCACCACGCGCGACGGCGGCAAGCCGGTCGGCTCCAGCCTGACGGCAAAAGGCTGCAGGACTTCGATCTTGCCGCGCGCCACCGAAGCCTCACCAAGTGCGTGCTGCCGCCGCTTCTCGCCGAGCCGCACCCGCTCACCGCGGGTATTCTCGGCCTTGCGTTTCAGCCCGCCGGCGGCAATGCGGGGCATGTCGCCACGCGCCGCCTTGATCCGCCCGCCGCGGTCGCTTCGCGCCTGCCGCTCGGCCGCTAGTTGGGCGCTGCGATTGACCTCGTCGATCCGCTTCTCGGCGTCGGCGAGATCATGTTCGGCAGCGGCAAGCTCAATCGACTTGCGCTCCTGAAAGGCGCTCCAGCCACCACCATAGCGCCTGACACCCAGCGCCGTCAGTTCGACGATCGCATCCATCGTCTCCAGCAGCTCGCGGTCATGGCTGACGACAAGCGCCCCACCGCGCCAATCGCGCAGTAACGCGATCACCGCTTCCCGGCCCTCGCGGTCGAGATTGTTGGTGGGCTCATCGAGGATGAGAAAATCGGGTTCGGCAAAGATCAGCGCCGCCAAACCTGCTCGGGTGCGTTGACCGCCGGAAAGCGACGAAAGCACTGTTTCTGGCAGAGCATCCAGGCCGACGCGTTCGAGGGTCGAAGCCATGCGGGACTCGAGCGTCCAGTCGGCATGGGCAAGCTCCTCGACACTCGCCTCGCCACGCTCGGCGCGCGCGAGGATGGCAAGCGCCGAGCGGGTCTCGAAGAGATCGGCGATTGTCGCTCCGGCTTCGACCTGAACCGACTGGCGGAGAATGCCGAGGCGCGCGTCGAGGGCGATGTTGCCGGACAGCGGCTTCAGCTCGCCGGTCACCAACTTCAGCAGCGTCGTCTTGCCGGCGCCATTGCGCCCGACAAGTCCTGTGCGCTCGGCACCGAAGCTCAGATCGAGACCAGAAAGAAGCGGCCGCCCGTCAGGCGTCGACCACGAAAGATTGGAAAGAGTGATGGAGGCAGGCATGGATAGAGAACTCCCGGATGGCAAGGCGAGACGGCATTGCGATCTGGGTGAAATCCATGGTGGCACACATCCTGTTGGTATTGCGGGATGACGGCAATCTAGGCAGGCAAGGCGGTCAAATCAAGGCGCATGCGGATGGCGCGGTCGCAGCGTGATAACGCTGATGTCAGAAGTCGTGACTTGAGATCGGCGATGCGCCGGGTGAGAGCGGAATGGGAAATAACAACGAAAGGAACCCGATGCTCGCTTCCATCCACCTGCTGCAGCCGCATGTTCTCAGCCTGCTGCGCATCGTCTCGTCGCTCATACTCTTCAGCTACGGGACGCAGAAGATTCTGCATTTCCCTGCCGCGGCAAGCGTGCCGCCGGTTGGCTCCATGTCATGGATTGCCGGCACGCTGGAACTGGTTCTCGGTTTCCTGGTGCTGATCGGCTTCAAGACGCGGGCCGCCGCCTTCGTTCTCTCGGGCCTGATGGCCTTCGCCTATTTCATCGCTCATGCGCCGAAGAGCTTCTATCCGGCGCAGAACGGCGGCGTCGCCGCTATCCTGTTCTGCTTCGTCATGCTTTATTTCGTCGCCGCGGGCGCCGGCTCGTTCAGCATTGATGCGCTCTTGAAGCGGAAGCAGGCCGCTGTCGCAGCCTGAAGCAGATCGCAAGGCTGAAGCGGCTTTCCGCTTCAGCCTGATAGGGCTTACGGCTTGTCGGCCTGACCCTTGAGCTTGACGGCCATCGTAACGGTGCCACGCACCGTGATGAAACTGCCATTGCCGCGATTAAGATCGGCATTGTTGCTGAGATTGGTGATCTGGCAGCTCTCGCCCACCGTCTCCAGAACCAGCGAGCACTGGCGCCCGGCCATCGCATAGAAGGTCTTCTGCGCCAGTTCGATCTGTTCGGAAGGATTTTGCGTTGCATCGGCCGGAACCGACATCGACATCGTCGATTGAACGTTGATCGTTCCCGGCACGCGCTGCCCACCAGGAATGAGCTGTTGCGCCGATGCCGGAACGGCTGCCAGCGCCAGAATGCACGTCATGATGCGGAAAGAGAATGTCATCGGGCCTCCCCATATGGTTGCGGCCTCCTTCATTCACAATCCCCTTAAACGCGAATGAGCGCATTCCCTAAGATTGAAGGGAATGCGCTCATTTGAAACGAACTGGCCTCGGATCAGACCTTGACCCAGCCGCCGTTCTTCTTGGAAGACGCGACGCAGGCTTCGACGAAGGCGACACCCTTCACGCCGTCATCGACAGTCGGATAGACCACAGCCTTGTCGACCGGCTTACCCTTCTTGGCGGCGTTGATGGCATGGGCCGCTTCCGTATAGATCGTCGCGAAGGCTTCAAGATAGCCTTCCGGGTGACCGGACGGGACGCGCGAGACGCGGGCGGCCGCAGCACCTGAACCGGCCCCATTGCGGGTGATCAGCCGCTTCGGCTCGCCGAACGGCGTGAACCACAGATAGTTGGGGTCGGCCTGGACCCACTCGATGCCACCCTTGGTGCCATAAACGCGAACCTTCAGACCGTTCTCATGGCCCGGCGCCACCTGGCTGCACCAGAGCATGCCCTTGGCCGGCTTTTCCTTGCCCTTCGCCTTGTAGCGCAGCATCACATGCGCATTGTCATCGAGACGACGGCCTTCGACGAAGCTGTCGAGATCGGCTGCGAGGCTGTCGAGCTCCAAGCCGGAAACGAAGCAGCCAAGATTGTAGGCATGTGTGCCGATGTCCCCGGTCGAGCCGCCGGCGCCGGATTGGGCCGGATCGGTGCGCCAGACAGCCTGCTTGGCGCCCTGCTGCTCGACGGCTTCCGTCAGCCAGTCCTGCGGATACTCGGCCTGCACCAGGCGGATATCGCCGAGTTCGCCATTGGCGATCATCTCGCGCGCCTGGCGGACCATCGGATAGCCGGTGTAGTTATGCGTCAGGATGAAGAGGGCGCCGCTCTCGTCGGCGATCTTCTTCAGCTTCTTCGCATCGGCGAGGTTCGACGTCAGCGGCTTGTCGCAGATGACGTGGATGCCGCGGCGGAGAAACTCCTTGGCGGCATCGTAATGCACATGGTTCGGCGTCACGATCGACACCGCTTCGATGCCGTTCTTCAGCTTCGCTTCGCGGATCGCCATCTCGCGATAGCTGGAATAGGTGCGCGACGGATCGAGACCGAGATCGCGGCCGGAGGCCTGCGCCTTTTCTGGCGTCGAGGACAGCGCCCCGGCGATCAGTTCGTATTGGTCGTCCAGACGGGCCGCCATGCGGTGCACGGCGCCGATGAATGCGCCAGCCCCGCCGCCGACCATGCCGAGGCGAATGCGCGGTTCGCGCGTCTGTTCGTTTGATGCTTCGATTGCCATTGTGTCCTCCTCGAAAGTGTTTCCCTTCTCCCCAAGGGGGACAAGGTGGCCCGGAGGGTCGGATGAGGGGGCTACCCGCGAAAACGCCTTTCGCTTCCCGCTCAAGGCATTCGTCGCTGACGCTCCTCATCCCCCTCATCTGCCCTGACGGGCATCTTCTCCCCGCTGGGGAGAAGGGAGTTTCAGAGCTTAAATCCCCAGCATCCGCCGGTTGGCGGCCTGATCAGTACCGCCCGCGGCAAAGTCGTCGAATGCCTTTTCGGTGACGCGGATGATGTGCGCCTTGACGAATTCGGCGCCTTCACGGGCACCGTCTTCCGGATGCTTCAGCGCGCATTCCCATTCGACCACGGCCCAGCCGTCGAAATTGTTGGCGGTCATCTTCGAGAAGACAGCGCCGAAATCGACCTGGCCATCACCCAGCGAACGGAAGCGGCCCGCGCGCTCGACCCAGCCCTGATAGCCGCCATAGACGCCCTGGCGCCCGGTCGGATTGAACTCGGCGTCTTTGACGTGGAACATCTTGATCCGGTCTTTGTAGATGTCGATGTTCTCAAGGTAGTCCAGGCACTGCAGGACGTAGTGCGACGGGTCATAGAGCATGTTGGCGCGCGGATGGTTCTTCACGCGCTCCAGGAACATCTCGAAGGTGACGCCATCATGCAGGTCTTCGCCCGGATGGATTTCGTAGCAGACATCGACGCCGCAGGAATCGGCATGATCGAGGATCGGCGTCCAGCGCTTGGCCAGCTCGTCGAAGGCGGTCTCGACCAGACCGGCCGGGCGCTGTGGCCACGGATAGATGAACGGCCAGGCCAGCGCGCCCGAGAAGGTCGCATGCGCCTTGATGTCGAGATGCTTGGACGCCGTTAGCGCCATCTTCACCTGCTCGACAGCCCATGCCTGACGCGCCTTCGGATTGCCGCGCACTTCAGGCGCCGCAAAGCCATCGAAGGCTTCGTCATAGGCCGGGTGGACGGCAACAAGCTGGCCCTGCAGATGCGTCGAAAGCTCGGTGATCTCGACGCCGTTCTGGCGCGCCACACCGGCAAACTCGTCGCAATAATCCTTGGAGGATGCCGCCTTCTTGAGGTCGATGAGCTGGCTTGCCCAGGTCGGAACCTGAACTCCCTTATAGCCGGTATCGGCCGCCCATTTGGTGATCGCATCCCATGAGTTGAAAGGCGCTGTATCGCCTGCGAACTGGCCGAGGAACAGGCCCGGCCCCTTGATTGTCTTCATGTCAGAAATCCTCCCTGATTAGCGACCGTAAACGTTTATGATAATCTGTCACACGCATTCTGGCGGGAGCAAGGCGCCTCCACACACTTGCGGCAAATGTGGCTGGATAGCCGGAAGTCAAATGGTGAGCGAACTAAACACGCCTCACCGGCAGCTGCAAGAGGTACGTGCCGCAAATTCGTTCGCATGCGAAATCGGGACATGAAAAATGCGCCCATCCTCGCGAATGGGCGCATCTGAAGGCGAATGATCAGAACGGAGAATCCGGGAAGTAGAAGTCCTTGGCGTTGTCCTTGGTGACGAGCGTCGCATCAAGAACGAAGGTGCCGCGAACCGGAACCTGATCGTAGAGACCAGCAGCCGTCAGTTCCATGGCCGTACCGACCATTGCCGGCGGATAGAGAACGTCGACCGGGATCATCTTGTCGCCGTCCATGACCTTCTTGATCATGTCCTTGGAGCCTGCACCGGCGACGACATACTTGATGTCGGTGCGCTTGGCCTGCTCGATGGCCTGGAGTACGCCGACAGCCATGTCGTCGTCCTGGCACCATACAACGTCGATCTTCTGGTACTTGGTCAGGTAGTCCTGCATGACCTTGAAGGCATCGTCGCGGTTCCAGTTGCCGTACTGGCGGTCGAGAACCTTGACGTTGGAGCCTGCAATGCCCTTGTCGAAGCCGTCCTGGCGCTGCTGATCGATCGGGATCGGCAGACCGCGGATAACAACGACCTGTGCGTCCGGCGTCTGAGCGGCAATGTACTTGCCGGCGACTTCGCCGAGCGCCGGGTTGTTACCGGCAACATAGAGGTCGCGGACGGAATCGTCGTTGGTCGAAGGAGCACGGTCGACGAGAGCGACATACTTGCCCTTGCCCTTGACTTCCTTGATGGCGTTGACCAGCGGATCCGGATCCGACGGCAGGATCACGAGGGCGTCGATTCCCTGCGTATCAAGATCCTGCACAGCGTTTGCCTGGCTGGCAGCGTCCGGCGAGGTCTTGACGATGACGTTCAGGCCAGGATGCTCTTCCATCAGCTTCTTGGCGACGCGTTCGGCATGGAACACCACACCAGAGGTCCAGCCGTGGTCGGCGGCCGGAATGGACACGCCGATGGTGAACTTCTTGTCCTGTGCGTATGCGGAACCCGCCACTGCGACGGCCGCAACCGCAAGACCCAACATGAGTTTGCGCATGCTATTTTCCTCCCAACATAACTTCAGGGACTTTCCTACCCGTAAACCGGACGCCCTGTGAGCCCGGCCAATTGCTGTTGCGGTCCGTTATCCCTTCCGGACCAGCGAGCGCTGCACCAGCATGGCGATAATGATGATCGCACCCTGGATCGCACCGATGAGATATTCGCTGATGAAGTTCGACAGCAGCATGATGTTGCCGACGAGCTCGAGAATGAAGGCGCCGCAAATCGTGCCCCAGACGCGCCCTGCTCCACCCTTCAGCGCCGTACCGCCGACGACGACAGCCGTGATTGCCTGCAGCTCCCAGAGGATACCGGTGGTGGCCGAGGTCGAACCGAGACGTGGCACGTAAAGAAGAACGGCGATCGCCACGCAGAGCCCCTGGATAACGAAGGCAATGGTGCGCACCTTGTTGACCGCAATGCCCGAGTAGCGGGCGACATCACTGTTCGAACCGACGGCGACGACATGGCGGCCATAGCGCGTGCGGTAAAGAATGAAGGCAGCAACGGCGGTGACCGCCAGAATGACGACGATCGGAACCGGCACGCCGAGGAAGCTGCCGAAATAGGCCGGACGGTAGAGCGTCTGGATTTCAGGCGAGCGCAGCGTGATGGCGCCGCCCTGCGACAGCCACGTCGTGAGGCCGCGATAGATGCCCATCGTGCCGAGCGTTGCGATGAACGGCTCGATCTTGCCCATTGTGGTGATCAAGCCGTTCGCCAGACCGCAGAGCGCGCCCGCAACGACGGCAAACACGACGGCGACGACAAGCATCATGGTCGGATCGGCAATGACGCCGGAATTGAGCAGAAGGATCATCAAGCTGGCGACGAAGGCCACCATAGAACCGACGGACAGATCGAGGTCACCGGCGGAAATCACGAAGGTGGCACCGACTGCGATGATGGCGATGAAAGCACAGCGCGTCGCGACATTGGCGAGATTGGTGATGCCGATGAAATTCGGATTGACCAGGGCGCCGACGATCAAAAGCAGGAACAGCGCGGCGAACGGTGCCACGGCGCGCAGATCGACGTCCCGCCAGGAGCGGCGCCGGATCTCTCTGGTCTCCTCGTTGATGCTCATTGTCAAAACCAACCTCCCGACCCAAACCCTGTGGGTATCTTATCGTTGAAACGCGTGCCGAAGCGGCGCCTGCCGGATTGTCAGGCGGCCTTCCTCTTCAGGCCCGCGGCATATCGCATGATTTCCTGTTCGGAGATTTCGTCGCCCTCCAGCACACCGACGATACGCCCCTCGCGCATCACACAGACCCGGGTGCAGAGACCGATAACCTCCGGCATTTCCGACGAGACGACGATGATCGACCGGCCATCGCGGGCGAGCGCCGAAATGAAATGATAAATCTGCTGCTTTGTGCCGACATCGATGCCGCGCGTTGGCTCGTCGATGATGATGATGTCGGGCTCGGTCTCCATCACCTTGGCGAGCAGCAGCTTCTGCTGGTTGCCACCCGACATGCGGCCGGCAACGATATTGGCGTCGCGCACGCGGATATCGAAGCGGCGCTTTGCCTTGGCCAGCGCCGCAGCCTCGCTGTTGGGGCTGAGATAGCCGTGAGCCACATGCTGGCCAAGCGACTGCAGCGTCAGGTTCGTCACCATGTTGGAACGCAGAAGCAGACCCTTCGACTTGCGGTCTTTGGTCATATAGGCGAGACCGGCGCGATTGGCGGCATGCACGTCGCCGGACGCAACCTCTTGCCCCTTGATCACGACATCGCCGGAGAGGCGCGAACGCAGTCCGGCGATCGCTTCCATCAACTCGGTCCGGCCGGAGCCGATCAGGCCTGAGAAGCCGATGACTTCACCCTTGCGAACCTCGAAGCTGGCATCCTGCACGTAGCCGGTAGAAACACCGCTGACGCTCAGCACCACTTCTTCATCGACATTGGGCTCGACCTTGGTCGGGTAGAGACTGGAAAGCTCGCGGCCGACCATAAGCTGCGCAATGGATTCGCCATCAAGAATGGAGGTCGGCGCCGTCTTGACCCACTGCCCGTCACGCAGAACCGTGACCCGGTCGGTCAATTCCATGACCTCGTCGAGCTTGTGCGAGACGAACACGAAGCTCGTCCCCTTGTCGCGCAACTTGCGGACCTGCTCGAAGAGAATGTTGGTTTCTTCGCGGGAGAGTACCGCAGTCGGCTCGTCCATAAAGACCACGCGCGCATCGCGGCTGATCGCCTTGGCGATTTCGACCATCTGCTTGTCGGCGATCGACAGCGTGCTGATCAGCGCATCTTCATCGACATGCGAACCAAGCATATCGAGCACGCGGCGCGTTTCCTTGCGCATATAGCGCCGGTCGAGCACACCGAAATGCGTCACCTCACGGCCGAGAAACAGGCTTTCGGTAACCGTCAGATGATCGGCGAGATTGAATTCCTGGTGAATGATGACAATGCCAAGCGCCTCGGCACCGCCATTGGGCGGCAGCACGATCGGCTGACCGTCGAGAAGGATCTCGCCTGATGTCGGCTGCTCGAAACCGGACAGGACTTTGACGAGGGTGGACTTGCCCGCGCCATTCTCGCCCATCAGCGCATGAACTTCGCCGGCGCGCAGATCGAAGTTGACGCTGAAGAGAACCTGCACCCCATTGAAGGATTTGCAAATTCGCTTCGCGGACAGCACCAAAGGCGCAGCCTCTGCAGGCTCCACAACCATCATTTCCTCCCTGCGGCTCCCCACCGCTTAAGAATGATGTAAACCTTTACATATGGGATGTAAAGGTTTACATCATTGATTTACACAGATCTGTGACTGGCTGCCTTTGACCTGTCGGCAAGTCTGTGTAGTGTCGCGGCGAAGACAGCCTATGGCGAGCCCCCAGTGTCGAATTCCACGCCCGCAACGATCGAAGACGTCGCCCGGATTGCCGAGGTTTCCATCGCGACCGTATCGCGCGCGATCCATATGCCTGAGAAGGTTGCGAACTCGACGCGGTTGAAGGTCAATCAGGCGATCGCCATCACCGGCTACACGACGAATGCCATGGCGCGCAGCCTGCGGCTCGGCCGGTCGAACATGATTCTGGTGGTGGCACCCGATATTGGCGACCCGAATTTCTCCAACATTCTCGTCGGCCTGGAAAACGAGGCGCGCGCCCATGGCTATGGGGTGCTGATCGGCCATACGCAGAACGACGCCCAGCGCGGCCTCGAATATCTGAAATTCTTCAATTCGAACCAGGCGGCGGGCCTCATCCTCTTCACCGGCATCCTGCCCTTCGGCCACCAGACGATGACGGCCCGGCTGCCGCCGAGCGTCGGCGTCTTCGAACCTGTTTTCAATGGCGGCATTCCCTATGTCGGCGTCGATGACACAGAAGGTGCGCGCAAGGCTGTCGATCTCCTGCTGGCCGAGGGCCATCGCAAGATCGCCTTCATCGGCGATTCCCGCACCCGCCTCGCCTACACCCGCCGACGCGAGGGCTATGAAGCAGGGTTGGACGCTGCAGGCGTGCCGAAGGAAACGCGCATCGTTCTCGAAGGCGACGGCACGATCGAAAGCGGCCGCCATGCTGTCGAGCAGCTGTTCATGCGCGATACGCTGCCGACCGCCTTTATGTGCGTCAACGACCAGACGGCGATCGGGGTGATGATCGGCCTCAACGCCCGCGGCTACGATATCCCGCGCGATTTCTCGGTCACCGGTTTCGACGACGTGCCGCAAGCGGTGTTCATGAGCCCGTCGCTGACCACCATCCGCCAGCCGCGAACGGCAATCGGCAAGCAGGCGATGGCGCTGCTGCTAGAACTCCTGGGCGACGGCCAACCCTCGGAGACGGAAATCCTGCTGCGCCCGGATCTCGTCGTGCGCAACTCCGTCTCATCGCCGCCGAAGAACTGGCAGAGGCGATAATCGCGCAGCATTGCTGCCGAAATCCGGAAATCGGCGAAAGCTGCCGGAACAATTGCGAGGTTCAGCCGTTTGCTGACCCGGACGCTGGCTGCATCAGTCGATATCGTGGTTTGCACCCAGCGGCTGGCGTCCAATCAAAATGCGAAAGCCGGTCAGGCATTCGTTGTCCTTAATGCCGGCGCTCGTTCCGGCTCACTTCCATTGAGTAGCAATCTGTCGAGGCCGAAGATCTTTTTTGGACTCTCGGATGTTTCCGCTAGAAAATTCCGCCACCCGCCTACATTCAAGAATTGAAACAGCCACATAGGACCTGGGAATTCTGTGCCGCCGATACCCGATCGACACCATGCCGAAAATCAGAAGCGACTTGACGCGCTTGAAGCCTTCGACATTCTCGACACGGCTCCGGAACCGGAATTCGACGACATCGTTTTCATTGCCTCTTCGGTTTGCCATACGCCCGTAGCGCTGATCAGCCTTGTCGAGGTCGACCGGCAATGGTTCAAGGCGGCAGTCGGGCTTGAGAGCTGCGAGACGCCGATCGACCAGTCCGTCTGCGCTCACGCGCTATCGAATCCCCAGCCGCTCATCATCCCCGATCTGACGAAAGACGAGCGAACCAGGGATAATGTGCTGGTGACAGCACCGCCCGGCATTCGGTTCTATGCCGGAGCGCCTCTGGTGACCGCCGACGGAACGATCATCGGCACGCTCTGCGTCATCGACACGGTTGCTCGCCCGGAAGGCTTGACCCCGGATCAGCTGAAGATCCTTCAGGCACTCTCACGGCAGGTGGTGGCGCTGCTGGAGGCACGCCGCATTTCGAGCCGCAAGGACGAGCTCTTCCGCCGCCAGAAAAGCATCAGCTCCGCGATGCGTTCGTCCGTGAACAAGAACATGGCTGCACAGGAAGCCGGCCGTATCGGAACGTTCGATCTCGACATCGCCACCAGCCAGATGCGCGTATCGCCTGAATTCTGCAGGATCTTCGACGTACCGATCGCCGAAACCTATCCGGCTTCGACATTCGAAGACATGGTGATTCCCGACGACCAGTCCGTCAAGACGAGTGTCTCGACGCGGATGGATGGCACGGCGCTGCTGGATGTGGAATACCGTATCAGCACCAAGCATCGAAGCGTGCGCTGGATATCCCGGCATGCCGCCTTCACGACCGACGCGGACGGCAAACCGGCGGCTCTTCGCGGAACCGTCCAGGACGTCACCGCCGAGAAGCGCGCCAGCGCCCGCGCGCAGGCCCTGCTCGATCTCGGCGACCGGCTGAGAAATCTCGACGATATCGAATCGATGGCAATCGCCGCGGCTGATCTCATGGCCAAGGCGTTGGATGCCACGCGGGCCGGCTTCGGTCTGGTCGATGCCGGCAACGAAACAGTGTTCGTGCAGCCGGAATGGCAGGCACCCGGCATCGCGTCACTTGCAGGCATCCATAGCTTCCGCGACTACGGAAATTTCATCGACGATCTGAAACTTGGTGACACCGTGATCATCGAGGATGTCAGCTCGGATCCCCGAACCAGCGATCATGCCAGAGCGCTCCTGGATCTGGATATTCGGGTGTTGGTCAATGTGCCGATCTTCGACCACGGACATTTCAGCCTCGTGGTTTTCGTCCATCACAACCACCCCTACGACTGGTCGAACGAGGAGCTCGCCTTCGTGCGCAGCTTCGGCGATCGCATTCAGCTCGCCATTGCCCGCGTCAGGGCCGATGCCGAGCAGGATATCCTCAATCGCGAGATCAATCACCGCCTGAAGAACACCTTCGCGATGATCCAGGCCATTGCCACCCAGACCCTCAAGCCAGTGGCCGAGCGGGAGCATGTCGAGAATTTCGAGCGCCGCCTGCATGCTCTGAGCCGCGCCCACGACATCCTGCTGCAGGACAACTGGCTGAGCGCCAATGTCCACGACCTCGTCGTCAAGGCGATCGAATCGCTGGGCGTCATCGATCGTGTGACGATAGCCGGGCCGAAAACCTCTGTTGGCCCCAAGGGCTCGCTATCGATTTCCCTGCTTCTGCACGAGCTCGCCACCAACGCTGTCAAATACGGCTCTCTTTCGGCCGAAAGCGGCGCAGCTTATGTGCACTGGACCATTGAAGGTCGAGGTGAACAGGCTACATTCCACCTATCGTGGCGTGAAGAAGGCGGCCCGACCGCCTTCGAACCAACCAAAAAGGGCTTCGGTTCCAAGCTTATAAAAATGGGCCTCATAGGGTCCGGCGGGACGGAAACCAGTTACAGCCCGGATGGCTACTCGGTCAAAATGTCCGCGTCGCTCTCGCAAATGCAAAGGAGCGACTGAGTTATGGGAGATGATCACACAGGCACGAGACTACACGTTCTCGTTGTCGAAGACGAGCCGCTGCAGCGGATGATGGCCATCGACCTTGTTGAAGACGCCGGTTTCGAGGCGATCGGCGCGGCCGATGCAGAGGAAGCGGTTCGCATTCTGGAAGCGCGCAGCGATATCCGTATCGTCTTCACCGATATCGACATGCCGGGAAGTATCGACGGAATGATGCTGGCCGCCGCGATCCGCGATCGCTGGCCACCGATCGAAATCATCATCACCTCTGGCCATATCCGCGAAGAGGAAGTGGTCCTTCCGGTGCGCGGCGTATTCTTCCCGAAGCCTTACGATACCCGCCGTGTCACGCAGAAACTCGTCGAGTTCGGCGCACCGCACTGATCGGTCTGTTGTTGTCTCATGAAAAAAGCCGGGAAGCCTTCGCTTCCCGGCTTTCTGTTTAGACGATCGACGCAATCAAACGTAACGGTTGACGACGTTCTCGAGCAGTTCCTGCTTGCCGGAACGCGGCTGCGGGTTGATGTCCTTGCTTTCGACCCAGCCGGTGATCTCTTCCAGCGAATACTCGCCGCGGAAAAGCTTCTGCCCTTCGGCCGAATCCCAACCGGCATAGCGGTCGGCGAGCGGCTTGGAGAGGGCCTTTTCCTCAACCATCTTGGCAGCGGCCTTGAGGCCACGGGCGCAGCAATCCATGCCGCCGATATGACCGATCAGCAGGTCTGCCGGATCCAGCGACTGGCGACGCAGCTTGGCGTCGAAGTTCGTACCGCCGGTGGTGAAGCCGCCTGCCTGCAGAACCTGGTAGTAGGCGAGCGCCATTTCCGGAACGTTGTTCGGGAACTGGTCGGTATCCCAGCCGGACTGGTAGTCGTTGCGGTTCATGTCGATCGAGCCGAAGATGCCGAGCGCGTTGGCCAGCGCCAGCTCGTGCTCGAAGGAATGGCCGGCGAGGATCGCGTGGCCCTGCTCGATGTTGAGCTTCACTTCGTTTTCCAGGCCGTGCTTCTTGAGGAAGCCGTAAACCGTCGCGACGTCGTAGTCATACTGGTGCTTGGTCGGCTCCTGCGGCTTCGGCTCGATCAGGATCGTACCCTTGTAGCCGATCTTGTGCTTGTACTCGACGACGAGGTTAAGGAAGCGGCCCATCTGGTCGAGTTCGCGCTTCAGGTCGGTATTGAGCAGCGTCTCGTAGCCTTCGCGGCCGCCCCAGAGAACGTAGTTCTCGCCGCCGAGCTTCTGCGTCGCGTCGAGGCAGGTCTTCACCGTCGCAGCGGCAAAGCCGAAGACTTCAGGATCCGGGTTGGTCGCAGCACCCGACATGTAGCGGCGGTTCGAGAACAGGTTCGCCGTGCCCCAGAGCAGCTTGGTGCCGGTCGCGGCCTGCTTTTCAGCGAAGTAATCGACGATCTCGTTCAGGTTCTTGGTATTCTCGGCAAAGTTATTGCCGTCCGGGCGCACATCGGCGTCGTGGAAGCAGTAATAGGGGGCGCCGAGCAGCTGGAAGAATTCGAAGGCAACATCAGCCTTCAGCTTCGCAGCCTTCATCGTGTCTTCGAACCACGGGCGCAGGAAGGTCTGACCACCGAAGGGGTCGCCGCCCGGCCAGGTGAAGGTGTGCCAATAGGCTACGGCGAAGCGCAGATGGTCTTCCATCCGCTTGCCGAGAACGATTTCGTCCGGCTGGTAGTAACGGAAAGCCAGCGGATTGGTGCTGTCTGGGCCTTCGTATTTGATCTTCTGGATGTCGCCGAAAAATCCGGTGCTCATGGTTGTTTCCTCCTATGGAACGATCGCGAGTGTCAAAAGTCCCCTTCTGCCTGCCGGCATCTCCCCCACAAGGGGGGAGAAAGCTGGTGGCACTGCCTTGCCCAATCGGCAAAGCAGGAACTCGGGGCAAAGCCCCTCCCCCTTGTGGGGAGGGGTTGGGGAGGGGTCTTTCAACGCACCTCCCGTCGAATGGAGTTCAATGCGCCAGCGACTTGATCGCCGGATAGAGCGCACGGTAGCGCTTGTAGGCATCCTCGTAGGCGCCGGTCAGTGCCGTCTCGGGCTCGATCGTGCCATCCGTCTCCGGCGGCGTGCAGACGGCAACCGGGTCTGCCCCTGTTGCTGCGATCAGGCCGAGACGCGCAGCACCAAAGGCAGCGCCGAAATCGCCATCCGCCGGCAGATCGACCGGAACACCGAGCGCCGTCGCGATCGAGGCCAGCCAATAACGCGAACGCGAGCCGCCGCCGATCGCCGTGACCCGGGCAATATCGGTGCCTGCCGAGCGCAACGCTTCCAGATTATCGCGGATCGCGAAAGAGACGCCCTCCAGCACCGCCTGGGTGAGAACCGCACGGCTGCTTTCGTGTTCGAGGCCGATGAAGGCAGCGCGGATGACCGCATCGTTATGCGGCGTGCGCTCGCCGGAGAGATAGGGAAGGAAGGTAACACCCGACGGCGCCTTCAGCGTGTCGCCAAGCTCGCTCGTCAGATCGGCAGCGGACTTGCCCGTCACATGCGAATGCCAGTTCAGCGCATCGGTGGCGGAGAGAATGACGCCCATCTGGTGCCAGGTGTTCGGCAGCGCGTGGCAGAAGGCGTGAACGGCGCTTTCCGGCTTTGGCAGATAGGAGCCGTTGGCCGCAAAAAGCACGCCCGACGTGCCGAGCGAAACGAAGGCCGCACCATGGCTGACCGTACCCATGCCGCAGGCCGAGGCCGCATTGTCCCCTGCCCCACCGGCAACGACAACGGTACCTGCAATGCCCCACTTGGAGGCGAGTTCGCCGCGCAGCTTGCCAGCCTGCTCCGTGCCTTCGACCAGCGACGGCATCTGCTTTTCATCGAGGCCGGTTGCCGCGAGCAGTTCGGACGACCAGGCGCGCTTGCCGGTATCGAGCCAGGACGTGCCGGCAGAGTCCGACATCTCGGAAATATGCTCACCGGTCAGCCAGAGGCGCAGATAGTCCTTCGGCAAGAGAACCTTGGCGACCTTGGCGAAAATCTCCGGCTCGTTCTTGGCGACCCAGACGAGCTTCGGCGCGGTGAAACCGGGGAAGACGATGTTGCCGGTCAGCTTGCGGAAGCGCGGATCGGCATCGAGTGCAGCGGCTTCATGATAGCTGCGGGTATCGTTCCAGAGGATGCAGGGGCGCAGCACCTTGTCGTCGGCATCGAGCAGCGTCGCGCCATGCATCTGGCCGGAGAGGCCGATGCCCTTGACGGCGGCAAGCTCCTTCGGATGCTTGGCCTTCAGACCGGCTACCGCCTCTTCGGTCGCGCGGATCCAGTGCGACGGCTCCTGCTCCGACCAGCCGGAATGCGGACGCGAGATATCGAGTGCGCCATTGGCCGAACCGATGATCTTCTGATCACCGTCGATCAGCATCGCCTTGACGCCGGAGGTTCCGAGATCGAGACCCAGATACATGTCATTCTCCCTTTGCCGTTACGGCAGATTGTCTTTCAAGAATATGTCGAGGCGGATGCGTTCCTGCGCATCGATCAGCGAAAGCCCGTCCGCCTTTGCCTTCAGAACACGGATGGCGCTGCGCACCTCGTGTCCGGCATCCTGGTTCAAGATTGCGTCAATCGTTCCGTCGAGAAGGGCGGCGCGCGTATTCGGCGTCAGCTCATGCGCCACGACAGTCACCTGCCTCCCCGCGCCCTTGGCCTTCAAAGCCTTGATCAGGCCACGGTTACCGGCGCCGAGACTATAGATGCCGACGATGCGATCGTTCTTCGAAAGCGCGTCGGAGACCAGCATATGCGCCATCTCCGGATCGTCGCGCCCTTCGATGACGGGCAGGATGGAAAGATCCGGGAATTCCTGCGCCATCAGCGCCGCAAAGCCTTCCAGCCGCTCGCGATGGTCGCGCACCAGCATGGAACCGGCAAGTACCGCGATCTCGCCCTTTGCGCCGCCCAAGAAGCGGCCAAGCAAGCGAGCCGCCGTGCGCCCGGCAGCGATGTTGTCGACACCCGCATAATGGTGACGCAAGGAGCCCGTCAGATCGGAAACGAGGGTGACGACGGGAATGCCATCGCGCACCAGCGCATCGACGGCAGCAACGACTTCAGGCGCATCAGTCGCCACCAGCGCAATGCCCGCCGGACGCTCGGCGCCGAGCGCCTGCAGCGCCTCGACCAGCGCATCGGGATCGAACGCCGGAACCTCGACCGTGCGGATTTGCGTGCGCTCCACCGGCGAACGGGCAACCGCGTCGCGGATCTCGGCCGTCAGTCCATGCATGAAGGAATTGTCAGAAGCCGGAAGGATGAAGACGAAGGAATAGGTGCGGCCCTTGGCGAGATTGGCGGCCGCCACATCCCTGACATAGCCGATCTCGCGAATGGCGTTTTCCACCTTCTCGCGGGTCACGTGGCGCACGCCCGGACGCTGGTTCAGCACGCGATCGACAGTCGCAAGGCTGACCCCCGCATGGGCGGCGATATCATGGACAGTAGGCTTCATCACTCCTCCTGACGAAACCCTTTAGCGCCAATTTTGATGTACGTAAATCAGAAAATCTCATCGACGCCGAAGCATCGATATCTGCCATTGAAAAGCTTGGCTATTTCTTGCCGTCAGCGACGATACGCGCCTCGATCTCCAAGGCGATCTTCCCTAGATCCCGGCGCTTTCCGCCAAGCGTTTCGATGGCAGCAACGGCAAGGTCGCGGGCGACGTAATCGGACTTGTGCCCGAGATTGTGGACCACAATCAGCCGCGCGCCTTTGATATCCCTGGCCAGATGGGCGGAGTGGATGGTTGGGGAGACGACACTATCGGTATCGCCGGTGATGATAATCGTCGGCGCCTTGATCCGCCGGTAGCGCAGCGAGGCCTTCTTGGTCCACTCCAGCAGGTTCGCGACATCCGTGGCATTGTTGTAGAACTCCGCCGGACGGAGCGCCAGAAGCGTTCGCGCCTTGGAAATATAGCCGGGCGGCCGCTTGTTCGGCGCAAATACACTATTCGTTGCACCGTTGACCATCGCCAGCCCGACCGGCGGCACGACCAGCGCACTAAACAACGGACCGGTCAACGGCGCCGTCGCGGCGTCGTAATACCAGGCGATCCCGCCCGGCCACGGATAGACGGCAGGCGACAGGAACACCAGACCGGCAACCATATCGGGATGATCAAGCGCGAAAGCTGCAGCAACGGCGCCGCCGAAGGAATGGCTGACGATGATCGCGCGGCCGATACCGCGCTTCTTCATCAACGCCGCAATCGCATCCGCCTGCCCATCCGGGAAGGCATTCTGCGGCCCGCCCCGATCGGAGTGGCCATGACCCGGGCGATCGACGAACAGCAGATCCGCCTTGCCCTCCAGCTTTTCGCGGAAGGAAAACATCGGGTCATAGAGATTGGCGCTGGCGCCATGGATGAAGACGATGGGTGGAAGCGACGGCTTGTCGGATGCCGGAATGAAGACGCTGTTCAGCTTGTAGCCGCCGACATCTATTCTCTCTTCCTTGACAGCAGCCTTGGCAGGCGCGGATGCGAACAGGGGCAGGATGATGCAGAGCCAGGCAATTGCCCTGGCGGAAGACTGAAACATAAGGCGGCATCCGCTGGAAAGATATGCAGCCCTATACGCAAAACGGCCGGCTTTGGTTTCCCAAGCCGGCCGTTATTTTGAAACTCAGACGTCAGTGGCCTCCGCCACCGCCTCCACCGCCTTGCGGTGCGGGCTTGGCAATCATCGCAACGCCGAGAACCATCGCGAGGAACAGCACGGTCAGCATCAGGAAGATATCGCTGAACGACAGGATCACCGCCTGCTTCGTCGCCAGCCCGACCATCTGCTTGATCGCCACCGACGCGCCATCCATCCCGTAGGAATTGAAGTTGGCGGTCAGATTGTTCAGCTGGTCGATCGCGGCCGGATGACCCCAGTCCATGTTCTCGCGAAGACGCTCGTAGTGGACGTCCTGGCGGTTGGTAAGCACCGTGTTGATGATCGCGAGCCCTACGGCGCCGCCGAGGTTACGCGTCAGGTTGAAGAGACCGGAGGCACCGCGCATGCGGGCCGGCGGCATCGTGCCGAGCGCGATGTTGTTGATCGGCACCATGCACATCATCAGCCCGAAACCACGGAACAGCTGCGGCACGAGGAGCTCGTAGAAGTCCCAGTCGTCGGTCAGGCCGGTCATGATATAGGTACCGGCCGCAAAGCTGACGAAACCGATGACCATCATCAGGCGCAAATCCATCTTCGTCGACAGCTTGCCGGCGATCGGCGCGGTGAAGAACATCGCGAGACCCGAGACGAACATCGTCTCGCCGATCATCAGCGAGTCATAGCCGCGGATGCGTCCGAGATAGACCGGATAGATATAGGTCAGGCCATAGAGACCGATACCCATGACGAAGGAGAAGACCGAGCCGAAGGCAAAGTTCCGGTTGGCGAAGGCCCTGAGATCGACCACCGGAAAATCGACGGTGAAGGCGCGGTAGAAGAAGACGACACAGGCGATCGCCGAGGCGATGGCGCCGATGACGATATAATTGTCGTTGAACCAGTCGTTCGAATTGCCCTCTTCGAGAACGTATTCCAGCGCGCCCAAGAACACGCCCATCGAGATCAGGCCCCACCAGTCGAACTTCTTGAACAGCGAAAGCTCAGGCTTGTCGAAGTCGATGAAGTTCCAGGTGACGGTGGCGACGATGATGCCGGGAATGACGTTGACGAGGAACAGCCAGTGCCAGGAGAAGGCGTGGCTGAGATAACCACCGACCGTCGGGCCGATGGTCGGCGCCAGCGTGGCGATCAGGCCGATGATCGGCGAGACGACGCTGCGCTTCGACGGCGGAAAGATGGTGAAAGCAGCCGCAAAGACCGACGGGATCATGCCGCCGCCGATAAAGCCCTGGATCGCACGGTAGACGATCATCTGGTCGATATTCGTCGCCGTAGCACAGAGCACGCTCGACAGCGTGAAACCCGCCGCCGAAACGGCGAAGAGATAGCGCGTCGAGACGATACGGGCGAGCGTGCCCGACAACGGAATCATGATGACTTCCGCGATCAGATACGAGGTCTGCACCCAGCCGATCTCATCCGAGCCGGCGGAAAGGCCGGCCTGGATTTCGGCCAGCGAAGCCGAGACGATCTGAATGTCGAGAATCGACATGAACATGCCGAGCACCATCGCGAAGAATGCGATGAGCTTGCGCGGGTCCATCCGTTCCTCGGCTCCGACGCCGGGAACGGTTCCTGCAGTGGTGGTCGCGGCCATTGGCCTTACTCCGGCTGGCTGATTACTTTGCCTGCTGTGCGTCCGGCGCCGTGCGCGTGTCGACATCGACGACGACGCTCAGGCCTGCACGCAGACGGCCGGTATCCAGTGCATCCTGCGGGAGCGCGATACGAACCGGCACACGCTGGATGATCTTGGTGAAGTTGCCTGTCGCATTCTCAGGCGGCAGCAGCGAGAAGACCGAGCCGGAGGCCGGCGAGATCGACTCGACGGTACCGACGATCGCATGATCGTCATAAGCGTCGACATGGACATTGACCTTCGAACCCGGAACCAGATGCTGGATCTGCGTTTCCTTGAAGTTCGCGTCGATATAGAGCTGGCGGGTCGGGACGAGTGCCATCAGGCGCTGACCGGGAGAAACCAGATCCCCTTCCTGAACCGAGCGATTGCCGACGACGCCGTCATAAGGCGCCTTCAGAACCGTGAAGGACAGGTCGCGGGCGGCCTTGTCGCGCTGCAGTTCCAGCGTCCGGACAGAGCCTTCGGCTTCCTTGCGCTGCGCTTCCAGGATGGTGATGTTGGCTTCGGCCGACTTGATGTTGGCGTCACCGCCAACGAGGTTTGCCTTGGCCTGATCGAGCGCGATGTTGGCGGTATCGAGATCGGCAGCGGTGCCGACCGACTTCGCCTGCAGGTCGCTCTGGCGCTTCTGGGTGATCTCGGCGCCGCGAACGGCGGCATCGAGAGACACCTTCTGTGCCTGGGCCTGGGCGAGAGCCGCCTTGGCACCGTCAACCTGTGCATCGATACGGCTCAGCGACAGCTTTTCCGTGGCGATCTGCGCTTCGGCCTGATCGAGAGCGTTCTGATAGTCGCCATTGTCGAGCGTCGCCAGAACGTCGCCGGCTTTCACCAGCTGGTTGGCAACGACATTGACCTTGGCAACATAGCCGGTGACCTTCGGCGAGATCGTCGCGATATCGCCTTCGATATAGGCGTCATCGGTCGAGACCATGAAGCGGCCGTTGGTCCACCATTCGTAGCCATACCAGCCGCCACCTGCGAGGAGCGCGAGCGCAACGATCGGCAGCACGAGGCTGCGCTTCTTCTTGACCGGCGGCTGCTCGGCAGCCTTCACTTCCGGTGCAGGCGCCTGCTGAGGAGCACTGCGAGCCTCCGCGGTGGGGGTGTCCGCGGAGGCTGCAGTTTCCGGCTTAGCCGCTTCGGCTTCGGCGGAATCGCTAACAATGCGTGCGACATTGGTTTTCTGAGTGGACATAGACGGACACCGGATAATGGAGTAGATTTAATCGAACTGAACGGTTCGGTTCAGTTGACATAGGCTCTTTTTACATCCATATCAAGTCATATCGAACCGAGCGGTTCGATTTTAGTAAAGAATCTTCGCAAGTGCGAAAAATGGTTAAGGAGAAGATGACAGAAGTGTCCAAGGTTTCAGCCGCCGAAACATCAGCAGCCACTGGCCGCTGGGCAGCCGGAGAAGATCCGGCCAAGCGCACGCAGATCCTCGAGGGCGCCAAGCACGTCTTCATGAAGATGGGCTTCGACGCGGCGAGCATGAACGACGTGACCCGCGAAGCCGGCGTTTCGAAAGGCACTCTCTATGTCTACTTCGCCAACAAGGAAGAGCTCTTCACCGCAATGATCGAGACCGAGCGCGCCGCCTTCGTGGCCGCGCTGCGCGTCGCTCTTGAGCATCATGATAACATCGAGGAAGGCCTTTACGATTTCGGCCTGAGCTTCATTGCTCACGTGACCAGCGAGAAGGTGATTAGCGCCATGCGCACGGTTCTCGGCGTTCGAGATCGGATGCCGGTGCTCTGTCAGCGCTTCTTCAACGGCCCTGAAAATCTGCGCACGGTCTTGCACGACTATCTCACGCGATATGTGAAGGCGGGTGAGCTCAATATCGATGACGTCGATCTTGCCGCCGGACAATTCCTCGATCTCGCCAGCGGTAGTTTCTTCAAGTTCCGCCTGTTCGGCAGCATGCCCGAGCCGCCATCCGAGGCCGAGCGGAAGCGCGTTATCGACGGTGCCATCCGCGTCTTCATGGCCGCTTATGGCGCCAAGCAGAACAAGCCCGCCTGACGAAGCGTGCCTCGCGGCATCGGAACTGCGTCATTCTTCATATTCCTCACGGAATAAATACCGTCCCGCTTTCGTATACCCCTTGCGGCGCTTGCATCTCTGCGCCTTCACTCTAGATTTCGGCGTCAGCTGTCTGTGGCGCAAGGGAAAGACAATTCATGCAAGATATCATGATCCTGGTTCAGGATCCGGCCGCCTGGGTGGCGCTGGTGACCCTGGTCGTCATGGAAGTCGTTCTGGGTATCGACAACCTTATCTTCATCTCCATCCTCACCAACAAGCTGCCGCCCGAACACCGTGAAAAGGCCCGCAAGGTCGGTATCGGTCTGGCGCTGATCATGCGTCTGGCGCTGCTCGGCACCGTCGCCTGGATCGTCAAGCTCACCACGCCGGTATTCGAAGTCTTCGGCCACGGCTTCTCGTGGAAGGACCTGATTCTGATCGCCGGCGGGCTCTTCCTGCTTTGGAAGGCGACGAAGGAAATTCACCACAGCGTCGATCCCGCCGATCACAACGAGGATTTCATCGCGAACTCTGCGACGACGACCTTCAGCTCGGCAATCGTGCAGATCCTGATCCTCGACCTCGTCTTCTCGGTCGACAGCATCATCACCGCCGTCGGCATGACGCCGCATCTGCCGATCATGATCATCGCCGTTCTGGCCGCCGTCACCGTCATGCTGGTAGCCGCAACGCCGCTGGCGAACTTCATCGAGAAGAACCCGACCATCGTCATGCTGGCGCTTGCCTTCCTGATGATGATCGGCACGACGCTGATCGCCGAGGGCATGGGCTTCCATGTTCCGAAGGGCTACGTCTACGCCGCCATGGCCTTCTCGGCGCTGGTTGAGGTGCTGAACATGTTTGCGAGAAATGCCCGAAAACGAAAGAAGGGCGAGAGCCACTAGCTAGCTCGGCAACGGGCGCGGCTCCGGCCGCGCCTTAGGACCGGCGGACATTCGGTCCTAGAGCATGTCGCCCAGGCTCCAGTGATTGCCCCAGCGCGCATCGATCTCGTCGTCGACATTCTGGTAGCGGATATCGGTCGACAGACGGATCAGCCGCCGGGGGCTTTCGTTCGCCGTCGAGGCATGGATCATGTAGGGGCTGTGCAGCATCACATCGCCGGCCTCGTAGTCGGCGATCAGCCAGCGCGTATCGAAGCGCTCGGCCATATCGGGAAGGTCTTTCGATACCCAGCCCCCTTCGGTCATGTTGCGATTATAGGCGCTGATCCGCTCTTCAGCCGAAAGCCCGGCACTCCCGGCGGCAAACTCCTTCTCCATCTGCCTGCCGATCGCATGCGACCCCTGCAGATAGACGAGCCCGCCCATATTGACGGGAACATCGCCGAGCGGAATCCAGGCGGTGACGATGCGGCTGGTTCCGCCGCGCAGATAAACGAGATCGTAATGCGCCGGCGTCGTAGTCGAACTGCCAGGCAGCGTGTGACGCATGATCTTGCGCTTATGCAGATAGGAAATGCCGGACAGGAATTCGTCCATGAAAGCCGCAAGCCGCGGCTGGGCGCAAAAACCTTCATAGGCGACGGAGCGGACGAGCGACATGAGGATGCGGTTGGCCTGCTGCGGATCGCTCTCCGCAGCCGCCGCCAGACCAAGACGCGGATCCGATCCCGGCTCGATCAACCCCGCCCCTGCCAGATGCCCGAACACCCAGCCTCGAAACGCATTGACGGCATCGGGATCGAGAAAGCGCTTCAACCAGACATAACCATGCTCTTCGTAGCGTTCCCGGATCGCCGCGATGCCGATCGCGGGATCGGTCGGAACAAGATAGCCAAGCCTGTTCCCGGCCGTCGAGAGCACCTTGCCACCGGCTCTCAACACCGGCATCTCAGACATGGCATTCATGGCCAAACTTGACATTTCGATCGTCCTCCTCTCCGAATTCAGGCCGCAATGCTGCAGCGATGAAACGCAGATGGCCATGGACAGAATTCACAGCTGGACTTTTCGCTCATGAAATCCGCGCCGCTCGCGATCTACCGCTCGCCGCCATCGATCAACCCGCCCGCCTTATCGGTGACCGGCTTTGGGCGGCAGCGGATCGCCGTGCACGTCCGGGAGCGACGCTTGCCTTACTATGCGGTGGTGCTTGTCGAGTCGGGGCACGGCACGCTGGAAACCGAACAGGCAGGCAGGCTCGCAATCGAAGCGCCGGCGCTTTTCTGGCTGACGCCGGGCAGCCGGCATTCTTATGGCCCGGCCGAGGGCGAAAGCTGGGAGGAGCAATGGGCGCTGTTCGAAGGCCCTTTCGCTTCGAGCCTGATCCGCCAGCGTCTGATCTCCGAGACGGCACCGCATGTGGCACTCAACAATCTGCACGAGATGCAGCAGCTCTTTGCGGCGCTCCGCGCGGATTTCACCGAGGGCAGCACATTGGCGCTGAGCTCGGCCGCCGCCACGCTTCACCGCATCGTCATCCAGGCCGCAAGGCAGGTGGATTCAGCCACAAACGACACTGTGAATGGCGCCAGGATCGAGGCAGCCGTTTCCGCCCTTGCCGGGCGCGCCTTCGAAGATCTCGACATGCAGAAATTCGCCGCCGAATTCGCAATGTCACCGGCAACGTTCCGCCGCCGCTTCATGGCGGCAACCGGACTTTCGCCGAAAGCATTCCAGCTCCGGCTGCGGATCGACCATGCCAAACAATTGCTGACCACCTCCGATCTCCCGATCGAAGCGATCGCGCGGGAGATCGGCATCGTTGATGCCTTTTATTTCTCGCGGCTCTTCCAGAACCGCGAGGGCATGGCGCCGACCGCTTTCCGCAGCCGCTTTCGCAGGCAGTAATCAGGCCTTGGACAATTCCTTGTCGATCGCCGTCACCAGCCGCTGATCGTCGGCGGTCACATCGGGCGCAAAACGCGCAACGATCTTGCCATCGCGGCCGATCAGGAATTTCTCGAAGTTCCAGAGAATTTCACTGTCAGCATCGCCTGCAAGGCCGTTGCCGCGCAACCGCTCGCGCATCGGCCCTTCGCCGGTGGTCGGCAAAGGTGCAGCCGTCAGCTGGCGATAGAGCGGATGCTTGTCGTCACCCTTGACGGAGATCTTCGAATAGATCGGGAATTTCACGTCATAGGTCAGCTGGCAGAACTCGACGATCTCGGCATCGGTTCCCGGCTCCTGACCCTTGAAATTGTTGGCCGGGAAGGCCGCAATGACGAAGCCGCGCTCGCGCTTGTCCTCGTAGAGCTTTTCCAGACCTTCATACTGTGCCGTCAGCCCGCATTTCGAGGCAACATTGACGACGAGCATCACCTTGCCGCGATGTTCGTTGAGGCTTGTCTCGCGGCCGTCTGCGAGTTTTACGGCGATGTCGAGGATCTCGGTCATATCAGTCTCCATTCACGTCGGGCGGTGAAGCTATACCCGCGCCGCGCTTTGTCCAGCCTTCAGAACCAGCCTGATGCCAAAATCCTCCGCATGCGCTAACGTGCCCCACGGAGAGAAGAGAGGGGAAATCTCGGGTGCGTGAGATCGTTGTCGCGGGATCAGTGTTCGTCTGCCTGACTATCGCCTCGATCGGCACCATGGTCGCCTATCCGCGGCTGCCGGCGCGCCACCGCGAAGAAGAAACCAATACAGTTGTCCGCCTCGTCGCCAACATCTTCGTCGTCATGACCTCGCTGGTCTTCGGCCTGATGATCAATTCCTCGAAGAACACATTTGCCGGCATCGACGACAGCGTCCATTCCTTCGCCACCGAAATCATCCTGCTCGACCGCACCTTGCGAACCTATGGCCTGGAAGCCGACGATACCCGCGCCAGCCTGATCCACTATGTCGAGCAGGCCCTGGCCAGCCCAATGCGCCTCGTGGATCCGGTACTCCAGAGCGACCGCAAATCGGAAATGGCGCTGAACGCCATCGGCAACAACATTGCCGTCATGAACCCGACCGATCCCAATCACATGGCGCTCTGGACCGACGCCCGGCAACAATACAAGACCATCGTCGAGCGGCGATGGGTGATCGTCGAGCAGTCGGAAGGCGTCATTCCGATGCCGCTGGTCTTCATGCTGATGGCCTGGCTGACGCTGATCTTCGCGAGTTTCGGGTTCCGGGCGCCCAAGAATATCATCGTGCTGTCGATGTTCCTGATTGCTGCCTTTCTGATTTCCGCGTCGATCTACCTCGTGCTCGATATGGATATCCCCTTTGCCGGCATGATCCAGATTTCCGACGCGCCGCTTCGCCGGGCGCTCGCCGAACTGCAGCAATGATGCACGGGCGGGATTGATAAGCGCAGGCGGCGTTACAGTTACTCCTGTCGCGGAGCTTCTTCGCGTTCGGAATTCCAGCCTCTGGAGCAGCATGACCACCCCGCAGATTCTCGCCTTCGGCGTCATTGGCCTGATGATGGCCGTCTTCATCTGGGACCGCTTCCGTTATGATCTTGTCGCCTGCTGCGCGCTGGTGCTGGCGATCTGTGTCGGCATCGTCCCCTTCGACAAGGCCTTCTCGGGGTTCAGCGATGACATCGTCATCATCGTCGGCAGCGCCCTGGTGGTGAGCGCAGGCGTCGCCCGCTCCGGCATCGTCGACAGCGCCATCAAACGCTTCTTCCCGAACCTCAATTCGCTGCATACGCAGCTGGCGCTGCTGTTGATCGTTGTCGCCGTGCTCTCCGCTTTCATCAAGAATATCGGCGCATTGGCGATCATGATCCCGGTCGCCTTCCAGTTCTCGAAGAAGACAGGGAAATCGCCCTCGCTCTATCTGATGCCGATGAGTTTTGCGGCCCTGCTCGGCGGCCTGATGACGCAGATCGGCACCTCGCCGAACATCGTCGTCTCGCGGCTGCGGGAGGAAATCACCGGCACATCCTTCACGATGTTCGACTTCACCCCCGTCGGCGCGACACTGGCCGTCGTCGGCGTGCTCTTCCTGATCTTCTTTCACTGGCTTGTCCCGGAGCGGGAAAACGAGAACCCGTCGCTGGAAGAGGCGCTGGGTTTGAAGACCTATTTCTCGGAAGCCACCGTCGTCGACGAATCCGGCTTCGACGGCAAGAAGCTCCGCGATATCCTCCAGCTCGGCGATGGCGAGGTGGTGGCGACGGCCATCCTGCGGGGACATTCCCGCCTGTCGCCCTTTCCCGATGTGACGCTGAAACTGGGCGACACCATCCTGCTCGAAGGCGGCCCGGAGGCACTCGACCGCGTCGTTTCCAACGCCAAGCTCAAATTGTCGGGCAAGCAGATACCCGCAGCGAAGGAAGAAGGCGACGTCACCTCGATCGAAGCCGTCGTGTCGTCGGAATCGACCCTCATCGGCTGGTCGGCGCGCCAGCTATCACTGTTCAACCGCCGGCGCATCAATCTGCTGGCCGTCAGCCGCCAGGGTCATCGTCTCACCGAGCGGCTGAGCGAGGTCACGCTGAAATCGGGCGATGTCCTCGTCCTCCAGGGCAGCCGCAAGAGCCTTCCGGCCTTCCTTCAGGAGTTCGCCTGCCTGCCGCTTGCCCAGCGCGATATCCTGCTCGGCACCCAGCGCCGCGCCTATGTGCCGCTGCTGATCCTGGCGGCGGCCATGGGCGCCACAGCCGCCGGCCTGGCACCGGTTGCAACTGCCTTCTTCTGCGCCGCATTGGCCATGGTCGTCTTCCGTGTCATCCCGCTTGCCGATGTCTACAAAGCATTCGACGGACCGATCCTGATCATGCTGGCCGCCCTGATCCCGGTCTCGGACTCGCTGCGCACCACCGGCGGCAGCGAGCTGATTGCCGGCTGGCTCGGCCACTTCGCCGCCCAGATGCCGCCATTCGGCGCGCTGGCGCTCATCCTGATAACCGCGATGGCGGTGACGCCCTTCCTCAACAACGCCGCCACCGTGCTGGTCATGGCGCCGATTGCCGCCAGCTTTGCCCAGACGCTCGGCTACAAGCCTGAAGCCTTCCTGATGGCGGTGGCAATCGGCGCCGGCTGTGATTTCCTCACTCCGATCGGCCACCAGTGCAACACGCTGGTCTTTGGTCCAGGCGGCTACCGCTTCAGCGATTACCCCCGTCTCGGCCTGCCGCTTTCCTTCATCATCATCCTCGTCAGCGTTCCCATGCTGCTCTATGTCTGGCCGCTGCAATGAGCCGAAGCGCCCATTTTTCTTGACGTCAGCGGTCGAATATGGCCTTAAGGCCAGCCAAACGGACAATCGCCGGGCGAAGTGCGCAACTTGCCCTTATCCGGCCGGTTTCCTGATCCAGTTATCTGCATTCTTCCTGCCGCACGCCGCTTTTCACAGCAAAAGCCGTCGGCATTCATTTGACGGGCACAAAACAAATGACAGCTTCCGGCGTCCGCGTCCGCATTGCTCCCTCGCCGACCGGCGAGCCGCATGTCGGCACCGCATATATTGCACTCTTCAACTATCTCTTCGCCAAGAAGAACGGCGGCGAGTTCATCCTGCGCATCGAAGATACCGATGCCACCCGCTCGACCCCGGAGTTCGAGCAGAAGGTGCTGGACGCGCTGAAGTGGTGCGGTCTCGAATGGTCGGAAGGCCCGGATGTCGGCGGCCCCTACGGCCCCTACCGCCAGTCCGACCGCAAGGGCATGTACACGCCCTACGGCCAGGAACTGCTCGACAAGGGCCATGCCTTCCGCTGTTTCTGCACCCCCGAGCGTCTGGAGCAGATGCGCGAAGCCCAGCGCGCCGCCGGCAAGGCGCCGAAATATGACGGTCTCTGCCTGAAATACTCGGCCGAAGAAGTCAGCGCCAAGATGGCTGCAGGCGAAAGCTCGGTGATCCGCATGAAGATCCCTGCTGAGGGCTCCTGCGACTTCAACGACGGCGTGTACGGCGACGTCTCGATCCCGTGGGACAGCGTCGACATGCAGGTGCTCATCAAGGGCGACGGCATGCCGACCTATCACATGGCAAACGTCATCGACGACCATCTGATGAAGATCACCCACGTCGCCCGCGGCGAAGAGTGGCTGGCCTCGGTGCCGAAGCACATCCTGCTCTACCGCTATTTCGGCTGGGAAGCGCCTGTCTTCATGCACCTGTCGCTGATGCGCAATGCCGACAAGTCGAAGCTGTCGAAGCGCAAGAACCCGACGTCGATTTCCTATTACTCCGCTCTCGGCTATATCCCGGAAGCGCTGATGAACTTCCTCGGCCTGTTCTTCGTGCAGATCGCCGAAGGCGAGGAGCTGCTCGATATCGAGGAGCTCGCTGCCAAGTTCGACCCGGAGAACCTTTCCAAGGCCGGCGCCATCTTCGACATCCAGAAGCTCGACTGGCTGAACGGCCGCTGGATCCGCGAGAAGATGTCGGAAGAGGAATTCCAGGCCCGCGTCCTGACCTGGGCGATGGAGAACGACCGCCTGAAGGCCGGTCTGCGCTTGTCTCAGTCGCGCATTTCCAAGCTCGGCGAACTGCCGGAGCTGGCAGGCTTCCTCCTGAAGTCCGATCTCGGCCTCGATCCCTCGGCCTTCGCCAAGATCAAGTCGCCGCCGGAAGAGATCCTCGAGATCCTCAACACCGTTCAGCCGGATCTGGAAAAGATCCTCGAATGGAATGTCGAGACGATCGAAGCCGAACTGCGCGCCATCGCCGACCGCATGGGCAAGAAGCTGAAGGTCGTCGTAGCCCCGCTCTTCGTTGCCGTCTCCGGCTCGTCGCGCTCGCTGCCGCTCTTCGATTCCATGGCGATCCTCGGCCGCTCGGTCGTGCGCCAGCGCCTCAAGCTCGCATCCCAGGCAGTCGCCTCTCTCGTCGGCCCGAAGAACTGAACCGGACATTTGCACCATGACCGAAAAGACCGAAACAGCGACCCTTTCCTCCGACGCCACTGAAGTGCGCGCCCAGAAGCTCAAGCTGCTGCGCGAGCAGATCGGCGACGTCTATCCGGCGCATTTCCACCGGACGATGACCAACGCCGAGCTGTCGGAAAAGTACAAGGATCTGGAATCCGACGTCGAGACGCAGGATGTCGTCACCGTCGCCGGCCGTGTCTATTCCTCGCGCAACTCCGGCATGTTCATGGATATCCATGACGCCGGCGGAAAGATCCAGATCTTCAGCCACAAGGATGTGACGCCGGAAGAAGCTCGCAACATGCTGGCGATGATCGATATGGGCGACATCATCGGTGTCACCGGCACCGTGCGCCGCACCAAGCGCGGCGAACTGTCGATCAACGCCCGCGAAATCACCATGCTGACCAAGTCGCTTCTCCCCATGCCGGAGAAGTGGCACGGCATTTCCGACATCGAGATCCGCTATCGCAAGCGCCATCTCGACATCATGACCAACGAAGAGTCCAAGCTCCGCTTCCAGCAGCGCTCGAAGATCGTTTCGGGCGTGCGCCGCTTCATGGAAAATGACGGCTTCATGGAAATCGAGACGCCGATGCTGCATTCGGTCTATGGCGGCGCCACCGCCGAGCCGTTCAAGACGCATCACAACACGCTGAAGCTCGACATGTACCTGCGCATTGCGCCGGAACTGTTTCTAAAGCGTACGCTGGTTTCGGGCCTGACCGACAAGGTCTTCGAGATCAACCGCAACTTCCGCAACGAAGGCGTTTCCACCCGGCACAATCCTGAATTCACAATGATGGAGTGCTACTGGGCCTATGCCGACTACGAGGACATCATGGACCTCGTCGAGCGGCTGTTCGAAACGCTCGCACTGCAGATCCACGGCTCGACCGAATTCCCGTTCGGCGACAAGACGCTGTCCTTCAAGGGTCCGTTCAAGCGCGTGCCGATGCCGGATGCCGTCAAGGAAGTCACCGGCATCGACTTCCTGGCGATGAAGACCGACGAAGAAGCCCGCGCTGCCGCCAAGGCCGCCGGTTTCGAAGTCGAGAAGGATTGGACCTGGGGCGAATGCCTGGCCTTCATCTTCGAAGAAAAGGTCGAGGCCACGCTGATCCAGCCGAGCCATGTCACTCACTTCCCGAAGGACATCTCGCCCTTCGCCAAGGAAGTGCCGGGCGAACCGCGCCTCGTCGAACGCTTCGAGACCTATTGCAACGCTTGGGAACTGGGCAATGCTTTCTCGGAACTGAACGATCCCGAAGAACAGCGCCGCCGCATGGTCGAGCAGCTGGAGCAGGCGCACGCCCGCGGCGAAAAGGAAAAGCAGCTGGACGACGAATTCCTCGACGCCATCGACCAGGGCATGCCGCCCGCAGGTGGCCTCGGCATCGGTATCGACCGCCTGATCATGCTGCTCACCAACGCACCATCGATCCGCGACGTCATTCTCTTCCCGGCCCGCCGCGCCAAGGCAGACTGAGAACAGCCATCCTAAACGACAAAAGCGGAGCGCCCAAAAGGACGCTCCGCTTTTTCTTTGCCGTCACCGGCTAAACTGTTGAAAATCTCAGTGCCCGCTTTTGGCAGGCGCGGCCTCGCCGCCTTCGCCGCCACCTTCGGCTGCTGGCGCTTCGCCTTCCTTGCCCTCGGCCGCGGGTGCTTCGCCCTCGCCCTCGCCGCCCTTGGCCTTCTGACCCTTGCCACCCTTCTTGCCGCCACCTTCTCCGCCTTCGGTCGAGGCGACAGCGGTCGGGTCGATGCAATCGGAATGCTCGTTAAACGAGGCGTTCAGCGCCTGGATTTCGGTTTCGGGAAGATCGACGCGCTCGCCGAAGAACAGCCCGTTGGCACTTGCCTGGCCGTCGTAGTAGCGCGCCGTGAACGGCTTGTCGTCGATACCCTCGATCATCTTTTCCGGATGCGGAATATAGACGACATCGGCGCCGATCGCCCGGCCGCGGATATCCGAACGCACGGTCGGGCCGTTCTGATCCAGCACCACGACCTGCACCAGATCGGGCTTGCTGTCGTTATAGAGTGCCTGCGCCACGCGAAGCGCGGTGCGGACACGCGTCACGCCATCGGTCGGTTCGGTCTTGATGTATTTGCGGAGCCAGACATGGTCCTGTTTCTTGATCGTCACCAACGTGACGTCGGTGCAGGAAACGCCGTTGACCTCCTCTGCCGGAGGGCCGAGAATCTTGTCCTTGCCAATATAAAGCGCTGCGCCGCCGGAAGCGCCCGCGAAAAGCGCCATGCCGCCGATAACGATTGCCAGCTTCCGGGAAGGCCGGAATATGCGCAGTAAGGCCTTCACGCCAACTGCTCCGCCATCGACAAGACTCCAACTCGATACATGTTCGGAAAGCTAGTGAAACGACGTTTCGGAATGCTTAAGTGGCATCAGTAAAAACGCATCGGTGAGAATAAAACACCAAAAAAGGTCCGGATATTCACAGACTTGTCAGGCTGTATTTCGGCATGCTCTAAAGCCGCATGGCCTTCACGCTTCGTCAGCTCCAATATTTTGTCGCCGTTGCCGAACAGGGTTCGGTGACGCGCGCGGCGCAGAACCTTTCGATCTCGCAATCGTCGGTCACCGAAGCCCTGAAAGAGCTGGAAACGGATCTCGGCGTCACGCTCTTCGATCGCCACCCGCGTGGACTGACTATCACGCATAATGGCCATCAGTTTCTCCGCCATGCGACGAAAATCCTGGCAACGGTCTCGGATGCCCGCACCAGCTTTTCCGGACAGCAAAGTGCGCTCTCGGGAACGCTGAATATCGGCGTCACATCGCTTGTTGCCGGCTATGTGCTCTCCGATCTCCTGGCCCGTTATCGCCGCGCCTGCCCGGGCGTCGATGTCAGCGCCATCGAGGACAACGGCGGTTATCTCGAGCATCTCCTGGTCGGCGGCGAGCTCGATGTGGCGGTCATGGTGATCTCCAATCTGCGCGACCGCATGGCGCTTCAGGCGGAAATTCTTGAGACCTCGCCCTACCGCCTCTGGCTGCCGATGGGCCATCCGCTCGTCTCCGCCGACATCATCTCCGTCGCCGATATCGCCCGCGAACCACTCATCATGCTGACGGTCGATGAAATCGAGGAGAATACCGGCAAGCTGCTCTCGGCGCTCGGCGCCCGCCCGCACGTCGCCTTCCGCACACGCTCCGTCGAAGCGGTACGAAGCCTGGTTGCGACCGGCGCCGGTGTCGCGCTGCTGCCCGACCTCGTCTACCGGCCCTGGTCGCTGGAAGGCGACCGTATCGAGAGCCGCGATGTCTCGGGTTCTCTGCCCGTGGTGCAGGTCGGCATGGTCTGGCGGAAGGGATCGAGCCTGCCGCAGGCAGCGCGCGATTTCGTCGGCATCGCCGAAAGCATGCGCTCCGGCCGCATACGCTCCTGATCTATCGGAATTTCCGATATCACCTTTCTGATAAATGAATTTGCGAAAGCGGATTTTTCATCGCAACTTTTCAACCGGGAACAAAATGCCGCAACAAGCGGCTCAAACCGGGAGACAGACGATGACGAATCTCTTGAAATCCTGCACGGCCGCACTCGCGTGCCTGAGTTTCGCAACGCAGGTTATTGCCGCAGAACCGCTGAAGACATTGGGCAAGGGTGAAGGTGCTGTCAGCATCGTTGCCTGGGCCGGCTATATCGAGCGGGGCGAAACCGACAAGAATTACGACTGGGTCACCGGCTTCGAAAAGGACACCGGCTGCAAGGTCACCGTAAAGACCGCCGCAACGTCGGACGAAATGGTCTCGCTGATGAACGAAGGCGGCTTCGACCTCGTCACCGCCTCCGGCGACGCTTCGCTTCGCCTCATCGCCGGCAAGCGCGTCCAGCCGATCAACACCGATCTGATCCCGAGCTTCAAGAATGTCGATCCGCGCCTGCAGCAGGGTCCGTGGTACACGGTCGGCGGCGTGCATTACGGCGTTCCCTACCTCTGGGGACCGAACGTGCTGATGTACAACACCGACGCCTTCAAGGATAAGGCGCCGACGAGCTGGAAGGTGGTCTTCGAGGAAGAAACCCTGCCGGACGGCAAATCCAACAAGGGCCGCGTCCAGGCCTATGACGGCGCGATCTATATCGCCGATGCCGCCATGTATCTCATGGCCCACAAGCCGGAGCTCGGCATCAAGGATCCTTACGAACTCAACGAAGACCAGTATAAGGCAGCTCTCGACCTGCTACGCGGCCAGCGCAAGCTCGTTTCGCGCTACTGGCATGATGCGATGATCCAGATCGACGACTTCAAGAACGAAGGTGTTGTCGCTTCCGGTTCTTGGCCGTTCCAGGTCAACCTGATGCAGGCCGACAAGCAGAAGATCGCCTCGACCTTCCCCGAGGAAGGCGTCACCGGCTGGGCCGATACGACGATGCTGCATGCCGACGCCGAGCATCCGAATTGCGCCTACATGTGGATGGAACACTCGCTGTCCGCCAAGGTTCAGGGCGACGCCGCCGCCTGGTTCGGCGCCGTTCCCTCGGTACCCGCCGCCTGCAAGGGCAACGAGCTGATGACCGACACCGGTTGCGCCACCAACGGCTTCGACCATTTCGACAAGATCAAGTTCTGGAAGACCCCGGTGGCCAAGTGCACGACGCAGAGCGAATGCGTGCCGTACCATCGTTGGGTCTCCGACTATGTCGGCGTGATCGGCGGGCGGTAAACGCTAACCTCGGCGCTCGCAGCGCCCCCCTCTGCCCTGCCGGGCATCTCCCCCACAGGTGGGGAGATTGGCTGGGCGGAGCCGCTCGCTCTGCGCCCACCGTTTTAGCGAGGCGCAAGCGACAGGTCGATCTCCCCCCTTGTGGGGGAGATGTCCGGCAGGACAGAGGGGGTGAGCCCCACGGCAGAACCGTCTCTCCGTCGACCGCCATCTTATAAATTGCGAGGAGCTTTCCCCCACATGACACCCGCCGTCCGTTTCCAGAAGGTCTCGCGTCACTTCGGCCAGGTCCGCGCCGTCGACAGCGTCGATCTCGAGATCGCGCCAGGCGAGTTCTTCGCCATGCTTGGCCCCTCCGGCTCCGGCAAGACCACCTGCCTCCGGCTGATCGCCGGCTTCGAGCAGCCGACCAGCGGGCATATCCAGATTTTCGGCGAGACTGCCGAAGGCGTGCCGCCATACCGGCGCAACGTCAACACCGTCTTCCAGGACTACGCGCTCTTTCCGCACCTGAACATTCTCGACAACGTCGCCTACGGCCTGATGGTCAAGGGCGTCGGCAAGGCCGAGCGCCTGCGGGAAGCCGAAAAGGCGCTGGAACTGGTCAAGCTCCCCGGCTACGGCGCCCGCCGTCCCGGCCAGCTCTCCGGCGGTCAGCGCCAGCGCGTGGCGCTGGCGCGTGCCCTCGTCAACAAACCGAAGGTACTGCTCCTCGACGAGCCGCTCGGCGCGCTCGATCTCAAACTCCGCGAGCAGATGCAGGAAGAGCTGAAGAGCCTGCAGCGCGCCCTCGGCATCACCTTCGTCTTCGTCACCCACGATCAGGGCGAGGCGCTGTCCATGGCCGACCGTGTTGCCGTCTTCAACGATGGCGGCATCGTTCAGGAAGGCACGCCGCACGATATCTACCGCCGTCCGAAGACGCGGTTCGTCGCCGATTTTGTCGGCTCATCGAACGTCATCGCCCCGGAATTCATGGCCTCTCTCGGCGGCGAGAAACGCTGGGCGAGCCTTCGCCCCGAGGCAATCCGCCTCGGCGATGGCGCAGAGGCAAGGGTCGAGAATGCCAGTTTCCTCGGCGCCGCAACCCGGTTGACTGTTGATATCCGCGGCACCCGCCTGCATGTGATGTTGCCCGCCGGCGCCGATGTGCCCGACGTTGGCTCCAGCGTCCGCCTCGGCTGGCAGCCGGACGACGTCCACTACATGGATGACGCGGCATGAGCGCCATTGCGATGACAGGCAAGGACACGTCGATCCTGCCCGGCCGAGGCGGCTTCTTCGGCAGCCTTTCCGATGCCTTCTGGCGGCACCCGAAACTGCTGCTGTTCCTGATGCTGACACCGCCGCTGCTCTGGCTTGGCATCATCTATATCGGCTCACTGATCGCCCTTTTGCTGCAGAGCTTCTTCTCGATCGACGATTTCTCGGGGATGATTAGCTACGAGTTCACGCTGTCCACCTATGCGCAGCTGCTGAACCCGACCAATTTCGACATCATCGTCCGCACGGTGGTCATGGCGGCTCTTGTCACCATCGCCTCCGCCTTCATCGCCTTCCCGATCGCCTATTATGCGGCGCGTTACGCGCAGGGAAAATGGAAAGCGCTCTTCTATCTCGGCATCATGCTGCCGCTCTGGTCGAGCTATCTGGTGAAGATCTACGCCTGGAAGCTCATCCTCGCCAAGGAAGGCATCCTCACCTGGTTCTTCGACAAGCTCTATCTCTCCTGGCTGCTCGACGGCATCCTGAACCTGCCCGTTATCGGCGGCAATTCGCTCTCCGTCAGCTACCTCGGCACCTTCATCGTCTTCGTCTATATCTGGCTGCCCTACATGATCCTGCCGACGCAGGCCGCCCTCGAGCGCGTGCCCGGCAACCTGATCGAGGCCTCTTCGGATCTCGGCGCCACCCCGCGCCAGACCTTCCGCACCGTGCTCTTCCCGCTCGCGCTGCCGGGCATCGTCGCCGGTTCTATCTTCACCTTCTCGCTGACGCTCGGCGACTACATCATCCCGCAGATCATCGGCTCCTCGCGTCTTTTCATCGGCCAGGCGGTCTATACGCACCAGGGCACGGCCGGAAACGTCCCGCTCGCCGCCGCCTTCTCCGTCGTGCCGATCGTCATCATGGCCATCTATCTCTGGCTTGCCAAAAAACAGGGAGCTTTCGATGCGCTCTGATCGCGGACAACGATCCCCTCTGACCCTGAAGATCGCCGCTGCAGGCGGGCTGCTCTTCCTACATCTGCCGATTCTGCTGATCTTCGTCTATGCCTTCACGACGGAAGAAAAGAGCTACCAGTGGCCACCGCCAGGCCTGACCCTGCAGTGGTTCGGCATTGCCTGGAACCGGCCGGACGTCTGGTCGGCATTGGGGCTGTCCGTTCAGGTCGCCTGCATCGCCACCGCGATCGCTCTGGTGCTCGGCACGCTCTGCGCCGCCGCCGTCAGCCAGACGAAATTCTTCGGCCGCGAAGCGATCTCGCTGCTCGTCATCCTGCCGATTGCCCTGCCCGGCATCATCACCGGCATCGCGCTGCGCTCGGCCTTCAGCCTGTTCGATATCCCGTTCTCGGTCTGGACGATCGTGCTCGGCCACGCCACCTTCTGCGTCGTCGTCGTCTATAACAACGCCGTCGCCCGTTTCCGCCGCACGTCGGGCTCGCTGATCGAGGCCTCGATGGACCTCGGTGCAGATGGCTTCCAGACCTTCCGCCATGTCGTGCTGCCGAATATCGGCACGGCGCTCTTGGCCGGCGGCATGCTCGCCTTCGCGCTGTCTTTCGACGAAGTCATCGTCACCACCTTCACCGGCGGCCAGCAATCGACGCTGCCGATCTGGATGCTGGAAGAGCTGATCCGCCCGCGCCAGCGCCCCGTCACCAACGTGGTCGCAATGGTCGTCGTGCTGGTTACCTTCCTGCCGATCCTCGCAGCCTATTACCTCACCCGCGACGGCGACCAGATTGCCGGCGCCGGAAAATAACCAGAGTGGGATGCCCCCATCCGCTCGCTGAACAAAAGGGAGAACATCATGGACACCCAAATGCTGATCGGCTCGCGCTTCGAAGCGGGCACGGAAACGGAAGAACACGTCTTGAACCCGAAGACGGGCGAAAAGGTGCTGGATCTGCCGGAAGCGTCGCTCGGCCAGGTCGATGCCGCCGTCGATTCCGCCGAAAAGGCCTTCAAGAGCTGGTCGCAGACGACGCCCGGCGAACGCTCCTCCTATCTCCTGAAGATCGCCGACGCGATCGAGCGGGACGCGCAAGGTTTTGCAGCGCTGGAAGCGCTGAACTGCGGCAAGCCGATCAACGCCGTGCTCAATGATGAAATCCCGGGCATCGTCGATTGCTACCGCTTCTTCGCAGGCGCCGTGCGCAATCTGCATGCCCCGGCCGCCGGCGAGTACCTGCCCGGTCATACCTCGATGATCCGCCGCGATCCGATCGGCATCGTCGGTTCGATCGCGCCCTGGAACTATCCGCTGATGATGATGGCCTGGAAGCTGGCACCGGCGATCGCCGGCGGCAACACCGTCGTCTTCAAGCCCTCCGAACAGACGCCGCTGACCGCGCTGAAGATGGCCAAGCTGCTCTCCGAAATCCTGCCCGAAGGCGTCGTCAACGTCATCCTCGGCCGCGGCGAGAGCGTCGGCAACGCGCTGATCAACCATCCGAAGATCGGCATGGTGTCGATCACCGGCGATGTCGCCACCGGCAAGAAAGTGTTGCAGGCCGCCGCCAAGACCGTCAAGCGCACCCATCTGGAACTTGGCGGCAAGGCGCCCGTCATCGTCTTCGACGACGCCGATATCGACGCCGTCGTCGCCGGCATCCGTACCTTCGGCTATTACAATGCCGGTCAGGACTGCACCGCCGCCTGCCGTATCTATGCCGACGCTAAGGTCTACGACAAATTCGTCGCCGACCTCTCCTCCGCCGTCTCCTCAATCAAGTTCAATCAGGCCGACGACACGGAAAACGAGATCGGCCCGCTGATCTCCAAGCGCCAGCGCGACCGCGTCGAAAGCTTCGTCGCCCGGGCCTCCGAGCACAAGCACATGGAAGTCACCACCGGTGGCAAGGCCTCCGGCGACAAGGGCTTCTTCTTCACCCCGACGGTCATTGCCGGCGCGACGCAGGACGATGAAATCGTCCGCCGCGAAGTCTTCGGCCCGGTTGTCTCCGTTACCCGCTTCACCGATGTCGAGGATGCCGTCACCTGGGCGAATGACAGCGACTACGGCCTGGCCTCTTCCGTCTGGACCAAGGATATCGGCCGCGGCATGAAGACGGCAGCCCGCCTGCAGTATGGCTGCACCTGGATCAACACGCATTTCATGCTGGTCAACGAGATGCCGCATGGCGGCGTCAAGCAATCCGGCTACGGCAAGGACATGTCGGTATATGCTCTGGAAGACTACACGGCGGTCCGCCACGTAATGATCAACCACGGCTGAAATAACCCGAAGGGGTTATTGCAATAACATATTTGTGATACGAGGCCGCCGTGAACAACTACGGCGGTCTTTTTGTTGATATATTTCAATATTGCGTTGAACGAACATCTGCTCCATATTTGAGCAAAGCCTTGGCAATGGCCGCGGGGGGCTATGAAGGCTGATAAGTTTCAATGGCATCGGTAATTAATATTGCAGAACTCGAGCGCGCACTTGCCGGCTTGATGGATTCCGCATTGATGCCGGAGACTTGGGCCGGCACGCTGGAGGCGATCAGCCGCGCGACCGGTTCGGCGGGCGCGCACATCATGCCGGTGCGCGGAAAGTTCGAAGCTGGCGTGCTCACCACCCCCAATTTCCTGGAGGCCTTCGACGTCTATTTCGCCGAAGGCTGGTACAAGCGCGACTTTCGCGAGCGCGGCCTGCCGATCGGCCTCAGCAAGGGTGTGGTGATCGAGCACGACATCGCAAACAGCGCCGATTTCGAGCGCCAGGCCTTTTATACCGACTTCCTGGCGCGCTTCGGCCTGCGCTATTCCGCAATGGTCCTCTTCGAAATCAGGGGCAGCACCCTCAGCATCAATCTGCAGCGGGGCATGAACGACACGCCTTTCGACCGCTCTGATGAACCGCTACTGCTCGCCATGCAATCACGGCTCTCTGCCGCCGCGGAGATCGTCCGGACCCTCGATGCGGCAAAGGTCGGCGGCATGGGAGACGCCTTCGACCTCACTGCCGCCGCAGCAATCTTCTTCGACCGCAAAGGACGGATTACCTATCTCAACAGCCGGGCCGAAAAGCTACTCGATGACGAAGTCCGCGTCGCAGGCGGCGAGTTCTTCTCGGTAAAACAGAGCGAGGCGGCGCAGCTGCAGCGGCAGGTCCTGTCGGCGGCCGATGGTGCGCTGTTCATCGATCTTCCCTCTGTCCGCATATCCCGAACCGGAAAGCCGCCGCTGGTCGCCCGCGTCCAGAAGCTTCAGGGCCTCGCCGCAGACCTCTTTGCCCATTCCAGCGTTGTCGTCCTGATCACCGACCTCGCCGAACGCGAGGGGCCGAGCATTGAGCTGCTGCGCAGCACCTTTGCACTCACACCGCAGGAAGCCACGGTGGCAAAACTGCTGCTTGACGGCTCCTCGCCGCGGGAGATCGCCACCATTTGCGGACTGCAATATGAAACGGCGCGCGGCTACGTCAAACGCGTACTCGCCAAGACGGGCACTCAACGGCAGGCGCAGCTGATCGCCCTGCTTTCAGGCCTGAAGTCTTAGGTGACCACCTGGGCACCATAGAGCGCCCATAGCTCCCAGCCGCCTTCCCAGATCATGTCGAGCGCCACATAGACGATGATGGCAAGACCGATCCAGCCGATCCAGCGGAAGCGGCTGAGCAGCTTGGCGACGAAATTCGAGGCGACGCCCATGAGAACGACCGAGAGAATGAGGCCGAAAACCAGCGCCGTCATGTTCGATTTCGCGGCACCCGCCACCGCCAGAACGTTATCGAGCGACATCGAGAGATCGGCGAAGATGATCTGCCCGATCGCCTGACGCAGAAGCTTCGGCTTGTGCGCATGATGCCCGGCCGCGTCATCGCCACCCTCTTCTTCGCTCGCCTCCCGAAGTTCCTTGAACATCGTCCAGCAGATCCAGAGCAGCAGGAAGCCGCCGGTCAGGTTGATCCCCTTGATGACGAGCAGTTCGGCGGCGATGATGGCGAAGACGATGCGGATCACTGCAGCCGCGGCAATGCCTGCGACGATCGCCTTGCCGCGCAGCTCGGGCGCCAGACCGGCCGCCGCCATGCCGATGACAATCACATTATCCCCGGAGAGGATGATGTTGATCATGATGACTTCGAGATAGATGGAAATGACGGCGGGATCAAAGAAGGAGGACATCAAGGCACTTTCGTCGATGGGGCAAATCGATGAGAAAATCCCCACGCCTTCAGCGCGCCTGCAGCGCAGATACGCGGCAGATCGTGACCCTTAGGAATTGGGGGCTCTTCCTGGAAAAAGTTTGAAACAGATCAAGGCCCGGTTGAAAAGCCCTGCGACCGGCCGATGACGGCAGATTGGAAAATCGCCTGTTATTTCAATCGATTTTATTATGCGACGGGAACAAATTGCTGTCTTCCGCGTCTTCTTCTGCGTCCAACACAGAGGAAACCTCCATGCTTAAGTGGGCTCTCATATTTTTCGTCATTTCGCTGATCGCCGGCTTCTTCGGCTTCTCGGGCATATCCGCTGCGACCGCGACGATCGCGCGCGTCCTCTTCGGTATCGCGCTGGTGATCTTCCTGATCTTCCTCGTCCTTGCACTGATGGCAGGACAGGCGATCCTCTAGCGCAAAAAGCGGCGAGCCTCAGAGCAGGCTCGCCCCGACATTGATCGCCAGCGCCAGGATCGTCGTGTTGAAGAGAAACGACAGCACGGCATGCAGCAGCGCGATCTTGCGCATGGTGCGCGACGACAGGCCGATATCGGCCGTCTGCGCGGCGACACCGATGGTGAAGGAGAAATAGAGGAAGTCCCAATAGATGGGCTCCTCTATCTTATCGGGGAAAACCAGACCTTCAGCCTTGCCCCGCCCGCCGTAGAAGCGGTGGGCATAGTGGATGGTGAAAAGCGTGTGCAGGAAAACCCAGGAAATCAGGATGGTGACGATCGCCGCCATCGCGCGTTCCAGCGCCACATCGGCTGGCGCGTCCTTCACCGAATGCAGCTCGAGACCGATACCGGCAATGCTCGCAACTGCGGCGGCGATCGACAGGAACAGCACGAACGTATCGGAAAAATCGAGATCTTCGGAGCGGCGGCGGATATCCGAAACGGTCGCCCGCAGCATCTTGCGCCAGCTGATGGCGATGAAGACGATCGCCGTCACATTCCAGCCGACCAACACATTCTTGGCATTCACATCGCGGGACGTCAGCAGCAGGAAGACGGCAAACCCGGCAGCGAAGGCGATGATGAAACTGCCATGCCTGATTGCGTAGGTCATAAACCCAGAGCGCTTCCCGCCTGCCATTCCGCTTCTCCCGTCTCAGCTGCTGATATGAAACATGAAAAAGGCCCGGACACCATCGGCGTCCGGGCCTTTTCAAGGACTTGTGTAAAGGCCTTAGGCAGCGGCGAGCTGCAGCTCCTTCTGCACCATGCCGCGCAGCGTGCCGAGATCCTTGGCGAACGCGCGGATGCCTTCGGCGAGCTTTTCGGTCGCCATCGCATCTTCGTTCATCATCCAGCGGAACGTCTTTTCATCGACGCTGATCTTCGCAGCCGGCTTCACCGTCTCCGGCGACAGCTTGCGCTCGAGCTTGCCCTGGTCGTTCGACAGTTCATCGAGCAGGTTCGGCGCAATCGTCAGGCGGTCGCAACCGGCCAGCGCTTCGATTTCACCGGCGCTGCGGAACGAGGCACCCATGACGATCGTCTTGATGTCATTGGCCTTGTAGTAGTTGTAGATATCGCGAACGGAGACCACGCCCGGATCTTCCTCAGGCGTGTAGTCCTTGCCCGTCGACTTCTTGTACCAGTCGAGAATGCGGCCGACGAAGGGCGAGATCAGGAATACCTTGGCGTCGGCGCAGGCGACGGCCTGTGCCTTCGAGAAGAGCAGCGTCAGGTTGCAGTCGATGCCTTCCTTCTGCAGCACTTCGGCAGCGCGGATGCCTTCCCAGGTGGATGCGAGCTTGATCAGGATGCGGTCCTTCTCGATGCCGCGTTCCTTGTAGCCAGCGATGATGCTGTGAGCCTTGTCGATCGAAGCCTTGGTGTCGAAGGAAAGGTCGGCATCGACTTCCGTCGAGACGCGGCCAGGCACCAGCTTCGAGAGCGCGGCACCAACGGAGATCGCCAGGCGATCGGCAACGGCGGCCGAAACAGCCTCGGCATTGCCGCCCTGCTTCTTGCCCCAGGCAACGCCTTCCTTGATCGCATCGGCAAACATCGGCGTGCCGAGTGCCTTCAGTACGATGCTCGGGTTGGTCGTGCAATCGACCGGCTTCAGGCGCGCCACCGCCTCGATGTCGCCGGTATCGGCAACCACCGTGGTTATCTCGCGGAGTTGGTCAAGCTTGGATGTCATGGTCAAAATCCTTTGTGACTGAGCTGCGAACCGGCGCGACCTTCGCCCGGAAAAGAGGTGATCTGCGGAATGCTGACGTTCGTGTTGCAGGCGAAAAAGCGCGGCTCCGTCACGGCTGTTGCGCTAACGGGAGTTGCATCGGCAATGTTCCGGGCCGGAGCCGAAAGAATGGCGCGATAATTCGGCGCAGGCAATGCCTGCGGCACCAAGGCCGGTCCTGACTTTCCGTATGCCCGCACACTGTCCTCCTCGGACGGACAAGAACGACGTCTGTCGCGGATAATATCGCAATTCCGTTCATCGAAAGTCAAGGACATTTGTGCATTTCAATTGACATAAGTGTCACACCCGTCATTATCGGCGGGAACAATGCGATGCCCGAGCGCCTTTCGCTTGCTGCAAGCAATTAGGGTGAAATTCTCGACGGAGAAGATGTGGTCAAGCTGAAGCGCGGCACGCACACCGCCTATTCCGAAGCTTCGTCGCTGAGGCTCAGGGCGGCGTGGCTCTACTATAATCAAGGTCTCACGCAAAAGGACGTTGCCGAGCAGCTCGGCATCAGCCGCACCACCGTCATCCGCCTTCTCGACGAAGCGATGAAACGCAGCGAAGTGCAGATCTGGATCAACGATTCGATCGGCGACTGCGTCGAGCTTTCAGTCAAGCTCGAGCGCGCTTACGGCCTCGACGAGGCAATCGTCGTGCCCTCCCCGGCAAACAGCGACGTCAACGCACTGGCGAAAAGCGTCGGCCTGGCGCTCGGCCAGTTTCTCTCCGAAGCGATCCCCGACAATTACACGATCGGCGTCGGCTGGGGGCGGACGATGACCGCCTCGCTATCGAGCTTCCGCTCGCCACGGCGCGACAATTGCAAGGTCGTCTCGCTGCTCGGTGGCGTCGTTGCCGTGCACCAGACCAATCCCATTGACTACACCTGGCGCCTGGCGAGTCAGCTCGGCGCCGAGTGCTACATGTTCCTGGCGCCGCTGCTGGTCGATTCCATCGAGACCAAACGCAACCTGATCGATAGATGCGGCCTGGACTCGATCTACCGGCTCGCAGAGAACCTCGACCTGGCGATCGTTTCCTGCGGCGATATCGGCCCGCATTCGACGTCGCTCTCCGAGGGATGGATTTCGAAGGCCGAGCTGCAGGAGCTTATCGACGCCGGCTGCGTCTGCGACACGATGTTCAACTTCCTCGACAAGGATGGAAACACCGTCGATCACTCGATCAACAGCCGCGTCATGTCGGTCGATCTCGACACGCTGAAAAAGGCAAAGCACATAGTACTCTCCTCCGGTGGCGCGCACCGCGCCACCGCCATCCGCGCCACGATCAAGCGGATCGGCTGCAATACGCTGATCACCGACGAGAGCGCGGCGAAGGCATTGTTGGAACTGGCCGAAGCCTGAACGCCCTCAGGCGTGCGCCGACTCCCAGCCGAGCATCGCCCGCTTGCGCGTCAGCCCCCAGTGATAACCCGTCAGCGCTCCGCTCTTGCCGAGTGCGCGGTGGCATGGCACGACGAAGGAAATCGGGTTGGCGCCGACCGCCGCACCGACAGCGCGCATGGCCTTCGGGCTGCCAATGTCATTGGCGATGTCGCTATAGGTCACGGCCTTGCCGAAGGGGATCTTCAGCAGGCTTTCCCAGACCCGCACCTGAAAATCAGTCCCGATCAGCACGACGCGAAGCGGCTGCTCGGATGACCATTTGCCCGGCTGGAAGATCCGCTCGGCATAAGGCGCCGTCGCCTGCCGGTCTTCGACATATTCGGCATTCGGCCAACGGCAGGTCATATCCTCCAGGCAGCCCGCCTCATCGCCGAGATCGCTGAAGGCGAGCCCGGCCAGTCCGCGATCGGTGGCCATCACCAGCGCGACGCCGAAGGGCGAGGTGTGGAAACCGTAGCGAATGGTCAGTCCGCCGCCCCTTGCCTTCCACTCGCCCGGAGACATGGCCTCATGGGTGACGAACAGATCGTGCAGACGGCTGGGGCCGGAGAGACCGACCTCGAAAGACGTCTCCAGCAAAGGCAGCTCTTCCTGGCGCAACAGGCGCTTGGCGTGATCGAGCGTCACCGCCTGCAGGAAGGCCTTGGGCGAAAGCCCGGCCCAGCGCGTGAAGGTCTTCTGCAATTGCGTCGGCGATTGGTTGAGGCGCGCGGCGATGTCTTCCAGCGAAGGCTGGTCGCGATAATCCTCGGTGATCAATTCGATGACCCGCCGAACGGTCTCGTAATCGGGACCATCAGGCGTGATGTCTCTGTTCAGATTTGCGATCATGTTCATCGTATTTCTCCTTGTATCAAGGAGATAATCAAGCGGGATCTGCGAAACCACCCGTTTCTTGCGCGGCTTTCAGATCCGCCGCTTCACCGTCGCCAGCGCGCCCTTGAAGGCCTTGGCGAAACTTTCGCGATCATCGGGATTGAGGAATGAGCCGATATCCGTGCGCCGCCCCTCACCCGCAACATGCATGGAGAGAATGCCGATCTCCTCATGCCGCCGCACCAGGAAGCGCGTCCAGAACGGATTAAAATGGTGCTCGATCATCTTGCCCGACGGCGCAAACTTGCGGATCGCCACGTCGCTTCGCGAAACGGTGACCTCTTCCCGCGCACGTCCGGAGCGGTAGTTCAGCCAGAAGGCACCGTAGAGAAGCGCGAAATCGAGACCGAAGAAAAAGCCGATCGGCCAGGCACCCGTCACGACGAAGAACATTCCGTACATCAGGCAGACGGCACCGGAAAGCGCGAGCAGCACACGAAACCCCTTGCGGCCGAGCGACCGGTAGGGGAAGAGTTCGGCGGCGAAAACAGGCTGTTCGACCGCGCTGTCGGCGTTGCTTTCCGTCATGGCTGATGAGTATAGATTGTCGATGGCCGAACCGAAACTCAAATCCGCTTCCCGCATTTCGCAAAACTCAAAAGTGATCGCCCGCCGCAAGACGGCGGCGGTCCGAAGCGCCTATTCCGAAGCCGAGCGGGAGGAGATTTTCCGCCGCTTCTCGATCCAGCGGCCAGAACCGAAGGGCGAGCTGGAACACAGCAACCCCTTCACCTTGGTGGTTGCCGTGGCGCTCTCGGCGCAGGCGACCGACGCCGGCGTCAACAAGGCGACACGGGCGCTTTTCAAGGCCGCCGATACGCCGGAAAAGATGCTTGCCCTCGGCGAGGAAAAGGTTCGCGATTACATCAAGACGATCGGCCTCTATCGCAACAAGGCGAAGAACGTCATTGCCTTGTCGCAGATGCTGGTCGATGAGTTCGACGGTGTCGTGCCGCAGACACGTGACGAGCTGATCCGGCTGCCGGGCGTCGGCCGAAAGACTGCGAATGTCGTGCTGTCCATGGCATTCGGCCAGGCGACGATGGCCGTCGATACCCACATCTTCCGCATCGCCAACCGCATCAGGCTCGCGCCGGGCAAGACGCCCGATGAGGTCGAAGAGCGGATGATGAAGGTGGTACCGAAGCAGTATCTCTACCACGCGCACCACTGGCTGATCCTGCATGGCCGCTACACCTGCAAGGCAAGACGCCCCGAATGCGAGCGCTGCGTCATCGCCGATATCTGCAAGTCTGCCGAGAAGACGTGGGACATCCCCGCGCCGCTCGTCGAGCTACCGCCGCAGATGATCGGTGAGGCCATCGACTAGGCTGGCAATCGCCTGCTCGTAGTCCTCCCGCACCCCACCCTGCTCGATCTCGATAGCAGCGCGGTCAAAGGCGGCCGACAACAATGCCGTCAGCGGTCCAAGCTGCGCCGCCGCCGCGGGCATCGCCGCCAAGCCCCGGCGCAGGCTTTCCTCCGCATTCTCCCGGTCGATCGCCGAAGCCTCCGCGCCGAGAACCGCTGGCGCCTCCAGCAGCAGCAGCCGTGTACGTCCCTCGGCCGCCATGGCGTCGAAATAGGCCGATGCACCCGTGAGCAGTGCATCCCTTGGAGATTGCGCATCCGCCGAGCGGCTCTCGATCTCCTCTGCCACCTTTCCCGCCTCCAGCTCGATGACCGCCCGGAACAGCGCTCGCTTGTCTTCGAAATGGTGATAGAGCGCCCCGCGCGTCACGCCCGCCGCCGAGACGATGTCCGGCGTCGCGGTCTCGGCATAGCCTTTGTCGACAAAGAGGCGGCGCGCAGCCGCGATCAGTGCCTGCTGCGTCTGTTCGGTTCGTTCGCGATTGGTCCTGGTCATATCGCCTATTTACATACACACCGCATGTATGTTAAACGAAAAAACATACAAACTGTATGCAAATTGAAAAGGAGCAATGAAATGAAATCGACGAGCTATTATCCGGTCATCATGACCGGCGACGTGGCGGTAACGGCGGCTTTCTACATAACGCATTTCCGCTTTCAGGCGCTTTTCGAAAGTGATTGGTATGTCCACCTGCAATCCGCCGAAGACGAGCGGATCAACCTCGCGATCCTGGACGGCAGCCACGAGACCATCCCCGAGCAGGCGCGCGGCAAGGTCTCCGGCCTGCTTCTGAATTTCGAGGTCGAGGATGTCGATACCATCTACCTGGCCTGCAAGGCCGCGGGATTGCCGATCATGCGCGATTTGCGTGACGAGGATTTCGGCCAGCGGCACTTCATCACCGCCGACCCCAACGGCGTGCTGATCGACATCATCAAGCCGATCCCGCCGAGCGCCGAATTCGCCGCCATGTATGACGCCTCGGCCCTGCCCGCCTGACCTAACCTCTGAAGGCCGGATCCTTCTGCGACACCAGCTTGTGCAGGTGCACCATCATGCCGGCGGCAAAGAGTGGCGTGAGGAGATTGAGGAACGGCACCGCGAGAAAAGCCGCGATGACAAGGCCGCCCAGGAAGACCGTCGATCCGTGCTTTGCCCGGAAGGCGCGGGCCTCCTCGGGCGGCCGGAAGCGCATTGCCGCAAACTCGAAGAATTCCCGCCCGAGCAGGTAACCGTTCACCACAAAGAAGGCGATCAGATTGACGCCGGGGATGAAGAGCAGAAACAGCGCGATGATATTGCCGAGGATCACCACGCCGAGGAACTTGATCGAACTCGTCAACGCCGGTCCAAGCGGCATTGCCGTGCCCGGCCGGTCGTTCGGATAATCGCGTTTCTCCACAACCTCGGCAACGTCATCCAGAAACAGGCCGGCAATCAGCGCCGTCACCGGAGACAGAAGAAGGGCAAGGCCGAGCGCCAGCCCAAGACCGGCGAGAATTGCTAAGACGAAGCTTAGCCACCCCGCCCATTCCGGCATCTGTGGAAAGAAACCAGCAATCCAGGGAAAGAGCAGCGTCGCAAACAGGCTGCGCAGCACGAACCACAGCCCCACCAGCACCAGAAGCGTCAAACCCAGCACCTTCCAGAACACTGAGCGTGTCTCGGGAGCAAGCAGGTTGCGGAAGGACAGGCGGGCGGCGTCAAGGATCATGCGTGGCGTCTCCGTGGTTTGACCCAGGATGTAGGAATCCCCGCGCAGAACGGCAAGCCGAAATAAAAGTACATGCAGCAATGGAAAACTTGTCTGCAATTGAACACTAATATATACTGGAAATTATTCGATCTAAACTTGAGCCTGAGACGCAGCTTCCGGAAATAGTTGCAAACGGCAAGTCTCGCCCGCGCGCATCCGCAAGACGCGTTTTCGCCAGTGAGGGGCCCGTTGCGTGGAAGACTTCGTCCAGAAGCTCAGGCATTACGTGAAGTCCGGCACGCCAGCGGAGCGCCGGATCGCGAAGTATTTCACCGAGCATCTGAACGACCTGCCCTTCGAAACCGCGGCCTCCGTGGCCGACCGGCTGGATCTCAGCCCAATGACGGTCGGGCGCTTCCTGCGAGCGCTCGGCTATCAGGGCCTCGACAGCGTCAAGATCCATATCCGCGAAACGGCGGTCACATCGCCGGTCCAGTTGCAGACCTCGCTCAACGAGCTGCAGACCGACGCATCGAGCGGCAAGCCGTTGGCGCTGCTGGTTACCGAACAGATCCAGGCGATGCACCATATCTACCACCTGACCGCGCAGCCCCAATGGGCTGAGGCGGCGTCGATGATCTCAAGCGCCCGTGAAGTCTTCATCGCCACCCATGTACGCTTGACCGGCTTCGCTTCGCATTTTGCCCAGCGCCTTACCCACGCCCGCGATGGCGTTCGCGCGCTCGATGGATCGGGGAGCCGCTTTGCCGAACTCTTCGCCCGACAGACCGGCGAAGGCGCACTGCTCGTCATCATCGATTGCCGGCGCTTTGCCCGCGCCAGGCTACTTGCCAGAACAGCAAGGCGCTACGGCTACCGGGTGGTGCTGATCACTGCGGAAAACAATGACTGGATGCCGGAGCAGTCGAACATCATGCTGACACTGCCTCCGTCACGCGTGCCGGACGAAGACAACCTGCCGCCGCTGATGGCACTGCTCGATTGCCTGTCGGAAACGGTGATTGCTGCGGCCGGCGACGAGGCCTTCCAGCGCGAACGCCGCATGGCGGAATTCGGCGCCATCCTCGGCGAAGGCCGCGGCGGCGGCTAATCCATCGCTTCCAGTTCGGCGCGATGCCGGTACATGGCCAGCAGCCGCCGGTATTCGCGGTCGTACATCGCCCGCTTGGCCGCGTTCGGGCTGCGTTCGTCGCCGCCGGGATACATCGCGGTCCCGGCCGCCGCCAGATCCTTGTGTAATCCGCAGGCGGCGGAAGCCGCGATCGCCGTACCGAGCAGGACGGCTTCGTTCATTTTCGGCACCACAACCTTACATCCCGTCGCGTCGGAATAAAGCTCCATCAGCACCGGGTTCTTCACATGGCCGCCGGCCACATGTAGCGTATCCGGAACGTAGCCGTACTCTTTCATCGTCTCGAGGATATGGCGGATACCAAGCGCAATCCCGACGGCGGTCCGCCAATAGAGCGCACACAGCCCGTCGAACGACGTATCGAGCGTCAGCCCGCTGACGACGCCGACAGCGTGGGGATCGGCGAGCGGCGAGCGGTTGCCATGAAAATCCGGTAGCACGAAGATCCTGGCCCCAAGCGCATCGTCGCCTTCTTCAGCACGGAGCTGAGCGACACGGGCTGCGATCTTCTGATGCAACGCCGCCGTCGGCTCGCCGCCGGCCGCATGCATGCGCACGATATGATCAAGCAGGGCGCCGGTCGCCGACTGGCCGCCTTCGACAAGCCAGGACTGGGGAAACACCGCTTCGTAATATGGCCCCCACATGCCGTGGCTCGGCCGCCGTTCGCGCGAAAACGAAACGATGCAGCTCGACGTGCCGGCAATCAGCGCCAGCTGGCGTTCAAGCTCGCGCGGATCGGCCGCATAGCCGCCGAGAGTGCCGAGCGCACCCGCATAGGCATCGACCATCCCGGCCGCAACATGGCAGGCGGTCGTCAGCCCCAGCGCCGAGGCAGCCTCCTGCGTCAACGTCCCGACGCTGGAGCCGACCGGCACCGTTTCGTCAGGCAGGTGCCCCCGCTCCAGCAGATCGTCGAGACCGATCTGCGCCAGGAAGTCCTTCCGCCAGCCGTCTTTCTCATGGGAAAGATAGTTCCATTTCGCCGTCAGCGTGCAGCGTGAGCGCGCCAGTGATCCGGTCGCCTTCCAGGTCATGAAGTCGGCAAGATCGAAGAAGTAGCCGGCGTTCATCCAGGTGCCCGGCAGCTTCGTCTTCAGCCACATCAGCTTCGGCATCTCCATCTCGGGAGACATGAAATGCCCGGAATGTTCGAGAACGGCATGCTGCGTCGCCGTGCAGAAATCCGCTTCCTGCAGCGCCCGGTGATCCAGCCAGACGATGGTGTCAAAGCGCTTCTCGCCGCCGGTCGAAACAGAAATCTGCCTGCCCTCGACATCGCGCACGACGAGCGAGCACGTCCCGTCAAAGCCGATCGCACCGATTGAAGCAGGCGCCACGCCCGATTGCTCAACGGCCTTGCGCACCGAGATGCAGACGGCGGACCAGATATTTTCGGAATCGTGCTCGGCGTGGTTTTCCCGCGGCCTGTTCATGATGATTGGATGCTCGGCCTTGCCCAGCAACCGGCCGCCGGCATCGAAGACGCCGGCGCGCGCACTGCCGGTGCCAACATCCACCGCAACCACGTGATCATGCATCAGGGGTGCATCCCATCCAGCTTTTGTTTCTGGATAAGGTGGAGCAATTCAGGCATTACGTCAAACACGGCTTCGGGCGAAAGCCGGTCAAGTTCAGCACGATAGCCCTCGAAATTGGCGTGGGAACCGCCTGTAAAGGCAAAGACGCGCATACCGGCGGCCTTTGCCGCCTCGATGCCCGCCGGGCTGTCTTCGATCACCACGCAATTCTTCGGCTCGACCTGCATTTCACGCGCTGCATGCAGAAAAAGGTCCGGTGCCGGCTTGCCGTTTTTCACCATGCTGGCGCTAAAGATATTCGGCAGCTTGCCGATCAGCCCGGTGACGGACAGTGAAAGCTTGATACGCTCGACCTGGCTCGATGAAGCGACACAGCAGGGAATATCGAGCGCATCGATCGTCTCGCCGATACCGTCGATCGGTTTCAGCTCGTTGCGGAAGCGGCTGTAGAGATCGATCCGCATCCGCTCGAGAAATTCCTCGCCGGCATGAACGTGGTAGTCGCTCTTCATCGTTTCGATGACGGTCGCCAGGCTCTTGCCGAGGAAGCGGCCATAGACCTCCTCTTCGGTGATCGGCACGCCAAGACCGTTCATCGCCGCGACGAGGACATTGACCGAGATCGGCTCGCTATCGACAAGCACGCCGTCGCAATCGAATATGACCAGCCGTGTCTCAGCATCAGTCATGGAAGACCAACCATCGTTCTAGGACGTATGACCGTCCTGCATCCCGCCAGGCGGCAACGGCGGCATGTGCCGCCGTCATATCTGCTTACACTGCAAGCTTGCCGTCGAGATAGAGCTGCAGCGTCTCGCGGGTGCCCTTTTCCCACAGCGTTTTCAGGGCATGGGCGAAGCGCCTGCGGAACAGCTCCGATTTGGCGACTTCGCCGAAGATGTCGTCGAAGGCGAGGAAGGCCGCCGGATCGTCCTTGGCCTTGATCGCCGCCGCATGCAGGCGGTCGGCGCTGGCATCGTTGAAAACGATATCCTTGCCGCTGTCGGTCTTGCCGGCGAAGTAGCGGCACCAGAGCGCCGAAACCAGCGACAGACCCACCACGTCCCTGCCCTGACTGAGATTGTCGAGCGTCGAGGGCAGGATGAATTTCGGCTGCCGGTTGGAGCCGTCCTGTGCCAGGCGCGGGATGGTGTCGGCAATCTTCGGGTTCAGCAGGCGGCGCTCGATCAACTCGAAATAGTCCTGCAGCGAGGTATTCGGTACCGGCGGCACGATCGGGATGATCTCGTCCTTCTCGAGCTTCGCCAGGAAGGCGCGGATCAGCGGGTCTCCCATGGAATCGTGAACGAAGTGGATGTCCATCAGCGCTGCCGGATAGGCAATCGCCGCATGACCGCCGTTCAGGATGCGGATCTTCATGTGCTCATAAGGCGTGACATCGGGCACGAAGGTCACGCCGACCTTTTCGAGCGCCGGACGGCCTGCGGTGAACTTGTCTTCCAGCACCCACTGCTTGAATTCCTCGCAGTAGACGGGCCAGTTGTCCTCGATGCCGAACTGATCCTTCAGCAGGTCGATCTCGCGCTGGCCGGTTGCCGGCGTGATGCGGTCGACCATGGCATTCGGGAAGGCGACATTGGCCTTGATCCAATCGGCGAAGGACGGATCGGACAGCTTCGCTGTACCGACGACGGCGTTGGTGGTGACCACGCCGTTATGCGGAATGTTGTCGCAGGACATCACCGTGAAGGGAACAAGGCCCTTGTCCTTGCGCGCCTTCAGACCGGCGACGATCAGGCCGAACACGGTCTTCGGCTCGGACGGCTTTTTGCCATCGGCGGCGATTGCCGGATGCTCCGGATTGAACTTGCCGGACGCGTCGATGAAATAGCCGCCCTCGGTAATCGTCATCGAGACGATCTTGATCGCGGGATCCGCAAGCTTGGCGATGATCGCCTTGGAATCGCCGACCGGCAGAATGTCGATCATCGGTCCGGTAACCCGGGCCGCCGTCTTGTTGTTGTCCTGCTCGACCACCGTCGTCAGGAAATCCTGCGCCGCGAGCTTTTCGCGCATCGACGCATCCGACGGCAGCATGCCGGCGCCGACAAGCGCCCAGTCGTGATCCTGTCCCTCGTTGAAGAGATCGTCGAGATAGATCGCCTGGTGGGCGCGATGAAAATTGCCGACGCCGAAGTGCACGATGCCGGCTGAGAGCGACGCCCGGTCATAGGCCGGAACCGTGGCCGTCTTGGCCGCCTCGGTAAGCGTTGCCAGCGATAGTTTGCACGTCATGATACAGTCCTCTTGAGGTCTTCCGGAGCGGCCTCCCGCTCCAGGTCTCGGCGGACCGGGCACCGCGCCCGCTCCGCATGGCCACCCCGGCCCGGCCCGCCTTAGATGGCGAGGCCGCCCTCGTTGAATTTGTGGATACGCGCCTTGTCGGGTGTCACATAAACGGTGTCGCCCGCCTTGGCCGCAAAGTCGCCGCCGGCACGCGCCGTCACCGCACCGATGCCCTCGACATCGATATGCAGGAACGTGTCGGAGCCGAGATGCTCGGCCACCGTGACCCGGCCCTTCCAGTCGCCGCTTTCCAGCGACAGCAGCACATGTTCGGGGCGAACGCCGATCGTATGCGCGCCGAGCTGAGCGGCAAGCTGGCCCTTGACGAAATTCATCTTCGGCGAACCGATGAAACCGGCGACGAAGAGGTTGCGCGGGTTCTTGTAGAGCTCGAGCGGAGAACCGACCTGCTCGATATTGCCGCGGTTGAGAACGACGATCTTGTCGGCCATGGTCATGGCTTCCACCTGGTCGTGGGTGACATAGATCATCGTCGTCTTCAGCTGCTGGTGCAGTTCGCTGATCTCCAGACGCATGTTGACGCGCAGCGCCGCATCGAGGTTCGACAGCGGTTCGTCGAACAGGAATGCCGACGGCTGGCGAACGATGGCGCGGCCGATGGCGACACGCTGGCGCTGACCGCCCGAAAGCTGGCGCGGCTTGCGCTCCAGATAGTCGGTGAGGTTCAGCACGCGCGCGGCGTCGCCGACCTTGCGGTCGATCTCAGCCTTGTCCATCCCCGCCATCTTCAGCGGAAAGGCGATGTTGTTGCGAACGCTCATATGCGGATAAAGCGCATAGGACTGGAACACCATCGCCAGGCGGCGTTCGGACGGCGCCTGTTCGGTCGCGTCCTTGCCGTCGATGACGATCTTGCCGCCGCTGACATCCTCGAGCCCGGCGATCAGCCGCAGCAGCGTGGACTTGCCGCAACCCGATGGTCCGACGAAGACGACGAACTCGCCGTCCTTGATCTCGAGGTCGATCGAAGGGATGACCTTGGCTTCGCCGAAGACCTTCGAGACTTTCTGAAGGGTAATGCTGCCCATGTTTCTCTCCCTGTCGTCTTATTTCACCGCGCCGAAGGTCAGGCCGCGGACGAGTTGTTTCTGCGAGAACCAGCCGAGGATCAGGATCGGGGCGATCGCCATGGTCGATGCTGCCGAGAGCTTGGCGTAGAACAGGCCCTCGGGGCTGGAATAGGAAGCGATGAAGGCCGTCAGCGGCGCTGCCTTGGAGGCAGACAGGTTGAGGGTCCAGAAGGCTTCGTTCCAGGCCAGGATGATGTTGAGCAGCAGCGTCGAGGYAATGCCGGGAATGGCCATCGGCGTCAGCACATAGATGATTTCCTTGGCGAGCGAGGCACCGTCCATGCGGGCCGCCTCGAGGATCTCGCCGGGGATTTCCTTGAAGTAGGTGTAGAGCATCCAGACGATGATCGGCAGGTTGATGAGCGTCAGCACGATCACCAGGCCCATGCGGCTGTCAAGCAATCCGGTGTTGCGGAACATCAGGTAGATCGGGATGAGCGCGCCGACTGGCGGCATCATCTTCGTCGACAGCATCCACATCAGAACGTCCTTGGTCCGCTTGGTCGGCGAAAACGCCATGGCCCAGGCGGCCGGAATGGCGATGATCAGGCCGAGCAGCGTCGAGCCGAAGGAGATGATCACCGAGTTCATGAAGTGGCCGAGATAGTTCGACCGGCTCTGGACTTCCGCATAATTCTCCGTCGTCCAGTGGAAGAACAGGAACTGCGGCGGCGAGGCGATCGCATCGGCTTCGGACTTGAAGCTCGTCAGGAACGTCCAGAGGATCGGGAAGAAGATCAGGATCCCGAGCGTCCAGGCGATCGCGGTCATGATGACCTTGCGTTGTGTGGTGACTTTGCGGGCCATCTTACGCCTCCAGGTTCTTGCCGACGAGACGGACAAGGAAGATCGCGACGATATTGGCGAGGATGACAGCGACGATACCGCCTGCCGAAGCACCGCCGATATCGAACTGCAGGAGCGCCTGGACATAGACCAGATAGGTCAGGTTGGTGCTCTGCGTGCCGGGGCCGCCATTGGTGGTGACCAGGATTTCGGCGAAGACCGAAAGCAGGAAGATCGTCTGGATCAGGATGACCACGGTGATGGCGCGCGCCATATGCGGCAGGACGATATAGATGAATTTCGAAACGACACCCGCACCATCCATTTCGGCGGCTTCTTGCTGTTCCTCATCGAGCGACTGCAGTGCCGTCAGCATGATCAGCGTGGCAAACGGCAGCCACTGCCAGGCGACGATCAGGATGATCGAGAAAAGCGGCGCGTTGGCCAGCCAGTCGTAAGGCTGCAATCCGAGCGCCTTGGCGAGATGCGCGAAGAGCCCGTTGACCGGGTTCATGAACATGTTCTTCCAGACAAGCGCTGCCACCGTCGGCATGACGAAGAAGGGCGCGATGACCAGGATGCGAACGATGCCCTGCCCGTAGATGTCCTGGTTCAGCAGGATCGCGAAGGCGATACCGCCGACGACCGTGATCAACAGGACACCGAGCACCAGCAGCAGCGTATTTGCCAGAGCGGAGAAGAAGGCCGGATCCGTCAGGAAGTACTGATAGTTCAGGAAGCCGACAAAGCTTTCCATGCCCGGGCTGAGCAGATTGTAGTTCAGCAGCGAGAAGTAGATCGTCATCGCCAGCGGGATGAGCGACCACAGCAGCAGAAGAATGACCGAAGGCGCCATCATCATGCGCGCGGCTGAGCGGGTGTGTAACGTTGCCATGGCAATTACCGATCATGTCTGGAGTGGCGAACGGCTGCAGGGCAGCAAAGAAAAAAAGGGGGCCGCCGATGCAGTTCGGGCAATTCGGCGGCCCAGTTGAGTGGAATGTCAAGCATTCCAACCCGTTCTCAGGAGGTTATTACTTGATGTAACCAGCCTTGGTCATTTCGCGAGTCGTCAGCTGCTGCGCGCTCTGGAGAGCCTGGTCGACCGAAAGCTGGCCGGCAAGCGCTGCGGAGAACTGCTGTCCAACGGCCGTACCGATACCCTGGAATTCCGGGATCGCCACGAACTGGACGCCGACATACGGGACCGGCTTGACGGTCGGCTTGGTCGGGTCAGCCGAGTTGATGCTATCAAGCGTCATCTTCGCGAAAGGTGCTGCCTTCTGGTAGTCGGCATTCGCATAGAGCGAAGAACGGGTACCGGGAGGTGCATTCAGCCAGCCTTCCTTTGCAGCGACCAGCTCGGTGTAGTGCTTGCTGGTAGCCCAGGCGACGAACTTTTCAGCCGCTTCGACCTTCTGCGAGCCTGCCGGGATGGCGAGGTTCCAGGCCCAGAGCCAGTTGCCGCGCTTGCCGAGGCCCTTGTCCGGAGCCAGAGCGAAACCGACCTTGTCGGCAACCTGCGATTCCTTCGGGTTGCTGACGAAGGATGCTGCCACGGTGGCATCGATCCACATGCCGCACTTGCCGGTCTGGAAGAGCGCCAGGTTTTCGTTGAAGCCGTTGGAAGAAGCACCCGGAGGGCCGGCGTCCTTCATCAGGTTGACGTAGAAGTTCAGCGTGTCCTTCCACTCGGGTTGGTCGAACTGCGGCTTCCACTGCTCATCGAACCAGCGTGCGCCGAAGGAATTCGACATGGCCGTCAGGAACGCCATGTTTTCGCCCCAGCCGGCCTTGCCGCGAAGGCAAATGCCGTAGACTTCCTTGTCCTTGTTGGTGATCTTCTTCGCAGCGTCTGCGATGAAATCCCAGGTCGGAGCGTCGGGCATCTTGAGACCGGCAGCTTCGAACAGGTCCTTGCGGTACATGACCATCGAGCTTTCGCCGTAGAACGGCGCTGCATAGAGCTTGCCGTCTGCAGTCAGACCGCTGCGGATTGCCGGCAGCAGGTCGTCGGCATCGTAGTCGGCGCCGAGATTGTCGAGCGGCAGAAGCCAGCCCTGCTTTGCCCAGATCGGAACTTCGTAAGTGCCGATCGTCAGAACGTCATACTGACCGCCCTTGGTGGCGATGTCAGTGGTGACCTTCTGGCGGAGCACGTTCTCTTCGAGCGTGACCCATTCCAGGTCGATGTCGGGATTGGATTTTTTGAAGTCATCCGTCAGCTTCTGCATACGGATCATGTCGCCGTTGTTCACGGTCGCGATTGTGAGCGTTTCAGCCGAAGCCATGCCCGCAAACGCCAGTGCCGAGCAGGCGCCCAGCAGAAGAGTTCTCAATGTCATATCTTCCTCCCAGAAGATGAGTGTGAGCATTCGCTTTGCTCATGGGCAATTACTCACAGGAGGTTACAGAATGTCAATCCGCATTCGTTGCTGCGGTAGCGAAAGGGACACTTATGGCGTTGATTTAAAACAAAATATTTTTTGCTCAGGCCGTGAGCAAAAACTCGGCAGTTGCCTCATCGGTGATCAAAGCGTTGATCTGGCGGCCGACGATGGCGGCTCGTATCGCCTTGAATTTGCGCTTTCCCTTGGCGATTCCGATGACGGTGGATGAGTCGCGCGGGGGGATCGGCGCCGAGGCAACGCGCTCGTTGATCGGGTTGTCGAGAAGCTTGCCGTCACCGTCGAAAATCCAGCCACAGATCTCGCCGACGGCGCCATTGCGCATCAGCTCCATCATCTCGTCCTTCTCAAGGAAACCGTCGACGCAGAGCGGCCCGTCGATGCCCAGTTCCCCGATACCGACGAAGGTGACATCCGACTGCGAGCTGATCTCCAGCGTCGAGCGCACCAGCTGCTGGCTGTGCAGCATTTCACGCTCTTCTGCCGACGTGACGAGAACCGGTAGCGGCATCGGGAAATGCCGCGCCTTGACCGCATCGGCCATGCTGAAAATGACGTTGTAATAGGCCGCCGACCCATCGGGCGTGATGTTGCCGGTCAGAGAGACGATGCGGTGTTCGGGACATTCGAGCTGCGGCAGCTGATCGACAGCCGCTTTCAACGTACGGCCGGTACCGACGGCAAGCACGATCGGTTCGGGCCGCTTCAGCCAACGCTCGATCTCCGCAGCCGCCGCCTCGGCAATGCCGATCGTCGTTGAGGAAGAGCCGGGATCGCTGGGCACGATTTCCACGGAACGCAGATCGAATTTCTTGCGCAGCTGATTGCCGAGTTCGAGACAGGCGGCGATCGGATGATCGAGCCGCACCTTGATCAGCTTCTCGGCAACGGCAAGCGAAACGAGACGCTGTGCCGACTGGCGCGAGATGCCCATCGTCGAAGCAATCTCATCCTGCGTCCGGCCCGCGACATAATAGAGCCACCCTGCTCGCGCCGCGTCATCCAGCCGTCCCGGAGTATCGGTTCTCTTTGCCATCTAGCTTCTACCGCGCAAAATAAGCCGGCGTTCTACCGGGTGAATATGACCATGAATCTCTAATGCGCCAGATCAAAACAAAAATGGGCAAATGTCGAGTGTGTTGAAGAAATGCGTGACAGATTTCGTCTTGGCGACCTGTCAGGCAAACCAGTTGGCGATGACGAAAGCTGCCGCCTTGATGATCCCGTAGACCATGCCGCCGACGACGGTCGCCGACAGTCCGGCAGCAATCACGCCGAGGATGACGAACAAGCCGTCGCGGCCGAGAATACCGAAGGAGAACAGGCAGATCGCCAGCGCCGGCAGCATATTCCCCAACGGGATCGGCAGCGTCAGGATGACGGCCATGACGAGACAAAGGAAGCCGGCAAGGTATTCCGCCGGCGGCTCGACAAGCACCGAAAGCCGCGGCTTCAGCATCCGTTCGGCGAAAGCCAGCTTCCGATGGATACGCGAAATGATCGCTTCGAAATCCTCGCGGCGCATCGACCGGTCAGCGATCACCTTCGGCAGCCACGGTTTGAGACCGAAGGTCAGCTGTGCCGCGAGAAAGAGCAGCGGCGCTCCGAGGATCGCCGAGGTCCCGGGCGGCGTCGGCACGAGGTTCGGCAGCGCGAAAACCAGCATCAGAGCGCCAATCGCCCGGTCACCCATCGTTTCGAAAATATCCCGGATGGAGATGCGCTCGCGCGAGCGGTCACTGGCCATCTGCCTGAGAATTGCCGACAGGCGGCGCGCCCTCGGCCGTGGATTACGCGGCAGGCGCCCCCGCGCCATATCCATGCTTTCGATCGTCATAAAACCCCGGAAACTCGATTTCGTGTGCTTGATACCATCCAAATATGAACCTTCTCTGCTGAATGTGCCGCCATCATGACGGCGGCGCTTCTCGATCGCGGCCATTGCAAGGCCATTTTTCGCCGTCACGCCATGCTTGACCCCCGCCAGCGCCAGGCGCTACTCATTCTCCAGGGAGAAATTGCGTGCGAATTCTGCTGGTTGAAGACGATGGAATGATTGGCGAAGCGGTGCGCGACCATGTGGCCGCCGCCGGCCACGCCATCGACTGGATGCGCACGATCGGCGACGCGCAAGCGGCGGAAAAATCGGTCGATTACGGGCTGATCCTGCTCGACCTGCAGCTGCCGGATGGTACAGGCATCGCGTTTCTCAAGGCGCTGAGGGGGCGCGGCGAGACCGTGCCCGTCATCATCCTGACGGCGCGCGACCAGATATCCGACCGCATTGAGGGTTTGAATGCCGGTGCGGACGATTATCTCGTCAAGCCGTTCAATCTCGGCGAACTCGAAGCCCGCATCATGGCGGTGGCCCGCCGCTACGGCGCCAATCCGCACCCGATCATCAAGATCGCCGATATCGAGATCGATCGCCCCCAGCATAGGCTTGCGGTCGCTGGTGAGCCGATCGTCCTGACTAGCCGCGAATGGGCGGTGCTCGACCTCTTGGTTGCCAGGCCGGGCGCGATCGTGCCCAAGGACCGCATCGAGGAGGCACTCTACGCTTTCGGATCGGAAATCGAGAGCAACACCGTCGAGGTCTATGTCAGCCGGCTGCGCAAGAAGATCGGCAAGGACCGCATCCGCACCGCCCGCGGCATCGGCTACACGTTGGGCGAAGCATGAGACGCGAACCGAGCATTACCCGGCCACTGATCCTGGCGCTGACCAGTATCGTCGTGCTCTTCTGGCTGATTGCCATCGGCCTCAGCATCCGCGTCATGCAGCATGAGTTCTCGGAGATATTCGACAGCGCTCAGGAAGAAACGACGCAGCGGCTGCTGGCACTGATCGTCGACGACCTCGACCAACGCACGGTCACCGATCCGCGCAGCGTGGCGATGCTGAATACGGCCGCCAGCCGCGAATATCTGACCTATCAGCTGCGCGACAAGACCGGAAAGGTCGTGCTGCGTTCCAATGATGCGCCGGCCGAGCCGTTTGGCGCACCGCTCGTCCACGGATTTCATGACACACAAACGCACCGGATCTATACTGAGGCGACAGCCGATGGCGCTCTGTTCATGCAGGTCGCGGACCGCTTTGGAAACCGTCGCGAGGCGGTGCGCGAAAGTGCCGCCACTCTTCTCTGGCCGCTCATCGTCCTGATCCCCGCGAGCATCTTCGCCGTCTGGTTCGTGGTCGGCCGCGCGCTGAAACCGATCGAAACGTTGCGCCAGGACATTGCCACCAAGGACGGTGGCAACATGGCGCCGATCGAGAGCGGCCGCCTGCCCCGCGAGATCAAGCCGATCGGCCGCTCGGTCAATCTGCTACTGGCCCGGCTGCGGTCGGCGCTGGAAGCCGAGCGCGAATTCACCGCCAACAGCGCCCACGAGCTCAGAACCCCGATCGCGGGTGCCCTGGCGCAAACGCAGCGGCTCGCCGAAGAGCTTCCGCCCGGCCCAGTGCGGCAGCGGGCCAAGCAGGTGGAGACCTCGCTGGTCAATCTCGGCCGCCTTGCGGAAAAATTGCTGCAGCTCTCGCGCGCCGAAGCCGGCATCGGCAAGAGCGACGTGGCTTCCGACCTGAAGCCGGTGCTCGACATGCTGATGACCGACTATGCCCGCGACAGCCGCACCGAGGGCCGCATCGCTTACGAGGTCGAAAGCGGCGCAACGCTTGTGCGCAACGCCGACGTCGATGCCTTCGGCATCGTTATCCGCAATCTGGTCGAAAACGCCCTCTCTCATGGAGACCCCGGGCAGGAGGTTTCGGTCTCACTGGATGGGGAAGGCACCATTCGCGTGGTCAACGACAGTCCGGTGATTTCTGCGGCAGACCTCGGCAATCTCAAGCGGCGCTTCCGCCGGGGTACGACCAACGCGCCGGGATCGGGTCTCGGCCTCGCGATCGCCGATCGCATCACCGCCCAGATGGGCGGGACGCTGGAACTGCTGTCACCGGCAAGCGGCAGGCAATCCGGCTTCGAAGCGCGGGTCACGCTCCCCGCATAGGGCTTGCAAATCCAAGCAAACGATGCGAGCAGACGCCGGTAATCGCGAGGCGGCAAGACATGATCATTTCCTTCGATATCGGCGGCTCGGCCATCAAGGGCGGCATCGCCCACTCCGAAGCGGACATCACTCCCATGGGCCGCAAGCCGACGCCCAAAGATGACTTTGCGGCCTTCGTCGAAACCATCCGCAGCTTCATCACGGAAAGCGGCGAACAGCCGTCGCGCGTTGCGCTTTCGATTGCCGGCGTTGTCGATCCGGATACCCAGCGGCTCACCTGCGCTAACATTCCCTGTATCCACGGCCGCGATCTCGCAGCCGAGCTGGAGGCGGAACTCGGCCTGCCGGTGCTGATCGCCAATGATGCCGATTGTTTCGCCATGGCAGAAGCCGAACTCGGCGCCGGACGCGGCCATCGCATCGTGCTTGGCGCCATTCTCGGCACCGGCGTCGGTGGTGGCCTTGTCTCCGACGGGCGGTTGATCAACGCCTCGGGCGGCTTTGCCGGTGAATGGGGCCACGGCCCGATCATCGCCTCGGAAGCAGGAAATCCGCCCGCCAAAATCCCTGCCTATCCGTGCGGCTGCGGCCAGAAGGGCTGTGTCGACACCGTCGGCGGCGCCCGCGGCCTCGAGCGTCTGCACAAGACGCTGCATGACCTGGATTTCTCCAGCGAGGAGATCATCGCGCAATGGCAGCAGGGTGATGAGAAGGCGACGCGCACGATCGACGTCTACACCGATCTCGTGGCCTCGCCGCTCGCCCTGACCGTCAACATCACGGGCGCAACGATCGTCCCTGTCGGTGGCGGCCTGTCGAATGTCGAGCAGCTGCTCGCCGAACTCGACAGGGCGGTCCGCCAGCGGATCCTGCGCAAGTTCGACCGGCCGCTGGTCGTTCGCAGCGAATGCCGCGTCGAGCCCGGCCTGATCGGCGCCGCCATCCTCGGCCTCAAGGCCGAGGCAGCCTGAACGCAGCTGATCTGAAAGCGAAAACGGCGCGGCCGGAACCGCGCCATCTTCACTCTGCGGCCATCGCCGGCGGATGATGCTCATCCGCGTCTTCCTGGTCGGCGCTGGCCTGCCCGCCCGTCGCATCCTTCGGCTCACGGCCGAAGAACAGCGCATAGCCGGCGGGCAGAACGAAGATCGTCAGCAGGGTGGCAACCAGAATGCCGCCCATCATGGCGTAGGCAAGCGGCCCCCAGAAAACGCCGCGTGAGATCGGGATCAGCGCCAGGACAGCGGTCAGCGCCGTCAGCATGATCGGCCTGAAGCGGCGGACAGCAGCACCGACGATCGCCTCCTGCCGATGCATCCCCGCCTTGATATCCTGGTCGATCTGGTCGACGAGGATGATCGAGTTGCGGATGATGATCCCGAGCAGCGCGATGACGCCAAGGATCGCCACGAAGCCGAACGGCGCACCGCTGATCAGCAAGGCGCTGGCCGCGCCGATGATGCCGAGCGGACCGGTCGCAAAGACCAGCATCGCCTTGCCGAAATGCTGCAGCTGCGCCATCAGCAGGATCATGATGACGACGAGCATGATCGGCGCCTTGGCGGCAATCGAATCCTGGCTCTCGGCAGCATCTTCAGCACCGCCTTGGATCTGCACCTGGTAGCCGGCGGGCAAGCTGTCGCGCAGACCCTTCATGTCGGCATACATCTTCATGGCAACGTCGTTCGGCTGCATGCCGTCAGGCAACGTGGCACGCACGCTGATCGTCGGCAGGCGGTTGCGGCGCCATTCGATGCCCTGTTCCATCACTGGAACCACCTTGGCAATCTGCGACACCGGCACGAAGCCACCGAAATCCGTCGGCACATAGACCGAGTTGACGGCCGAGAGCAGCGAACGGCTCGTCTCAGGCTCCCGGGCGACGATCGACACCGTTTCTTCGCCGTCGCGGAAGTCGTCGAGCGGTGCGCCGGACATCGCTGTCTGCAGCATCTGCCGGACGCGCTGCGAGGTGACACCCAGCGAGCGGGCGCGATCCTGGTCGATGATGAGCTTCATCGCCGGTACCGGTTCCAGCCAGTCGTCATGAATCGCACCGAGTTCGGGGTTCTCGGCGAACTTGGCCTTCACCTCGTCGGCAATCCGGCGCACTTCCTGGCGATCCGGGCCCATAACGCGCATCTGCACGGGCCAGCCGGTCGGCGGCCCCAGGAACAGGCGATCGACCTTGCCTCGGATATCAGGGAAGTCTTCGGCAAGGATCGTTCTGAGCTTGACGATCAGCCGCTCGCGCGCCGGTTCGTCATTCGCCATGATCAGGAGCTGAGCAAAGTTCGGATTGGCAAGCTGCTGGTCGAGCGGCAGGAAGAAGCGAGGCGCACCTTCGCCGATATAGGTGGCGATGAACTTCTTGTCCGGATCCGCCATCATCTTGGCTTCGAGAGCCTTCGCCTTGGTCTCGACGTCCTTGATGCTGGTGCCCTCGGGCAGCCAGAGATCGACAAGGATTTCGGGACGCGAGGACTGCGGGAAGAAGTTCTGCGGAATGAACTGGAAACTCCAGAGACTGGTGACAAAGGCACCGACGGTGATCAGGAGCACGATGGCGCGATGGCGTACCGCCCAGCCGACGCTGTTGCGCAGGCCGCGGTAGAAGCGCGTATCGAAGACATCGTGATGCTCGCCGGTATGATGCCGCTGCTTCAGGATCATGTAGCCGAGCCATGGCGTGAAATAGACCGCCACGAACCACGAGACGATAAGTGCGATACCGACGACATAGAAAAGCGAACGGACATATTCACCGGCTGTCGATGCCGCAAAACCGACGGGAATGAACCCGGCTATGGTGATCAACGTGCCGGTCAGCATCGGGAAGGCTGTCGATGAATAGGCGAAACTTGCCGCCTCGACCTTCACCAGCCCCTCTTCCAGCTTTCGCTCCATCATCTCGACGACGATCATCGCATCATCGACGAGAAGACCGAGCGCGATGATCAATGCACCGAGCGAGATGCGCTGCAGGTCGATGCCGAGCTCGTACATGATGGCGAATGTGGCGGCGAGCACCAAGGGGATCGCGATTGCGATCACCAGGCCGGAACGCCAGCCGATCGACAGGAACGAGACGATGAGCACGATGACCAGTGCTTCGCCCAGCGCATGCATGAACTCGCTGATCGCATCGGTCACGACATCGGGCTGGTTGGAGATCTGATCGACAGCCACGCCATAGGGCAGCGCCTTCTCGAAGCGCTCGTAGGTCGCTTCGACATCCGTGCCGACATCGGTGACCTTGAAGCCCTTGGCCATGACGACGCCGACCTGAACGCTCTCATGACCGTTGAAGCGGTACTTGCGCTGATAGGGATCCTCGAGACCGGAATAGACGGTGGCGATATCGCCAAGACGGGTCACCTGATTGCCGGAGCGCAGCCGCAGTTCCCGGATATCCTCGACCTTGCGGACATCGCCTTCGACCGAGATGCGCACGGACCGCAGGCCGGTATCGACCGAACCCGCCGGATCGACATTGTTCTGACCCTTGATCGCGTTCTGCAGATCGACGACGGTCAGGCCGCGTTCGGCCAGCGCCTTGGAGGAGACGTCGATATAGATCTTTTCCGGCTGGTCGCCGATGATGACAGCCTTCTCGACACCAGGCGTCGTCAGCAGCATGTCACGCGCCTGGATCGCGAATTTCTTCAGCTCCGGATAGGAATAGCCGTCACCGCTGATCGAATGCAGCGTGATGAACGTATCGCCGAACTCATCGTTGAAATAGGGGCCGAGCAGGCCCTGCGGCAGCTCGCTGGCGATATCGCCGACCTTCTTGCGAACCTGGTAGAACGCGTCGGCAACGTCTGCCGAACTGGTGTCGCCCTTCACCTGAACGGTGATGATAGAGCTGCCGGCACGGGTATAGGATTTCACCCAGTCGAGATGCGGGGTTTCCTGCAGCTTGCGCTCGATCTTGTTGGTGACCTGGTCTTCCATCTCCTGAATGGAGGAGCCGGGCCAGACGGCCTGCACGACCATGACGCGGAAGGTGAAATCCGGGTCTTCCTTTTGGCCCATGCGCATCAGCCCGAGCACCCCGGTTATCAGGATGAGGCCGAAGAGGAAGCGGGCGATGCTCGGATGGCCGATTGCCCAGCGCGACAGATTGAACGGGCGCTTCTCGGTGGTGTCGTTGCTGTCCATGACCTGTGTCCCTCTCGCTACGCCTTACTCGACGGCGCTGGTCGCTTCGGTGGAAGCGGCCTGCTGATCGGGCAGCTTGACCTTGAGGTTCTCGGTCATGAACTGCGTGCCGGCAGCAACGACGATATCGCCGCTCTGCAGGCCTTCGGTGACGCTGACGCCGTCGCCGGTGAAATCGGCAATCTTGATCTCGCGGGCATGGACGGTCGCAGCATTGCGGTCGACGATCCAGACGATCTTCTTGCCGTCCTTTTCCGCCAACGCCGTCAGCGGCACGGCGACATCAAGATTGGTATTGGTGACATTGGCCTCGACTGTCGCTGTCATGCCGAGAAGCACGCGCGGATCATTCGGCAGACTGACGCGGACGGAGAAAGTCCGTGACTGCGGATCAGCCGCACCCGAGACTTCGCGAACCTTGCCCTGCAGAACCAGCTTGTCATCGGACCAGAAGCTTGCCTTTACGGGTTTGCCAGGCTTGAACTCGGCAATATCGTTTTCCGGCACGGCGATCTGCACTTCCTTCTCGCCATCGACCGCCACCGCGACGACGGGCGTACCCGAAGCCACGACCTGACCGGTATCGGCATTGATCGCGGTCACGATGCCGTTCTGATCGGCCTGCAGCGCAGCGTAGCTCACCTGGTTTTTCGCCTGGTCGAGCGACGACAGAGCGGCATCGCGCGTCGATACCGCCTGATCGTAGGTCAGCGACGCTTGTTCAAGCTGTGATTTCGAGGCGACGCTCTTGTCGAAGAGCTGGATGGCACGCTTGTTGGCCAGATCGGCGGTCTGTACGCCCTTCTCGGCGGCGGCCAGATTGGCTTCAGCACTCTTCACTGCAAGCTCGTAGTCGGTCGCATCGACGCGTGCCAAGAGGTCACCCGGTTTCACGCGATCGCCGATATTGACGGCGCGTTCGGTGATCTTGCCGGCAACGCGGAAGCCGAGATTCATCTCGGTGCGCGCCTTGACGGCGCCGGAATAATCAAGCGCCCGCGTGTCGCCAGCCTTGGCGATCTCGACGACCTTCACGGGCCGCAACACTTGCGGGGCTTCTGCCTTTCTCTCGTCGCTGCAGCCGGAAAGGCCAAGAATGAGAGCGCCGGCGAGCGCAAGAGTGAAAATGGACGGCATGAGGCGGCTATTGAGCGAAATCATCTTCGCGCTCCCGATCTTTCGAATGTTATACGGCGGCTGAACCGCCTGTTATTTCAATGCTTTCAGAGAGAATTCGACGAGCTCGTCAATCGTCGCCCGATTAGTCTTGGCCAGACACTGAGCAACGATTTGCGGATGGCACAGGGTGACCGTCGCCGCACCGAAACAACGCGAAGCCGCATCCGCGTCCTGTTCGGCAAACTCACCGGCCGCAATCCCCTCGCGGATCACGTCGGCAAGCAATGCATGAATGCTGTCGATATGCTTGTCGATCACGTGCCAGTCGCGCTCGATCGCGACGACCACCATTTCGTGAACCTTTTCGCGATCGAGCATGGTGTCGACCGTCATCTGATACTGGCCATGCACGAAAAGCCGCAGCCGCTCCGAAGCGCTGAGCGGCAAATGGCAGGCGTCGTAGGCCTGCTTGTAACCTGCGGCCAGCATGCGGCCGCAGATCGCCTGGTGGATTTCCACCTTGGATGCAAAGAAGCGGTAGATATTGGCCGGCGACATGCCCAGATCACGGGCGACGTCGGCAACGGTCGTCTTGGCATAACCGTAGTGACGGAACAGCTTTTCAGCCGAATCCAGAATGCGCGTCACATTCTCCTGACGGCTGCTTTCGATCGTGGCTTCTGCAATTTCGCCCATGTTTTGGGTGGCCTCACTTACGACTGACGAATTTTGAATTTCGTCAGTCGTAAGATATCAGCCATCACATGTCAATCAGTGAATCAAACGTAAAAATGCCGCGGCCATCGGGCGCGCGGCATTGTATGAATATTTTCAAATGGATCAGGAAAGCGTCACATCGAGCGTGATCGGCACGGCCGACAGCGCCTTGGAAACCGGGCACCCGGCCTTGGCCTTGTTGGCAAGTTCGGTGAATTTCGCCTGATCGGCACCCGGCACCTTGCCGGACAGCGAAAGATGGATGGCGGTGATCGCAAAGCCGCCTTCGACGCTTTCCAGCGTCACCTTCGCATTCGTTTCCATGCTCTCGGCCGTCAGCCCGGCTTCACCGAGGATCAGTGAAAGCGCCATCGTGAAGCAACCGGCATGCGCCGCGCCGATCAGCTCTTCCGGGTTCGTACCGGGAACGCCTTCGAAACGCGTTGCAAAGCCATAGGGCTGCTCCTTGAGAGCGCCGCTCTGGGTCGAAATCTTGCCCTTGCCGTCCTTGAGCCCGCCGGACCATTGGGCCGATGCTGTGCGATTGATCTGCATGCCGTCCTCCGTTGCGATTGAAACCTGAAGTGGCCAATGCCGCCACCGCGGAAGGCATCACCTTCCTTGGCGCAATATAAGGCTCGATATCGCGTTGGCGACCACCACGCAAAAATCATTCAGGCCGGATGCTGCTGCACGCTCAAACCGCCATCGACAGTCAGGCAGGTGGCATTCATGAACGGGCATTCGTCAGAGATCATGAAGACGGCGGCCATGGCGATCTCCTCCGGCGTGGCGATCCGCCCGCCGGGATGAAGCTTCATCGTTTCGGCCTTGGCCGCCTCCGGATCGGGAAAGCCGTTCCAGTAGTCGATGACCTTCTGGGTCGCGACATAGCCGGGCGCCAACGCGTTCACACGAATGTTCTTCGCCGCATATTCAAGCCCCAGCGACTTGGTCATGCCGAGTAGCGCATGCTTTGCAAGCGGATAGGGAAATGTATGCTGGATGATGGTGAAGGCATGGGTGGAGGCGATATTGAGGATCACCCCGCCGCCCTGCTCGATCAACCCCGGCAGCACGGATTTCGTGCAGTTCCACGCGCCCTTGAGGTTGATGTCGAAGCAGCGGTCCCATTCCGCATCGCTTGTCTCAAGCGGCTCGGCAAAGACATTGACGCCGGCATTGTTGACCAGCGCATTGATCGGACCGATTTCCGAGGCAGCCCGCGAAACCGCAGTCGCAATTGCCGAAGCATCGGTGATATCGGCGCGCATATGCGCAACGCGGGCGCCCTTTGAACGAAGCCCGGCCGCGGCTGAGGCTAGACGCGCCTCGTCGGTATCGATGAGAAAGACGGCAGCATCCTCGCGCACGAAGGCCTCGGCAATCGCCAGGCCGATGCCCTGCGCCGCACCTGTGATCAGCACGCGCTTTCCCTTGAGACGCTCCACCAAAATTTCCTCCGTCAGATTTCCAAGGCCGAAAGGCTGATCGCCATTTGCCCCGAAATGCTCTCGCCGGGCTGCAGCAAGACAAGGCCGCCAAACTCGGGCATGTGATGGCCATTCGGCAAGTGGGTCATCGGCTCGAAGCAGAAGAAATCCGCATCACCGCCGGCTGTATAGATCATGTAGTTGCCGAAGACCGGATCCGCCTCGATATCAGCCACAAGCTTCAGCTCCGGCCAGACGATCCGGGCATGGCCATCCCAGCCTTCGAAGGCATTGTTGATCCACTGCGGCGGAATGGTTCGGGGCCGCGAGAAATCGAGCAGTTCGGGCACTGGCCCTCGCTTATCCGGCAGGTGGCCATCCCGCTCCGTCCAGAAATGCTCCGCTGGAGCGGTCAACGATATCTGCGGCGTCAGCGAGAAATAAGGATGAAAGCCGAGGCCGAACGGCAGCGGCGCATGACCGCTGTTCGTCACGCCGAGCGTATTCACCAGGCAATTGCCGGAAATCGAAAAACGCTGCGACGCCTGATAGCGATACGGCGAAAGATGATCGGCAGCGTGGCGGAAGGTCATTTCCGCCTTCTGGCGGCCGTGGGAGACGATATCCCAAAGCCCGAGCCAGCCATCCCCATGCAGATAGAGCGGATCGGCCGTGTTGGGGCGGAAGCAATAATCGCGGCCGCCAACGGTCATCACATTGTCGCCAACCCGGTTGCCGAAAGGCACGAGAGGGAAACTGGCAGCGCCGCCATCGGCACCGCCGCCGGCTACCATGAAGGCGCACCCGCGAAAACTGGCACTGCTGATCGCGCCGCCAAAGCGGGACAGAGAGATCTCAAGATCGCCATCGGCGATCCGGATCTCCTCCATGTCCGCAGACCCGCTCACCCGCGCCGTCCGGCCGCCGACGATCTCAGATTGTCGAGCAGCACGGCAATCAGCAGGATCAGGCCGCGCACGACATACTGGTAGAAGGCCTGAATGTTCAAAAGGTTCATGACGTTTTCGGCAATCCCCATGATCAGCACGCCGACAATGACCCCGGTCATCGCCGCACGCCCACCGGCCAGCGACACGCCGCCGAGGACGCAGGCGGAGATGACCGAAAGCTCAAGCCCGGTCGCCGCGTTCGGCTGACCGGAGGTGATGCGCGAGGCCAGCAGGATGCCGGCGATGGCGCAGACCAGACCCTGCAGCGCAAAGATCCAGATGCGCATGTTGACGACGTTGACGCCGGCAAGACGCGAGGCTTCCGGATTGCCGCCGATGGCGAGCGTGTTCTTGCCGAAGACCGTGCGGTTCAGCACGAAGCCGAAGACGATGAACAGCGCGATCATGATCCAGATCGGCGTCGGCACCGTCAGGAAACGCGACAGCGCCAGCTGGTAGAAAGAAGGATCGTTGATGCCGACAGCACGGCCGTCCGATGCGATCAGCGCGAAGCCGCGAACGATCTGCATCGTCGCCAGCGTGGTGATCAGCGCATTGATACGGAACTTGGCGATGACCACGCCATTGATGACGCCGACGATGCTGCCGCAGATCAGCGCCGCCAGCAGGCCGAGCGGGATCGAGCCGGTCGAATTCGACACCATGACAGCAATCATGCCGGAGAAGGCGACCGTTGAGCCAACGGACAGGTCGAAGTCGCGCGAGGCCAGGCAAAACATCATCGTACAGGCAACGATGCCGATGGTGACCACCGACTGCAGCAGGCCGAGCATATTGCGTTCCGTCAGGAAGCTCGGAACAAAGATCGAGACGATGACGAAGGCAATGGCGAAGATCACCACGAGGCCTTGTTCGCCGAGAAGGATTTTTTTCAACGAGTTCATCGTGCTGTTCCTGAATTAGATTGTGCCGGCGGCATTCTTGTCGGGCAGTGCCGCGGTCAGAATGCTGCGTTCGTCGAAATCGGCGCGTGCCACATTGGCGGCAACGCGGCCCTGGCACATGACCATGATGCGATCCGAAATACCCATCACCTCAGGCAATTCGCTGGAGATGACGACGATCGCCATGCCACCCGCCGCAAGCTCATAGAGAATTTCGTAGATCTCGGACTTGGCGCCGACATCGATACCGCGCGTCGGCTCGTCGATGACGAGGACCTTGACGCCCTGTTCCGAAAGCCAGCGGCCAAGAATGACCTTCTGCTGGTTGCCACCCGACAGATTGATAATGTCCTGCTTGCGCGACGGCGTGCGCACCCGAAGCTTGGCGATGAACTGGTCTGCGACCGACGCTTCCTTCTTCGGATTCAGCACACCGAAGGGCGAGAAGTGGCGGCGCGAGGAAATCGCGATATTTTCCTGGATCGACCGTCCCTGGATGATCCCGTCGAACTTGCGATCCTCGGGGCAGAGAACCATTCCGGCATTGATTGCCGCCTTCGGATTGTTGGGCGAGACGGCAACGCCGTCGATCGTCACCGCGCCCTGATGCCGGTGATCGGCGCCATAGAGCAGCCGCGCCATTTCACTTCGCCCGGCCCCAATAAGGCCGAAAAAGCCAAGGATCTCGCCCTGACGCACAGAGAAGCTGATCGGGTTGCGCAGCTTCGAGCCGGAGAGGTTCTTGACCTCCAGCCTGATGCCGCCAAGCGGGCGCTCGCGCCAGCCCCAGATATTACTGATCTCGCGCCCGACCATCTCGGCGATGATCTGGTCGCGCGTCGTATCGGCGACTTTTGGATGATGGGCAGCAAGCTTGCCGTCACGCAAAACGGTCAGGCTGTCGCAAAGACGGAAGATCTCGTCCAACCGATGCGAGACGTAGAGAATGACGGTGCCTTTGGACTTCAGCTTCTCGATCAGCGAGAAGAGGATTTCGCTTTCGCGCGACGACAGCGAAGATGTCGGCTCATCGAGCGCGATCACCCGCGCGTCGAGCATGACGGCCTTGGCGATCTCCACCATCTGGCGGGCACCGATCGACAGCGTCGCAACCTTTGCCGAGGGATCGACGTCGATGCCGATATCGTTGAGCCTGGCGCGCACCGTCTCGATCAGCGTCTTGCTGTCGATGACCCCGGCCTTGCCCGGAAAGCGGCCGAGCCAGAGGTTTTCGGCAACGGTCAGCTCGGGAACGAGCTGAAGTTCCTGGTGAATGACGATGACGCCGGCGTTGAAGGCATCGCGGACGGAGCTGTATTTCTGCTCCTCACCATCGATGACGATCGTGCCGTCATCGGACGACTGATCGCCCGAGAGTATCCGGATAAGGGTCGACTTGCCGGCGCCGTTCTCACCCATCAGTCCATGAACGGCGCCCTTTTCGACACCGAACGAGACATTGGAGAGCGCCTGCACGCCCGGATAGCCTTTGGAAATGGTCTTGAATTCGAGGAAAGCCATCATCGCTCCATCGAGAAAGAGCCCGGCGGCAGACATGCGCCGCCGGGATTAAAATCACCTTGGGAGGATGATTATTCGATGCCGAGGTCCTTGCGAACCTTTTCGTAATCGCCGCGCAGCGCCAGCGAACCGGAGGTCAGCGTCAGCTTGGCCGGTTCCTTGCCGTTGGCGATCCAGTCGTACATGTTCATCGCGGTTTCGTAGCCATGACGCTTCGGCGAGATGATGACGGTGCCGAAGAAGCCGGTTGCGGCAGGCTTCTTGAACTCGTTGATCGCCGAGTCAGCGCCACCGATGCCGACGCCGATCACGTGGTCGGCAGCGATACCGACCGATTCCGATGCACGGACCGCGCCAAGAACCGCTTCGTCATTGAGGCCGAAGGCAACCCAGTATTTCACGTCGGCATGCTTGTTGAGAACGGTGGTCGCAGCGTTCAGAGCGGCTTCCGTATCCGTCTTGGCCTGCGGCGCATCGAAGATGTTTTCAGCCCGGAAGCCTGCGGTCTTCAGAACCGAGATCGCGCCTTCGACACGATCAACAGCGGTCGGAAGCTGGTCGTAGGAAACGCGGATCGCGCCGACATTCTTCATGTCCCAGCCGCGCTTCTTGATTTCGTCAACGAGCGCCTGGCCGACGGTCTCGCCGATCTTGGTGGCGGAGATACCCATATGTGGAACGTCTTCCAGCGGCTTGCCGTCAGCGTCGACCAGGCGGTCGTCGACGGTCATGACCTTGAGCTGGTTGGCGGCAGCCTTGGCGACGATGCCGGGGCCGAGCTTGACGTCAGGCGTGCAGACGATGAAGCCCTGAGCGCCCTGGGCGCCGACATTATCGATCGCCGACTGAACCTTCTCGCCGTCTTCGGCGCCGATCTTGACGACGGTGAAGCCCTTTTCCTTGGCGGCTTGGTCGGCGAACTTCCATTCGTCCTGGAACCACGGCTCTTCCGGCTGCTTGACGATGAAGCCGATCTTGACGTCTTCGGCAAAGGCGGAGCCGGCGGCCAGAATGGCAAATGTGCCAGCCAGGATGGCTGCTTTGAACAAGCGCATGTCTCTCTCCCTAACTCTCAAAAATGAGCATCTGCCTCCCAGGCAGTGCGCTAGAATTAAGTTAAATCATCATACCAGTCAATTGCCTTTGTATGATGATTGGAATAATAAGATAATATCAAGCGTGCCGGGAGGAGCCGTCGCAAAGGAAATCGAATTCGGCTAAGACGGTTCGGTTTGCTTCGCGGGCAAGGAAAGCGGAGAGGTCATTTGGATTCCATCGAGCAGCAGAGTGGGGATGCCAATCCGCGCATCGGAAGCCGTCCGCGCGTTCGCAAGAACGTGACAGCCGCCATGGCCGAAGACATCTTTTCGGAGCGCTATCCGGCCGGATCGCCGCTGCCGCGAGAAAACGATCTCTGCGAGCTCTACGGCGTCAGCCGCACTGTCATCCGCGAATCCCTCAAGGTGCTGGAATCCAAGGGACTTGTGCGCGGCAAGCCGCGGATCGGCACCTCGGTTTGCGACCGCGACGACTGGAACATTATCGACGCCGAAGTACTCGAATGGATGGGACCTTATATCAAGGACTTCGACCTGCTCGGCTGCATTCTGGAGGCACGCCGCACGATCGAACCGGCAGCCGCGGAATATGCCGCCGAACGGGCAACGACCCAGGAAATCGCCGATCTCGACAGCGCCTGGCGCCAGATGCGGGATTCCGCCGGTGACCCCGAAGCCTTCACCGATGCCGACGTGACCTTTCATGCCGTACTTCTCAAGGCGAGCCACAACCAGGTGTTCCGCCGGCTGCTCAGCGCCATCCATGCTGCGCTGAAATATGCCCTGCATGCCTCGAACATTGCCGTCGAAAGCCGTGAGGACGCCGTTGCCGTCCATGGCGAGCTTGTCGAGGCACTGAGGCTGCGCAACCGTACAAAGGCGCGTGAATGCGCCAATCGCATGCTGGATCTCGCCGTGCGCGATCTCGCCGCCGCCGAAAAGGCGATCGGCCGGACCAAGTAAACAGACAGGCGGCACCGCCGCAGACGCAACACGAGAAGAATGAAAGCCCGACCCCATGAAGATCACCAAGCTCACGACTTACATCGTTCCGCCGCGCTGGCTGTTTCTGAAGATCGAGACGGATGAGGGTGTCGTCGGCTGGGGCGAACCGGTGGTCGAGGGACGGGCGCTGACGGTCGAGGCCGCCGTCCATGAACTGGCCGACTATCTCATCGGCAAGGACCCCTTTCTGATCGAGGACCACTGGACGGTCATGTATCGGGGCGGCTTCTACCGCGGCGGCGCCGTCCACATGAGCGCGATTTCGGGCATCGACCAGGCGCTGTGGGACATCAAGGGCAAGGCGCTCGGCCAGCCCATCCACTCGCTCCTCGGCGGCCAGGTGCGTGACCGCATCAAGGTCTATTCCTGGATCGGCGGCGACCGCCCCTCCGACGTTGCCCGCAACGCCAAGGATGTCGTCGCCCGGGGCTTCAAGGCGATTAAGCTCAACGGCTGCGAGGAAATGCAGATCGTCGATTCGAACGAGAAGATCGATCGCGCCGTCGAGACCATCGCCACTATCCGCGAAGCGATCGGCCCGCATATCGGCATCGGCGTCGATTTCCACGGCCGCGTCCACAAGCCGATGGCCAAGGTGCTGGCCAAGGAGCTCGAGCCCTACAAGCTGATGTTCATCGAGGAGCCCGTGCTCTCGGAACACCGCGAAACGCTGAAGGAAATCGCCAACCATTGCTCGACGCCGATCGCGCTCGGCGAGCGGCTCTATTCACGTTGGGACTTCAAGTCGGTTCTGGCCGACGGCTATGTCGATATCATCCAGCCGGATCTCTCCCATGCCGGCGGCATCACCGAATGCCGCAAGATCGCCTCGATGGCCGAAGCCTATGACGTGGCGCTCGCCCCGCATTGCCCGCTCGGCCCGATCGCACTTGCCGCCTGCCTGCAGGTCGATGCCATCAGCTACAACGCCTTCATCCAGGAGCAGAGCCTCGGCATTCACTACAACAAGGGCAACGACATCCTCGATTACATCTCCAACAAGGAGGTGTTCCAGTATGCCGACGGTTTCGTCTCCATCCCGCAGGGACCGGGTCTCGGCATCGAGGTGGACGAAGCCTATGTCATCGAACGCGCCAAGGAAGGCCACCGCTGGCGCAACCCGATCTGGCGCCACGAAGATGGCAGCTTCGCCGAATGGTAAGATAGCAAGGGCCGCGAAAGCGGCCCTTCTCTTTTAGGAGCGGCGGCAGGAACCAGACAACGGCACCAAACTGTGCCCTTAGTTGCCTGCGCCCAGCCAGGCTGTCTCCAGCGTATAAAGAGCTTGCGGGCGCTTGACGCCGCGCAGCGCATATCGCCCGATGCAGGCGAGTTCGGCGCGATCCTCGCTCGGGATCGTATCGGCAAATTCCGACGAGATCAGCACATTGAAATCCACCGACCGGCACATCGAGGCGATGCGGCTGACCTCGTTGACGGCAGGGCCGATGACCGTGAAGTCGAGGCGTTCCTGGCTGCCGATATTGCCGTAGAAGACATCGCCGATATGCAGGCCGAGATAGACGTCGGTCGTTGGCCGGCTATCGACCGCGCGCGCCGCATTGAGCTTGGCGAGCTTTTCGCGCAGCAGCCGTTCGGCCTTCAGCGCCGCGCAACAGGCTTCAGAGGGATCCTCGCCCTTGAAGATCGCCAGCACGCCATCTCCGATCAACTTCAGAACATTGCCGCCGGACTCGTGGATCGCCGAGATCACCACTTCGCTATACTCGTTCAGAAACGGCAGGATCTCTTCCGGCGAGGCGTTGTCGGAGATCCTCGTATAGTTCAGCAGATCCGAGAACCAGAGAGCTGCCGAGATCCGTTCCGATTTGCCGCGGCTGATCTTGCCTTCCATGACCTGACGCGCCGCATCCTCCCCGAGATAGACCTCGGCAATGGTGCGGGCGATGCGGCCTAGGCCGATACATTTGATCGCCAGGCCAAGCACCGGCACCAGCTTGCGCAGGATGACCAGATCGTGGTCCGAAAAGCCCTCCGGATGGCGCGTCGAGAAATGCGAGAAGAAGCAGTCCATCTCGCCGATCGTGCCCTGCTTCTCGAAGCGATGGATCATCGCGACATAATCGGTATGGCCGAGCTCAGCCATCTTCTCGAGCATCTGGAAATCGGCGGGATCGCCGAAACCGATACGGCGGCGAACCTCGTTCTCGGTGCCCGCCCAGAGATAATAGAAGGCGGACCGCTTCCAGCTTTCCAGCGCTTCCCCCTCACCGGTCGGTCCATATTCGAATTCGGATTCGATCTCCTGCTCGCTGTCAAAGCGAAAGGCGCGTCCCTCGTGAACCGGATGCAGCGTATCCATCAGCGCCATGCCGCGGTCGATCTGCAGACCCTTGTCACGGCAGGCGATGCAGAAGCCGTCGAGCAGCTCGGACTCCGTCGCGCCCTTCAAGCCCTGTTCCGTCAGCCAGGTCGCGATGGTTCCAATGTCGCTGTATTCCATGCCATCCACCTCCCTGTTCGGCCAACAACTATCCGGATTTCGTCCCATGAGAAAGAAAAACAAGAGAGTGGCGGTCACCCGCCGGATGGCATGTTGAACGGCGTGATAATCTCGACGGCCGAAAGCGGCCCGTGGCCGTTTCGCTGCGCCTTCGAGGAGCGGTCGAGGATGGCGCGAAAAGCCGAGCGCGCATCGGTGCGCAAATCATGGTGCAGGACGAAATTGATCTTGCCCGATGCCAGCAGCGTGCGATTATCGGCATCGAGATCATGCGCCACGAACACCCGCAACGGCCGCCCCGACGCCTCGAAGGCGGCAAGCACCGCCCTGTTGCCGCCGCCGATCGAATAGACGGCATCGATCGCCCGGTTCGCCGCAAGCGCCTCGGCCGCCAGCGTCCCCGTCGCCGCATCCGTCCCATGCCCCTCGCTGATTTCGGTGATCCCGATCGACGGATAGCGCTCGCGGATGATGCGGCGAAAGCCGATCTCGCGCTCTTCCTCTCCCCTGAACCGTCCGCTCGACAACGTGACCAGCACATGGCCTGGCCGCTCTCCCATCTGCGAACCGATCAGATAGGCAGCCGTCTCCCCGGCCGCCCGGTTGTCGGCGCCGGCATAGGCAGCGCGCGGCGAATTCGGCAGATCGGTGACGAGCGTGACAACAGGTATTTTGGCCTCGTCGGCGCGCCGCACGGCGGCAATGACATCAGGCACATCGGGCGCCTTCAGCACGATGCCGTGCGTTCCGCGAAGCCGGATGCGATCGATCAGCTGCACCAGCTCGGCCGGCCTCATCACTTCGGCGAAGTGAAACCGGCAGCGAAAAACGGTCGGCAGCAGCGTCGTGACTTCCGCCTCGAACGCGGCCCGGACAGCATCGCTGAACCGCTCCGGCGTTTCCATGACGATATCGATCGACAGCTTCCGGCTGGCGGCCTCGGCACCCGCCTGCTGCTTTTCCAGTTCGGCTATCGCCGCTTTCACGCGCTGCTCGGTCTGGCGGCGCACTCCGGGCCGCTCGTTCAGCACCCGATCGACGGTCGCCGTGCTGAGCCCGGCCTGGAAGGCGATATCCTTGACGAGGAAATGGTGCGGCATCGGCGCAGTTCTGATGGTTTTTTGATGGATCGCTGATCTATATCAGCAAATGCTGCGGCGTATAGTGCCCTCCATCAGCGATTGGAGGAGCACCTGATGAAAACCGACAACCTGCAGAAACTGCGCGCCGACCGCGTCTGGCTGACCGAAGACGCCTGCGATCTCGGCGATTTTCGCGATCTGGCCGAGAAGACGACCTTGCTCGCAGACTACCCAAATGCCGATAGCGTCGAGAAAAACGTGCTGATCTACGACAGCCGTAAGGTCGTCGCAGCGATCGCCGATCCCGAGGGCCGCCGCGCTGTGCTGGCGGAAATCTGCGAAGCCTTCGGCGACGGTCCCGGCGTGGTCGTCTTCAAACGTGCCTACGAGGATACCTCTGTCATCGACCGTGCCAGCAAGATCTTCGACGAGATCATCGAGGAGCAGCACCGCACTTCGACCGGCGGCGGCGACCACTTTGCCAAGCCGGGCGCCAATGATCGCATCTGGAATTCGCTGGAAAAGCACTGCCTGGCCGATCCCGAGAATTTCGCCCGCTACTACGCCAATCCGATCATTGCGATCGCCAGCGAAGCCTGGCTCGGGCCGAGCTATCAGATGACGGCGCAGGTCAACCGGGTCAACCCGGGCGGCGCGGCGCAATCGGCGCATCGCGATTATCACCTCGGCTTCCAGTCCTCCAAGGTCATCGAGCAGTTTCCCGCCCACGTCCACAAGCTCTCGCCGGTGCTGACGCTGCAGGGCGCGGTCGCCCATTGCGACATGCCGCTCGAAAGCGGACCTACGCTTTTCCTGCCGCATAGCCAGACCTATGTGCCGGGCTACCTCGCGCTCAAGCGCCAGGAATTCAAGGATTATTTCGACAAACACCATGTCCAGCTGCCGCTGCAGAAGGGTGACCTGGTCTTCTTCAACCCGGCGCTGTTCCACGCCGCAGGCACCAACCGCTCTGCCGATATCAAGCGCGTCGCAAATCTCCTGCAGGTCTCCTCCGCCTTCGGCCGGGCCATGGAAACGGTCAACCGCGAGCGCATGAGCGCCAAGCTGTTCCCGGCGCTGAAAAAGCTGAAAGGACAGCTTTCGGAAACCGATATCGTCAACGCCGTCGCCTCCTGCGCCGAGGGCTATTCCTTCCCGACCAACCTCGACCGCGACCCGCCGGTCGGCGGCCTGGCGCCGAAGACGCAGGCACAGCTGATGCATGAGGCGCTGAAGGAAGGCTGGAGCGATGAAGCCTTTGCCAAGGCGCTTGCGGATCAGGCGGAAAAGAAGCTGACGTAAGAACAAGGAGCCCCCTCATCCGCCCTTCGGGCACCTTCTCCCCGCTGGGGAGAAGGGGACACGAGACGGCGCGGCAAATCCCTTCTCCTCTCGGGGAGAAGGTGGCGGCCGCTGGATGAGGGGGCCACACGCACGAACCAAACCGCCTCTCGCACCCGCGAGGGGCTATTTGCATATCAATCAAACGGAGGAACCACATGAGCACAGACTTGAGCCGCCTGGACGGCAAGATCGCCATCGTCACCGGCGGCACCCAGGGCCTTGGCGCCACCATCGCCCGGCTGTTTGCCGAACGCGGCGCCAAGGGCATCGTCATCTGCGGCCGCAATGAAGCGAAGGGCAAGGCCAAGGCGGAGGAACTCTCGGCCGAAACCGGCGCCAAGGTGGTCTACGTCGAGGCAGATCTTGGCAAGGTCGAAGACGCGCAGAACGTTGTCCGCGCCTGCGACCAGACCTTCGGCCGCGTCGATGCGCTGGTGAACGCCGCGGCGATCACCGACCGCGGCACCATCCTCGACACCAGCCCGGAGCTCTTCGACCAGATGTTCGCCGTCAACGTCAAGGCGCCGTTCTTCCTGATCCAGGAGGCGGTCAAGGTGATGCGCCGTGAGAAGATCGAAGGCACGATCGTCAATATCGGCTCGATGTCGGCGAAAGCCGGTCAGCCCTTCATCGCCGCCTATTGCGCTTCCAAGGGCGCGCTGGAGACGCTGACCAAGAACACCGCCTATGCGCTGCTGCGCAATCGCATCCGCGCCAACGGCCTGAACATCGGCTGGATGTCGTCGGAGGGCGAAGACCGGATACAGCGGGAATATCATGGCGCCGCCGAGGACTGGCTGGCAAAGGCAGCCGCAAGCCAGCCCTTCGGCCGCCTTGTCGATCCCGAGGAAGTTGCGCGCGCCTGCGCTTATCTCTCGTCTGCGGAATCCGGCCTGATGACCGGTTCGGTCATCTGCTTCGACCAATCGATCTGGGGCGCCTATGACGGCTCGCCGCATCCGGTTGCCGCTCTTTAAGTGACTGCCGGAGCCCGGTAATTTTCAACACCGGGCTCTGGCACGCCTCGCCGTTTATCGCTACGAAAGACGCATCCATTGCTTTGGGAGGAGCATATCCGTGTCCGAAAACCCGCTGTACGATATCCGTGACGAACGCTTCAATGGCCTGGTCGCCGGCAGTGCCCGGCTGGAAGAGCTCTACAGCGGCTGCCGTTGGGCTGAAGGTCCCGTCTGGTTCTCCGATTGGAACTGCCTGCTTTGGAGCGACATTCCGAACGAGCGGATAATGCGCTGGGTTCCTGATGGCACGGTCTCCGTCTTCCGCTCGCCTTCCAACTACGTGAACGGCAATACCCGCGACCGCCAGGGACGGCTGGTCTCCTGCGAGCACGGCGGGCGGCGGGTGACGCGCACCGAGCCGGATGGCCGCATCACGGTTCTTGCCGACAGCTACGAAGGCAAGCGGCTGAACTCTCCCAACGACGTCGTTGTCAAATCCGATGGCTCGATCTGGTTCACCGATCCGAGCTACGGCATCATGTCGGACTATGAAGGCCACAAGGCCGAGCCCGAGCAGGAAACCCGCAACGTCTATCGCATCGACCCGCAAAGCGGCAAAATCGACGCCGTCGTCACCGACTTCATCCAGCCGAACGGCCTTGCCTTCTCGCCAGATGAAAAGCAGCTCTATATCGCCGATTCAGGCTCGTCGAACCATGACGTGCCCCGCCACATCCGCGTCTTCGACGTTATCGATGGCAAGACGCTGGCGAACAGCCGCTACTTCTGCTCGATCGACAAGGGCGTGCCTGACGGTTTCCGCTTCGACCTTTCGGGCAATCTCTGGAGCAGCGCGGCCGACGGCGTCCACTGCTTTGCACCCGATGGCACTCTCCTCGGCAAGATCCTGGTGCCGCAGACGGTCTCGAACATCTGCTTCGGCGGCATCAAGAAAAACCGCCTGTTCATCACCGCGACCCAGTCGCTCTATTCGATCTACACGACCGTCAACGGTGCACAGTACCCGTAACTGATCACAAGGCGCGGCGGGCGGATTGGCGGAGCCCCCGCTGAAACACCTGCTTCATCTCGGCGAACCCATCGAAGCCGAGATGCTGCGCAAAGCGGACGACGCTTGTCTGCGAGACATTGCAGCGTTCGGCGATCTTCTGGCTGCTTTCGAAAGCGAAAACGTCGGGCCGCTCGGCGGCCAGCCGGGCAAGCACTGCCAGCCGCTCCGGCACGTTACGATAGACGGCAGCCCAGAACGTCTTGCTGATGAGAAACTCGTGAACGTCGCTTTCGGCCTTCAGCGATATCAGCTGCATCGTCTCTCTCCTTTAAGGACCCGCCCGCGGAGGCCGGAGCAAATCCGCCCCAGCCCACCACGGGAGGAAGCTCAGACTTTTCCGTCGGGACGGCCGTGAAGCGCCTCGGCGCGATGCCAGTTTTCCAGGATGCGGCCATTCCTGTGCTTCTGCTGCGCCCAGCGGATACCGTTCGAGATGACCTGATGGATGATCTTGTCGTGATAGATGGGATAGGTCTCATGGCCCGGGCTGAAGAAGAAGATGCGCCCGCGGCCGCGCTGCCAGGTGCAGCCGCTGCGGAACACTTCGCCGCCCGAATACCAGGAGATGAAGATCAGCTCGTCCGGCTGCGGGATATCGAAGGGCTCGCCATACATTTCCGAGGCGTTGACCTCAAAATAGGGCGGCAGTCCCTCGGCGATCGGATGCGAGGGATTGATGACCCAGACGCGCTCCAGATCGCCGGCCGGCGACTCGCGCCAGGAGAGGTTCGCATTCGTGCCCATCAGGCGGCGGAACAGCTTCGAGTGATGGCCGGAATGCAGGATGACGAGGCCCATGCCTTTCAGTACCCGCTGCTGGATGCGGTCGATCAACCCGTCGCTGACCTCTTCATGCGCCATGTGGCCCCACCAGAGCAGCACGTCGGTATCATTGAGCAGCGCGTGAGGCAGACCTTCATCCGGATCATCGAGCGTGCCGCGGCGGATCTCGAAATCGGCATGCTTGATGCCGGCGGCAATCGCGCCATCGATGCGATCGGGATAGATATCCTGCACTTCCTTGTGCACCTGCTCGTGGCGGCCTTCGTTCCAGATCGTAACCTTGATCGTCATGATATCCTCGAATGTTATGATGCTTGAGCCGGACGGATGACCCGTCCCGACGCGTCGAAGAGATGGCAGGCAGCCGAATCGGCCGTCAGCGAAACGCGGTCACCGGGCCGCACCGCGACATCGCCGTCCGAGCGGATGACGATCGGATCCCTGGTCGTGCCGACGGTGATGTAGGTCTCGACGCCGAGGCGTTCGACGATCCCCACCTCAGCATTGAAGTTGCCCTGCCCTTCGCTGGCAATTTTCAGATGCTCGGGCCGGACGCCGAGACGCACTTCGCCTTGGGGAATATCGGCCGCACCGGACATGTCCATCGCCAGGCCGATCGCGCTTTCGAGACGAAGATCTCCGCCCTGCCGTGTCGCAGTCATCGGAATGACGTTCATCTTTGGCGAGCCAATGAAGGTCGCGACGAACTCGTTTTCAGGCTTGTGGTAGAGATCCATCGGCGCGCCCTGCTGGGCCACCGTTCCCTTGTTCAGCACGACGATTCGGTCAGCCATCGTCATCGCCTCCACCTGGTCGTGGGTGACGTAGACGACGGTCGCCTTCAGCTCCCGATGCAGGCGCTGCAGCTCGGCGCGCATCTGTACGCGCAACGCCGAGTCGAGGTTGGAAAGCGGCTCGTCGAACAGGATCAACGACGGCTTCTTGATGATCGCCCGGCCGATAGCGACGCGCTGGCGCTGACCGCCAGAAAGGGCGGCCGGGCGGCGGTTGAGGTAATCGGTCAGCTGCAGGATCTCGGCAACGCCTTCCACCTGCTTGCGGATCTCCGCCTCCGGCACCTTCTTCAGGCTCAGTGAGAAACCGATATTCTCGGCGACCGTCATATGCGGATAGAGTGGATAGGACTGGAACACCATGGCGATGCCGCGCTTGTCTGGCGGCACGTCGTTGATGCGCTGGCCGTTCAGGATGAGGTCGCCATCATCGATGCCCTCGAGACCGGCGATCATCCGCAGCAAGGTCGACTTGCCGCAACCGGAGGGGCCGACGAAGACGGCGAATTCGCCATCGTTGACAGTAATGTCGACGCCCTTGATGACTTCGAGCGCACCGTAGAATTTGCGGACGTTCTTCAGATTGATCATTCGGTTCTCTTTCTTGTCTCAGCCCTTCACGCCGCCAGAGAATGTCTGGACGAGGAAGCGCCGCGCGAAGCCGAAGGCAATGACGGCAGGCAGGAGGTAGATGAAGGCAAGGGCGGCGAGCAGGCCGTAATCGATCTCGTTGATGCGCAGGAAGGCGCGGAAGAGACCGAGCGGCAGCGTCTGCAGCTCCGGCGACGACAGGAAGATCAGCGGCAGCAGGAAATCGCCCCAGGCCGACATGAAGGTGAAAAGTCCGGCGGCCGCAAGACCCGGCAGCGCCAGCGGGATCAGCACCCGGCGGATACGCTGCACCATGGTGGCGCCATCCATGACGGCCGCCTCTTCATAATCCCGCGGCAGACCGTCGAAGAAGGTCTTCATGATCCACAGCGCCAACGGCAGCTGCATGGTGGCCAGCACCAGCATGATGCCGAGATAGCCGTCGATGAAGCCTGTCCAGCGCATGATGTCACGCGCATAGCTGCCGAAGATCGGCCGGAGGATCGCGCCTTCGGCATTGTTGAGCGTCAGCAGGAACTTGTAGAGGGGCACCACCAGCGCCGTCGGCGGCAGCACGCGGATCAGCAGGATCGTATAAAGGAACGGCAGCTTCCACCAGGCGCGGGTCCGCGACAGTGCATAGCCGCCAAGCCCTGCCAGCACCATGACGATAAGGGTCGCGCCGCCAACGATGAACAGCGAGTTGAACAGCCACCGGCCGCCATCCTCCTTGATGAAGACGCGGGCATAATTCGCAAGGCTCCACTGCTCCGGCCAGCGCAGGAAGAGCTGGGCATTGCCATCGAGGGAGGCAAGCAGCACCCAGAAGAACGGCACGGCGCAAAAGATCGAGATCACCGACAGCGTGGCATAGGCCATCAGGTCGGAGCGCGTCTTGTTGGCGCTTTCGCTCGGAGAGATTGCCGCCATATCAGATCTCCACCTTCATGGCGCGGACATAGCCGATGCCGAGGATCAGCGAGATGATCAACGCGACGACCGCGACCGCAGCGCCGTAACCCAGCTGGAACGCCGTGAAGGACTGGTTGTAGATATAGATGCTGACGAGTTCGGTCGCCCCACCGGGGCCGCCGCGCGTCAGGGCATACACCAGACCGAAGACGGCAATCGTCGAGACGGCGGATATCAGCATGTAGAGCAGGATGGTGGGCATCATCAGCGGCAGCGTGATGCGGCGGAACATCTGCGATGGGGTAGCACCATCCATGCGGGCAGCCTCATAGATTTCGTTGGGAATAGTGCTGAGACCCGCGGTCAGCAGGATCATCGCCGTTGCGATACCGCGCCAGGTGTTGACGATGATGATCATCGCCAGCGGAAAGGTGTTCAGCCAGTCGGCCGGCGCAATGCCGAAGAAGCTGACGATGCGCGACAGCGTCGCATGCTCGCCGCCCGCCAGCATCGAGATCCACATGAAGCCGGCGACGACCTCAGGGGCGGCATTCGGCAAGAGGATGATCGACGAGAAGATCTGCCGGAACCGGATTTCGCGGCGGAGCGCCATGGCGGATACGAGACCGAGCACGAACTGGCCGATGACGGCCGAGCCGACCACGAAGAAGAAGGTGACGAGCAAAGAGTTCCAGAACTTCGCATCATTGAACAGCCGCGCGTAGTTGCGCAGCCCGACGAAGCGGGGCCGCAGCGCAGCCGCACCGGTCAGCGCCTCGTTGGTGAAGCTCAGATAGATCGAGTACAACGCGGGGTAGACGACGAAGGCAAGCAGCAGCACCAGCGATGGCAGCAGGATGATGAGAAGCTGGCGCTCGGCTCGGCGTTCATGAGAGTTTCTGATCATCGAAGCTCACAACCTTATCGAATGAAGCGGAAGACGCGGCAGACCTGCCGCGCCTCCCAATCTTGGGCGGGAGAAACTACCCAAGCTTATTTCACGACATCGTCGCCGAGCGTTTCCTTGACGTAGTCGACCAGGATCTTCTGGGCGCCGGCTGCATCGGTTTCCTTGCGCAGCAGCGCTTCGGTGGCGCGGGCAACACCTTCCGAGACGGTGCCGAAGCCGGAAGCTTGCTTGAGGAACACGCCGTTTCCGGCAGCCGCATGGATCGGCACCAGTTCCGTCAGCTTCTGGAAGTCGGCATTCGAAGCCGCATCCTTGCTCGCCGGAATATTGCCGATCCGGGCCGCATAGGAGACCTGCGTTTCGACGGAGCCGATTTCCATCAGCGCCTTGATGGCCAGTTCCGCGTTGGCCGACTTGGCATTGACGGCCCACGGAGCCGCCAGGTTGGCGAGCACGTACTGGCCGCCGTTCTGGCCGGGAACCGTCCAGGTGCCGACGATCTTGGTCACGTCAGGGATCGGGTTCTTGCTCTCGCGGCCCCAGTCGAAAATGTAGCACCAGGAGCCGCATGTGGTGGCGGCAAGCTTACCCTGCGGGAACATTTCATACTTCGGCACGACCCACGGCTCGGGGCCGAGCAGCGGCTGAACCGGCATCAGATCGTTGTCGATCAGCTGCTTGTAGACATCGAAGACATCCTTGACGCCTTCGCCGTTGAGATCGAACTTGCCATCGGCATCGACGATCTGCGGCGTCTTCGAGCCGACGATCAAATGCTGGAAGCCTTCGTCGAACGCGCCGCCGCCCCAGGCCACACCGGCCGGGAAGAGCAGACCATAGGCGCCGGTCTTCTTCTTGATCTCGGCTGCACGGTCGAGCAAGTCTTTCCAGCTCTTTGGCTGTTCGGTCGAAATACCGGCCTTATCGAGCACATCCTTGCGATAGTAGATTTCCTGGATACCCAGCATGAAGGGCATCACATAGGTCTCGCCATCGGGGCTGACGGCCAGCTGCTTGGCCACATCGTAGAGGCCGTTGTAGCCTTCCCAGGCCTTGAATTCCTTGGTGACAGGAGCGAGGTAACCGGCCTCCACCATATCGGCGACGGCAGATGCGGTCGGAATGGAGAACAGGTCGGGCGCATTGCCTGCGCCGAGCTCGGTCAGCAGCTTCGTCAGATAATCCTTGTCCGGCGCCGGGTATTCGACAACCTCGACCGTGACACCGTATTTCTTCTCGATGCGCTCGACCGTCGACTTCATGGCGTCGATACCCGACTGGCCATGGTTCGCAATCCGGATCGTTTCAGCATGAGCCAGCGTCGATACTGCGCTGAGCAATATGGCGCAAAGGCCACCGATAACCGTCTTCTTCAACGGAAGTCCTCCCTCTTGTTCACAATGGCGCCCTCCAGCACCTGTCGAAAATGTACACGCATTCCCATGCCTGACAAGATGATTTTGCAATCGTTTCCAACGTAAAATTTAAGTTATTGTTTTTATGTGATTATTTATAGCTTGAAACAAATACAACGTTTGTGTAATCGTTTGCACAATCGCATTCGGGAGGATTTTGCATGGTACAGAAACTGCGCCTCGGCGTGATTGGCGCCGGGCTGAAGGCGGCCGAATATGCCCATAGCTGGGCCAAGATGCCGGAGATCGAATTTGCCGCGCTTGCCGACACCATCCCGGGTTCGCGCCAGCGGCTGATCGACGTCTGCAAGGAAGCCGGCGCACCCGAACCGGAAGCCTTTGAAGACTATCGCGAGATGCTGGCGAAGCGCCGCGACGCGCTGGATATCATCTATATCTCCACCCCGCATGCCTTCCATGGCGAACAGGCCGTAGCCGTCGCCGAGGCTGGGCTCGACCTCTTCCTGGAAAAGCCGATGGTCACCACCGTCCCCGAAGCTGAACGGCTGATCGCGGCGCAGAAGAAGACCGGAGTCACCATCGTCACCGCCTTCCAGGGTGGCCTCTCGCCGCTGGTGCTCGACACCCGCAAGCGGGCGCTGTCAGGTGAGTTCGGCGACCTGATCGCCATATCCGGCATGATCTGGGAAAGCTGGGCCGCCAACTATGAAGGCCACTGGAAGCAGAAGCCGGAAATCTCCGGCGGCGGCTTCATGTTCGATACCGGCGCCCACATGATGAACACCGTCTGCCTGCTTGCCAATTCGGACTTCGAGAGCGTTTCAGCCTACATGCACAATCATGGCCGCAAGGTGGATATCGCCACAGCCGTTTCCGCTCGGCTGAAGAATGGCGCACTGGCGACGCTGACGGCAGCCGGCGAAGGCCCTCCCGGCTGCGCCTCCTACATCACCTTCTTCTATTCCAAGGCCATCGTGCGCATCGACGCCTGGGGCGGCTGGCGCGAGATCAGCTTCGGCCGGACCAGCGAGCCACGCGAAGAAGCCGAAATTCTCGGCAATCCGATGAAGAACTTCCTCGCCATCCGCGCCGGAAGCATGGAAAACTCCGGCTCCGTTGAAATGGGCCTGCGATTCGCTAGGCTCTGGGACGCAATCAAGGAATCGGCGGCGGCGGAGGGAGTGCCCGTCAGGATCGCCGTCTAAGCAATTCCAGCAAAACTGCGTAGCGGTTTTGCGTCCGGAATTGCGTAACAACAGAGGTAGACCCGCTCCGCGATACGGAGAAGAGCGGAATGGGTCTAGACGGGGTGGAAGCAACATGAGCAGGAAGCGCATTACATCCAAGGAGCTGGCGAAGCTCGCCGGTGTGTCCTCGGCGACGATCTCGCGCGCCTTCTCACCCGATTCCCGCATCGGCAGCGCCACGCGTGACCGCATCCTGGCAGCCGCCCGCGAACACGGCTACCAGCCGAACGCCATTGCCCGCTCGCTGAACAATCAGCGCTCGCGCCTCGTTGCCCTGGTGGTCAACGCCATCGGCAACCCTTGCGAGGCGGAAGAGCAGCAGCTGCTCGTTCATCGCCTGCAGGCGCGCCAGCTTCTGCCGATCATTCTCTGCTGCGCCGATCATTCCGACCGGCTTCAGCTGATGCGGCTGGCCTCGACCTATCAGGTCGATCACGTCGTCGTCTTCTCCGACATGGTATCGATGCAGGATGCCGTCGACATCTTCCATACAACGAAACCGATCATCGTCTCCTTCGAGCCGCTGGAGAACGAGAATGTCTCCAGCATCCGCATCGATGGCGCCGTCGGCGCTGCCGAGATCATCGACAAGATCGTCAAGGATGGAAAGAAGCGCTTCGCCTATCTTTCCGGAACGAAGTCCAGCTGGATCGACAAGCTACGCCGCAAATGGTTTGCCGACGGTCTCGCCAAGCACGGCCTGGCTTTTGAGGCAGAGGCCTTCGGCGACTATTCCTACGATTCCGGCTTCAAGGAAGCCGTCATGCTGCTGCACCGCTCGAAGGTGGATGCGATCATCTGCGGCAACGACGTGATGGCGATCGGCGCGCGCGACGCGGCCCGGCGCGTCCTCGGCAAGCAGACACCCGACGATATCGCCATCGTCGGCCAGGACGGCATCGCCATGGCCGCCTGGGACTGCAATGACCTGACGACGCTGAGCCTTGACCATGCCGCTTTCATGGATGCCGTGGTCGAGGTGATCGAACGCCACGAGCAGGATATCGAAGGCCCGCACAACATCACGCTTGCCTGCACGCCCCGCTGGGGCTCCACCGCGTAAGGCAGCGCTTTTCATTGCATCGAGGAGGAATTTCCATGACCATGATTTCACGCGCGCGCGCCTCGCGCCGCATCATTGCCCGCGCCTGCAGCAAGGAAGCCTGATATGCGTTCCGTCGTCTCGTTCAACGAATCCTGGAGCTTCCACGAGGGCTTCGGCCAGCGCCTGCTCGACGCCTTCGACGGCAGCACGACCGTCAGCCTGCCGCATACGGCCGTCGAACTGCCGTTCAATTATTTCGACGAGAAGAGCTATCAGCGGCCGTTCATCTATCAGAAGCTGCTGCGCTGGATGCCCGAATTCGAGGGCCGCGAAGTCTCTATCGTCTTCGACGGCGCCATGGCCGATAGCGTCGTCTACCTGAACGGCGAAGAAATCATCGCCCACAAGGATGGCTACACACCCTTCGAAGCCCGCCTGACAGGCAAGCTTGTCAAGGGCGACAACCTGATCACCGTCAAGATCGACGGCAGCGAGAATCCGGCCATCCCGCCCTTCGGCGGCCGTATCGATTACCTCACCTATGCCGGCATCTACCGCGAAGTCTGGCTGAAAGTCACCGGCGCCGTCTCGCTTGAGAACATCAAGATCGAGACGCAGGACACTCTCGCCGACACCAAGTCGGCGACCGTTCGCTGCACGCTCGCCAATCCGCAGGACGCAACCTTCCTCGGCACCGTCTCCGGTACGATCCGCGATGCGTCCGGCATTGTCATCGCCACGGCAACGGCTGAGACCACAGGCGAGGACGTGACGCTCGGCTTCAGCGATCTGACCGGCATCGCCCTCTGGGATATCGCTAATCCGGCGCTTTACGAACTGACCGTCGATCTCAAGACCAGCCATGGCTCGGATCGCCTCACCTCGAATTTCGGCTTCCGCACCGCCGAGTTCACGCCTGAAGGTTTCCTTCTGAACGGCAGGCCGCTGAAGCTGCGCGGCCTCAACCGTCACCAGGCCTACCCCTATGTCGGCTATGCCGCCGGACGTTCCGCACAGGAACTCGACGCGACCATCATGAAGACGGTGCTGAAATGCAACATCGTCCGCACATCGCACTATCCGCAATCCAAGTGGTTCCTCGACCAGTGCGACCGCTTGGGACTGCTGGTCTTCGAGGAAATCCCCGGCTGGCAGCATATCGGCGATCTCGAGTGGCAGAAGGAGTCGATCGAGAACGTCCGTCGCATGATCGAGCGCGACTGGAACCATCCGTCGATCATCATCTGGGGCGTGCGCATCAACGAGTCGCTCGATAGCTACGACTTCTACGCCGAGACCAACCGTCTCGCCCGCGAGCTCGACCCGACCCGTCAGACCGGCGGCGTTCGCTACCTGACGGAAAGCGAGCTGCTGGAAGACGTCTACACGATGAACGACTTCATCCTCGGCAACGAGGAATTGCCGGGTGCCAACCGCCCGCGCACCGCGCTTCGCCCGCAGCAGGAAAATACCGGCCTCTCCCACAAGGTGCCCTACCTGATCACCGAGTATAACGGCCACATGCATCCGACCAAGATGCATGATCCGGAACAGCGCCAGGCCGAACACGTCCGCCGCCATCTGGAAGTGCTGAACGCCGCCTATGGCGATCCTGATATTTCAGGTGCGATCGGCTGGTGCATGTTCGACTACAACACCCACAAGGACTTCGGCTCCGGCGACCGCATCTGCTACCACGGCGTCATGGACATGTTCCGTGAACCGAAATTCGCGGCTTACGTCTATGCCAGCCAATGCGAGCCTTCAGATGAAGTCATCATGAAGCCGGTGACCTTCTGGGCGCGCGGCGAGCGCAGCATCGGCGGCGTGCTGCCGTTGATCATCCTCACCAATTGCGACGAAGTCGAATTGAAATACGGAACGCTGACCAAGCGGATCGGCCCCGACCGCGAGAACTATCCGCATCTGCCGCATCCCCCTGTCGTTCTCGACCACCGGCACTTCACCGCCGATGAGCTCGGCACCTGGGGTCTGGAATGGATCGATGGCGAATTCACCGGCTTCATCGATGGCGAACCGGTGGCGCATCTGACGCTCGCAGCCGATCCGCTGCCAGTCAGGCTTGAGCTCGCGCCGGATGCGATCACCCTGAAGGCCCGGGAGCGCGACAGCACCCGCGTCATCATCCGCGCGCTCGACCAGCGCGATCAGCGCCTGCCCTTCATGGATGACAGCGTCACGCTGCGCGTCGAAGGACCGGCGAAGATCGTCGGCCCGGGCAGCGTGCCGCTGCAGGGTGGCACGGCTGGTTTCTGGCTGGAAGCAACGGGACTGACAGGCACGATCACCGTGGAAGCGACCTCAAGCCGCTTCCCGTCTGTCAGTTTCACCGTAACCGCACAGTGACGGATCAAGCGATCCGCAGCTGGCTCTGCGGATCGAAGAACACCGCCTTGTCGAGATTGAAGGCAAGGCGGGTGTTCGTGCCCGCCTCGATGCCGGCATCGGCGCCGAGGCGCGCGACGACCGATTTTCCACCGAGTTTGGTGACAGCGAATGTATCGGCACCCGCGGGCTCGACAACTTCGATCATGCAATCACCGTGCGACACCGATTTCGCCTTGCGATCGACGCCATCGAGATCGGTCAGCGCTTCCGGACGAATGCCGAAGATCACCGGCTTGCCATTGTAGCTCGTAAGGCTGTTGTTTCCCGAGGGCACCGGCAGCTTCAGCGGCTCGGCATTCGGGCGGTCGAGCGAAACCTGCAGACCGCCGGCACCGTTTTCGACGGTCGCGTTCAGCAGGTTCATTGCCGGCGACCCCATGAAGTCGGCGACGAAGACGTTGGCAGGGCTGTTGTAGATTTCGGCAGGTGTGCCGAACTGCTGCAACACGCCATCGCGCAACACGGCGATCTTGGTTGCCAGCGTCATGGCCTCGATCTGGTCATGCGTTACGTAGACGATCGTCGTGCCCATGCGCTGGTGCAGACGCTTGATTTCGGTGCGCATGTCGACGCGCAGCTTGGCATCCAGATTGGACAGCGGCTCGTCGAACAGAAAGACCTGCGGATTGCGCACCAGAGCGCGACCCATGGCGACGCGCTGGCGCTGGCCACCGGAAAGCTGGCTCGGCTTGCGGTCCAACAGATGACCGATCTGCAGCATCTCGGAGACCTGCTTGATCGCCTTCTCGCGCTCTTCCTTCGGCACGCCACGAATTTCCATGCCGAAGGCAATGTTTCCCGCCACCGTCATGTTCGGATAGAGCGCGTAGCTCTGGAACACCATGGCAATATCGCGCTTCGACGGGTGCAGGTCATTAATCGCCCGGCCGTTGACGCGGATTTCGCCTTCGGTGATCGTTTCCAGACCGGCAATGGTGTTAAGCAGCGTGGACTTGCCGCAGCCGGACGGGCCGACGAGCACGAGGAAGCCGCCCTCTTCGAGCTCGAGATCGATCCCCTTGAGGATATCGACGGCGCCGAAGCGCTTCTTGAGACCGGAAATTTCAAGGAAAGCCATGGATTATCCTTTGACGGCGCCCGCCATGAGACCGCGCACAAAATAGCGGCCGGCGAGAATGTAAACGAAGAGCGTCGGCACGGCGGCGATCATCGCCGCGGCCATGTTGACATTGTATTCGACCACGCCGGTCGAGGTGTTGACGACGTTGTTCAGAGCCACCGTCATCGGCATGGACTCGCCTGTGCCTGCGTAAGCCGAGGCGAACAGGAAGTCGTTCCAGATGTTGGTGAACTGGTAGATGACGGTCACCACGATGATCGGCAGAGAGTTCGGCAGCATGATGCGGCGGAAGATCTGGAAGAAGCTGGCGCCATCGACCTGGGCAGCGCGCACCAGCTCGGTCGGGAAGGCTTCATAGAAATTCCGGAAGAACAGCGTCGTGAACCCGAGACCGTAGACGACATGAACGAAGACCAGATTGACCGTCGGGTTGCCGAAACCGAAGTTCATGCCCGTCGCATTCTGCAGCGTCATGCCGAAACGGCCGAACATACCGAGGATCGTCGCCATCGGCAGCAGCACCGACTGGAACGGGATGAAGCAGGCAAATAGCATCAGGCCGAAAACCAGCGTATGACCCGGGAAGCGCCACTTCGTCAGCACGTAGCCGTTCAGCGCACCGAGCACCGTGGAGATCGCAACGGCGGGTACGACCATTTTGATCGAATTCCAGAAGTAGCCCTTGATCCCGGCACAGGTCAGACCGACACAGGTTTCGCCCCAGGCCTTGAACCATGGATCGAGCGTCGGCGATTGCGGCAGCGACAGCATGTTGCCGTTCTGGATCTCGTCCATCGTCTTGAACGAGGTGACGAGCATCACGAAGAGCGGCATCAGGTAGAGGACCGCAAAGATGATCAGCAATCCATAGATTGCCGTGCGGCCGATCCAGCGGCTGTTATTACCGCTCGAAACGGCGGGAGAGATGACGCTGCTCATCGGGATTTCTCCCTCAGTTCGGAATAGAGATAGGGAACGATGATCGCCGAGATCGTCATCAGCATGATGATCGCGCTGGCCGAGCCGACCGCCATCTCGTTCCGCTTGAACGTGTACTCATACATGAAGTTCGATGGCAGCCAGGCGGAACCGCCAGGGCCGCCCGAGGTCAGCGCGACCACCAGGTCGTAGGACTTGATCGCCATGTGGGCGAGCACGATGAAGGCGGACAGGAATACCGGGCGCAGCATCGGAATGATGATGCGGCGGTAGAGCTGCAGCGTCGAAGCGCCGTCGATCTGCGCTGCCTTGACAATCTCGCCGTCGATGCCGCGCAGACCCGCTAGGAACATCGCCATGACGAAGCCCGATGCCTGCCAGACACCGGCGATGACGACGGTATAGATCACGAAATCCTTGTTCTTTATCCAGTCGAAATGGAAGCTCGTCCAGCCGAACTGGTGCAGCGTCTGCTCCAGGCCGAGGCCCGGATCGAGAAACCATTTCCAGGCAACGCCGGTGACAATGAAGGACAGCGCCATCGGATAGAGGAAGATCGGGCGCAGCACGCCCTCGCCACGGATCTTCTGGTCGAGCAGGATCGCCAGCAGCAGACCGAGCCCCAGGCAGATGCCGATATAGAGGAAGCCGAAGATCCCCATATTGGTGATCGACGTGTACCATGACGACGGCGGATCGCTCTCGAACGTCCAGCGCCACAGGCGCTGATAGGCGCGCGGCCCCGTCAGGTCGTAAGACGGAAAGGTCTTGGAATTGGTGAAGGAAAGATACGCCGTCCAGACGATGAAGCCATAGACGAAAACGATCGTGATCAGGAAGCTCGGCGCCAGCACGATCTTCGGCAGGGCATCCTGCAACCGGCCGCGAATGGACGCGCGGGTCGAAGGACTGGAGGTCAGGACCGGATCGGTGGTCGCAACAGTGCTCATGAAATCAATCTCCTCCCTGCAGCATACCTGCAGGGCGCAAAGGCCTCCCCGCACTGTGCGGGGAGGCCGGATGTCGAACAGGTATTAGCGAGCGTCGTCGATCGCCTGGACGAGCTGGGTCACAGCTTCGTCGGAGGTCTTGATCTGACCATGTACGAACTTCGAGACGACGTCCTTATAGGCGTTGGCGATTGCCGGAGGCGCGCCGTAACCCTGAGCGAGCGAACCGAACAGCGTGCCGCCGTCGTTTGCCTTCTTCAGGTCGGCGATGCCCTTCTTGCCGCAAGCGTCGAAAGCCGTATCCGGAACGTCGGTACGGGCCGGAACCGAACCCTTGACGACGTTGAATGCCGACTGGAAGCTCTTCGACAGCGTTGCCGTTGCGAGCGCCACCTGAGCGGCCTTGCGGTCTTCAGGAACGTTGAACATGCCGAACATGTCGGAATTGTAGATCACGCTGCCATCGGTGCCCGGGAAGCGGTAGCACAGGAAGTCCTTATCCGGGGTCTTCTTGGCAGCGACGAATTCGCCCTTCGCCCAGTCGCCCATGACCTGAACCAGAGCATCACCCTTGATGACCATGGCGGTTGCCAGGTTCCAGTCGCGGCCCGAGAAGTTCGGGTCGACATACTTGATGATCTTGGCGAGGTTGTCGAAGGACTTCTTCATCGTGTCGGACTTCAGAGAGTCTTCGTCGAGATCGTTGAAGGCCTTCTTGTAGAATTCAGGACCACCGGTCGACAGGACGATCGAGTCGAACATCGTGGCTTCCTGCCAGTTCTGACCGCCGAGAGCGAGCGGGATGACGCCAGCTGCCTTGGCCTTGTCGAGAAGCGCGATCAGGTCGTCGAAGGTCTTCGGCTCGGTGCCGCCGATCTTGTCCATGACGGCCTTGTTGATCCACAGCCAGTTGACCGAGTGAACGTTAACAGGGGCAGCGACCCACTTGCCGTCATAGACGGAGAACTTCTGCAGAGCCGCCGGAACCGACTTGTCCCAGCCTTCCTTCTTCGCGGTCTCGGTCAGGTCGCCCATGACGCCCGCCTGAGCGTAGTCGAGAACGGTGTAGCCCAGCATCTGCGATGCGGTCGGGTAGGTACCGGCAGCAACCATCGCCTTCAGCGCGGTCATTGCAGCATCGCCACCACCACCAGCAACCGGTACATCCTTCCAGGCGTAACCTTCCTTGGAAAGGTCGCCCTTCAGGACGTTGAGAGCCGCAGCTTCACCGCCCGAAGTCCACCAGTGCAGCATCTGCACTTCCTTGACGTCGGCCGCGTGAGCGCCGAACGCAGCCATCATCACGGCAGCAGCAGCCACCGAGCCCAAAAACTTGCGCATAGTCTTCCTCCCGTTTGCAAGTCGGCAGCGAAAGCCTTTTCCGCCACCCTGATGCTTCCCACTCGCCGAGTGAGCAAACATGCCGCCGCCTCCCGGCTGCGGTTGACAATTTAAAACGATATAAATTACGCGGCGTCAAGTCTTTCTCGACTTCCGAGAAAAAAGATTATTAATGACTCAAACTACTGAAATCACTATATAATGCGAATTATCGCGCTAAAATCGCAAAAATTTAAAACGTTTTCATAACTTTATTGCTTGCAATGCATCTGCCCGTTATGTTGATTGCCGCAGCCCAGGAAGGCCAAGTTGACCGATCCGATGAAGCCGCCCCGCGGCGAAAACCAAGACAATCTTCTGAGACGTGGCAAGCCGACGCTGCGCACGATCGCCAACCTGACCGGTTTGGCGGTGACGACGGTGTCGCGCGCGCTCAGCGACGCACCGCAAATCTCGCTGGAAACCCGCGAACGGGTGCACAAGATCGCCCGTGAAATCGGCTATCTCCCGGATCGCGCAGCACAGCGCCTGAAGACCGGCCGCACGAATGTCATCAGCATCCTGCTCGACTCGCACCAGGAAGTCGTCGGCTTTGGCACCTCGATCATGTACGGCATCGCCAAGGCTCTGAAAGAGACATCTTACCATCTGGTGGTGGCGCCGAATTTCCTGTCGACCACCGAGCTCGAGGCCGCCGAATACATCGTCCGCAACAGCTTCGCCGATGGCGTCATCTTTACCCGCACCGAACCCTTCGATGCCCGCGTCCGTATGCTGATCGAAACCGGCTTTCCATTCGTCAGCCACGGGCGCACCGAATTTTCGACGCAGCATCCCTATGTCGATTACGACAATTATGCCTTTGCCTATGAGGCGACGCGCCGCCTGATCACCAAGGGCCGCAAGAAGGTGACGCTCCTGCTGCCGCCACGGCGRCTGACATTCTACCAGCACCTGCTGCACGGCTTCATGACCGCCGTGCGCGAGGCGGGCGCCAGCTATGAGATTTCCGAGGAAATCACGCTCGATTCACCGGCCAGCGCCATCCGCGACTATGTCCGCACGCGTGCTGCCGCCCCCGATGCCCCGGATGGCTTCATCTGTCCTGGCGAGGTGTCGGCCCTTGCAACCATCACCGGCATGAGCGACGCCGGGCTTCAACTGGCCGAGGACTACGACATCGTCGCCAAGGAGCATTCGCGCCTGCTGACCCAGCTGCAGCCAAAGGTCGAGACGATCTACGAAGACCTCGTTGCCGCCGGCGAATTGCTCGGCCGGATGCTGATCGAGCGCATCAACGACCCAGAAGCAGCGGGCAACCGCCAGCTCATCCAGACGCCACAGATCGTGTTTCCGCCCTTGTGAGCGCTGCCGACGGCTCGATCTCCGCAAGCAGCGGCAGATGATCGGACGCGCGCCGCGCCAGCGGATCGGCGATCGCCGTCACCCGCCTGACACCAAGCCCTTCCGAGACGAAGACGTGGTCGATCCGCAGCACCGGAAGTTGCGACGGATAGGTCGGCCGCGGCTTACCACCGGCCAGAAGCTGGGCGTCTCGAAACTGCCGGGCAAGCGTCCGGTATGCGGGCGATAGCGGAATGGCGTTGAGATCACCGCAGATGATCGACGGCGCAGCCTGAAATGCCGACGACCCGATCCAGTCGCTGCCGAGCAACGCCGCTATTTGCTGCGCCCTGTCCACGCCTCTGAGACCAAGATGCGTGTTTAGAACGTTGAGCGTCAGGCCGTTGACATCGACTTGCACCCAGATCGCCCCACGGGTCTCGCCGACCGAAGGCAGCGGCCCTGCCCGCATCAGCTTGGTCGGCAGTGCCGTCAGGATGGCGTCACCATACTTCTCCTCCTCGACATGCAAGGCTGGATGGAAATGCGACTCCATCTTCAGAAGGCCCGCGATGAGATGCGCCTGATCGACGCCTCCCGTCCGCCTGCGGCCAACATCCAGCTCCTGCAGCGCAATGATATCGGCGCCCGACTGGGCGATGACATCGGCGACCCGGTGCGGATCGATCCGCCGGTCGGTACCGACGCAGCTATGCACGTTGTAGGTCAGGATCCTGATCGATCGGCCGCCCTGCAGAGGTGAAATACCGGAGAATGTGCTCATGCGGGGGGAACCCGCATTCCGCTTGCTTCGTTCCATAAACTGGAAACTGCAACGCAAGACGGAAAACTCATGCCGGGCAAACGCCTTATCATCAATGCCACCCTCATTCTCGGCCTGCTGCTGGCCGCCTACCTTCTCTACAAGGTCTTCAGCCGCTACTCGCTGGACGAGGTGATGCAGTCGATCGCGGCGATCCCGGTGTCCAGGCTCGCCGCCGGGACGGGCTTTGCGGCACTCTCCTATCTCTGCCTTACCGGCTTCGACTGGATGGGCCTGCGCTATGCCGGCAAACCGCTGAGCTACCCGAAGGCGGCGATCGCCTCTTTTACCGGCCTTTCGATCGGCCACAATCTCGGCATTGCCGCCCTGAGCAGCGGCGCCGTCCGTTACCGCTACTACGCCCGCTGGGGACTGAACACCGAGGAAGTCGCCAAGGTGATCCTCTTCTGCGGCGTCACCGTCGGCATCGGCCTCTCGGCCCTCGCCGGCATCGCGCTTCTCGTCAATCCCGGCGATGCAGCCAATCTGTTGCACCTCAGCTCGTCCGGCTTGTTCTTTCTCGGCCTCGCGTGCCTCGGCATTCCCGCGGCCTACGTTCTTCTGGCTGCCACCGTTCGCGCGCCGCTCAAACTGTGGAAATGGCAGTTCCAGATGCCGGAGGTTAAGCTGGCCGCCGGGCAGGTGGTGATCGGAACGCTGAACTTCATCTGCGTTTCCGCCTGTCTGCATCAGATGCTGGCGGCGCAGGGCGAAGCCAGCTTCGTGCAGACGGCAACCGCCTTCGTGCTCGCCAATATCGCCATCCTCCTCACCCATGTTCCGGGCGGGCTGGGCGTGCTGGAGGCAACCGTCAGCCACGTCCTTCCGGGCGCCGCATCGATCGGCGCACTGGTGGCCTTCAGGGTGATCTATTTCATTCTGCCGCTGCTGATCGGGCTGCCGGTCTTCGCCATCAGCGAAATCGTCATCCGCAAGCGGAAAACGGCAAACTCAGAAAAACACGCTGACCAGACGGCCGACGCGCAAGCGCAACCGCTGTAGCGGCCAGTACGGCCTGCGCGGATCGACGATCCCGGTCCCAGGTAACGGACTGGTCCCGCCATGGGCAATATCAACGGCGAATTCCCGCAACCCGCGTGAGCCACGATTCAGCGCCTTTATAGTATCTAACACCGATCGCTTTTCACTCTCCATCCGCCGCACCTCTTCGGGCTGCGCGTCGAGATGCTCAGCCATCAGCCGGTGGCGAAGCGCGGTGATTGCCTGGCGGTGGCCATCAGTCTCCGCCTCGATCGCCAGATCGCATTCCGTATCCAACCCCTCGGAGCGGTTGTTCAGGTTCGACGAGCCGATGCGGATAAATGCATCATCGACGATCATCAGCTTGGAGTGGATGACGATTTCCTGCTCGCCGCCCTTCTCGTCAGGCACCACGGCATACATGACACGTAACCGGTCATAACGGTCGACCCGCTTCAGCCGGCGGATCAGCCGATCGCGATTGTTGCCCATAGTCAATTTCTCGATGAAGCCATGCGAACTGCGGGTAACGAGAACCGCGATTTCAGGACCTTCGATCTCCTTCAGCCGCTTGCCGATCTCGCGCGCCACACCGAAAGAGGCCAGATATTGGGTTTCGATATAGATGTGCCTGCGTGCCGCCCGGATCGCATCCCGCGTCAGCCGGAAGGCTTCGTAGTGCCCGCGCTTGCCGATCAGTCCAGGTTCGGTCAACGCGATTGCGGCTGTCGCATTGGTCATTTCTGCCGGGACGGACAACGGCCATTCGGTATCACTTGCAGCGGCGGGTTCTACCCGCTCGCCGGTCGCCTTCCGCCACCTGCGGCGGGCGACATCGCCGATCAGGCCCGCGGCCCCACCTGAAACCATCGACTGCATGTCATGAACGGGTTCATAGGGCGTGCCGTCGGGCGCCTTGCGCAGCGGATTGCCGATCCGATGATCCGGCTCGTCCCAGCGCCGTGCCGTGAGGTCGATGCCGCCCAGGAAACCCAGGCTGTCGTCGATCGAAACCAGTTTCTGGTGATGACAACCGCGCAGCGGATGGCGCAGATCGAAACGCATGGAGATCTGCGGATGAGACGAGAACCCGCTCTCGCGGAAAAGCCGCAGCGACTTGCCCGAATAGATCGGCCCCATGCCCCAGACCAGGATCCGGATTTGCAATCCCGGATGCTCATCGGCGAGCGACAGCAGCAATTCGCCGAGCGTTTCGGAACTCTGCTTTGGCCGGAGACGGATATCGGGATTGAAATCCCAGCCGACGATCCAGATCGTCTGCCGCGCTTTCCTGAGCGCCTGATCCAGGGCGGAAAAATAGGCAGATCCATCCACCAGGAACGCCACTTTCTCGGCTTTCCCGGCACGCCAGGCATTGCGGCCAGTGCGAATGATGCCACCCGGGATGGCCGTCACCGCGGCCTTCATCGTGCGCCGGGCCGCTCCGGCAATCAGATCGATTGCATTTGCCGTCTTGCGGCTATCGCCGGCCGCTTGAAAATCCATCATCCTGTGCCGGTGCCCCACGCTTTTTCGATGCGTGCCTCAACGTGCGAAACGCCGCCACAGTTCCCGTACACCGAACAAAAATTATAGCTCTGCGGAGCGTTGCTGCCGGATCGCGGCGATCATGGCCTTGCCGAGCCGATGCATTTCCCGCATGCCTTGGATAAAATCAGGGAGGATGCCGCATGCGAAACTACTCAGCCTGCATCGAATGGCTGTTTGCCGAACCGGGCGACGAATTCTCAAGCCGCATCGATAACGCCGCAGAGGCCGGTCTGCATTTCATCGAATTCTGGCGCTGGACCGACAAGGATCTCGACGCCATCGAGCACAAACTGAAGAGCACCGGCCTCAAGGTTTCGAGCCTCGTAGCCGAACCGATGATTCCGCTGACAGACATCGCCAATCGCGAAGCCTGGCTCGAAGGCCTGAAGCAATCCGTCGAGGTCGCAAAGCGGCTCGGCGCCCCGGTGCTGATCGCGCAAGCCGGAGACGACCTGCCGGGCCTGTCGCGCGAGGAGCAGCGTGCCGCGCTGACAGACACGCTGCACGCCGCCGCCGACATCCTGAAAGGCACCGGCGTCCGCCTCGGCGTCGAGCCGCTCAACACGCGCATCGACCATATCGGCTATTTCCTCGGCTCGACGGAGGAAGCGCTCGATATCGTCGATGACATCGACCGGCCGGAAATTGGCATCGTCTACGATATCTACCATTCCGCAGTGATGGACGAGAAAACCGAAGATGTCATCGGCGGGCGCGTCTCCCGCGTCGTCCACCTCCACATTGCCGACCACCCTGGCCGCAATGATCCCGGGACAGGAACGATCGACCTCAAGCATCGCCTCGATTGGCTCTACGCGGAGGGCTACGACGGTGTCGTGGGAATGGAGTACCGGCCGGTAACTCCCGGCCGCGACGGCGTCAGGGCAGCAATCGACTTGCTCGGCGGCTGAAAGCAGCAGCGACCTATTGATCGCTGCCTGCCTCCATACTCCATGAGCCCTCTGCCACCAGCTTTTCCAGCCAGTTACGAAAAGAGACCAGTGGCGGGTAGTTTGCGCGCGACTGTGGCCAGACGAGCCAGTAGGTTCCGGTGCCGGTTACCGACGGTTTCAGCAGCGGAAGAAGCCGCCCTTGCTGGGTTTCATCCCTGGCCAGATAGTCGGGCAGCAGCGCCACGCCCAGTCCGGCGATCGCAGCCTGCGTCATCGTCGCGAACTGATCGAAAAGCATGCCGGTGACGTTTTTCGGTTTGATCCCCTGGGCTTCGAACCAGATTGCCCAGGCCTTCGTCCGCGTTTCGAGCTGCAGCAGCGGCAGGTCCAGCACGTCGCCCGCATCGTTGACAGGCTTGCCTCTCAGCAGCGCCGGTGAGATGCAAGCCGTCAGGCGCTCCTCGAAGAGCTCAAGATGATCGGCGTCGCGCCAATCGGCGGCGCCAAAATGGATTGCCGCGTCGAACCCTTCGGCGGCGAAATTGAAGCGCTTCAGGCGGGTCGCCAGGCTGACATTGATCCCGGGATGGTCCTTGAGGAAATCTCCGAGCCGCGGCGCAAGCCATCGTGTGCCGAAGGCGGGCAGGATGGCGAGGGTCAGCGTGCCGCCGCCGGGATTGGCGGAAAATTCCATGCTGCCGCGCTGGATGAGATCGAGTGCCCGGCTGATGTCGCGGCCATAGGCCTGCGCCGCCTCGGTCGGCACCAACCGCTGCCTGTACCTGTCGAAAAGCGGGCGGCCGAGCTGCTGTTCCAGCGTCTGGATCAGCCGGCTGACCGTGCTTTGCGTCAGATTGAGCTCGCGCGCAGCCGCCGCCGTGGATCCATTGCGCAGGACCGCCTCGAAGGCCGAGAGATGGCTGATATGGGGAAGAAATCGTCTCTGGCGCATGGTCAACCTATGCATCGCATGCATCAACTCATTCGCAAATACAGTTTCCATAGACATCAGGCAATCGATAGACGCATAATTCCGGATGAAACCCATGTCTTTGCCGTGAGGATCGCTTGTCAAACTCTGCCAACACAGTTTCCAAATCGTCGTCGAGCGCCTTTGCCTGGGATGATCCTTTCCTGCTGGACGAGCAACTGAGCGAAGATGAGCGGATGATTCGCGACTCGGCAGCCGCTTTCGCCAAGGCCGAGCTGCTGCCCCGCGTCCAGGAAGCCTATCTCGACGAGCAAACCGACAAGGGCCTCTTCAAGCTGATGGGCCAGACCGGCCTGCTCGGCGTAACGCTGCCGGAAGAATATGGCGCTGCCAACGCCTCCTACGTCGCCTACGGCCTCGTCGCCCGCGAGATCGAGCGCATCGATAGCGGCTATCGCTCGATGATGAGCGTCCAGTCCTCGCTGGTCATTTACCCGATCTATGCCTACGGCTCCGACGAGCAGAGGAAGAAATATCTGCCAAGCCTCGTTTCCGGCGACCTGATCGGCTGTTTCGGCCTCACCGAGCCGGATGCCGGTTCTGATCCGGGCGGCATGAAGACCCGTGCCGAGAAGATCGAGGGTGGTTACCGCCTGCGCGGCTCCAAGATGTGGATCTCAAACGCGCCGATCGCCGATGTCTTCGTCGTCTGGGCGAAATCCGAAGCCCACAACAATGAGATCCGCGGCTTCGTGCTTGAAAAGGGCATGAAGGGCCTCTCAGCCCCAAAAATCGGCGGCAAGCTGTCTTTGCGCGCCTCGATCACCGGCGAGATCGTGCTGGACAGCGTCGAAGTGGGCGAAGACGCGATCCTGCCCGGCGTCTCGGGTCTCAAAGGCCCCTTCGGCTGTCTCAACCGCGCCCGCTACGGCATTTCCTGGGGTGTGATGGGTGCGGCCGAAGACTGCTGGTTCCGCGCCCGCCAATACGGCCTCGACCGCAAGCAGTTCGGCAAGCCGCTCGCCGGCATGCAGCTCTACCAGAAGAAGCTCGCCGACATGCAGACCGAGATCGCCCTTGGACTGCAGGGCTCGCTGCGCGTCGGCCAGCTCATGGATCAGCACAAGATGGCGCCGGAGATGATCTCTATCGTCAAGCGCAACAATTGCGGCAAGGCGCTGGATATTGCCCGCCAGGCCCGCGACATGCACGGCGGCAACGGTATCCAGATCGAATTCCACGTCATGCGCCATTCGCAGAACCTGGAAACGGTCAACACCTACGAAGGCACGCACGACGTCCACGCGCTGATCCTGGGCCGGGCGCAGACCGGCATCCAGGCGTTCTTCTAGGGAATAGAGTTGAACGCAAAAGACCCGCTTAACGCGGGCTTTGTTTATTCTGTTTTGTATCCATGAAGATGAT
>NZ_JBFTMO010000008.1:0-266519 GCF_056396985.1 Rhizobium sp. 05N430 | reverse complement strand
AGCCGAAGTGGTGTATTTACCACCCGCCCCGATCTGATCTTGCAACCGGGATCAGCCGGTCAGATCGGGGCTGGCCGGTGTGCCGTATGGTGGCCTTGCGGACATTTTAACTTTGCAAACCGGCGGACATTTCAACTCTCACGCCACATTGTGTAGCTATTGGCGAGCTGCCTATGAATGCCGCCCGCTCCTTTTCTTGCCCGGTTACGTTCGCCGTTTGAACGTATGCTCTGCCGCCGGAAATTTTCGTGAGCGCACGTCTGCAGCATACTCCTCTGCCGCGGCGGCAGCGCGCTTTCCGAGCTCGTCGTAGCGCTTGACGAAGCGTGGCGTGAAATCGTTGAACAGCCCGAGCATATCGTCGGACACCAGGATCTGGCCATCGCAGGCTGACGATGCGCCGATGCCGATTGTCGGGACATGGATGGCCGATGTGACTTCGCGGGCCAGCGGTTCGACGGTTCCCTCGATGACGACAGCGAAGGCGCCGGAGCCGCCGATTGCGTGGGCGTCGCGGCGGATCTTCGAGGTCTCATGTTCGGTATGGCCGACCGAGCGGTAGCCGCCGGCGGTATGGACCAGCTGCGGCATCAGGCCGATATGGCCGAGCACAGGAATGCCGCGCGCCGTCAGGAAGGCGATGGTCTCGACCATCTCCTCGCCGCCCTCAAGCTTCACGGCGTCGCAGCCGGTTTCCTGGAGAATGCGGACAGCGTTGCGAAACGCTATCTCTTTCGATTCCTGATAGGTACCGAATGGCATGTCGACGACGACGCAGGCTTGTTCAACGCCGCGCATGACCGCCTTGCCATGGGCGATCATCATCTCGAGCGTCACGCCCGTCGTGGTTTCCATGCCATAGAGCACCATGCCGAGCGAATCTCCGACAAGTAGCAGATCGCAATGGGCATCGAGGAGGCGCGCCATCGGCGTCGTATAGGCCGTCAGGCAGACAATCGGGGTGCCGCCCTTCATCGCCGCGATCTTCGACGGCGTCAGGCGCTTGGCTGTTCCGGATGCACTCATCGTACGGCTCCCAGTTTCGTGACGCCCTGCCCGCCGATTACGCGGTTGTCGAGCAGCCGGGTCGTGCCGATCCTGACGAACAGCGCGACGACGACGGGATCGCGGATCACCTCGACCGGTTTCAGCGTCGCGGCATCGCGGACGGCGACGACTTCCGGATTGGCGAGCGGCTCGCGGCCGAGAAACGTCTTCAGCAGGTGTTCGAGCTCGACCGGATCGGACAGACCCGCGGCGACCAGCCGCTCAGCCTCGGCGAGCGTCTGCGGCACGATCACAGCCGCCTTGCGCTCGCCGGCGCTGAGATAGACATTGCGCGATGACAGCGCCAGGCCATCGTGATCACGCACCGTCGGCACCGGGACGATCCGGACCGGCAATGCCAGATCCTCGACCATACGCCTGATGACGACCACCTGCTGGTAATCCTTCTCGCCGAAATAGGCGCGCTGTGGCTGGACGATATTGAAAAGCTTGCAGACGACCGTGGCGACGCCGGCGAAATGGCCGGGCCTCACCGACCCTTCTAGCTCGCGGCCGATCTCGGGTACGTCTACGACCGTCATCATCGGCTTCGGATACATGTCGGTAACGCCAGGCGCAAAGAGGATGTTGACGCCGGCTTGCCGGAGCATGGCCGTGTCGCGCTCGATATCGCGGGGATATTTGCTGAGGTCCTCGTTGGCGCCGAACTGCAGCGGATTGACAAAGATCGAGGCGACAACAATGTCGTTCTCCACCCTCGCCCGCGCCACCAGCTCCAGATGGCCGGCATGCAGATAGCCCATCGTCGGTACCAGGCCGATTGTGCGCGATTGCCGGCGCAAAGCCTCAAGTGCTGCGCGCAGCTCACCAATGTCAGAGAAAACTCTCATTATTCCCCCGTCACTCCACCTCGCGCGCATAGAAATTGCAATCGGGCCGGAAGGTCAATCCGTCGTCCGGGATATAAACGATTATATGCTAATCTGCTGATAATGGGTGGAAATTTCGCGGCTGCGACACCCTGTTCGTGCCCTTGCCTTCCTGCATATGGCGCCAATCTAGAGAGGACATGTTTCTCAGTCGGAGGCTCTCTTGCCCTGGATCGCCTATATCGTTCATTTCATCGCCGCCGCGTTCCTGACAAACGGCATTCCGCACTTCGTCAACGGCGTCAGCGGGCGCTCCTTCCGCACTCCCTTCGCGCGGCTCGGCAGCTCGAATATCAGTTCTGCTGAAGTCAACGTCATATGGGGCTGGCTGAATTTCCTGATCGCCTTTCTGCTCTTCGCCAATATCGGGCCGCTCTATATCGGCACGCCCGGCGATACGATCTTCGTTGCCGCTGGCATGCTTGTCATGGGCGTCATCCTCGCCCGCATCTTCGCGTCCAGCGCGCGCTAAAGAGTTACTTGCTTAAAGCAAGTCACTGCGGTAGTGGCTTGCTTCATGCAACGAACCAGCTTTGCCATCTTCCCATGCCCGGCCGCCCGCGCGCTGAACAGCGTCGGCGATTCCTGGAGCATCATGATCCTGCGCGACGCCTTTCAGGGGCTGACGCGGTTCGACGATTTCCAGAAGAGCCTTAGGATCGCGCCGAACATCCTGACACGGCGCCTCGCCCATCTGGTCGAGGAAGGCATTTTCGAGAAACGGCTCTATAGCGAGCGCCCTGCCCGCCACGAATATGTGCTGACGGCGAAGGGACAGGATTTCTTTCCGGTGCTGATGGCGCTGTCGACATGGGGCGGACGCCACGCCCCGCAGGAAGATCTCGCCTATCTTCTCGGCAATGCATCCGGCGAAGCGCTTGAAACCAAGCTGGTCGATGCCAGGAACGGCGAAGAACTCACCCCCCGGAATACCTGCCTGCTGCCCGGCCCTGCGGCCGATGAGGCGGCCCATGAGCGCATTGCGCGGATGAAGGCCTGGTATCTGGGCTTTGATGCTTAATAAGGAACAAATCATGGATCGCATTGTCGTCACCGGTATGGGACTTGTGTCGCCGCTTGGAACAGGTGTGGAGATCGCGTGGAAGCGGCTGCTTGCCGGCGGCTCCGGCCTTCGCCTGCTGGGCGAGGATATTGTCGGCGATCTGGCGGCCAAGGTCGGCGGTGTCGTGCCTGACATCGCTGAGGATGCCGAGGGCGGGTTCGATCCGGATCGTTATATCGTTCCGAAGGACCAGAAGAAGATGGACCGCTTCATCCATTTCGCCATGGGTGCCGCCGACGAGGCGGTGCGCCAGGCCGGATGGATGCCCGAGGATACCGCTTCGCGCGAACGCACGGCAACGATCATCGCTTCGGGCGTCGGCGGATTTCCCGCGATCACCGATGCGGTGCGCACAGTCGAGACCCGCGGGCCGCGGCGGCTTTCTCCGTTCATCGTACCGTCGTTCCTCGTCAACCTGGCGGCCGGACAGATCAGCATCAAATATGGCTTCAAGGGGCCGCTCGGCGCGCCGGTTACCGCCTGCGCGGCCAGCGTTCAGGCCATTGGCGACGCGGCCCGGCTGATCCGGTCGGGTGAAGCCGATGTGGCGATTTGCGGCGGTGCAGAGGCCTGTATTGACCGCGTGAGCCTTGGTGGATTTGCGGCCGCACGCGCGCTTTCCACCGGCTTCAACGACACGCCCGAGCTCGCCTCGCGGCCATTCGATACTGCCCGCGATGGCTTCGTCATGGGCGAAGGTGCGGGTATCCTGGTCATCGAAACGCTGGAACATGCGCTGGCTCGCGGCGCCACCCCGCTGGCGGAACTGGTCGGCTACGGCACGGCGGCTGATGCCTATCACATGACCGCAGGACCCGAAGACGGCGACGGCGCGCGCCGGGCGATGGAAGCCGCCATCCGGCAGGCGAAAATCGCGCCATCAGAGATCAAGCATCTCAACGCCCACGCAACGTCGACGCCGGTCGGCGACCGTGGCGAGATGGCGGCGATCGGCACGGTCTTCGGCCGCGATGGCGGGATCGCCGTCAGTGCCACCAAATCCGCGACCGGCCATCTTCTCGGCGCGGCCGGCGGGCTGGAAGCGATCTTCACGATCCTGGCACTGCGCGACCAGATCGTTCCGCCGACGCGCAATCTCGATGAGGCGGATGCCGTCGCCAACGGTCTCGATATCGTCGGCAAGACGTCGCGTAAGCTCGAGATGGACTATGCGATCAGCAACGGCTTCGGCTTTGGCGGTGTCAACGCCAGCGCCCTCTTCCGCCGCTGGAACTGAACGTCTCCTGCGAGTGGCGGGCGATCGGTCCGCCACTTTCAAATTTGCTGAAATGCCCTACACTCCAGTCTATTGGCCGGAGACAATCTCATGCGTGCTCTATCCGCCGTGCTTCTTCTGTCTGCCGCATTGCTGACCACACCGTTACAGGCGCGCGCCGAAGATCCCATCGCAACGACGCAGCAGATCATCGAAGGGCAGATCAATGCCTTTCTGAAGGACGATCCCGATACCGCCTATTCCTATGCGGCTCCTGGGATCAAGGCGCTGTTTCCGGACAAGAACGTGTTCTTTGCGATGGTGAAGAAAAGCTACGAGCCGGTTTATCATCCCGGCAATTACGCCTTCGGCCGCAGCAAATCGATCGCCGACGGCGCGATGATCTATAATGAAGTGCTGATCTCAGGGCGCGACGGCAAGGACTGGACGGCGATCTACCAGATGGCGCGCCAGCCCGACGGCAGCTACAAGATCAACGGCGTTCAGATCGTTCCGAACACCGACAGCAAGGGGATATGAGCCTCAGACGGGCTCGAGATCGCCCCTCGCCCATTCGTCGATCGTCTCGGCCATGAAATCGGCAAAACGTCCCTCGGCGATCGCCTTGCGGATGCCCTGCATCAGTTCCTGATAGTAGTTCAGGTTATGCCAGGAGAGCAGCATGCCGCCAAGCGCCTCATTGGCGCGAACGAGGTGATGCAGATAGGCGCGCGAGTAATCGCGGGTCGCCGGGCAGTTCGACTGGTCGTCGAGCGGCCGCATATCCTCAGCGTGACGGGCATTGCGAATATTGACCTTGCCGCGGCGGGTGAAGGCCAGGCCGTGGCGGCCAGAGCGAGTCGGCATCACGCAGTCGAACATGTCGATGCCGCGGGCGACGGATTTCAGCATGTCGTCAGGCGTGCCGACGCCCATCAGATAGCGCGGCTTCTCCGTCGGCAGAACCGGAAGCGTGGTCTCTAGCATGCGCAGCATGACGTCCTGCGGCTCGCCGACCGCGAGGCCGCCGACAGCGTAGCCCTTGAGATCGAGCTGCTTCAGCGCCTCTGCCGAGCGAACGCGCAAGTTCGGCTGATCGCCGCCCTGGACGATGCCGAACATCGCCTTGCCCGGCTGGTTGCCGAAGGCCACCTTGCAGCGCTCGGCCCAGCGCAGCGACAGTTCCATGGCGCGTTCGATCTCGCGCGGCTCGGCCGGCAGTGCCACGCATTCGTCGAGCTGCATCTGGATATCGGAGCCGAGCAGGCCCTGGATCTCGATCGAGCGCTCCGGCGACATGTGGTGCAGGCTGCCATCGACATGCGACTTGAAGGTGACGCCCTGCTCGTCGAGCTTGCGTAGGCCCGAGAGCGACATGACCTGGAAGCCACCTGAGTCGGTCAGGATCGGGTGTTCCCAGCGGATCAGCTTGTGCAAGCCGCCGAGGCGGGCAACGCGTTCGGCGCCGGGGCGCAGCATCAGGTGATAGGTATTGCCGAGAATGATATCGGCGCCGGTGTCGCGCACCTGATCGAGATACATCGCCTTGACCGTGCCGACAGTGCCCACAGGCATGAAGGCCGGGGTGCGGATCGTGCCGCGCGGCATGGTGACTTCGCCGAGGCGGGCGCCGCCATCGGTCTTCTTGAGAGTGAATTGAAAATTCTCGGTCATCTGTCGTTCCGGAAAAGCAGGCTTGAGTCGCCGTAGGAATAGAAGCGGTAGCCTGTCGAAATGGCGTGGTCATAGGCGGCGTGCATGGTCTCGAAACCGGCAAAGGCGGAGACCAGCATGAACAAAGTCGAGCGCGGCAGGTGGAAGTTGGTCATCAGCATATCGACCGCCTTGAAGCGGTAACCGGGCGTGATGAAGATGCCGGTGGCACCGGCCCAGGGCTTTATCTCGCCGCTATCGGCCGCGGCACTTTCGATCAGCCGCAGCGACGTCGTGCCGACGCAGACGATGCGCCCGCCCCTCGCCTTGACGGCGTTGAGCTTGGCGGCGATCTCTTCGGTGACGTAGCCACTTTCGAGATGCATCTTGTGGTCATCGGTATCGTCAGCCTTCACCGGCAGAAAGGTTCCGGCGCCGACATGCAGCGTCACGAAATGGCGTTCGATGCCGGCCTTGTCGAGAGCTTCGAAGAGTGCCGGCGTGAAATGCAGTCCGGCGGTGGGAGCGGCGACAGCGCCTTCCTCGCGGGCATAGATCGTCTGGTAATCGGCGCGGTCGCGCTCGTCTTCCGGCCGCTTGGCGGCGATATAGGGGGGCAGCGGAATATGGCCGACGCTGGCGATAGCTTCGTCGAGTGCAGGGCCGGAGAGATCGAAGGCGAGCGTCACCTCGCCGGCATCACCCTTCTCGACGACGGTGCAATCGAGCTGTCCGAGGAAGCAGCTTTCGCCGCTATGCCCGAAGGCGATACGGTCGCCTTCCTTAATGCGCTTGCCGGGCTTGGCGAAGGCTTTCCAGCGGTTGGCGCCGACCCGCATATGCAGCGTCGCCGAGACCTGCTGACCGCCCGCTCCTTCGCGGTGGCGGATGCCTTCGAGCTGCGCGGGAATGACCTTGGTGTCGTTGAAAACCAGCGCATCGCCCGGCTTCAGGAAACTGGGAAGATTGCGGACCACATGATCGCTCAGCGTCGCGCTGGCAGCGGCATCGACGACCAGCAGGCGTGCGCTGTCGCGCGGCTCGGCGGGCCTGAGCGCAATCCGCTCATCCGGCAGGTCGAAATCGAAAAGGTCTACGCGCATCGGGGTACTTCCGGGCAAAGCGAAACCCGCCCCGCGTTCTCACGCAAGGGCGGGTTCCGTCAGAAATCACAATCAGACGTCGGCGGCAACCCGCATCGAGACGATCGAATCCGGGTCTACGACCGGCTCGCCCTTCTTGATCTTGTCGACATTGTCCATGCCTTCGATGACCTGGCCCCAGACGGAATACTGCTTGTTCAGCCACGGAGAATCCGCAAGGCAGATGAAGAACTGGCTGTTGGCCGAGTTCGGGTTCTGCGAGCGTGCCATGGAGCAAACGCCGCGATTATGCGGGGTCGCGGAGAATTCTGCCTTCAGATCCGGCTTCTCGGAGCCACCCATGCCGGCCCGGCCCGGGTTGAAGCTCTCGCTGCCCTTCTTGCCGAACTTCACGTCGCCGGTCTGGGCCATGAAGTCGTTGATGACGCGGTGGAAGACGACGCCGTCATAGGCCTTCTCGCGGGCGAGTTCCTTGATGCGGGCAACGTGCTCAGGTGCCACCTGCGGCAGCAGTGCGATAACGACCTTGCCCTTGGTGGTTTCCAGGATGATGGTGTTTTCGGGATCCTTGATCTCGGCCATTCTTATTCTCCTCGTTGTTCTTGAACTACTTGCTTTGAGTTACTTGGCGACGGTGACCTTGACCATGCGGTCAGGATTGCTGACTTCGCCGTTCTGGCCTTCGCCCTTCTTGATCTTGTCGACGAATTCCATGCCGGAGACGACCTTGCCGACGACGGTGTACTGACCGTTCAGGAAGGAGCCGTCAGCGAACATGATGAAAAACTGCGAATTGGCCGAATCCGGATCCTGCGAGCGGGCCATGCCGACCGTGCCGCGGACGAAAGGTGTCTTGGAGAACTCGGCAGGAATGTTCGGCAGGTCGGAGCCGCCGGTGCCGGCGAGGCTCGGATCGAAGCCCTTCGACATGTTGCCGTACTGAACGTCGCCGGTCTGGGCCATGAAGCCGTCGATGACGCGGTGGAACGCAACGTTGTCGTAAGCGCCCTTCTTGGCAAGCGCTTCGATCTGGGCAACATGCTTCGGCGCGACGTCAGGCGCCAGCTGAATCACGACAGGACCATCCTTCAGCTGAATAGTGAGCGTATCGGCGGCAAGAGCGTCACCAGCGAAGGACGCGATATACAGCACGGCGGCAAAGGCGGCATAAAACAGTTTCATTGTAGCTCCGTTGCGGCGGACGACCGCCTCAAGATTTGCGCTTGGATTGAAGGGCTTGCAGGACTGCGGCCGGAACGAAGGCGCTGACATCTCCACCCATGGCGGCGATCTGGCGGACCAATGTGGCAGTAATGGGCCGTGAGCCCGTTCCAGCCGGCAGAAAAACGGTCTGGATATCGGGCGCCATCTGCCGGTTCATGCCTGCCATCTGCATTTCGTAATCGAGATCGGTGCCGTCACGCAGACCGCGGATCAGTAGAGAGGCGCCGTGCTTGCGGGCCGCGTCGACAACCAGATTGTCGAAGGACACCACATCGATGCCGGCAGCCTTCTGCGGCAGGATCTCGGCCAGCGACTTGCGGATCAGTTCGGCCCGCTCCTCGAAGGAGAATAGCGGCGCCTTGCCCGGATGAACGCCGATCGCGACGATCACTTTCGCGGACACATTCAGCGCCTGGACGAGCACATCCATATGTCCGTTGGTGATCGGGTCGAAGGACCCCGGATAAAAAGCAGTCGTCATGGAACCCGGCCGTTTCGTTCGTTGCCTTTTGTCACGGATGCCCCGTTCCCGCAAGTCATTTGGCGTCTCCCGGCCGGGTGGCTGAACGGCGGATGAATGCTCCGTTCAAGGCCGTTTCAGATGCGATCGGCATAATGAAAACCATCAACACGGCCGATGCCATTCCGGTATCCGGCTACCCCTGGAAGTCACTTCAATGCTCATGCTGCTGATCGCGCTTGCCGTCTTCATCTCTCTTGCCGGCGAGATCGCCTATGGCGTTTGCAAGGAAAAGTATGAAGTGCGCTGGGTTCGGCCTGAGGTCAGCGAGCACCATGCGCTGATGCGCCAGCTCGGCCGGCTGCGTTGAAGGGCCTCGCGAATCTGAACGCCAGATGAACGAGGCATTCAAGGTCGCTTCAGACCAGGCTTAGTAAACGACACGTCAACATCCTGCGGAACCATTTCCAAGCGGATGCATTTAATCAACCGAAGCGTAGATGCGATACGCGGTTTTAAGGAAAAGAATATGCCCGATAAGATTACCGTCATTAACGTTTTCTGGATGGCAATGGTCACGGGAATGCTCACCGCAACAATCGCACTCTACGATCAGAAAACTGATACGTCCAAGGTATTTGGCCCTTACGCTTCGGCTCGCGCGCCGATCGTCAGCCAGTACTGAGGAACGTGAACGCAACTTCGGAAAGGATTGCCCATGTTCACGATCTTGACTGTACTTACCGCTCTTATCAGCGTGATGTTCATCGTGTCTGTGGCATCAACCATTTCCGCTCTTCGCCGTGAAAGCGAAGAGGTCAAGGCTTACAACGAAAAGCGCATCACTTTCTAAGCCACTCCCGCCCTTGAGCGCATTCCCCTCCCGCGCTCGGGTCAGATGAAGCCGGACGCCACAAAAGCGTCCGGCTTTTTCTTTGTCCGGTCAGGCCGGACGATAGGCGAGACAGCCACTTTTGCGGAACGGCAGCACCAGCAGTGCGCCATTGGCATAGAGCCTGCGAACGTAATCGGGGCTGTCGCCCCGCACGATGGCAAAGGCACTTCCCCATCTGAGCAGCTTCACACCATCAGGCAGGCTGGACGGACTGCCGGGCGGGCGGAAGACCATGGCGGCCGGGGCATTTCCAGTCGCCGCGAAGACACCGGCAAAGAGCAGGAATACGGCCACGAGAATGGCGCTTGCCACTCCCGCCGTTTTCGCTATCCGCATGGGCAATCTCATCGCCTTCTCCCGTCAGAAGTCGAATATATGCTCGATCCCGGGATCGGCAATCGGACGTTCGCGCAGCAGCTGGCCGAGATCAACAATCTTGACGACCACCAGCAGCCGGTCGCTATCGAAGCCTGCGCGCGGGAAACGGGCGATCAACTCGCCCGGCGGCGGCGTCTGGTCAGTAGCTGCCGCCGTCAGCGACACCATGATCTCGTCGTTGCCGGCAATTTCACGGATCGTCCCGCCAGCCTTGGCGATATCGGCAAGAATATGCGTGAAGCGATCGTAGCGTGGCGTTTCGATGAGAATACCGCTGGCGTTTTCCGAGACGACCCTGACATCAGGCATTGCCGAAAGCGCGGGCGCCTGAATTCCTGAGACGATGGAGAAGATCGTCAGTTTCGCCTCGCCGGTCGCCGCAACGGCGTTGGCGATCATGCCGGCATAGGCGATTTTCGCCTTCCATTCGCCGCCGAGCGCCAGCCGCCGCTCCCAGCCGCGGACCGGCTCGTCCACCGGTACGGCCCAGAGCTTGTCGATCTCGGGTTGGAACGGATATTTGTACCAGGGCGTCTGGCGCAGGAACGCGGCGTAATCGATCGCCATGTCGCGAGCGACGATATCCTGCGGGGTCTTCTGATCGCCACGCCAATAGGCCGTCAGGCGGCCGAGCGTTTCCTCGTAGGCGGCCTTCAGGCCCATTTCGAGCGTGAAGCTGACGCCGATCGTTGCCACCATCATACGCGTCTGCGTATCGGCGCCGCCATGGCGATCGGCGATCGCCGTCAGTGCGCAATCGGCCTTCCAGAAATCGCGAACGCTTGCCAGATAGTCGAAACGATATTCGTCGCCTGATTTCAGCACCTCGGCCAGCCCATCATAGGCATAGACGATGTGCCATTCGGGATAGGTGAGGAACGTGTTGGCTTCCTCACGCTTCATCTGGGGATCGCGGATCAGCGGGCTGTAGCTGTCCGGCTCGGGATCGGCATGGCAGAAGGTTTCGACATAGGCGGCCGGGCTGAGCAACAGCAGCACGATGATGACGATCGCACCCAGAAACAATCCGAAGACCTTTAGCAGCCGGCGCATCAGCGCGCCTCGCTGCGGAAGAGATAGCTCGAGACGATCGCGACACCGCCGAGGAACAGATGAGGCAGATTGGCGAGAATCTTGAAGCCGAAGGGCAGATCCTGGATGCCGTAATTGACGATACCGAGATCGAGATAGCCGGAGCCGGTGATAAGGCCGAGCAGGCCGTCGGTGAAGTAGAGCAGCCCGAAATAGAAGAGGAAGGAGCGCGACGCCCTTGCCGACAGATAGGCAGCGATCGCGGCCCACAAGGCTGAAGCCAGATGCAGGCTGTCGTCATAGATATCGAGCGCGAAGATGCCGAAGGCCCTGCCCTGCGCATCCGTCAGGCCCGGAATGTAATTGAGCGCCGCCGCAAACAGCAGCGCCACGGTGTAAAGTGCCGCGATCAGTCGAAGCTTGCTCATCATTCCCCCTCAGATCTTGCCCAGATAATTATCCCAGAACCGGTTGCGGAACAGCAGATCCGGATCGGCCTTGCGTTTCGCTGCCGCAAAATCGGCCGTGCGCGGATAGGCCCGCTGCAGTTGATCCAGCCGTGCATGCGGCCGGTAAGGCAGATAGTAGCTGCCGCCGATGGCAATCACCCGCTCAATCAGAGCTTCGGTCATCCGCGCCATATCGACCTCGCCGCGCACCGTCTTCTCCTGCGAGAACAGCATGACAGCGGCAATGCGAGGTTCCGTAGCGTAAGCCAGAACGCTGTCGCTGTCGGTGTTCACATAACGCAGCGTGATGTTCAAGAGCTGCTGGTATGAGGCCGGAATGACATCGCGGCAGGCCGCGACAAAATCGGCAAATCGCGACGGTGAGACGAAATATTCGTGCAGGATGTCGGTGCGCAAGGGATCGCGGTCGTCGAGGGTGATGACCGGCTCGTTCATCAGGCTGTTGCGGGTCGAAGCCGCTGAAATCTGCGGATTGAGCACCGCCTCCGTCCACCAGCGCATGTGCTTGACGCCATCGGAGCCCAGCTGGCGGCGAAAGATTTCGCGCGAGACGTGGCTGATGAAGCCGGATCCGGTGGCGGCGGGAATGGCGGACTGATCGGCCGCGGGGCGATAGGTGATCAGTAGGCCGTCGTCGAAGAAGCGGTCCAGCGAGATGTCCAAGCGTCCGTAGGCCATCTGCACCGATGGATCGGATGCCAGCACTTCAGCGAAACGGCGGCCGACGTCTTCGCCGGCAAGATGTTCGAAGGACGGCTCCAGCAGACTGTTGGGCACCATGTCGAGCTCAAGCTCGGTGATCACCCCGAACAGACCGTAGCCGCCCATGGCGTGATTGAAGAGATCGGCATTTTCAGTGCGCGAGCAGGTCAGAAGATTGCCGTCGGAGGTCATCATCTTCATCGACCGCACCGTGCTGCCGCAGGCACTGAAGGGCACCGGCCAGCCATGCGCGTTGACCGAGAAGGTGCTGGCGACGCCGAAATCGTTGTTCGACTGCATGACGGCGGGCGAAAAGCCGATCGCGTCGAGCTTGCTGATGACGGTCGACCAGCGGGTGCCGGCGGCAACGCGATAGGTCTTTGCCGCGGTATCGGCTTCCAGCCAGTCCTGATCGAGGGTCAGGGCTGCACCATTCAACGGCAGGCTATGGCCACCCATCGAGTGGCGGGCCGCACTTGCGGCCACCGGCTGACCGTTACTGCGGGCGTCCGCGAGTGTTGCCCGGAGGCGATCGACAAGCGCCTGTTGCGGCGGCTCGCTGAAGGTCAGGTGCTGGGCAACCGGCGTCGGCGACAGTTCACCGGCATCATTGAGGATCGCCCCGCCCGCCGGCGCATCGGCATCTGCGGGAAAGGCCGGTCCGGGATCGCTCGACGGCGAGAGAAGATATTGCCCTGCCACCACCCCGGCGATCGCCGAGCCCGCAACGAGAACGCCGCGCCGCGTCCAGTTTCCCATGACTACCCTCACCCAAATATCAACTCAAGCTAGCAGAAATCTCTTTACTCCATAAAAAACCGGGCGGCAGGGGCCGCCCGGTTCTCAAACCAAAGCCTGGTTAAATTATTCTTCAGATGAAGGCGGTGCGTCATCCTCGGCTGCAGGCGTTGCCTCGCCGATTTCGGCAACCGCCTCGTCGGTTCCCTCGCCCGCTTCCTCGCCGTCATCCTCCGGCTCGCTGATACGCTCGACGGATACGACCTTCTCGTCCTTGGCAGTCGAGAAGATCGTGACGCCCTTCGTTGCGCGGCTGGCGATGCGGATGCCGCCGACCGGTACGCGGATCAGCTGACCACCATCCGAAACCAGCATGATCTGGTCGCCATCATCAACAGGGAAGGCAGCGACGAGTGCACCGATTTCGCCGGTCTTCGAGGTGTCGGTGGCCCGGATGCCCTTGCCGCCGCGGCCGGAGATACGGAAGTCGTAGGACGAGGAACGCTTGCCGAAGCCCTTTTCGGAAACCGTCAGCACGAACTGCTCGCGTGCCTTCAGCTCTTCATAGCGCTCGTCGGAAAGCTGTCCCTCCTCGGTGACTTCCTCGCCGACGAGAGCGATATCGTCCTCATCGACGCCGGTTGCGCGACGTTCTGCAGCGGAGCGCTTCAGATAGGCGGCACGTTCCCACGGCTCGGCATCGACGTGACCGACGATGGTCATCGAGATGATGCGGTCGCCGTCGCCAAGATTGATGCCGCGCACGCCGATCGAGTTGCGGCCGGCAAAGACGCGGACGTCGTCCACCTGGAAGCGGATGCACTGGCCGAGCGCCGTCGTCAGAAGCACGTCATCATGCTCAGTGCAGGTTTCGACGGAGAGGATTTCGTCGCCCTCCTCCTCGAGCTTCATGGCGATCTTGCCGTTGCGGTTGACCTGAACGAAGTCCGACAGCTTGTTGCGGCGAACGGTGCCGCGGGTCGTCGAGAACATGACGTCGAGGCTATCCCAGCTGTCCTCATCCTCCGGCAATGGCAGGATTGTGGTGATGCGCTCGCCGGGTGCGAGCGGCAGCATGTTGATCAGAGCCTTGCCGCGCGAGGTCGGCGTGCCGATCGGCAGGCGCCAGACCTTTTCCTTGTAGACGATGCCGCGCGACGAGAAGAACAGCACAGGCGTATGGGTATTGACCACGAATAGCCGGCTAACAAAATCTGCGTCGCGGGTGGTCATACCGGAGCGGCCCTTGCCGCCGCGGCGCTGCGCCCGGTAGGTGGTCAGCGGCACGCGCTTGATATAGCCGAGGTGCGAGACGGTGACGACCATGTCCTCGCGGGCGATGAGATCCTCATCATCCATTTCGAGGCCACCGTCGATGATTTCGGTGCGGCGCGGTGTGCCGAACTCGTCGCGAACGGCGCCGAGCTCATCCTTGACGATGGTCATGATGCGGATGCGCGACGACAGAATATCGAGGTAATCCTTGATTTCCTCGCCGATCTTGTTGAGTTCGTCGCCGATTTCGTCGCGGCCAAGCGCCGTCAGGCGGGCGAGACGCAGTTCGAGGATGGCGCGCGCCTGCTCTTCCGAGAGGTTATACGTCATGTCCTCATTGATCCGGTGACGCGGATCGTCGATCAGGCGGATCAGGCTTTCGACATCCGATGCCGGCCAGCGGCGGGTCATCAGCTGTTCACGTGCCGTCGCCGGATCCGGCGCCTGGCGGATGACGCGGATGACTTCGTCGATATTGGCAACCGAAATCGCCAGACCGACCAAGACGTGGGCGCGCTCGCGCGCCTTGCGCAGCAGGAATTTCGTTCTCCGGCTAACAACTTCTTCGCGGAAGGCGACGAAGGCGCGAAGCATGTCGAGCAGCGTCAGCTGTTCCGGCTTGCCACCATTCAGCGCCACCATGTTGCAGCCGAAGGAGGTCTGCAGCGGCGTGTAGCGATAGAGCTGGTTCAGGATGACGTCGGCATTGGCATCGCGCTTAAGCTCGACGACGACGCGGTAGCCCTGACGGTCGGATTCGTCGCGAAGATCGGAGATGCCCTCGATGCGCTTCTCGCGCACCAGCTCGGCCATCTTCTCGATCATCGTCGCCTTATTCACCTGATAGGGGATCTCGGTGATGATGATCTGCTCGCGGTCGCCGCGCATCGGCTCGATCGTGGCAACGCCGCGCATGACGACAGAACCGCGGCCCGTCTCATAGGCCGAACGGATGCCGGAGCGGCCGAGGATCTTGGCGCCGGTCGGGAAGTCGGGACCCGGGATGATCTGCATCAACTCCGGCAGCTCGATCGCCGGATTGTCGATCAGTGCGATACAGCCTTCGATGACTTCCGAGAGATTGTGCGGCGGGATGTTGGTCGCCATGCCGACGGCGATGCCGCCTGCCCCGTTGACCAGCAGGTTCGGGAATTTCGCAGGCACCACGACCGGCTCAGAGAGCGTGCCGTCATAGTTGTCGCGGAAATCGACCGTTTCCTTGTCGAGGTCGTCGAGCAGCGAGTGCGCGGCCTTTTCGAGGCGGCATTCGGTGTAACGCTCGGCCGCCGGCGGATCGCCATCGACGGAGCCGAAATTGCCCTGACCATCGATCAGCGGCAGCCGGAGAGACCAATCCTGCGCCATACGGGCCAGCGCATCGTAGATCGCCGAGTTGCCGTGCGGATGGTATTTACCCATCACGTCACCGGTGACGCGGGCGCATTTGACGTATTTCTTGTTCCAGTCGATGCCGAGCTCGGACATGCCGTAAAGGATGCGCCGGTGCACGGGCTTGAGGCCGTCACGGACATCCGGAAGCGCGCGGCTGACGATAACGCTCATCGCGTAATCGAGATACGACCGCTGCATTTCCTCCATGATGGAGATGGGCTCGATGCCTGGCGGGAGCTTCCCGCCGCCTGGGGGTGTTTGTTCAGTCAAAACAGATCACGATCTCTTTGTAGAATCACTGAAAGATTTATAGCGGAAAGCCCCGTTCCGCGCCAATTTGAGCGGGCGTTTTGAACAGGCTTTTAAGGCGGAAAGGCGGCAAATCAGCCGTTTCTGCGCTGGAGCGCCACACGGCGATTTGCCAAATGCGAGAGGCAGCTTCACAATCGGAAAAATCAAGACTTCATATGGTGTTCCGGAGGGACAATGGCAAGCGCCGACCAACTGATCAACGCCTTCACGACGCTGCTTGTCACCATCGACCCGCCAGGGCTCGCTCCTATCTTTCTGGGGCTGACGACGGGCATGAGCCGCAGCCAGCGCAAGCAGGTGGCGTTGCGCGGCTCGATCATCGCCTTCATCATTCTCGCCGTCTTCGCGCTGTTCGGCGCCAGCGTGCTTGGCGTGCTCGGCATCTCGATCGGCGCCTTCCGGATCGCCGGTGGTCTGCTGCTCTTCTGGATCGCCTTCGAAATGGTGTTCGAGAAGCGCCAGGACCGCAAGGAGAAGACCAGTACCGTGGCGATCACCAAGGACCACATCCAGAATATCGCCGTCTTCCCGCTGGCGATCCCGCTGATCGCCGGCCCCGGAGCGATCTCGGCAACCATCCTGATTGCGGGCTCGCTGCCGACGACATTCGAGCGGGCGCAGCTCTTGATTGTCATTGCCGCCAATCTGCTGCTGATGCTGGCGGCGCTGTTGATCGCCGATCGCCTCGACCGCTTTCTGGGCGTCACCGGCCGGGCGATCCTGACGCGGCTCTTGGGCGTCATCCTGGCGGCGCTGGCGGCGCAGTTCGTGGTCGATGGCGTCAAGGCGGCGTTCAGCCTCTAGGCGCCGCAGGATGCCATTCCAGAGCGGCTAGCGATCTGTTCGCTTTGCCTTGAGAATGCGCTTCCAGATGGTTCCACCCAGATATTTATTGAAGACGACGAAGTAGGCGATCATCAGGGCAAAGGACAGGAGGGCCGGACCGCCATTCAACGAAAAACCATTCTCCGTCTTTCCACCGAAGATCAAAGCCACACCGTATCCGGCGACCCAGAAGATCGTGAAAAAATCAAGGATGGCGGCCAGAACGATCCGCCAGGTCGCCGGCACTTTTTGCGCCGATGCAACGTCACTCATGAAAACCCCTCGCTATCGAGATAACCGTATGCCCAAATGAAAACGGCGCCTTGCGGCGCCGTTTGGATCAGAACGGGATGTCGTCGTCGAGATCCCGCGAGAAGTTGCCGCCGGCGCCTCCACCAGAGCTGCCGCCACGGCCGCCGCCGCCCGATGACTGCGCAGGCGCGCCGTAGTCGTCGCCATAGCCGCCACCGCCGCCGCCGTAATCGTTGTTGTTGCTGCGGCCGCCACCACCGCCGAAGCCGGAGCCCGCGCCACCGCCGTCGCCGCGGCCGTCCAGCATCGTCAGCGTCGAGCCGAAGCCCTGGAGCACCACTTCCGTCGAATAACGGTCCTGGCCCTGCTGGTCCTGCCATTTGCGGGTCTGCAGCGCGCCTTCGATATAGAGCTTGGCGCCCTTTTTGACGTACTGTTCGATGACCTTGCACAGGCCTTCGTTAAAGACCACGACGGTGTGCCATTCGGTCTTTTCCTTGCGTTCGCCCGAATTGCGGTCGCGCCACGTCTCCGAGGTCGCGATGCGAAGGTTGGCGATCGGACGGCCGTCCTGGGTTCTGCGGATTTCAGGGTCTGCACCCACGTTTCCGATCAGAATTACCTTGTTCACGCTACCAGCCATACTTTTCACCTTACCTGCCACCCTGCCCGGTGGCGCTAGAAACAATGGATGTACCTTAAACTATAGAGCCCTCGGGAGGGGCGTCCATGGCGGCGTCATCCACAAGGAATTTTGTTCTTTATTTGTTCTATTAAATGACTATGATCCTGTCAACAGAATCGAAAACCTTCTCCCAGCCCGGATTTCAGCCTCGACTCGCCCGCGAGCATCACTAAATAAGGGGCTTCATCAGAGAGACCAAAGCAGAAGACGATGAGCGAACTGAAGACGATTTCCATCCGTGGCGCGCGCGAGCACAATCTGAAGGGCATCGACCTGGATCTGCCACGCAACAAGCTTATCGTGATGACGGGGCTATCCGGATCCGGCAAGTCCTCGCTGGCATTTGATACGATCTATGCCGAAGGGCAGCGGCGCTATGTCGAAAGTCTTTCGGCCTACGCGCGCCAGTTCCTCGAGATGATGCAGAAGCCCGATGTCGATCAGATCGATGGGCTGTCGCCGGCCATCTCGATCGAGCAGAAGACGACGTCGCGCAACCCGCGCTCGACCGTCGGCACGGTCACCGAAATCTACGACTATATGCGTCTGCTCTTTGCGCGCGTCGGCGTTCCCTATTCGCCGGCCACCGGATTGCCGATCGAGAGCCAGACCGTCAGCCAGATGGTCGACCGGGTTCTTGCCTTCGAAGAGGGTACCCGTCTCTATATTCTGGCGCCGCTCGTGCGCGGACGTAAGGGCGAGTACAAGAAGGAACTCGCCGAGCTCATGAAAAAGGGCTTCCAGCGCGTCAAGGTCGACGGGCAATTCTACGAGATCGCCGACGTTCCGGCGCTGGACAAGAAGTACAAGCATGACATCGATGTCGTCGTTGACCGTATCGTCGTGCGCGCCGACATGTCTTCGCGCCTGGCGGACAGCCTTGAGACCTCGCTGAAGCTTGCCGATGGCCTGGCTGTCGCCGAATTTGCCGACAAGCCACTGCCGCCCGAGGAAACCTCGGCGGGCGGCTCGGCCAACAAGTCGCTGAACGAGACGCATGAGCGCGTGCTGTTTTCGGAAAAATTCGCCTGCCCTGTCTCGGGCTTCACCATTCCGGAGATCGAGCCGCGGCTGTTCTCATTCAACAACCCGGCCGGCGCATGCCCGACCTGCGACGGCCTCGGCGCGCAGCAGAAGATCGACGCCAACCTGATCATCCCGGAACCGGAGCGGACGCTGCGCGACGGCGCCATCGCGCCCTGGGCCAAGTCGTCCTCGCCTTACTACAATCAGACGCTGGAAGCGCTCGGCAAGCGTTTCGGCTTCAAGCTCGCCAGCCGCTGGAACGACCTTTCTGCCAAGGCGCAGGACGTGATCCTGAACGGCACCGAGGAGAAGATCGAGTTCCACTATGCCGACGGGGCGCGTTCCTACACGACGCACAAGACCTTCGAAGGCATCATCACCAATCTCGAACGCCGCTGGAAGGAAACCGATTCCGCCTGGGCGCGCGAGGAGATCGAGCGCTTCATGTCGGCAGCGCCCTGCCCTTCCTGCACCGGCTTCCGCCTGAAGCCGGAAGCACTGGCGGTGAAGATCGACAAGCTGCATATCGGCGAAGTCACGCAAATGTCGATCCGCGTTGCCCGCGACTGGTTCGAAGTGCTGCCATCACATTTCTCGGCCAAGCAGAACGAGATCGCCGTCCGCATCCTCAAGGAAATCCGCGACCGTCTGCGCTTCCTGAACGATGTCGGCCTCGAATATCTCAGCCTGTCGCGCAACTCCGGTACGCTATCCGGCGGCGAGAGCCAGCGTATCCGTCTAGCGTCGCAGATCGGCTCGGGGCTGACGGGCGTGCTCTACGTTCTCGACGAACCGTCTATCGGCCTGCACCAGCGCGACAACGCGCGACTTCTCGATACGCTGAAACACCTGCGCGACATCGGCAATACCGTGATCGTCGTCGAACATGACGAGGATGCGATCCTGACGGCTGACGACGTCGTCGATATCGGCCCGGCCGCGGGCATTCACGGCGGCCAGGTGATCGCCCATGGCACGCCGCAAGATATCATGGCGAACCCGAAGTCGCTGACCGGCAAGTATCTGTCCGGCGAATTCGGCGTGCCGATCCCGGATGAACGGCGCAAGCCGAAGAAGGGCAAGGAGATCAAGGTCGTCGGCGCCCGCGGCAATAATCTGAAGAACGTCACTGCCTCTATCCCGCTCGGCGTCTTCACCGCCGTCAGCGGCGTCTCCGGCGGCGGCAAGTCGACCTTCCTGATCGAGACGCTCTACAAGTCGGCGGCGCGCCGCGTGATGGGCGCTCGGGAGATTCCGGCCGATCACGACCGGATCGACGGCTTCGAGCATATCGACAAGGTGATCGATATCGACCAGTCACCGATCGGCCGCACGCCGCGCTCGAACCCGGCGACCTATACCGGCGCCTTCACGCCGATCCGCGACTGGTTTGCCGGCCTGCCGGAAGCCAAGGCGCGCGGCTATCAGCCGGGCCGCTTCTCGTTCAACGTCAAGGGCGGCCGCTGCGAGGCCTGCCAGGGCGACGGCGTCATCAAGATCGAGATGCACTTCCTGCCCGACGTCTACGTCACCTGCGACGTCTGCCACGGCAAACGCTATAATCGCGAAACGCTCGACGTCACCTTCAAGACCAAGTCGATTTCCGATGTTCTCGACATGACGGTCGAGGAAGGCGTCGAATTCTTCGCCGCCGTTCCCGCGGTGCGCGACAAGCTGCAGTCGCTGTTCGACGTCGGTCTCGGCTATATCAAGGTCGGCCAGCAGGCGAATACGCTGTCGGGCGGTGAGGCGCAGCGCGTCAAGCTCGCCAAGGAACTGTCGAAGCGCTCAACGGGCCGCACGCTCTATATTCTCGACGAACCGACCACCGGCCTGCATTTCCACGACGTCGCCAAGCTATTGGAAATGCTCCACGAGCTGGTCAACCAAGGCAACTCCGTCGTCGTCATCGAGCACAATCTCGAAGTCATCAAGACCGCCGACTGGGTGCTCGATTTCGGCCCCGAAGGCGGCGACGGCGGCGGCGAGATCGTTGCGACGGGCACGCCCGAAGCAATCGTCAAGGAGAAGCGCTCCTATACCGGCCAGTTCCTGAAGGAGCTGCTGGAGCGGCGCCCTATGAAGAAGACGGTTGCGGCGGCGGAGTGAGATGTTGCGGCAGGCAGGCGCGGACGATCTGGAGACTGTTTGCCGCCTCACCGCTGCAGCTTACAGCCCCTATGTCGAGGCGTTTGGCGGTGAACCGTTGCCGATGCGCGAAGACTATCGGCCGCGGATCGCCAATGGTGAAGTCTGGCTTCTCGATTTGGAGGGTGAGCCGGTTGGGCTTGTGGTACTGGAGCGGCATGCGGATCATGCGATGCTTTTCAGTATCGCCGTTTCGCCCGATCACCACAGCCGCGGTATCGGACGGACGATCCTCGGTTGGGTGGAAGACAAGACGCGCGAATGGGGATTGTCCGAGCTGCGGCTCTATACCAATGCGCGGATGGAGCGAAACATTGCGATCTATGCAGCGTCCGGCTTTCAGGAAACGGGTCGACGGCCCAATCCCTACCGGCCAGGATGGGTGATCGTCGATATGGCAAAGCAAATCGCCTGAACGGGCAAAGGGAGGAAGAGAATGAGCACATCCGGCACTATCCGCGTCGGCATCGGCGGCTGGACATTCGAGCCCTGGCGCAACCACTTCTTTCCCGGCGACCTGAAACAGAAGGACGAGCTCAATTATGCCAGCCGCCAGCTGAAGGTGATCGAGGTCAACGGCACCTATTACAGCTCGCAGAAGCCGGAAACTTTCGCGAAATGGGGCGCCGATGTTCCCGATGGTTTCATCTTCTCGCTGAAGGCCAGCCGTTTCGTCACCAACCGCAAGGTTCTCGGCGAGGCCGGTGAATCCATGCAGCGGTTCCTGACGCAGGGGCTGACGGAGCTCGGCGACCGGCTCGGGCCGATCCTCTGGCAGTTCGCGCCGACCAAGAAATTCGAGCCGGACGATTTCGAAGCCTTTCTCAAGCTGTTGCCGGACAAACAGGACGGGCTGCCGCTCCGGCACGTGGTCGAAGTTCGCCACGACAGTTTCAAGGTGCCTGACTTCGTGGCGCTGCTGGCCAAATACGGCGTCGCGCCCGTTGTCGCCGAGCATTTCGACTATCCCATGATCGCCGATGTCGCAGCCGACTTCGTCTATGCGCGGCTGCAGAAGGGATCGGACGAGATCAGGACCTGCTATCCGCCGAAAGATCTGAAGGCCTGGGCGGTCAGGCTGGAGACCTGGGCGGCGGGCAAGGTGCCGGATGATCTGCCTGTCATCGATGAGGATCGCAAGATCAAGGTGGAGCCGCGCGACGTGTTCGCCTTCATGATCCACGAGGGCAAGGTCAACGCTCCCTTCGGTGCCATCGCCCTGCAGGAAGAAGTCGGCAAATAATCAATACGGCAGGACGTGGGCGGCGAGATCTTCCGCCGTCAGCCCCTTGCCGGCGCGCTGCCCGGCCATTCCGTGCAGATAGACCCCGGCTGCTGCCGCCTCGAAGGCAGGCAGGCCCTGCGTCAGCAAGGCGCCGATGATGCCGGCGAGCACATCGCCGGAGCCTGCTGTCGCCAGCCAGACCGGCGCATTGGTATTGATCAGCGCGCGCCCATCCGGCGCGGCAATCACCGTGTCGGCTCCCTTGAAGACGATGGCCGCATTGGCGCGCTTCGCGGCCATCTGTGCCTTGCCGACCTTGCCGATCTCGGTATTGGCGGCGATATCGGGAAACAGCCGGGCGAATTCACCGTCATGCGGCGTCAGCACCAGACGCGTCTCGCCGCCGGCGAACAGGTCGAACAGCCGCTTCGGCTCCTGGCGAAACGAAGTGATGCCATCGGCATCGAGAACCAGATGGCGGTCGCTGAGTGCGGCGGCATAGTCCCTCGCCTGCTCGCCGATGCCGAAACCAGGCCCGAGCACGAAGGTCTGCAGGCGATCGTCTTCCAGCCACGCCTCGAGCGCCGTAATGCCATCGACTTCACGCAGCATGACGGCAGTCAGATGGGCGCTGTTCTCGGACACTGCATCCGGGGGTGCTGCGATCGTCACCAGACCTGCGCCTGCCTTGAGGCCAGATATGGCCGACATCCGGGCCGCCCCCGTCTTGCCTGAAGTCCCTGAGAAGACGACGAGGTGGCCGCGTTTGTATTTGTGCGTTTCCATCTTCGACGACGGCATCAGATGCGCCCAGCGGGCCGGTGTGTTCTCGGCGATGCCCGACACCGCCTGCGCCCGGACGATGCGGCCGGGAATGCCGATATCGGCGACCTCAAGCGTGCCACAGAGCTCCCTGCCCGGCATCAGCAGATGGCCGGGCTTGCGGGTCATGAAGGTGATGGTGTGCGATGCGGCGAATGCTGTGCCGAGAACCTCTCCGGTGGCGCCATGGATGCCGGATGGCAGATCGACGGCGATGACCGGGAGGCCTGCCTTGCGGATCGCCGTCATGGCATAGGCCGCCTCGGGCGGCACGTCGCGGCTCAGCCCCGCGCCGAACAAGGCATCGATGATGGTATCGCCGGGCCGCGGTTCATAGGACGCCAGCGGTTCGCTGGCCACTGTGCATTCCGACCGGGCGCGCAAGGCGTCGCCTTGGAGCTTATCGGGATCGCCGAGATGAAACACCGAAACACCGGCACCGCTTTCGGCGAGAAACCGCGCCGCGACATAGCCGTCGCCGCCATTATTGCCGGGGCCGCAGAGCACGGCAAAGCGGAGCGCGCCGGGATAAAGCCGCATCGCGGCGGCGGCGACAGCGCCGCCGGCATTGGTCATCAAACCAAAACTGTCGATACCGGTCTCTGCTGCAGCGGCATCGACCGCCGCCATTTCCTTGGGAGTGAGAAGCAATTCGTTCAATCGATCGGTCATGGCGCCATTGAAGTCAAAAAGCGCCTAAAAAACAACCGCTTTCGCTCAATTCATATTCGCATATATTTTGTGCCTTTGCCTATTTTATAATCTTCAACTTGCATCGCAACGCAAACCGGAGACTTGCAAAATTTCTCAATTTCGAGCGCATTTTCGATTTTTTGGATAAAAATCGTCATATTTTTCTAAAAAATCGCCCGCAGATGCAGGCAATCGCATCGATTTGGGTGCATTTGCGGGATTTTTTCGGTCTGGCCGGTTGCGAACTGGCATGATACCTGCATCATGTTTGGCGAGCGGCATACGCACGCTTTAACGGGAGAAGCGGAGAGTCATTTTCTCATGAAAAAGATCGAAGCGATCATTAAGCCTTTCAAGCTCGACGAAGTGAAGGAAGCCCTTCAGGAAGTCGGTCTGCAGGGCATTACAGTTACGGAAGCCAAGGGCTTCGGTCGCCAGAAGGGCCACACGGAGCTTTACCGTGGCGCCGAATACGTCGTCGATTTCCTGCCGAAGGTGAAGGTCGAAGTCGTCCTCGCCGACGAGAATGCAGAAGCGGTGATCGACGCCATCCGCAAGGCCGCACAGACCGGCCGCATCGGCGACGGCAAGATTTTCGTTTCGAATGTCGAGGAAGTCATCCGCATTCGTACTGGCGAAACCGGTATCGACGCTATCTAAGCAAGCCTTGCCCCCAAGAGGCAAAGCCAGATCGTCATAGCAAATCAAAGGGAGTGTTTCATGGCGAGTGCAGCCGAAATTCTGAAGCAGATCAAGGAAAACGACGTCAAGTTCGTCGATCTGCGCTTTACCGACCCCAAGGGCAAACTGCAGCACGTCACGATGGACGTCGTCTGCGTGGACGAAGACATGTTCGCCGATGGCGTCATGTTCGACGGTTCCTCGATCGGCGGCTGGAAGGCCATCAACGAGTCCGACATGGTGCTGATGCCGGATACCGACACCGTGCATATGGATCCGTTCTTCGCGCAGTCGACGATGGTCATCATCTGCGACATTCTCGACCCGGTTTCGGGCGAAGCCTATAACCGCGACCCGCGCGGCACCGCCAAGAAGGCCGAAGCCTATCTCAAGGCATCGGGTATCGGCGACACCGTGTTCGTCGGTCCGGAAGCCGAATTCTTCGTCTTCGACGACGTCAAGTACAAGGCAGACCCCTACAATACCGGCTTCAAGCTGGACTCGAACGAACTGCCGTCGAACGACGACACCGAATATGAGACCGGCAACCTCGGCCACCGTCCGCGCGTTAAGGGCGGCTACTTCCCGGTTCCGCCGATCGACAGCGCCCAGGACATGCGTTCCGAGATGCTGACGGTTCTCAGCGAAATGGGCGTCGTCGTTGAAAAGCACCACCACGAAGTGGCGGCCGCTCAGCATGAGCTCGGCATCAAGTTCGACACGCTGGTGCGCAACGCCGACAAGATGCAGATCTACAAGTATGTCGTCCATCAGGTCGCCAATGCCTATGGCAAGACGGCAACCTTCATGCCGAAGCCGATCTTCGGCGACAACGGCTCGGGCATGCACGTGCATCTGTCGATCTGGAAGGGCGGCAAGCCGAGCTTCGCAGGTGACGAATATGCAGGTCTCTCCGAAGCCTGCCTCTATTTCATCGGCGGCATCATCAAGCATGCCAAAGCACTGAACGCCTTCACAAACCCGTCGACGAACTCCTACAAGCGTCTCGTCCCGGGTTATGAAGCCCCGGTTCTGCTCGCCTATTCGGCGCGCAACCGCTCTGCCTCGTGCCGCATTCCGTTCGGCAGCAACCCGAAGGCCAAGCGCGTCGAAGTCCGCTTCCCGGATCCGATGGCGAACCCGTATCTTGCCTTCGCAGCCATGCTGATGGCCGGCCTCGACGGCATCAAGAACAAGATCCATCCGGGCAAGGCCATGGACAAGGATCTCTACGACCTGCCGCCGAAGGAGCTGAAGAAGATCCCGACGGTCTGCGGTTCGCTGCGTGAAGCGCTCGAGAGCCTCGACAAGGACCGCAAGTTCCTGACGGCCGGCGGCGTATTCGACGACGACCAGATCGACTCGTTCATCGAGCTGAAGATGGCCGAAGTGATGCGCTTCGAAATGACGCCGCATCCTGTCGAATTCGACATGTACTACTCGGCATAAGCTAATACCGGAAAGCCCTGGCGAAAGCCGGGGCTTTTCAAGATGTCACTGAGGCTGATGGCGACATGACACTCATGTGACGAAATCCTGCACAAATCTTGATTTGAGCAGGCCCAATCACCAAATCTGGTGATGAAAGGAAGTCGTACCATGAAAGAAAGAGTTGCAAAGTTCGGTATCGGTGAAGTGGTCCGGCATAAGGTATTTCCGTTTCGCGGCGTGATTTTCGACGTTGATCCGGAATTTGCGAATACGGAGGAATGGTGGAACTCCATTCCGGCCGAAGTTCGGCCCAGCAAGGACCAGCCGTTCTACCACCTGCTCGCCGAAAACGACGAGAATGAATATGTCGCCTACGTCTCGGAGCAGAACCTGGAGAATGACGAGAGCGGCCTGCCGCTCCGCAACGAACAGGTCTACCAGATCTTCGACATGGCGCCGACAGGCCAGTTCAAGCCCAAGATGAGCCTGGCCAACTAAGCGCATCGGATCCAAGCCTAACAAACCCCGCTCCGGCGGGGTTTTTCTTTGCCGGCGGCAATAAAAAACCCGGCGCGATGGCCGGGTTTTCCGAAACGATATGCGAGACGCTTACTGAGCGGTCTTGGCAGCGTTCTGTGCGTCTTCCAGCTTCTTGCGGGCTTCTTCAGCCTTCTTCTGCATGCTGTCCTGCAGGCTCTTCTGGCTTTCGGCAAGCTTCGATTCGGAAACTGCTTCGCCATCGTAAGCGCCGGTGAAGCCTTCGAGCGAGATCTTGATCGGGTTCGGAGCGCGGCGGAAGTTGATCGAGGTGAAGATCACGTCGCTGCCCTTCTTGAGGCTGGCGATCATCGCGTCGGTCAGCGGCAGTTCAGCCGTGCACTTGTCGGGCAGGCAGACGGCGTAATCGAGCTTCTGGCCCTTGTTGTTGTCGATCTGCATCATGATGCCGGGCGGGATCAGGCGGGCGGTCGGAACCGAGACCTGAAGGATCTTGCGGTTGACCTTGCCGGAAACGCTGATGAGGCCGACTGCGGTGACGAGCTGACCGCCATTGGCGAGGATCAGGTTCTGGACGACGCAGATGTCGTTGTCTTCCTGCTTGCTGCAGGTCTTGTACCAGCCGAGACGCGGTGCGCCGGCGGCCTGCTGAGGGGCGCTCGCTGCATCCTGTGCGAAAGAAGCAACCGGTGCCGAAGCGGCGCCGAAAGCAACGGCCAGAACGGACAGAGCTGCCCGCATTTTCTTTTCAGACTTGAACATCATAGCGGATTCCGTCTCCTGATACCCATTCGGGACCGCGATTTGCAGCCCTCTCCAACCGGGTCATTCGGCATTCCACCTCTTAAAACAATAAGGCAAATGCATGACCCCGAAACTCGGGAACACCTGTTACATTGAGGCGCTGCAGATATCCAGTATTTCTTTGGCAATTTCTGGATGCCCGGAAAGATTTGAGGGTGAGAATGTTCGATTTCGCGCGCTCCATGATAGTCTTCGCGCGAATCGAGCCATTGCCGGAAAGGAACGAAAGATGCTCCGGATCGCCCTGCCCGCCATCTTTGCGCTCTTTTGCAGTGCCGCCATTGCCGAGCCGCTGCACGGCATCGCCATGCATGGGCAGCCGGCGCTGCCGCCGGACTACAAGAGCTTTTCCTACGTCAATCCGGATGTAAAGAAGGGCGGCCATATCACCTACGGCGTGGTCGGTACCTTCGACAATCTCAATCCCTTCATCCTGAAGAGCATGCGGACCACGGCGCGCGGCATGTGGGATCCCGATTACGGCAACCTCATCTACGAATCGCTGCTGCAGCGCTCGCGCGACGAGCCCTTCACGCTCTACGGCCTTCTGGCCGAAACCGTCGAATGGGACGACAACCGGACCTTCATCCAGTTCAACCTCAATCCGAAGGCCAAATGGGCGGACGGGCAGTCCGTCACCGCCGACGACGTGATGTTCACCTTCGAGCTGCTGCGCGACAAGGGACGCGTGCCATTTTCGACACGGCTCAATCTCGTGTCGAAAATGGAGAAGATCGGCGATCGCAGCGTGCGCTTCACCTTCAACGACAAGGCCGACCGCGAGACGCCGATGGTGTTCGGGCTGATGCCTGTTCTGCCGAAGCACCTGATCGACCCTGAGACCTTCGACCGCACGTCGCTGACGGCGCTGGTCGGGTCAGGGCCCTACAAGATCAAGACGGTGAAGCCCGGCGAAAGCATCACCTACGAGCGCGATCCGAACTATTGGGGCAAGGACATCCCCTCCAAGGTCGGGATGGACAATTACGACCGGATCACCGTGCAGTATTTCCTGCAGGACACGACGCTGTTCGAGGCCTTCAAGAAGGGCGATGTCGACGTCTATCCGGACGGAAGTCCCGGTCATTGGGCGACCGCCTATAATTTCCCGGCTGTCAGCTCGGGCGCCGTCATCAAGGATACGTTCGAGCCGCAGCTGCCGAGCGGCATGTTCGGCTTCGTCTTCAATACCCGCCGGCCGATGTTCCAGAACCTCAAGCTGCGCGAGGGGCTGTCGCTGATCTTCGATTTCGAATGGGCGAACAAGAACCTGTTTTCCGGTGCCTATAAACGCACCGAGAGCTTCTGGCAGAATTCCGCGCTCTCGAGCTTCGGTGTTCCGGCCGACGAGCGCGAACTGGCGATGCTCGGGCCGCTCAAGGACAAGATCGATCCTGAAATCCTCAATGGTACCTACAAGCTGCCTGTCACCGATGGCGCGGGCCGCGACCGCAAGGTGCTGAAGCAGGCCGTCGACGTGCTGAAGGAAGCCGGATACTCGATCAAGAACGGCAAGATGACCGATGACAAGGGCAAGCCGCTCTCCTTCGAAATCATGACCCAGAACGCCGACCAGGAGAAATTGGCGATCGCCTATCAGCGCTCGCTGCAGACGCTGGGAATCACGGTCTCCATCCGCACCGTCGATGATTCGCAATATCAGAGCCGGACCAACAGCTTCGACTACGACGTCATCGTCAAATCCTATGTCTCGTCGCTGTCTCCGGGCAACGAGCAGCTTTCCTACTGGGCCTCGGCCAGCCGCGACCGCGAAGGCAGCTCGAATTTCGCCGGTGTCGCCGATCCCGATGTCGATATGGCGATCAAGCATCTGCTGGCGGCGCGTTCCGACGAGGATTTCACCGCCGCCGTCCGCTCGCACGATCGTCTGCTGCTGTCCGGCCACTACGTGCTGCCGCTCTATCACATCGACCAACAGTGGATCGCCCGCAGCAAGCGCATCGGCCATCCCGACAAGGTGCCGCTCTACGGCTATCAGCTGCCGGCCTGGTGGGACCAAAGCGCCCAATAGGCGGTTCCTTTTTCCTGCCTGGTTGAAGTCGGCGGCCTGAACGCATAGATGGCGTGAAGCACCCGAGCCAGAAAAGGAAAGCACCATGGAACGCATCACCATCGACGTCATCTCGGATGTCGTCTGCCCCTGGTGCTATCTCGGCAAGGCGCGGCTGGAGCTGGCGATCGCCGAGGTGCAGGACGAGGTCGGCGTCGATATCAACTGGCGTCCCTACCGGCTGAACCCCGATTATCCGCCCGAAGGCGTCGATCAGAAGAAGAGCCTGGAAGAAAAGCTCGGCGGTGCCGAACGCGTGGCGCAGGCCCATCAGATGCTCACCGGCCTCGGCAAGGAAGTCGGGATCAATTTCGATTTCGAAGCAATCAAGATCGGGCCGAACACGCTCGACGCGCACCGTCTGATCCATTGGGCGATGATCGAGGACCGCGACAAAGCTGACCGCGTCGTCAACGCTCTGTTCAAGGCGAATTTCGAGGAAGGCCGCAATGTCGGCGACCATGCGGTGCTGCTCGACATCGCCGAGAAAGCCGGTCTCGACCGCGCCGTCACCGCCTCGCTGCTGGCCTCGGATGCCGACAAGGATCTTGTCGTCGGCGAGATTGAGGCAGCGCAGAAGATGGGCGTCAATGGCGTGCCGTTCTTCATCTTCGACCAGCAATATGCGGTCAGCGGCGCGCAGACGCCCGACGTGATCGCCGGAGCGTTGCGCGATATCGCCAAGGCAAAGGCCGAAGCCCGCGCCGGGATGAACTAACCCTTCGCCAGTTCCGCCAGTTGCGTCATGATCACGGCCGCACCCTGCAGCCGTTTTTCCGGCGTGGGGAGATCGCGGGTCAGGAACAGGCCGTGGTCCGGGCGGATCTTGGCCATCGAACCCTGCTTGGCGATATAGCCGACCAGGTTTGCCGGATTCGGGAATTCCTTATTACGGAACTGGACGACGATGCCCTTCGGGCCGGCGTCCAGCTTTTCGACATTGGCGATACGGCAGAGCGACTTCACATAGACGATCTTCAGGAGGTGCTGGACCTCGATCGGCATCGGGCCGAAGCGGTCGATCATCTCGGCGCCGAAGCCGTCGATTTCCTTGAGCTCGGTGATTTCGCCGAGACGGCGGTACAGTGCCATGCGCAGATGTAGATCGGGAACGTAGTTGTCCGGGATCATCACAGGCGTGCCGACGGAAATCTGCGGCGACCAGCCGGTATCGGCGATCTCGTCGACACCCTTCACTTCGGCAACCGCTTCTTCGAGCATCTGCTGATAGAGCTCGAAGCCGACTTCCTTGATATGGCCGGACTGTTCCTCGCCGAGCAGGTTGCCGGCGCCGCGGATATCGAGGTCGTGGCTGGCGAGCTGGAAACCGGCGCCCAGCGTATCCAGCGACTGCAGCACCTTCAGGCGGCGCTCGGCGGTCGCCGTCAGCACTTTGTTGACCGGCAGCGTGAAGAGCGCGAAGGCACGCACCTTCGACCGGCCGACGCGGCCGCGCAGCTGATAGAGTTGGGCGAGACCGAACATGTCGGCGCGATGAACGATCAGCGTGTTGGCGGTCGGCACATCGAGGCCGGATTCGACGATAGTGGTCGAGAGCAGCACGTCGTAGCGACCTTCATAGAAGGCGTTCATGATGTCTTCGAGTTCACCCGCCGGCATCTGGCCATGGGCGACGGCGACCTTCAGCTCCGGCACGTCGGATTGCAGGAAGGCGTGCACGTCCTCGAGATCTGCGAGGCGTGGGCAGACATAGAAGCTCTGGCCACCGCGATAGTGCTCGCGCATCAGCGTTTCGCGGATCACCAGGCTGTCGAAGGGCGAGATGAAGGTGCGCACCGCCATGCGGTCAACCGGCGGCGTGGTGATCAGCGACAGCTCACGCACCCCTGTCATCGCCAGCTGCAGCGTGCGCGGGATCGGCGTTGCCGAAAGCGTCAACACGTGCACGTCGCTCTTCAGCTCCTTCAGCCGTTCCTTGTGCTTGACGCCGAAGTGCTGTTCCTCGTCGATGATCAGCAGGCCGAGATTGGCGAAGTTGATACCGGCGCCGAGCAGCGCATGGGTGCCGACGACGATATCGGTCTTGCCGTCGGCGACTTCCTTCTTGGTCAGCGCCAGATCCTTGGAGCCAACGAGGCGCGATGCCTGCTGGACGCGGATCGGCAGGCCGCGGAAGCGCTCGGAAAAGGTCTTGAAATGCTGGCGCGACAGCAGCGTCGTCGGCACGACGACCGCAACCTGGACGCCATTCATCGCCGCGACGAAGGCCGCGCGTAGCGCCACTTCGGTCTTGCCGAAGCCGACGTCGCCGCAGACGAGGCGATCCATCGGACGGCCGGCGGCGAGATCCCCGCGCACGGCCTCGATCGCCGTGTCCTGATCTTCCGTCTCGTCATAGGGGAAGCGGGCGGCAAATTCGTCATAGAGGCCCTCTGGCGTCGTCAGCACGGGCGCGTGGCGTGTCAGACGTTCGGCGGCGATGCGGATCAGCGCATCAGCCATATCGAGCAGGCGCTTCTTGAGCTTGGCCTTGCGCATCTGCCATGCGCCGCCGCCGAGCTTGTCGAGGCTGGCTTCGGTCCCCTCGCCGCCATAGCGCGACAGAAGATCGATGTTTTCGACCGGCAGGAAAAGCTTGGCCTCATCGGCATATTGCAGCTCGAGGCAGGCATGCGGCGCGCCGGCGGCCTCGATGGTTCTGAGGCCGATGAAACGGCCGATACCGTGCTCGGCGTGAACGACGATCGAGCCTTCGTCGAGGCCCGCCACTTCCGAGATGAAATCGGCGGCGCGCTTGCGGCGCTTCGAGCGGCGCACCATGCGGTCGCCGAGAATATCCTGCTCACCGATAACGATCAGATCGCCGGTCTCGAAACCGGCTTCCAGGCTGAAGACGGCCGCGGCCGCCTCGCCCTTCGCAAGACTTCCGATGTCCTTCAGCGCCTCGATCGGCTTGACGCGTTCCAGCCCATGCTCGTTCAACACCTGCAGGAGCCGCTCCAGCGAGCCTTCCGTCCAGGCGGTGATCAGCACCTTGGCGCCGCCGGCGCGTTTGTCGGCGATATGCTTGACGACGACGTCGAAGACGTTGACGCGCTCGGCATTACCGGCGCCTTCAGCGTTGGAGCGCGCCCAGCGCTCGCCCTGGCGGGCGTCGATGTTGACGACGCGGCGCGCTTCGCCCTCATGCTCGTTGAAGGGCGACATACGGATGGCGTTGAATGCATCCAGCGTTGCCGCGAAGGTCTTGCTGTCGAGATAAAGCTGGCCGGGGGTAACAGGCTTGTAGGGCGTGCCCTGAGACATGCCCTTGGCTGGCTGGCCGGAACTGAGACGGGCATCGTAATAGTCGAGGACCAGCTTGGAGCGCTCTTCGGCGGCTTCACGAACCGTATGGTCTGTGACGAGCTGGAAGCCCTTCAGATAGTCGAAGACGGTCTCGAGCTTGTCATAGAAGAGCGGCAGCCAGTGTTCCATGCCCGGATAGCGGCGGCCTTCGGAGACGGCCAGATAGAGCGCATCGTCGCGGGTCGCGGCACCAAAGGACGAGAGATAATTCTTACGGAAGCGGCTGATCGTATCCGGGGTCAGCGTCACCTCGCTCATCGGATTGAGATCGAGCGAGCGCACCTGCCCCGTCGTCCGCTGGCTGGCCGGATCGAAGCTGCGGATGCTTTCGAGCGTATCGCCGAAGAAATCGAGGCGTACCGGCTCTTCCGAACCCGGAACGAAAACATCGAGAATGCCGCCGCGCACGGCATACTCGCCGACTTCGCGCACGGTCGCGACACGATCGAAGCCGTTGCGCTCCAGGCGGCCGGCGATGTCGTACATGCGGACCTGGTTGCCGGGACGCGCCGAAAAGGCCAGGCTTTCGATCACATCCTGCGGCGCGACCTTCTGCAGCATCGCATTGACGGTGACGAGAACGATCGCCGCATGCGGCTTCTTCTGATGCGCGATCAGACCGCTCAGCGCCGCCAGACGGCGTGCCGAGGTATCGGCGCTTGGCGAGACGCGGTCATACGGCAGACAGTCCCAGGCAGGCAGCGTGAGTACCGGGATATCGGGCGCAACGAAGCTCAGCATCTGTTCCAGATCGGCCATCCGATGGCCGTCCGAAAGCACATAGGCGACCGGGCGGCCGGCGCGCGCCAGTTCGGCGAGCAACATCGGCTCCATGCCCGCAGGCACGTTGCCGATCGTCAGCGGCTCGGCGGCGGCTGCGAGCTTCTTTGCGTCAAATCCTGAAATCATTCCGGTTTCCTGGAGGCGGTATCGGCGGGATATTCGAAGTCCGGCTTGAAGGCGGCGATGCGCTGGAACATCGGCGTCTGGAAACGCTCCGGTACCGGCCAGGTTCCCATCACCCAGCGCACCAGATCGTTGTCTTCCTCGCCCATGATGGTCTCGAGCTCATCGAGTTCGGCGTCCGAGAGCGTGGCGATCTCGGATTCGGCGAACTGGCCGAAGACCAGATCCATTTCGCGCAGCCCCCGGTGCCAGCAACGGAACAAGATCCGGCGGCGGCGCGGATCAAGCCCGGCGCTCGAGAGTGTCACACCTGTCATGGCAGTACCTTCCTGTTGATGCGCCTCTATAGCCCCTCGAAAGCGCGTTGTCAGCCTTGCCAAGGCCCTATTGTTCATCGCATTTTGCCGCCATGCGTCCTACCATTCTCGATCCGCTGTTTTCTCCCGTTTCGGCTCTTGCAGGCGTTGGTCCGAAGATCGCGGAACTGCTGGTCAAGCTGCTCGGCCGCGAGACGCCCGAGGATACGCGGATCGTCGATCTGCTGTTTCATGCGCCGTCTTCAATCGTCGACCGGCGCAATCAGCCGGGCATCGCACGGGCGCCGCAGGGGGCGATCGTGACGATCAACGGGCGGGTCGACCGGCATCAGGCGCCACCGCGCGGCAAGAGCAATATTCCCTACCGGGTGTTCCTGCATGACGAGACCGGCGAGCTTGGCCTCGTGTTCTTCCGCGGGCAGGCCAACTGGCTGGAAAAGCAGCTGCCGCTCGACGAAGAAGTCACCGTCAGCGGCAAGGTCGACTGGTTCAACGGCCGGGCGACGATGGTGCATCCCGATTATATCGTGAAGGCGAGCGAGGCCGAGAACCTGCCGCTGGTCGAGCCTGTTTATCCGCTGACCGCGGGACTATCGCCGAAGACCCTACGCAAGATCATCGAAGCCGGCTTGCCGCGCATGCCCGAACTTCCGGAGTGGATCGATTTGGCCCTGACGCAGAAGCAGGCCCTGCCGACCATTCGCGACAGCTTCCACATGCTGCACGAACCGCAGGATGCGGCCGATATCGATCCGCAAGCACCTGCGCGCCGGCGCCTTGCCTATGACGAATTTCTGGCTGGCCAGCTGTCGCTGAGCCTTGTCCGGCAACGATTGCGGAAAGTCTCCGGTCAGCCCGTAAGTGTTACTGGAGAAATCAGCGGCAAGATATTGCAGTCTCTGCCATTTTCTCGAACAGGGAGCCAGACGCAGGCAATCGCCGAAGTGCTTAAGGATATGGCGAGCGAAGACCGCATGCTGCGCCTTTTGCAGGGCGACGTCGGCTCCGGCAAAACGCTCGTGGCGCTACTGGCGATGGCGGCGGTCATTGAGAGCGGCGGTCAGGCGGTGCTGATGGCACCGACGGAAATCCTGGCGCGGCAGCACCATGCGACGATCTCGAAATTCGGCGCGGCTGCCGGTCTTCGCATCGAGGTGCTGACGGGCCGCACCAAGGGGCGCGAGCGCGAGGACATTCTTGAGCGCATTGCCTCCGGCGAGGCTCAGATCATCATCGGCACGCATGCGCTCTTCCAGGACAGCGTCAGCTACAAGAACCTGATGCTGGCGGTTGTCGACGAGCAGCATCGCTTCGGTGTTCACCAGCGTCTGCGGCTGACCGCCAAGGGAATCTCGCCGCATATGCTGGTCATGACCGCGACCCCCATTCCGCGCACGCTGGTGCTCGCCGCCTTCGGCGACATGGATGTCTCGAAGCTCACCGAGAAGCCGGCGGGGCGCAAGCCGATCCAGACAATCACCATTCCCAACGAACGCACCGGCGACATCGTCCAGCGGCTGAAGAGTGCGTTGGCCGAGGGCAAGAAAGCTTACTGGATCTGCCCGCTGGTGGAAGAATCCGAAGAGCTGGACCTGATGTCCGCCGAAGAGCGGCATTCGACACTGACCTCGGCACTCGGCCCCGGTATCGGACTGATCCACGGGCGCATGAGCGGGCCGGAAAAGGATGCCGTGATGATGGCGTTCAAGAACGGCGAGATCCGGTTGCTGGTGGCGACAACCGTGGTCGAAGTCGGCGTCGATGTTCCTGACGCGACGATCATGGTGATCGAGCATGCCGAGCGTTTCGGGCTTGCGCAGCTGCACCAGCTGCGCGGCCGTGTTGGGCGCGGCGACGAGGCGTCCACCTGCATCCTGCTCTACAAGGGGCCGCTCGGCGAGACAGGGCACGCGCGCTTGACGATCATGCGGGAAACAGAGGATGGCTTCCGCATCGCCGAGGAGGATCTGAAGCTGCGCGGTGAAGGTGAATTGCTCGGCACACGGCAATCTGGAACGCCGGGCTTTCGCATCGCCAGCCTAGAGGCGCATGCCGACCTGCTGGAGATTGCCCGGAAGGACGCGGCCTATCTGATCGAGCGGGATCCGGAACTGACCACCGAGCGCGGACAGGCGGTCCGCACCCTGCTCTATCTATTCCGGCGCGATGAGGCGATCCGCTTTCTTCACGCGGGCTGAGAGCTTCGGCTTGACGTTCGGCTGCGGCTCGGCACCCGGGATAACCGGCAGATGTTCGGGCGTGACCAGGCCGCCTGATATAAGAAGCTTGGCGCCATCCTCGGCACTCATATCCAGCACGACGATCTTTTCTCGCGGCACGAAGATCAGGAAGCCGGCGGTCGGCACCGGCGTCGGCGGCAGGAAGACGCTGACCATGTCCTTGCCCATGGCATTGAACTTCGAGGCGATCTCGCCCTTGGCGTCGGTGGCGATGAAGACGAGAGACCAGAGCCCGGCGCTTGGATATTCGATCAGCCCGACCTTCTTGAAGGAGTTGCTGCGCTCCTTGAGCACCGTCTCGAAGATCTGCTTCACGCTCTTGTAGATGCTGCGCACCAGCGGCACTCGGCGCACCAGCGATTCGCTGAACTGCACGATCGTCTGGCCGATCAGGTTCTTGCCGAGAAAACCGATGATGGTGATGAAGATCATCGCGATCAGCAGGCCGGAGCCCGGGACCGCGAAATTCAGATAGCTGTCCGGATCATAACGGGCCGGAATATAGGGTTTCACCCAGCTGTCGGCCCAGCGCACGACAGACCATGTCAGCCACAGGGTAATAGCGATCGGCGCGCAGATGATGAGGCCCGCGAGGAAGTTGTTTCTGATGCGCGTTGCAATCGGCAAACGGGGAATCTTGTTCGTCATTGCTGGCGATGAGCTCCCTTGAGACTATCGGCTTTCGTGATCCGGCGCTCCCCCGTACCTTCGAAACGAAGCTGCCAGAATTCGGTTCCCCGGACAAGCCTCGTCCGGGGATTTCCAGGTTCACTCCACCGTGACCGACTTGGCAAGGTTGCGCGGCTGATCGACATCGGTGCCCATGAAGACGGCCGTGTGATAGGCGAGCAGCTGGATCGGCAGCGAGAAGATCATCGGGGCGATGATCTCATCGACGTTCGGCAGGGTGATGGTAGCCATGGTCGGCAGCTTCGAGGCGCCGGCACCGGCCTCGTCAGTGATGAAGATGATACGGCCGCCGCGGGCTGCTACTTCCTGCATGTTGGAGACCGTCTTGTCGAAGAAGCGGTCATAAGGGGCGATGACGATGACCGGCATGTTCTCGTCGATCAGTGCGATCGGCCCATGCTTGAGTTCGCCCGCCGCATAGCCTTCGGCGTGGATATAGGAAATTTCCTTGAGCTTCAGCGCGCCTTCCATCGCCAGCGGGAAGCTGGTGCCACGGCCGAGATAGAGCACGTCGCGGCACTTCGAGAGTTCGCGGGAAAGGCTCTCCATCTGCGGCTGGATGAGGTTCAGCACGCGGCTCATGATGCGCGGCATCTCAGCCAGATGCTTGACGAGCTCCTTTTCGTCCTTGGCGGTCAGCGTGCCACGAGCCTTGGCGGCGCCGAGTGCCAGCGAGGCAAGCACGGCCAGCTGGCAGGTGAAGGCCTTGGTCGAGGCAACGCCGATTTCCGGACCGGCCATGATCGGGAAGACGGCATCGGATTCGCGGGCAATCGTCGATTCCCGGACGTTGACGACAGCGCCGATCTTCAGTCCGTTTTCCTTGCAGTAGCGCAGCGATGCCAGCGTATCGGCGGTCTCGCCTGACTGGGAGATGAAGAGCGCGGCCTGTGTCGGTTGCAGCGGCATTTCGCGGTAGCGGAACTCCGAGGCGACGTCGATCTCGACGGGCAGGCGCGCGTAGCGCTCAAACCAGTATTTGCCGACGAGGCCGGCAAGATAGGCCGTGCCGCAGGCGGAGATAGCCAGACTGCTGACCGACTTGAAATCGATACCTGCGGCGTTGGCGCCAACAGTGTTGTCGGCGAAGTTTACGTAGTGGCTAAGCGCGTGGGAGATGACCTCCGGCTGCTCGTAGATTTCCTTCTCCATGAAGTGGCGGTGATTACCCTTGTCGACGACATAGGCCGTCGCCTGGGAAATCTGGCGCGGGCGCTTTACGACGTTGCCGCTGAAATCGAGGATCGTCGCGCCGTCGCGGCTGATGATCGCGCAGTCGCCGTCGACGAGGTAGGTAATCTCGCTGGTGAAGGGAGATAGCGCAATGGCATCCGACCCCAGGAACATCTCGCCCTTGCCGTGACCGATGGCGAGCGGCGGGCCCGAGCGGGCAGCCATGATCGTGTTTGGATGATCCTTCAGCATCACCGCCAGCGCGAAGGCACCAGTGACGCGGTTCAGCATCTTCAGCAGTGCTGCCTGCGGCTGCAGGCCTTCGCGCAGATATTTCGCCATCAGGTGGGCGATGACCTCGGTATCGGTCTGGCTTTCAAAGACCGAACCTTCAGCGGTCAGGTGATCGCGAATTTCCGAGAAGTTTTCGATGATGCCGTTATGAACGACGGCGACGCCGCCGACGAAATGCGGATGGGCGTTGGTCTCGTTCGGAACCCCGTGCGTTGCCCAGCGGGTGTGAGCGATGCCAACAATGCCGTCGAGCGGCTCCGAATCAAGGCGTTTCTCGAGATTGAAAAGTTTGCCCTCGGCCCGGCGGCGATCCATCACGCCGTCATGCACCGTGGCGACACCGGCCGAGTCATAGCCCCGGTATTCCAGGCGCTTCAGCGCATCGACCAAACGCCCGGCAACCGGCTTGCTACCGACGATCCCAACAATACCACACATGAAATTATCCCCAACCGCTTCGAAATAGTGACGCCACTCCTATCGATTTATTCTTATTTCTCAATCGGTCAGGCGGTCACTTTGGATTTCGGGCCGTAACTCAGCCCTTGGCCTTCTTTTGAGCCTTGATCGCCAGCGCCCGCTCGCGCAAAACCTTCGCACGCTCCGGCTTTATTTCCTGGCGCGCACGTCCAAATGCAAGCGCTTCGTCCGGAACATCATCGGTGATGACGCTGCCGGACGCAATGTAGGCGCCATCCCCAATCCGGACAGGTGCAACCAGCGAACTGTTCGACCCAATGAAGGCGTTGGCACCGATCCTGGTCTCGTGCTTGTTCACCCCGTCGTAGTTGCAGGTGATGGTCCCCGCCCCGATATTGGTGTGAGCGCCGACGACGGCGTCGCCGATATAGGTCAGATGGTTGACCTTGGCGCCCTCGGCGATCCTGCCATTCTTCACTTCGCAGAAATTGCCGACCTTCGAGCCTTCGCCGAGATCGGCGCCTGGGCGCAGGCGTGCAAACGGGCCGACCGTGGCGCCGGCGCTGACATGGGCACCCTCGATATGCGAGAAGGCGTGAATGACGGCGCCGCTGTCGATCGCCACACCGGGTCCGAAGATGACGTTCGGTTCGATCAACGCATCCTGGCCGATCACTGTGTCATGCGACAGGAAGACGGTTTCAGGCGCAATCATCGACACGCCTGACAGCATCAGTTCGTGGCGGCGGCGCTCCTGCCAGAGGCGCTCGATGTTAGCGAGCTCGGCGCGGTTGTTGCAGCCGGTCATCTCGACTTCCGGCGCATCGACAGCCGTGACCCGGCCGCCCAGCGAACGGGCGATCTCGACGAGGTCGGTCAGATAGTATTCGCCCTTGGCATTGCTGTTGCCGATCCGGGAAAGCAGATCCAGCGCCTTGCGGCCGTTGATGGCCATCAGGCCGCTGTTGCACCAGTTTACGGTGCGCTCGGCATCGGTCGCGTCCTTCTCTTCGCGGATGGCAATGAGTTCGCCGTCCTTGACCAGCAGACGACCATAGCCTGTCGGCTTATCGGTATGGAAGCCGATGACGACGATGTCGCTGCCATCGGCGAGCCCCTGACGCGCCGCCTTCAGCGGCCCATCGGTCTGCAGCGGAACATCGCCATAGGTGACTAGGATGTCGTCATAGCCGCGGGCGATCGCCTCGCGGGCAGCGAGCACCGCATGACCGGTGCCAAGCCGCTCCTTTTGCAGATGCGCCTCGACGGCAACGCCGCTGACCGATGCGGCTTTTGCCACTTCGTCGGCATCGCGGCCGACGACGAGCGCGACCGACGAAATGCCGGCCTTCGACACGGCATCGACCACATGGGCGATCATCGGCCGGTTGGCCACCGGATGCAGAACCTTCGACTTCGAAGACTTCATGCGGGTGCTGTCACCGGCGGCGAGGATGACGGCAAGGCAGGTGCGTTCCATATGCAGGCTCCGGGAATCCGTTGTTCGACGCTTTTGCTGTGACATAGCAGCAAGGCGAAGCGGCGACAAAGATGAAAAATGGATTACGCCGCTAGGCCGAGGCGCGGTTCATCGTCAGGAAGGCTTCGTGGACGTGATCGCGACCATCGATGATGACGTCTTCCATCGCCTTGCGGGCACCGGCGACATCGCCGGCGGCGATCGCATCGACGATCCGCATATGGGTATCGGCGATATTCGAAAAGCCGTTCTGCGATGGCGGCGTGCTGATGCGGAACATGCCGACAAGGGCTGCCTCGATCAGGCTGCCGAGCGTGCGCAGGAAGGGATTGTGCGATGCATCAGCCACCGCCAGATGGAACCGGAGGTCGGCAAGCGCCAAGCTCTCGGTGGTGTGGCCGGGTTCGGCCATGACCAGCGCAAGCTCACGCAGATGCGCGATGTCATCGCCGGTGGCGCGCTCGGCGACGAGGCCAGCCGCGAAGGGCTCGAATGCAAGGCGGATATCGTAGAGCTGCAGCAGGAATTCTTCGGTGGCGCCGTTATCGAAGTGCCAGGCGATGATCTCGCTGTCGAACATGTTCCAGAGGTTCTTCTCCGTCACACGCGTTCCGACGCGCGCCTTGGCAACGACCATACCCTTGGCGGCAAGCGTCTTCATGGTTTCGCGAAGCACCGTGCGGGAAACCTTGAAGCGCTGGGCGAGCTCCACGTCGCCGGGCAGGATCGAGCCGACCGGATATGTTCCGGCGACCATGGCCCTGCCAAGCTCGTCCACGACCTGTGCGTGGCTTGTCCGTGTCTTCCGCCCCGTTCTGCGGGTATCAATCATTCTGTTGCGCAAGCAACACGTCCTCCGTCAGGCATACCTCTTGTTCAGGCTGGAAAGGAACAGAATGGCCTTCTGCATCAGAATGAATGCAAAGAGCAGAAGCCCGATCAAGATCTTCGTCCACCAGCTCGACAGGGTCCCGTCGAAGGTGATGTATGTCTGAATGAGCCCCTGTATCAGGAGACCGATGAAGGTCCCTGCTACAAATCCTGCACCCCCAGTCAGCAGCGTCCCTCCGATGACGACCGCTGCGATGGCATCGAGCTCGACGCCTACCGCTGCAAGGGAATAACCGGCCGAGGTATAGAGAGAAAAAACGATTCCGGATAGGCCCGCGAGAAAGCCTGAAAGCGCATAGATCTGGATGGTCGTCTTGGCGACCGGAACCCCCATCAGCTCGGCCGTCTGCACTCCGCCGCCAAGCGCATAGACGTTGGCGCCGAAGCGGGTGCGGTGGGCGACGAAGATGCCGGCGATGAAGACGATGAGCATGATGCCGCCGATCAGCGTCAGACGTCCGCCGCCCGGTAGGCGGTAGTAGATGCTGGTCAGCGTCGAATAGTAGTCGTGCTCGATCGGGATGCTGTCGATCGACAGCACATAGGACATGCCGCGCGCCAGGAACATGCCGGCGAGCGTGACGATGAAGGGCGGCATCTTCAGATAGTGGATCACCGCGCCCATCAGCCCGCCGAAGACGGTGGTGATAACAAGCACCAGCACGAAGGCGAGCAGCGGGTGAATGGAGGTGTCGCGCAGGATGACGGCGAGGAAGACGCCGGTGAAGGCGATGACCGAACCGATTGACAGATCGATACCACCGGAAATGATGACGAAGGTCATGCCGACGGCGGCGATGCCAAGGAAGGCGTTGTCGGTCAGAAGGTTTCCGGCAACGCGCGTCGACAGCATGTTGGGGTACTGCAGCGCACAGGCCGCATAGGCCAGGATGAAGATGACGATGGTCGCGAGCAGCGGCAGGTATCGGGAATTCATTTCGGCTGCTCCGCTCTGGACTTGCGGCTGAAGAAGACGGCGGCAGACTGCAGCGCCGGCGACTGAATGATCAGGATCACCAGGATGATCACCGCCTTGATGATGAGGTTGAACTCCGGCGGGAAGCCCGACAGCAGGATGCCTGTGTTGACCGACTGGATGATCATCGCGCCGATCAGCGAACCGAGAATGCTGAACCGCCCGCCGAGCAGCGAATTGCCGCCGACGACGACTGCCAGGATGGCATCGAGCTCCAGCCAGAGCCCGGCATTGTTGGCATCCGCGCCCTTGATATCGGCGGCAACGATGATCCCGGCGATGGCAGCGCAAAGGCCGCTCAGCATGTAGACGGCCATCAACAAGACGGGCGTGCGAACGCCGGAAAGCGTGCTCGCTCTGTGGTTTATGCCAACTGCTTCAACCAGCATGCCAAGAGCGGTGCGGCGAACCAGCGCGATCACGATCGCCCCGGCCACCAGCCAGATGACGACGGGCATCGGCAGGAAGGCGAAGGAGCCGCTGCCGAAGAAGATCAGGCCGGGATCGTTGAAGGTCATGATCACCCCTTCGGTGATCAGCTGGGCGATGCCGCGTCCGGCGACCATCAGCACCAGTGTGGCGATGATCGGCTGAATGTTGAGGACGGCAACGAGGAAGCCATTCCAGACCCCGCACAGCAGACCGACGACAAGGGCCGCAACCAGCGTATAGCCGAGCGAGTTTCCTGAGACGATCGAGGAAGCCGCGACCGCGCCGCAGATGGCGATGACGGCGCCGACCGAGAGATCGATCCCCTTGGTGGCGATCACGAGCGTCATGCCGATCGCCAGCAGCGCCACCGGCGCCCCGCGGTTCAGCACATCGATCAAACTGCCATAGAGGCGGTCATTTTGAATAACGACATTAAAAAATTGCGGGAACATGATGAAATTCAACAAAAGAATGACAGCAAGCGCAATCAATTGCGGCGCCAGGCGTATGGCAAGCGCCTTCAGCGAGGAACTCATGCATCCTCCGTTTTCTTGTCAGCCGCAGCGATGGCATCGACGATGCCGGATGCGGTTATGCGGTCGCCTGTCAGCTCGGCAATATGCTCGCGGTCACGCAGCACGATGACGCGCGAGCTGTAGGCGACGAGCTCTTCCAGTTCGGATGAAATGACGATCAGCGACATGCCCTTGGCGCAGAGCTCTTCGATCAGCCGGATGATCTCTGCATGGGCGCCGACATCGATACCGCGTGTCGGCTCGTCGAGGATCAAGAAATCCGGATTGGTGGCCAACCAGCGCGCCAGAATGGCCTTCTGCTGGTTCCCCCCTGACAGCAGCCGGATCGGCTTCTCTCGATCCGTGGTGCGGATATCCAGCGCCTTGATATATTGGTCGGCCAGCGCATTCTGCTCGCTGCGGGAGAGCGGCCTCGCCCAGCCGCGGCGGGCCTGAAGCGCGAGCGCGATATTCTCGCGGATCGACAGGTCGCCGATGATGCCATCGGTCTTGCGATCCTCCGGGCAGAAGCCGAAGCCATGGCGGATCGCCGCCCTCGGGTTGGCCAGCGCTACCGGCTTGCCGTCAACTTCGGCCTTGCCGCTATCAGCATTCTCGATGCCGAACAGCAATTCCGCAGTCTCGGTGCGGCCGGATCCGAGGAGACCAGCGATGCCGACGACTTCCCCGACACGCACATCGAGATCGAAGGGCTTCACCTTGCCGCGCTTGCCATAGCCTTCGAAGTGATACTTGACGGCGCCGGCGGCGATGCTGCGCTCCTTGGCGGCCTCTTCGGCATGGGCCAGTTCGCGGCCGAGCATCATCGAGATCAGCCCCTGCCGCGGCAGGTCCGTCTTGTCGCGGGTGCCGACCAGCTTGCCGTTGCGCAGCACGGTGATGCGATCACTGATCTCATAAACCTGCTCAAGGAAGTGGGTAATGAAAACAATGCCTAGTCCCCGCTCCTTCAAGTTCTTGATGATGCCGAAGAGCATCGCCACTTCCTGGGTGTCCAGGCTGGCGGTCGGCTCGTCGAGGATCAGGACCTTGCCTGAGAGATCGACGGCGCGGGCAATGGCGATGACCTGCTGCACGGCGACCGAGAAGCGATCGAGCTGTGCGGTGACGTCGATGGTAAGACCGTATTGTGCCAGCAGGTCGCGCGCCTGGCGGTTCATGGCGCGGTTATCCAGCATGCCGAAGCGGCGCGGCTGGCGGCCGAGAAACAGGTTCTCCGCGACGCTGAGATTGGCGAGGAGGTTGACCTCCTGATAGACGGTGCCGATGCCGAGCTTTTGAGCTGCCAGCGTATCGGCAGGATCGATGTGGTTGCCGTCGAGGGTCAGCGTGCCTTCGTCGCGGCGATAGGCGCCCGTCATGCATTTGATCAGCGTCGACTTGCCTGCCCCGTTTTCGCCGAGCAGCGCATGCACTTCGCCCTTGCGCAGCGTGAAATCAACCTTGTCCAGCGCTACCGCGCCGGGGAAGAATTTCGATATGCCTGACGCGACGAGGACGTTCTCGAAATCGTGAATCATGGTCCGGTCTTTTCCTGATATTCAGCCGTCTTGCCGTTGCAGGCGCGGGACATGATGTCCCGCGTGCAGAGGCAGGTCCGCACCGGCCCATGATGGGCCGGTGCGGGTTCAGTGCCGATCAGTAACCGAGACCCTTCTTGGACTCGTAGACCTTCTTCGGATCGTCAGCCTGGGTGTAGAGCTTCGATTCCGTCTGGATCCACTTCGGCGGTGCCTTCTTGTCCTTCAGGTAGGCGTCGAGGGCCTCGAAGGCCGGGCCTGCCATGTTCGGCGTCAGCTCGACGGTCGCGTTGGCCTCACCTGCGGCCATCGCCGTGAAGATATCCGGAACCGAGTCGATCGAGACGACGAGGATGTCCTTGCCTGGCTTCAGCCCGGCTTCCTTGATCGCCTGGATGCCGCCGACGGCCATATCGTCGTTATGGGCGTAGAGGGCGCAGATATCCTTGCCGCCATTTTCAGCCTTCAGGAAGCTTTCCATGACTTCCTTGCCCTTGGCACGGGTGAAGTCACCCGTCTGGCTGCGGACGATCTTGAAGTTCTTGTGGCCGGCAATGGCTTCCTCGAAGCCCTTCTTGCGGGCGATCGCCGGCGAGGAGCCGGTTGTGCCCTGAAGCTCGACGACGTTGCACTTCTTGTCGCCGACATTCTTGACGAGCCAGTCGCCGGCAACCTTGCCTTCGTGGATCTGGTCCGATGTCACAGCCGTCAGATAGAGGTCATCCGGAGCCTTGATCGTGCGGTCGAGAAGGATGACCGGGATTTCGGCTTCCTTGGCTTCCTTCAGAACGTCGTCCCAGCCGGTTTCGACAACCGGTGCGAGAAGGATGGCATTAACGCCCTGTGCGATGAAGGAGCGGATCGCCTTGATCTGGTTTTCCTGCTTCTGCTGAGCATCGGAGAACTTCAGGTCGATGCCACGCTTCTCGGCTTCCTGCTTGGTGACGGTCGTCTCCGCCGCACGCCAGCCCGACTCCGAGCCGATCTGCGAAAAGCCGACGACGAGCTGGGCCGCGTTGGCCGAACCGAACATGCAGGCAGCCAAAACCGTGGCACTCAAAAGTGCAGTTTTCAATTTCATGATTGTCTCTCCCAATTGCCGCTCCTCGCGGCAGGTTCAAAAAATCATATAGTATTACTTTTGTAAATGGACATTTTAGCATGCGCTGCAGCAAAAAAAGGCGCCCCTTTCGGAGCGCCTTTCGCAATCGCAAAAGTTGCGGCCAGATATTACTGCGGCAGCTTGTCGTCGACGCCCTCGACATAGAAGTTCATGCCAAGCAGCGTGCCGTCGTCAGCCTTTTCGCCAGCCTTGAGCCACGGCGTACCGTCCTGCTTGTTGATCGGACCGGTGAAGGGATGCAGCTCGCCGGACTTGATCTTGGCTTCGGTTTCCTCGGCCATCTTCTTCACGTCATCCGGCATGTTCGTGTAGGGCGCCATCTTCAGGATGTTATCCTTCAGACCATCCCAGCTCTGCTCGGACTTCCAGGTGCCGTCGAGCAGCGCGTGCACGCGCTTGGAGTAGTAGTTGCCCCAGGTATCGACGATTGCCGTCAGCTGCGCCTTGGGGCCGGCTGCGATCATGTCGGATGCCTGACCGAAAGCGTGAATGCCGCGCTCTTCGGCAACCTGCATCGGCGCGGTCGTGTCGGTGTGCTGGGTCAGAACATCGACACCCTGGTCGATCATCGCCTTGGCAGCGTCGGCTTCCTTGCCCGGGTCGAACCAGGTGTTCACCCAGATGACCTTGAGCTTGAAGCTCGGATCGACGGACTTTGCGCCCTGTTCGAAAGCGTTGATACCCATCACGACTTCAGGGATCGGGAAGGAAGCGATGTAGGCCGCGCCGTGCTTCTTCGACGTCTTGGCGGCGATCTGGCCGAGGATGTAACGGCCTTCATAGAAGCGCGAGTTGTAGGTCGCGAGATTCGGGCCGGACTTGTAGCCGGTGCCGTGCTCGAACTTCACATCCGGGAACTTGGCGGCAACCTTGACGGTCGCATCCATGAAGCCGAAGGAGGTGGTGAAGATCAGCTTGCAGCCCGAACGGGCGAGACGCTCGATGGCGCGCTCTGCATCCGGACCTTCCGGAACGTTTTCGAGGTAAGGCGTGTCGATCTTGTCGCCGAATTCCTTCTGGATCTGCTGGCGGCCGAGATCATGTGCCTGCGAGTAGCCGCCGTCGGTGTGCGAACCGACATAGACGAAGCAGATCTTGGTCTTGTCCGCAGCCTGAGCCGAGCCGACGCTGATCAGCGCGGCAGCGGAAGCGGCGAGTGCGAGTGCTATTTTCTTCATGGTGACCCCTGTTGGTTTTGAAGAGATTTCCGGAAACCCGTCTGATTCTTGTTCTTCTATCGCTCCGGTACGAAGGCTTTGCCAAGCGACGCGGGCGTGTTGATCAACGTCGTGCGCCGATTATGAGAAATGATGATGAGAACCACAATAGTGGCCGCATAGGGCAGCATCGACAGGAACTGCGCCGGGATACCAATGCCGAAGGCCTGGGCATGCAGCTGCAGGATCGTCACGGCGCCGAAGAGATAACCGCCGGCAAAGACGCGCAGCGGCCGCCAGGAGGCAAAGACGACCAGCGCCAGCGTGATCCAGCCGCGCCCGGATGACATGTTCTCCACCCATTGCGGCGTATAGACCAGCGACAGCTGAGCACCGGCCAGACCGGCGCAGGCGCCGCCGAAGATGACGGCGAGATAACGGGTTCTGATGACATTGATGCCGAGTGCATGGGCCGAGGCGTGATTATCGCCGATGGCGCGCAGCTTCAGCCCGGCACGGCTGCGGAACAGGAACCAGCTGACACCGATCAGCAGTGCGATCGACAGGTAGAAAGTCAGGTCCTGGCGGAAGAGCACCGAGCCGATCACCGGAATGTCAGACAGGAACGGGAACACGATCGGGCTCAGCCGGATACCGGGGACGCTGACGAAGGATTCGCCGAGCATGCCTGAAACACCGAGGCCGAGGATGGTCAGCGCCAGACCTGTCGCGACCTGGTTGGCGACCAGCGTCAGCGTCAGGAAGCCGAAGAGCAACGAGAACAGCGCACCGGCGGCGATGCCGCAGATCAGGCCGATATAGGGCGAACCGCTCAACTGCGCACCGGCAAAGGCGGCGACAGCACCCATGATCATCATGCCCTCGACGCCGAGGTTCAGCACGCCGGAGCGCTCCGCCACCAGTTCGCCGAGTGCCGCGATGACGAGCGGTGTGGAGGCGGTGATGACAGTGAGCAGAATGGCTTCGAAGATGCTCATGCCGCACCTCCCCGGACCCGCGACCAGATGATGCGGATCTTGTAGTAAATGAGCGTGTCGCAGGAGAGCACGAAGAACAGCAGCAGCCCCTGGAAGACGCGCGTCACCTTGTCGGAAACGCCGATTGAGAGCTGCGCCGCCTCGCCGCCGAGATAGGTCAGCGCCAGCACCAGGCCGGAGAGAATGATGCCGAGCGGGTTCAGGCGCCCAAGGAAAGCGACGATGATTGCGGTGAAGCCGTAGCCCGGCGAGATCGCCGGCTGCAGATGGCCGATCGAGCCGGAGACTTCCGAAATACCGGCAAGGCCTGCAAGCGCGCCGGAGAAGAGGAAGCCGAACCAGATCATCCGCTTCGAGGAAAATCCTGCAAAGCGCCCTGCCCGTTCCGACTGGCCGAGGACGACAACCTCGAAGCCCTTCAGCGTGTATTTCACCATGAACCAGACAAGAATTGCCGCCACGATCGCGAAGATGAAGGCCCAGTGGGCTCGTCCGGATTCTTCCCAGATGGCCGGAAGCGTCGCCTCCGGCGGGAAGCTGACGCTCTCAGGGAAATTGAAGCCCTGTGGATTGCGCCAGCGGCCGCGGATCAGCCAGTCGAGGAACAGTTGGGCGATATAGACCAGCATCAGCGATGTCAGGATCTCGTTGGTATTGAAATGTGCCTTCAGCAGCGCCGGGATCGCGGCAAACAGAGCGCCGCCGATCGCGCCCATGATCAGCATCAGCGGCAGCACCATCGGCGAATGCCATTCGGTGAAGACGATCGGCAGGATCGAGCCGGTGATGGCGCCGACCGTGAACTGACCTTCGGCACCGATATTCCAGTTGTTGGAGCGATAACAGACCGACAGGCCGACGGCGATCAGGATCAGCGGTGCGGCCTTGATCGCCAGCTCATGCAGCGACCAGACCTCGAGCAGCGGCTCGATGAAGAAGGCGTCTAGCGCCTGGATCGGATCCTTTCCAAGGATCGCAAACATGATGGCACCGGCGATCAGCGTCAGTGCCAAAGCCAGCAGCGGCGAGACGAAAGCGTATAGCTTCGAGACCTGCGGGCGCTTTTCGAGTTCAATGCGCATGTGCGGCCTCCGCAGCGGACTTGCTGTCGTGCAGGCCGCCCATCAGCAGGCCGATCTTTTCGCGCGTCAGTTCGCCTGCCGGGAACGGTGGCGACAGACGTCCCTCGGAGATGACGGCGATCTCGGTTGCCACCTCGAAGATCTCGTCGAGATCCTGGCTGATGACGATGACGGCCGAACCTGCGCGCGCCAGATCGACAAGCGCCTGGCGGATGCGGCTTGCCGCACCGGCATCGACGCCCCAGGTCGGCTGGTTGACGACGAGCACGGCCGGCTGGCGGTCGAGTTCGCGGCCGACGATGAATTTCTGCAGATTGCCGCCCGACAGCGATCCGGCTGTGGGATCCTCGCCGCTCTTGCGCACGTCCATCGCTTCGGAGATGCGGCGAGCCGCATTCTTGACCGCGCCGTGGCGGATGACGCCGAGAAAGCCGCCGCCGAGGAACGACTTGCGGTCGGACTGGCAGCGCGCCAGGACGAGATTGTCGGAAAGCTTCATGGCGGAGACAGCCGCGTGACCGTGGCGTTCCTCGGGAACGAAGCCTGCGCCCAGCAGGCGGCGCGCGGTAATCCCGACGTTGCCCACCGGCTTGCTGCGAATGACGACGGCCGATGGCTCGGAGACCGGATACTCGCCCGACAGCGCATCGAAGAGCTCGCCCTGGCCATTTCCGGCAACACCGGCGATCGCCAGGATTTCACCGGAACGCACCGCAAGCGAAACGTCCCTCAGCGGCATCGCGAAGGGCGTGCGCGCGGCGACAGACAGGCTGGTGACAGCAAGCTGGACTTCGCCCTTGTTGCCGCGATCGGGGTGGGTGACGGCTGCGACATCGCTGCCGACCATCATGCGGGCAAGCGATGCCGGCGTCTCCTGCTTTGGATCGCAGGCACCCGTCACCTTGCCGTGGCGCAGGACGGTGGCGCGATCACAGATGCGCTGCACTTCCTCGAGACGATGGCTGATATAGAGAACCGACCGGCCCTCGGCCTTGAGCTTGAAAAGCGTTTCGAACAGCTTGTCGGCTTCCTGCGGCGTCAGCACTGATGTCGGTTCGTCGAGAATGATCAGCTTGGGGTTCTGCAGCAATGCGCGGACAATCTCGATACGCTGGCGCTCGCCAACCGAGAGATCGGCAACATGGGCATGCGGATCGAGCGGCAGACCGTAAGCTGCCGACAGCGTGCGCGCCTCTTCGGCGATCTTGCCGATCGGAATGGTGTCAGCGAGGGAAAGCGCGATGTTTTCGGCAACAGTCAGCGCCTCAAACAGCGAGAAGTGCTGAAAGACCATGCCGATGCCGAGATTACGGGCTTCGCCGGGAGAGCCGATCGAGACCGACTTGCCTTGCCAGAGGATGTGACCTGCCGTCGGCTCCAGCACGCCGAACAGCATTTTCACCAGGGTCGATTTTCCCGCACCGTTTTCCCCAAGCAATGCATGGATTTCGCCGGGCGCAATATCGAGGTCGATTTCATTGCAGGCAGCAAAACTGCCAAAATGCTTGGTCAGCTTCTGGACCGACAGTAACGCACCAGACGACGGCGCATTGGATGACGACACGTTCCCCTCATTTCTCTCTGCCGATCCGTCCTTTTTGCACGGAATCCCTATGGGATCAGCAGCGTAGTTCCAGTCGTTTTTCTTGTTTCCAGATCCGTGTGAGCCCGTCCCACCTCACGCAACGGATAGGTTTGATTGATATTGATACGCACTTTGTTGCTCAGCACAACAGCAAATAGCGCGTTTGCACAATCCTTAAGCTCCTGCGGTGTCGCAATATAGCTGAAGAGCGTCGGCCGGGTGGCGTAGAGCGAGCCCCGTTGCGCCAGCGCCGACATGGTGAAGTTCTCGATGGCGCCCGAGGACTGGCCGAAGGAAACGAACAGGCCGCGCGGCTTCAGGCAGTCGAGCGATTGCGGGAAGGTGTCGCGGCCGATGGAGTCATAGACGACGTCAACGCCCTTGCCCGCGGTGATTTCCTTCACGCGGTCGAGGAAGTTTCCGGACTTGTAGTTGATGACGTGGTCATAGCCGTATTCCAGCGCCAGCTTGACCTTGTCGTCGGAACCGGCCGTGCCGATGACCGTTGCGCCAAGCGCCCTCGCCCACTGCCCGGCAATCAGACCGACGCCGCCGGCAGCAGCGTGAAACAGCAGCACTGTTTCAGGGCCGACCTTGAAGGTTCGGTTCAGGAGATACTCGGCGGTCATGCCCTTCAGCATCATCGCCGCCGCGGTCTCCAGGCTGACACCGTCGGGAACCTTGACGAGATGCTTCGTCTCGACATTGCGCTCGACGCTATAAGCGCCGTCCGCGCCGGCATAGGCAACGCGGTCGCCGACGGCAAAATCGGTGAGACCGGGCCCGACCGCTGTGATCGTTCCTGCGGCTTCCTTGCCGGTAACGAAGGGCAGATGCGGCGCCTTGTAGGTGCCATCGCGGAAATAGACGTCGATGAAATTCAGGCCGATTGCGGCATGCTTCAACTGCACTTCACCTGCAGATGGCGGCGGCAGATCGACATCGACATATTCCAGAACCTCTGGTCCGCCGTTGCGGCTGAATGCGACTGCCTTCGTCTGTGCCATCGTGCCTGTCCTTATGCCGATTTTCCGAGCGCCGGGAAAAACTGCAGCACGGCGCCGATGCAATAGAGATAGATACCGCTGATGATGAAGAGAACAACAGCCCAGTGCGGAATGCTGAAATGCATCAGCAGCGCATAGATGCCGATCGCCGACCAGAGGAAGAAGACGCCGAGATTGAGCGGCCGCAGCCGCTTGACGCGGACCGGATGCAGGAAGTTGATCGGCAGGAAGGTCAGCACCACAGAAACCGTGACAACGATCATCGCGGTCAAGGCGCTGGCATCCATGACGAACAATGTGAAGACGATCATGTTCCAGACGACAGGGAAGCCGGAGAAGAAATACTCCTCCGTCTTCATGCCCATGTCGGCATAATAGATGGCACTGGAGACGACGATCATGCCGGCCGCGGCAAAAGACCAGGGCTCGCCGATCATGCCGCTCTGATAGAGCGCAAAGGCTGGCAGCAGCACGTAGGTGACGTAGTCGATGATGTTGTCGAGCGTATCGCCAGACCAGTTGGGCAGCACTTCCTTGACGCGGACCTTGCGGGCGATCGGGCCGTCGATACCATCGACGAGCAGTGCCAGACCCAGCCACCAGAACATATCGATGAAGCGATGCTCGGCAGCGGCGACGACACCGAGAAAAGCCAGAAACGAGCCGGAAGCCGTCAGAATGTGGACGGAAAAGGCGCGCATCTCCGCATAGGGCACGCGCTTGTAATTGAAAATCTTCATGTTTCCCCGTACCGCCTGCCGCCCCCATTACTACCGGGCGCGTTTTGGCCCTAATATGCATCCTTTGCCCCGCTCCGCCAGATCAAAAGCGAAAAGAGCCCACAGGGCATTGAATCATGAGAATGACATGCATATTTCGCGGCTGGCACGCGGCAGAGAATGGATTGCCTTTAATTTGCGGTGGTTTTGTAATATCAGCCTCGCAATAGAATTATCGTGCGATGAATACGGGATCCGATACCGAAATGAACGCCCCTGCAAAGACCGAAGACTTCGCCTCCTCCATTCCGGCAAACGTCTATGCCGAAACGGTGCTGAGCGTCACGCATTATACCGACCGGCTGTTCCGCTTCACGATGACCCGGCCGCAGGGCTTCCGTTTCCGCTCCGGCGAGTTTGCGATGATCGGCCTGATGGTCGAAGGCAAGCCGGTGTTCCGCGCCTATTCGATCGCGAGCCCCGCCTGGGCCGAAGAACTCGAGTTCTTCTCGATCAAGGTTCCCGATGGTCCGCTGACCTCGCATCTGCAGGGCATCAAGCCCGGCGACCAGGTGCTGATGCGCAAGAAGCCGACCGGTACGCTGGTTCTCGATGCACTGACCCCCGGCAAGCGTCTCTACATGTTCTCGACCGGCACTGGCATTGCGCCCTTCGCCAGCCTGATCCGCGATCCTGAGACCTACGAAAAGTTCGAGGAAGTCATCCTCACCCACACGACCCGCGACGTCGCCGAACTGAAATACGGCTTCGACCTCGTTGACGAGATCCGCAACGACGAACTGCTCAGCGAAGTCGTCGGTGACAAGCTGCGTCACTACGCGACCGTTACCCGCGAGGACTTCGAGCGCACCGGCCGCATCACCGACCTGATTGAATCCGGCAAGCTCTTCACCGATCTCGGCATTCCGCCGATCGATCCGGCCATCGACCGCGGCATGATCTGTGGCTCCTCTGCGATGCTGAAGGACACCAAGGAATTGCTGGAAAAGGCTGGCCTTGAAGAAGGCGCCAACAGCAAGCCGGCCGAATTCGTCATCGAGCGTGCTTTCGTCGGCTGACACGCCCCATCAGATTGTTTCGAACGGCTCCGGAAACGGGGCCGTTTTCATTTCTGGCTGAGATAGTCGATCAGCACCACCATGGTGTCGCGCGCCTCATCGGTGCGCGCCTCGCGGATCGCCTCAATCGTGGCGGCATGCAGAGCGATGGAGCGCTCCATGCGCGACGGATTGGCCGTCGAGTACCAGATCCGGCGCGAATGCGTCTGTACCGCGCCGAGCGCCGCGGTGATGAACTGGTTGGGACAGGCTTCCTCGAGGATTTCGTCGAAAGCCTTGTCGGCAGCGAAAAAGGCGGCGAGATCGCCGCTATCTGCGCAGGCCCGCATGGCGCTCTCGCACGCCGCCAGAGCAATTCGATGGTCGTCACCGGCATGTTCGGCGACGAGGGAGGCAGCAATCGGCTCCAGTTCGCGGCGCACCTGCATGACGCTTGYATGATCACCCGGCGCGATCTCGGCGATCTGCAAACCGACACGCGGGCGCACCACGATCAGGCCCTGCCAGGCAAGCTTCTGGATCGCCTCGCGAACCGGGGTACGACCGTGGCCGGTCATGTCGATCAGCTGCCGTTCCGTCACCAGAGCACCCGGCTTCAGCGCAAGCGTGACGATCGCGTGCTCCAGCGCCAGATAGGATTGGTGGCTTTGCGAGTTCTGCATCAGGCGATCCGCTGCAAGTTACTGATATATCATCCCTTGCATGCCTTTCGGGCGATGACAAGATCACAGATGCGAACGGCAAATCAAAGACACCTCACTCGTGACGAAGCGCCTCGATCGGGTTCAGCTGCGCGGCGCGGCGGGCTGGGAAATATCCGAAGATCATGCCGATCGCCGCCGAGAAGGCAAAGGCGACGCCGATCATCAGCGGGCTGACGACGAAGGGAACCTTGAGTAGGGTCACCGAAACGAAGCCGATCCCCATGCCGAGCACGATGCCAGTGATGCCGCCGAAGAGCGACAGCGCCACCGCCTCGACGAGGAACTGCATCAGCACCTGCGTTTCCAGCGCGCCGATCGCCAGGCGAATGCCGATCTCGCGGGTCCTCTCGGTGACCGAAACAAGCATGATGTTCATGATGCCGATGCCGCCGACGAGCAGGCTGATGGCCGCGACCGCGCCGAGCAGGCCGGTCAGCAGCGTCGTCGTACCGGTCATCGCCTCGGCGATCTGCGTCATGTCGTTGACGTTGAAATCGTCCTCGCGGCCAGGAATGATCTTGCGCCGCTCACGCAGCAGGTTCTCCGTCTCGTCCTGGATCTTCGATGTCGCAACGCCGTCTCGGGCCGAGATGACGATCATCTGCACGTTGGCGTTGGCCTTGCCGCCGATGCGGCGCTGGTAGACCTTCACCGGCATGATGACGACATCATCCTGGTCGTTGCCCATGCCCGACTGGCCACGCTTGGCGAGAACGCCGATGACGCTGCAGGAGACCTTGCCGACGCGGATCTGCTGGCCGGTCGGATCGGCGGCTCCGAAGAGCTGCGAGCGTACGGTCTCGCCGAGAATGCAGCGCGCCCTGCCGCGTTCCTCCGCGGCATCGAACGTGCGGCCAAGGGCCATGTCCCAATCCTGCGCCACGAAATAGTCGTTGGTCGTCCCCATGACGCTGGTTGAATGGCTCTGGCCACCATAGATGACCGTCGCCGTCGTCTGGTTGAGCGGGGCAACAGCGCGCAGACCGCCGACCTGATCGCGGATCGCCTCGACGTCCTTGACCGTGAAGCGGCGCGCTTCGGTACTCGCGCGTCCGGGACCGAACTGGCCGGGCCTTGCGAACAGCATGTTGGTGCCGAGGCGCTGCAATTCAGTGGTGACCTGGGCCGTCGTACCGTTGCCGATCGTCACAAGGGCGATGACGGCGGCAACGCCGATGACCACGCCGAGCACCGTCAGGAACGAACGCAGCATGTTGCGGGTGATGGCGCGCAGTGCCAGCTTCAGCGTCTCAAGAAACATGGCCTGCCCTCGCCTGATGCACGGTTTCGGTTTCGAGCTTGCCATCGACGAAGCGCAGCAGCCGCTGTGCATAGGCGGCGATGTCAGGCTCGTGCGTGACCATGACGATGGTGATCCCCTGTTCCCGGTTCAGCCGGGTCATCAGATCCATGATTTCGACGCTGGTCCTGGTGTCGAGATTGCCGGTCGGTTCGTCGGCGAGCAGCAGCGCCGGCTCGGTGACGATGGCGCGGGCAATGGCGACGCGCTGCTGCTGGCCGCCAGAAAGCTCCTGAGTCTTGTGGTTTTCACGGCCAGACAGGCCGACCAGCTTCAACGCTTCCCTGGCCCGCTCGTGGCGTTCGCCGGCCGGCATGCCGCGATAGATTAGCGGCAGCTCGACATTCTCGACAGCGGATGTGCGCGACAGCAGGTTGAAACCCTGGAAGACGAAGCCCAGCATGTGGCGCCGCAACAGTGTCAGCTGGCTGCGATCGAACCCGCCGGTCGAGATGCCCTGAAAGACATAGTCGCCCGATGTCGGCACATCGAGGCAGCCGAGGATATTCATAGCCGTCGATTTGCCGGAGCCCGAGGGGCCCATGATGGCGACGAACTCATGGGCATTGATCGTCATGTCGACATGGTCGAGCGCGCGGATTGCCGCCTCGCCCTCGCCGTAGACTTTCGACACCTGCTTGAATTCCAGAAGCGGCGGATTGCTCATCGCTCTGCCGCCTACCGGGTCTTCGCCGTGGCGTCGGTCACAAGCGCGTCGCCTTCCTTGATGTCGCCAGACGCCGCCTGTGTGAACTGGCCATCGGAGGAGCCGACCTGGATCACCACGGGTACCTGCCGCTCGCCCCGGAGAACCCAGATGCGGCGCTTGTTTCCCGTCAGCGCTTCACCGCCGGCACCCGAACGTGGCCCCATGCGCGGCGGACGGAAGAGACCGAGCAGTCCGCGGTTGCGGCCGGAGCCCGCTTCCGGCGGGGCATAGCGCAGCGAGGCATTCGGCACCATCAGCGTGTTCTTGACGGCCTCGACCGTCACGTCTGCGGTCGCCGTCATGCCGGGGCGCAGCAGAAGATCGGCATTGTCGACCGACAGCACCGCCTTGTAGGTGACGACATTGTTGGTGGTCTCGGAGGCAAAGCGGATCTGCTCGATTTCAGCCGGGAACGTGCGGTCCGGATAGGCATCGACGGTGAAAGTCGCCTTCTGACCGACAGCGATCTGGCCGACATCGGCCTCATCGACATCGACCTGCAGCTCCATCTTCTTCAGATCGCCGCCGATGACGAAGAGAACGGGCGCCGACAGCGATGCGGCGACCGTCGCGCCGGGATCGACGGAGCGGGTCAGGATGACGCCGTCGATCGGCGAAACGATACGCGACTTTTGCAGATTGACCTCGGCAAGCTGGAGATCGGCCTCGGCAGACAGCACATCGGCCTCGTTGATCTGTTTGGCGGCGACGGCGGAGTCATATTTGTAGGTCGCGTCGTCTAGGCTCTGGCGGGTGGTGACGTTGCTCTGCACGAGGTTCTTCACGCGATCCAGCGAGGTACGGGCCGATTCGAGATCGGCGCTGGCCTTGGTGACATTGGCCTGTGCCGATGCCAGCTTCGCCCGCGAGCTTTTGGCGTCAGCCTCCAGCTTGGTGGTGTCGAGAACGGCAAGCACGTCGCCTGCCTTGATGGTGCTGTTGTAGTCGACATTGACGTCCCGGACGGTGCCGGACAGCTCGCTCGATATATCGACCTGCTCGGTCGGCTGGACGGAGCCGGTCGCGGTCACCAGAACCGTCAGATCGCCGCGCTTCACCGGCTGGGTCGTGTAGCTGTATTCGTTGCCGCCGCGGCCGGCATAATAATAGGCCGCGCCGCCGCCGATGATAATGATTGCCACCGCTGCCAGCAGCCTGCCGCGCCACCGGCCGGACCGGCGCTGCTTGCCCGACGCGGCGAGAACGGCTGCCAGATCGGCATGGCCGGGCGCTTGCGGGGCAGACGGTTTCGGGCCGGTTCCAGATTCGGAATCGCTCATGAAAGTCCTCAAACAGAGATATAAGAGCATCTGCTCGGTTCAGCCCTAGATAGTCATAGGCAAGATGAACCGGAGATTAGCGATAGAGGCGCATTGCCACGGAAAGCGGGCGGCCTTGTCTTCGGTCAGACAGAAAAGCCGGCCGCCGCAGAGCGGGCAGAAACTGCGGCCCGCAAAGGCTGAGACCGTGCCCGAATAAGATAATGCAGCGCGCGGCCAGATGGCGAAGGCTGAAAACAGGGAGCCGCTTTCCTTGCGGCAATCCGCGCAATGGCACAGACCGGAGAGCAAAGGCGCGCCGGCAATGACGTAGCGGACGGCGCCGCAGAGGCAAGCGCCTTTACGCGACAGGCTCACATGCGGACACCCGGCGCCGGGAGCGGCGGCTTGCGCTTGGCCGCCATCAGTAGGTCGAGTTCGGTCGCCGATGGTCCGAATTTCTCGAACAGCCGTTTCGCCTCTTCATCGTCGAGCCGGTATTTGCGGGCGAATTCGCTGATGCTGTAGGGGCGCCCGCGCAGCACTTTGCGGGGCGCAGTGATCCCCTCGCATGATTGCTCTGACATGAAACATCCCTCCTTCGGTTCCAAAGGAAACTAGGGCGCGGCCGCATGATGGAAAGGACAGCCCAGCCAGGAAGACGAAAGTGCAACCTTCAATATTTTCAGGAATTATACTTATGGTTGGTGAGATGAAATGCCACGTTGACTAAGAATTTCGTCCGGACCGATAGTTTACCCGTACAAGGTACAATCGGAGGATGGACCAATGCTTAATCGTGCAGTTCTGCTGACCTCGCTTGCGTTTCTCGGCGCTACCGCCTTCATGGCAACGCCCGCTTCGGCACTGACGATGAAGGAATGTAGCGCCAAGTATAAGTCCGCGCAGACGGATGGTTCGGCCAAGGGCGTCAAGTGGAACGACTTCCGCAAGGCACAGTGCGGCGCGGACGCGACCGCCGAGCCCGATGTCTCGCTCAACACCAACGAAGAGCCGGAAAAACCCACCACGGCGGCTCCATCAGGCGTCAAGTTCCCGACGGCGATCTCGACGAAATATGCCAGCGAAAAACCCGGCAAGGCACGCATGCATACCTGCGTCGACGCCTATAACGAGGACAAGGCCAGCAATTCGCTTGGCGGTCTGAAGTGGATCCAGAAAGGCGGCGGTTACTACAGCCTCTGCAATGCGAAGCTGAAGAGCTGAGCATAGCCTGATGTCATGCCATGCCCCGCTGCGCGTTCGGCGGGGCATCCCCAAATCTCACGATATCCTGAAACGCGGCCTTCGATCATAACTATGCCATCCAAACGCGCGATGGCGGTCGCGCCAGGATAGAGCGACCCCGAGGCGGGGCCGCAAAACGAGGGATCAGGCCATGTGGGATATCATTACGATCGTCGCAATCTTCAGCATCTTGTTCATCGGCCGCGAGGCGCAGACGGTGGTTGCGAAGGCACGCGCCTCGGGCTGGAACGACTTTCCCCGGCGCTGATCCAGCAATTTCTTTTGACAGTCGGAAACAAAAAAGCGCGCCCTGACGGCGCGCTTTTCTTTTGAGGCTTGTCTGCGATCAGCGGCAGACGCGCATGCTCTCCATATGCCAGCCGCCATCATAGGCGTTGGGTACCCGGCGGTCTTCGAACCAGCAGCGCGGCGGAGGCGGCGGTGGCGGCTCGACATAGCGCGGACCACTGTTATTGACGATCGCGCCACCGATCATGCCACCGATCACACCTGCAGCCAGACCACCGGCAATCGCAGCACCGGTATTGTCATGGTGGCGGCGGCGCGGCGGTGGTGGTGGCGGGTAATAGCCGCGGTCACGCCGCTGCCATCCATAATCCTGAGCGACGGAAGCCGGCGCGGTCGCCAGCATGGCGCTTCCCGCGATGACCGCCGCAAGGGTCGAAATGAGTATCTTCTTCATCATGTCTCCAGTCGAGCTTCCGCGCTTCGCGCACCGCACTCAAACATGGAAACAATGGCATCATTGCGATTAATCCAGCATTAACGACGTGTGCACCACGCACGCCTTTCCGGCCGCATTGCGATCAGGAGAACTCGCCCGCCCGAGGGCCTGCAAGCGTCACGCGCCAGACCGATCGCGCCCGGAAATCCTGGGTTGCCAGGAAGGTGTAAGGCGTACGCTGCCAGGGCCGCACCGCATTCGTCAGATTATCGAGCACGTAGTCGCTGCCATCGGTGCGGGCAATCAGCACGACGTGATTCTGATCGTGCGGGCCAATCACCACCGACAGCGCCAGCCGGTCCGCCGGGAAACCGGCATCGATCAGATCCTTCATCTTCTGCAGCGCGTAGTCTTCGCAATCGCCGCGGCCGCCTGTCGGCAGCGACCAGTCGTCGCCATTTGCGGCCAGCGGACCATCATTTTGCGGAATGACCCGTCCGTTTACGGCACGGTTGACTTTTTGCAGCAACGGCACACCGGCGCCCTCACCGGCCTGATGCGACGAGGTCTTGTGACAAAGCCACCTGTACTTGGCGCAGGCCGACGCGAATCCGACAGGCGCGCCGATACTGCGCGTGACCGGCAGGAACTGACCCGCAAAGGCTTGAAATTGCAGAGAAAGAAACAAAGCGAAAACAGCAGCAATAAGACGAATCATATGTAAGCCCCTCTATTTGCGGCGGGACAATAACATGCTTTTTATTAGAGCTTTAGTAAAATTTTATACTTACGTAATTAACTATAGATTAAGATCTCGTCCGGCTATCCACAAATATTTCTTCATATTAATTAGTTGCTAATATAAGAATTGTCTCCGTTAGCATTTCGTTAACCTTGGGAGACAAATCAATGATCCGCAAAGCAGCGAAGTACAGCGTCGCCGTTGCTTACCTATTGGCCAGCAGCAGTCTCGCATTTGCAGCGCCTACCACCCTCCTGAACTGCAGAATTGCCAAGCCAGGCACGCTTGAATACCGGCTCTGCAAGCCGACGGAGTCGATCCCGGACGCTGGCTACAGCGGGTCAAACGATAGCAAGGGCGGCAGCCAGGGCAGCAGCAGAGGCCAGCAGTCATCCAACGCCGGGACGGCCGGCGGCGATGGCAATGGCAATGGCAATGGCGGCAATGGCGGCAATAGCGACAACGGCGGCAGCAGTGACAACGGTGGCGGCGGAAAGCCGGGCCATGACAAGCCCGGCGATGGAAAGCCTGGTCATGGCAAGCCCGGCGACGGAAAGCCTGGCCACGGCAAGCCAGGTGATGGAAAACCTGGTCATGGCAAGCCCGGTGACGGAAAGCCTGGCCACGGCAAGCCAGGTGACGGAAAGCCTGGTCATGGCAAGCCCGGTGACGGAAAGCCTGGCCACGGTAAGCCTGGTGATGGAAAGCCTGGCCACGGTAAGCCCGGTGAGGGAAAGCCTGGCCATGGTAAGCCCGGTGAGGGAAAGCCTGGTCATGACAAGTCGGGCAATGACAAGCCTGGTCATGACAAGCCGGGGAATGACAAGCCAGGCAACGACAAGCCGGGCAACGACAAGCCAGGCAACGACAAGCCAGGCAACGACAAGCCGGGCAATGACAAGCCGGGCAACGACAAGCCAGGCAACGACAAGCCAGGCAACGACAAGCCGGGCAACGACAAGCCGGGCAATGACAAGCCGGGCAGCGACAAGCCGGGCAACGACAAGCCAGGCAACGACAAGCCGGGCAGCGACAAGCCGGGCAACGACAAGCCAGGCAACGACAAGCCGGGCAATGACAAGCCGGGCAACGACAAGCCAGGCAACGACAAGCCAGGCAACCGCGGCGGTTCCGGCCCCTCACCGGTCTGACGCAGCCTGACCGGAAGACGCTAACCGGCTATTCCATGGGCTTGCACCGGCGCTACGGTGTAGGCCCATTGCATTTCAGGCAAAGCTTAGAACGACACGCGGACAACCCGGCGCATCGATTGCGAAAAACAAAGCTTGAAGTGTGTGGTGGCTGCGCTGGGGTTCGAACCCAGGACCCTTTGATTAAAAGTCAAATGCTCTACCAGCTGAGCTACGCAACCTAACCCCAAGAACAGCATTTTTGCTGCCCCTGCCGGAAGTGCGCGGAACATAGGCAGGCGACCCATTGCGGTCAACCGAAAAATCATGACTTTCACAAGCGTTAGGCACATTTCTTGCGGGAGCGCAAAAAGGTGATTGGCAATCGGCAGGTCGCAGCGCTAGACAACGGCCTGGATTGCAGCCGGAGAGAATGCGTGTCGATTGCCGATATTTCCTTGTGGAGCGCGTTGATCGCCGGCGCCCTCTCATTCCTGTCTCCCTGTGTCCTGCCGCTCGTTCCGCCCTATCTCTGCTATATGGCAGGCATTTCCGTCGATCAGTTCCGTGGCGGCGCGGCGGTGACCGTCGCGCCCGATGTACGCCGCAGCGTGTTCTTTTCGGCGCTGTTCTTTACACTTGGATTTGCCACCGTTTTCGTGGCGCTGGGTGCCGGCGCCTCCAGTATTGGCATGGCTCTTCGCCAGCACCTTGATCTGCTGTCGAAGATCGGCGGGCTGATCATCGTTATCATGGGGCTGAATTTTCTCGGCCTCTTCCGAATCGGCCTGCTGGCACGTGAGGCGCGGTTCCAGAGCGGCGGCAAGCCGGCGACGCTGACCGGTGCCTATGTCATGGGCCTTGCCTTCGCCTTCGGCTGGACGCCCTGCATCGGTCCGGTACTGGGTGCGATCCTTGGTGTCGCCGCTTCGCGCGAAACGGTCGGTTCCGGCGCTGGCCTGCTGGCGATCTATTCGCTCGGGCTTGCCATTCCGTTCTGGATTGCTGCAGGCTTTTCCGGCGCGTTCATGCGCTTCCTGGCGCGTTTCCGCCGTCACCTCGGCACGGTCGAGAAGGTTCTCGGCGCATTTCTGGTATTGACGGGGCTGGCCTTCATGTTCGGATTCATCAGTCAAGCCGCAATCTGGTTCCAGCAGACCTTTCCAATCCTGATGCAGATCGGCTAAGCCGGAAGCACAAGCTTCGAACTGCAACATCATCGGACGGTCCCGTGACCGACATCATTAGCCTTCTTCTGCCGTTCTTCGGCCTGATCCTGATCGGCTATATTGCCGCAAAGGCGACCAAGCAGCCCGCCGAGGCGCTCGGGTGGCTGAACACCTTCATCATCTATGCCGCGCTGCCTGCGCTGTTCTTCAAGCTGGTGTCGCGGACACCGGTGGAAGACCTGGCGCGAATCGACTTCATCGCCACCGATCTCGCCGCCACCTATTCGATCTTCATCGCACTCTTCGTCATCGGCCGTTATGTCCGGAAAAGCCGCATGGACGAATCGACGATCCAGGCCTTCGCGGGTGCTTACGGTAATATCGGCTATATGGGGCCGGGTCTGGCGCTGATCGCCTTCGGCGACAAGGCGGCCGTCCCGGTGGCGCTGATCGTCTGTCTGGAGAATGCGATGCATTTCATCGTCGCGCCGGCGATGATGGCGGCGGCTGGCGATGACGATCGTTCACGCGGACAGATCGCCGCGGATATTATCAAGAAGGTGGCGCTGCACCCGTTCATCCTGTCGACGGCAGCAGGCTTTCTCGCAGCCGCATTGCAATTCGAGCAACCGTCAGCGCTGCGGCAGTTCGTCGATTATCTGGCGCAGGCCGCCGCGCCCTGTGCACTGTTTGCGATGGGTGTGACACTCGCGCTTAGACCGTTGAAGCGAATCCCGCCCGAAATCGGCTATATCGTTCCGGCAAAGCTGATCATGCACCCGCTCGTCGTCTATGGGGCGTTGACACTGGTCGGCGGGTTCGATCCGATCTGGGTCTATGCCGCGGTGCTGCTCGCGGCGCTGCCGACCGCGACCAACGTCTTCGTCATCGGCCAGCAGTATCACGTCTGGCAGGAACGCGCCTCGGCAACGATTCTCATCGCAACGGCCCTTTCCGTCGTGACGGTGTCGGTGTTTCTGATCGCGATCAAATCAGGCTTTCTGCCGGCTTAGCCTTTCCTTCAACGCAGCCGGTATGCCGCGCAGACCGCGGCCTGGCTCTATGCCCTCGCGCATCACGATGCTGCGCAGCGGCGGGATGGCTGACAGAACATGCAGCCCAGCGGCCCGCAGCATCTGTACCGGCAGGAAATCGGACAGCAGAGACCGGTTCAACAAGTCGACGCTCGCGGTGCGCGTCATGATGTCGGCGCGGCGTTTGCGGTCGAACTGATCGCCCGAATCGGCTGCCACCGGCAGCTCGGCGCGGCTGCAAAGAATGTCGGTCAGCGCCATGATATCGCGCAGGCTGAGATTGAGGCCCTGAGCGCCGATCGGCGGGAAGACGTGCGCCGCCTCGCCGACAAGGGCAATGCGGCCCTTGCCGAAACGGTGCGCCATCATGCCCGAGAGCGGCCAGACCTGGACGCCGTCCTCGACGGTGACTTTTCCAAGCATCGACTGCATGCGCTCCTCGACGAGCCGGCTCAAATCCTCCAGGGAGAGCTCCGCATTTGCAGCCGCTTCCGCCGGGTTCTGGACCCAGACGAGGCTGGAGCGGCTTCCGGGAAGCGGGACCTGTGTGAACGGCCCATGCTCGGTGTGGAATTCGGTGGAGATATTCTGATGCGGCACGGAATGACTGAAGTTCAGCACCATGGCGGATTGCGGATAGGACCAGTTGCGAACATCGATACCGGACGTCTCGCGCAGCTTCGATTTGCGCCCGTCAGCGCCCACGGCGAAATCCGCCGTCAGCTGCTCGCCGCCGGCAAGCGTCAGCGTCACGCTTTCGGCACCGATCTCGATCGTCTCGGCGAAGGCATCGAAGCGGGTGATGTTGCCCTCACCTGCAATCGCCGTTTCCAGCACCTCGGTCAGCGCCTTGTTTGGGAAATTGTAACCGAAGGCATCGAGGCCGACCTCAGGGGCGCGGAAGATCGTTGCCGGTGCGCGCAGCAGGCGATTCGTGCCGTCGATGATGCGCATGCTGGTCAGCGCCGCGGTGGCCGGTTTCAGCTTGCCCCAAAGGGTCAGGCGGTCGAGGAAGCGGATCGATTGATCCATCAGCGCCGTGGTGCGCCGGTCTTCCTTGGGCGCAGGCGGCGCGATCAGCGCCACATTGCGGCCGCCGCGGGCAATCGCTACCGCGGCAACCATGCCGGCGAGACCGCCACCGATCACCGCCACTTCGAAATTCTTCATCGCATCGCTTCCGTCATCAGATGACGGCGAGCCGGCCTTATGCCGCCGGTTTCGCCTGACGGCGCCAACTATAGCCCTTGCCACTGTCCGCGTCACGCACAGCAGGCTGATAATGATGCTGAATTCCCGGAAGACGGTTTTCCGACAGACGCTTCAAGGCCGTCTCGTTGGTGACAGCGAAGCTGTCGATACCGACGCGCAGCATCAGCGGCACCTGGTCGATCAGCACGTCGCCGACGGCGCGCAACTCGCTCTTGTAGTCGAGGCGATCACGCAGCAGCGAGGCATGGCTGAAGGCGCGGCCGTCGTTGAAGGCGGGGAAGGCAACGGCAATGATCGCGAGACGGTCGAGATAAGGCTCGAGCTTGCGAACATCGTCGGCGGGCTTGATCAGCACGCCGAGGCCGACATCGTTGCTCTCCTGCACTTTGGCAAGCAGCTCATCGAGGGGAAGCAGCGGCTTCTGATCGCCGGTCGCCTTCACTTCCTCGGTCTCGATGATCCAGGCATCGTTTTCGACGAAACCGGTTTCTCTCCAGATCTTGGTCATCATCCCCTCCTTATGCCGCTTCCGCTGCCGAGCCGTAGAGCGCATCCTTGAAAGGCTGCGGTCCGACGCGGCGGTAGGCTTCGAGGAAGATTTCTGACGGATCCTTGCGGATCTTCAGATAGGTATCGACGATCGTCTCGATCGCATCCGTCACCTTCTCAGGCTCGAAGCCGCGGCCGATGATTTCGCCGATCGAGGTGTGCTCATCACCCGAGCCGCCAAGGGTGATCTGATAGAGTTCGGCACCCTTCTTTTCCACACCTAGCAGGCCGATATGGCCGACATGGTGGTGGCCACAGGCATTGATGCAGCCCGAAATCTTGATCTTGAGCTCACCGATCTCGGCCTGACGCTCGGCATCGCCGAATCGGCGCGAGATTTCCTGCGCCAGCGGGATCGAGCGCGCATTGGCCAGCGCGCAATAGTCCAAGCCCGGACAGGCAATGATATCGGTGATCAGGCCGGCATTGGCTTCGGCCAGATTGATGGCGACGAGGCCGCGATAGACGGCTTCGAGATCGGCCAGCGCCACATGCGGCAGGATCAGGTTCTGCTCGTGGCTGACGCGGATCTCGTCGAAGGCATATTCCTCGGCGATATCCGCAATCGAATCCATCTGGCTGTCGGACGCATCACCCGGAATGCCGCCGATCGGCTTCAACGAGATCGTCACCATGCCGTAGTCGGGGTTCTTGTGCGGCTGGACATTCTGCTGGACCCAGCGGGCGAACGCCGGATCGGCCTTCTTCCACCGGGCGAGGTTTTCCCAGCCTTCGGCGCGCTGCGGCAGGGCCGGCGGCGCGAAATAGGCGGTGATCGCCTCGACATCCTGCTCGGGAAGCCTGAGCTCGGTATCCTTCAGCTGCGCGAACTCGACCTCGACCTGGCGGGCGAGTTCCTCGGCGCCGGTCTCATGGACGAGGATCTTGATACGGGCCTTGTACTTGTTGTCGCGGCGGCCGTGCAGGTTGTACACGCGCATGACTGCAGTCGTGTAGGAGAGCAGATCCTCTTCCGGCAGGAAGTCGCGGATCAGTTTGGCGACCATCGGCGTGCGGCCCTGGCCACCGCCGACATAGACGGCAAAACCGATCTCACCCTTGTCGTTCTTCTTCAGATGCAAGCCGATATCGTGGACCTGGATCGCCGCACGGTCGCGCTCGGCGCCAGTGACGGCAATCTTGAACTTGCGCGGCAGGAAGGAGAATTCCGGGTGGACCGACGACCACTGGCGCAGGATCTCTGCATAAGGCCTGGGATCGGCGATTTCGTCGGCGGCAGCACCGGCGAAATGGTCGGCCGTGACATTGCGGATGCAGTTGCCCGATGTCTGCATCGCGTGCATCTCGACGGTCGCCAGCTCGGAGAGAACGGCCGGCATGTCGGAGAGTTTCGGCCAGTTGAACTGCAGGTTCTGGCGGGTGGTGAAATGGCCATAGCCGCGGTCGTAGGTGCGGGCGACATGGGCGAGCATGCGCATCTGCTTGGAGCTCAGCGTGCCATAGGGAATGGCGATGCGCAGCATGTAGGCATGCAGCTGCAGATAGACGCCGTTCATCAGGCGCAGCGGCTTGAAAGCATCCTCGGAAAGCTCGCCGGCAAGACGGCGCTGCACCTGATCGCTGAACTGCGCAACGCGCTCGGCGACAAAGGCGTGGTCAAATTCGTCGTAACGGTACATCTGCTTCCTCAGACTGCAATGAATTCCGGATCGGCAGGCTTGTAGCCCGGCGCATATTCCATGGTCGGCCCTTGCGCGCGAATACGTTCGCGCAGGCGCAGCGGCCACAGAACTCCGTTGGTTTCCTGAACTTCGATGACATTCACGTCAACAACCTTGTTGTCGGCGTAAGCCTTCTTGCCGATTTCCTCCAGCGCCGCCACCGCTTCGGCATGGCGGGCGACGAGCGCATCCTGCAACGAGGTGACCCAAGCGCCATTGGCATCGAGCCAGACGGCAATGCCATCCGTCAGGCGGTTGGCGGTCAGTACCTTGTCTACCATAATCAGCTCCTTGCAAGTTCCGGCACGGTCGCCTGACGGCGCACCAGCGGCTCGGACAATTCGAAATTGGCGCCTGCTACCGCATCGCCGATAATGACCATGACGGGACCCGTCAATTCGTCAAGATGCTGCAGGTCGGGAAGATCGCGCAGAATGCCATGCAGCAGGCGGCGATCGGCGCGGCTGGCATTCTCGATGACAGCGACCGTGGTCTCCGCCGGGATGCCTGCCTCCATCAACCGCTCGGCGACCGAAGCAGCAACGGTGCGGCCCATGTAAACGGCAATCGTCGCGCCGGAAACCGCAAGGCTTGCCCAATCGGGCAGCACATCGCCGGTCAGATCGTGACCGGTGGTGAAGACCAGCGACGAGGCAACGCCGCGCAACGTCAGCGGCAGTTCAAAATCGGCGGCGGCAGCGAAAGCCGACGTGATGCCAGGGACGATCTCATAGGCGATACCTGCCGCGCGCAGCGCCGCCATCTCCTCGCCTGCCCGGCCATAGACTAGGGGATCACCGGACTTCAGGCGCACGACGCGCTTGCCCTCGCGGCCAAGCTGCACCAGCAGATCGTTGATCTCTTCCTGCGACTTTGAATGGCAGCCCTTGCGCTTGCCGACGGAGATGCGCTCAGCATCGCGGCGGCCCATATCGACGATCGCCTGCGGGACCAGTGCATCGAAGACCAGAACATCGGCTTCCATCATGACGCGCTGGGCACGCAGCGTCAGCAGATCTTCGGCACCCGGACCGGCGCCGACCAGCCAGACGCGGCCCTGCGCCTTGCCGGTTTCCTGCAGCAGCGCATTCGCGGCACGCTTGGCTTCGGGCAGATTGCCGTTCGCAACGGCATCGGCCACGGCACCGGAAAAGAAACCGCGCCAGAAGACGCGGCGGGAAACGCCGCGCGGAATTAGCTGTTCGACGGCGCGGCGGTAGCTGGTCGCCAGTGTTGCAAGACGCCCAAGCGACGGCGACAGCAGCTGATCGACCTGCGCGCGGATCATCTGCGCCAGCACGGGACCGGCGCCTTCGGTGCCGATCGCGACGGCGACGGGCGCGCGATTGACGAGGGCCGGCGTATAGAAATCACAATAGTCGGGCTGATCGACGGCATTTGCCGGAATCCTGGCGGCGCGCGCGGCATCGACGATCGCGCGATCTTGCACGGCCTCGCCGGTGGCGGCAAAGACGAGCGCTGCGCCATTCACCTGATCGGGGCTGAAATCCGCGCGAACCGTCTCGATGCGGTTGGCAATCAGGAAAGCGTGGTAGCTCGCATCAGGGCGGTCGGCATAGGCAACGATCCGCGCTTGCGTATTCATCAGCAGGCGCACCTTCGCAAAGGCCTCGTCTCCGTTGCCAAAGACGGCTGCGACCCGCCCTTCCATACGGAAGAAGGCAGGGAAAACCGATAGCTGTTCGCTCTTGGAAGGCATTATCATTCCACTTCGAAGTTGCGCCAATATGCCTGTAACGGGCAAGGCGTTGAAGAAACAGAAATTCGAAAGCCTACGCGCTCCGCGTAATCTTTTGCCTGCATGCCACTGATTTGAGAAAAGTCGCCCGAGCGACGCCGTTGTCGCTGCAGTGCAATATAAAGCCTGTGATCAAAAACGTCCATCTGGCATTTCGGCATTTTTCTTCTTGCCCGGGCGGGATAGACTTCGGGGCAAAAGGAGAAAGCCATGGCCTCAAAGACGATCGCCCCTCGCCTGCTCGACGTGATGGAACGCGATATCCTGCCGCTGACCGAGCGCGGCGTCGCGTCCGGAAACAAGGTGTTCGGCGCGGCGATCCTGCGCAAGTCCGATCTGTCGCTGGTCATCGCCGAAACCAACAACGAGCTCGAAAATCCGTTGTGGCATGGCGAGGTTCATACGCTGAAGCGCTTTTACGAGATCGGCGACAAGCCGGCGACGAAGGACCTGATTTTCCTCTCGACCCACGAGCCCTGCACGATGTGCATGTCGGCGATCACCTGGGCTGGGTTCGACAATTTCTACTATTTCTTCAGCCACGAGGATTCGCGTGACGCCTTCGCGATCCCGCACGACCTGAAAATCCTGAAGGAAGTCTTCGGGCTGGAACCCGGCGGCTATCGCAAGCAGAACGCCTTCTGGAACAGTTTTGCGATTGCCGACCTGGTGGAAACCGAAGAGCATCATCTCAGCGCCCAACTCAAGGAACAGGCAGCCAGAATCAAGGCGCGCTACGCGGCACTCTCCGATAGCTACCAATCCTCGAAAAGCGCCAACGACATTCCCCTGAATTGAGCGATCATGGAACCTTCGAAAGACATTTCGCGCCTCATCGAGATCATGGCGGCGCTGCGTAATCCTGAGACCGGCTGCCCCTGGGACATCGTCCAGACCTTTGAGACCATCAAGCCCTATACGATCGAGGAAGCCTACGAGGTCTCCGACGCGATCGAGCGCAACGATATGGACGATCTCTGCGACGAGCTCGGCGACCTGCTTCTGCAGGTGGTCTTTCATGCGCGGATGGCCGAGGAAGCCGGCGAGTTTTCTTTCGGCGATGTCGTGGAAGCGATCACCCGCAAGATGATCCGTCGCCACCCGCATGTCTTCGACCGTTCGGATGCCGATACGCCTGCGCGGGTAAAGCAGCAATGGGACGAGATCAAGCAGGCCGAAAAGCGCGAACGCGCTGAACGCCGCGCCAAGCGTGGCCTGAGCGAGGATTTCAACGCAGGACATCTCGGCTCCGTGCAGCGCAGCTTTCCGGCACTGACCGAAGCGCTGAAGCTGCAGGAGCGCGCCGCCAAGGTCGGTTTCGACTGGTCGGCGCCGGAGCCGATCCTCGACAAGATCGAGGAAGAGATCGGCGAATTGCGGGAAGCACTGGCGCAGGGAGACAGGGCCAAGGTCAGCGACGAGCTTGGCGATCTGATTTTCGCCGTGGTCAATATCGGCCGCCATGTCGATGCCGATCCGGAACAATCCCTGCGCGGAACCAACACCAAGTTCAGGCGCCGTTTCAATCATATAGAAACTGTTCTTGAGAAGGAAGGCGAGACATTGCAAGCCGCCAGCCTGGAACGAATGGAGGAAATCTGGCAGGCCGCCAAGGCCATCGAACGGCAGCTTGGCTGAGGCGCCATGAAGCTCGCCGGCGTTGAGATCGCGATTGCTGGTGCCGGGATCGGTGGACTGTCGCTTGCGGCACTCTTGGCCCGCCATGGTGCTGCCGTGACCATCTACGACCAGATGGCGGCACCGCAGCCGGTCGGATCGGGCTTCGTGTTGCAGCCTACGGGATCGGCCGTTCTCTCTGCGATGGGTCTGCTTGATAAGGTCGAGCAACGCGGCGCTAGGATACGGCGCATGCACGGAAAGCTCTCGACGACGGGCCGCACCGTTCTCGACGTGGGCTACCGCAACGGCGCCTCCGGCATCGCCATCCAGCGTGTCGCACTTTTCGATCTGTTGCTTGATGCAGCGGTCGCCGCCGGCGTCGGCTTCGAGACTGCATCGCGGGTGACGGCGCTCGAGCCGGGCGTGCGGCCGCGGTTGAAGCTCGGCAATGGCAAGATGTCATCGGCATCCGACCTCGTCGTCGATGCCATGGGTGCGAGTTCGCCAATCGGCTACAAATCGTCGACCGAACTCGACTATGGCGCACTCTGGGCCACCGTCCCATGGGATGGGTCGGGAATCTTCCGCTCCGACGAACTGGAGCAGCGCTACCACCGCGCCAGCCAAATGGCGGGCGTCCTGCCGGTCGGGACGGCGAAGGATGGCGCGGCGGCGATGGCGACCTTCTTCTGGAGCATCCGCAATAAGGATGTGGCGGCTTGGCGGGACGCTGGGCGCGAGGCCTGGATGGAGGCCGTGCATCGCTTCTGGCCCGAGGCAGCGCATTTCGCCGCTGCGGCCGAGCCCGTTCATGCCCGTTACCGGCATCATACGCGGGTACCGCTTGCGGCAGTAAACAGCGTCAAGATCGGCGATGCCTGGCACGCGACAAGCCCGCAGCTCGGACAGGGTGCCAATATGGCGCTGCTCGACGCCGCCTCGCTGTGCGCGGCGCTTGCCCGCGAACCGTCGGTCAGCGAGGCGATCGCCCGCCATCTCAGGCAACGGCAATTGCACATCCGGTTCTATCAACTGCTGAGCCGGGTGCTGACACCCTTCTATCAGTCCGACAGCCGTCTCCTGCCGATGAGCAGAGATGTGATGATCGGTCCGGCGACCAAACTGCCACTGCTGCGAAACCTGATCACGACGCTGGTCACCGGCGAGCTGCTCGATCCAGTTGGTCGCATTGGCCTAGAGTGGCTTTCGCCCCACGGCGAACTGCCTTGAGTAATCAGACGGCGCGGCTATAGCCGAGCGCGGAGAACTGCTGCTGGAACCACCAGTAGCCTGCGGCCGTCAGAACAGCGACGATGGCAATCATTATCCAGCCGGTTGCCGTCAGCTTTTTCGCGGCGGCATCGCGATAGTTGAGCTTCGCACCGGCGACCAGAAAGCCCAGGCCGAAGACCAGGCAGGCGGGCACGGCAAGAAAGGCTTTCAGCTGATAGCTGACTTCGGGAACACCGGCCTGCGCTTCCTCAAGCGGCTGCAGGAGAAAGAACCACGCGATCGCGCATCCAAGCGCAATCAGCAGCAACCCTCCAGCACGCGCCTTGAACCCAGCCATGCCATCCCCTCCCATAAACCGAAAATACAGCTAGAGCCTTGGAGCGCTCAGCGCTCCCAATCTTCCTTGGCCTTCGACCCGCTGCCGAGCCGCCCTTCGAGCGCCGTAGCTTCCGTCTCCGACAGGCGCAGGTCGAGCGTGATCGACCCGTCTTCGTTGTCTTCGCGGGCATCGACGATGGCGTGCTCGTAAATCCACGGCAGAAGAGCAAGCTTGCCGACCGGGATAGTGATGGTTGCTTCGGTCATGACGCCAGACAGGCGGCGGCTGATTTCTTCCATCAGCCGATCGACGCCCTCGCCGCTGACGGCCGAAACCGCCACGACATTCTTGGTGCCGGCGGCCTTCTGGACCATCACATCATGCGTTTCCGGCTCCAGCCGGTCGATCTTGTTCCAGACCTCGATGATGCGCTTGGCACCTTCGGCCTCGTCGATGCCGAGGTCGTTGAGGATGCGCAGCACGTCGGCGCTCTGGGCCGGATTGTCGTCATCGGCCATGTCGCGGACATGCAACACGAGATCGGCTTCCAGCACTTCTTCAAGCGTCGCGCGGAAGGCTGCGACCAGGTGCGTCGGAAGATCGGAAATGAAGCCGACCGTGTCGGAGAGAATGACTGTGCGGCCATGCGGCAGCTTCATGCGGCGCAGCGTCGGATCGAGCGTCGCGAAGAGCATGTCTTCGGCGAGCACGCCAGCACCGGTGATGCGGTTGAACAGCGTCGACTTGCCGGCATTGGTATATCCGACCAAGGCCACGATCGGATGCGGCACCTTGCGGCGCTTGGCGCGATGCAGCTGGCGGGTGCGCACCACTTGCTCCAGCTCACGCTCGAGCTTGATGATCCGGTCCTGCAGCATGCGCCGGTCGGCTTCGATCTGGGTTTCGCCCGGACCACCCATGAAGCCGCCACCGCCACGCTGGCGCTCAAGGTGGGTCCAGCTGCGGACCAGGCGGCCCTTCTGGTAGTTCAGATGCGCCAGATCGACCTGCAGCGTGCCTTCCTTGGTGGACGCACGGCGGCCGAAGATTTCAAGGATCAGGCCGGTCCGGTCGATGACCTTGACGTTCCATGCTTTTTCGAGATTGCGCTGCTGCACGGGCGTCAGCGGGTGATCGACGATCACCAGACCCGAATCGTATTCCTCGAGCTTGGCCTTGATCTCTTCGATCTTGCCGGTCCCGAGCAGTGTTGCCGGCCGCGGATCGCTGATTGGCACGATGGCACCATAGACGACATCGAGGTCGATCGCTTCGGCAAGGCCGCTGGCCTCTTCGAGCCGGCTTTCGGGAGAGCGGGTGACGGTGATCGCACCGTCAGCGGATGCGCCGCGTCCACGTGCCTGCTTGAGAACAGGCACGACGACGGTCGCGTTCATATCGTCCCGGAGCTTTTCGGCTTCCGGGATGATGGAATCATTCTTCGTATCGCGTGTCGAAATAACGTCTGATCCTATCAGGAAGCGGCTTCTTCGCTCTCAAACATCTGCATCGGCTGGCCCGGCATGATGGTCGAGATCGCGTGCTTATACACGAGTTGCGAATGACCGTCACGGCGAAGAAGAACACAGAAGTTGTCGAACGAGGTCACAACGCCGGTCAGCTTAACGCCGTTAATCAGAAAAATTGTCAGGGAAATCTTTTGTTTGCGAACAGTATTGAGAAATAAGTCCTGCAAATTCTGAGAACGTTCCGCCATCGCGCCGCTTCTTTCTTTATTGCCGGCATGTCTCAGCCGGTGGAATACTAATCAGCCTCTCCAAGCCATCAGCAGGTAACCCTCATCCCCTGCGTCCAGCAAATCTTGGTATCAAATCGCAATCTTTTCCGCAACGTCGAAAAAGGCTTCCCGGATATTCTGGGAGACGCTGCCGGGGTGACCGTTGGCAATCGTCTGGCCATCCAGGGAAACAACGGGAAAACAAATGCTTGTCGCGGCAGTGATGAAGACTTCACGGGCCGCCAGCATGTCGGCGACGGTGAATTTGCGCTCGGCGATCTTGAGGCCGAGCTTGGCGCCGACATCGATCAGCGTCGTGCGGGTGATGCCGCGCAGGATGCCGTGCTCAGCCGGACGGGTGATCAGCGTGCCATCGGCATCGACGATCCAGACGTTCGTTGCAGCCCCCTCTGTGACGAAGCCGTCGCGATCGACATAGATCGCTTCCTGGGCACCGGCCTCCTTGGCCTGCTGGCGGGCCATCGCATTCGGCAGCAGGCCGACGGTCTTGATATCGACGCGGTCCCAGCGGTTATCAGGCACGCTGATCGCCTTGATGCCGCTGGCATTCTTCCTGGCGATGATCGATGGATCCGTGCTCTTGGCGGTGATGACGATTGACGGCTTGGTACCTTCGGCGGGGAAGACGTGGTCGCGCCGCGCAACGCCGCGCGTCACCTGCATGTAGAACAGGCCGTTCTTCACCTTGTTGCGGCGAAGCGTCTCGCGAATCACGGTGACCAGTGCCGCGCGGCTCATCGGCGTTGCGATCCGGAGTTCACTCAGCGAGCGGTTCAGCCGGTCGAGGTGGCGGGTGATATCGACGATATAGCCATGCCTGACTTCGCAGACCTCATAGACCCCATCGGCGAACTGGTAGCCACGATCCTCGATGTGAACGCCCGCCTGGGCATGGGGAACATACTGGCCGTTGACGTAGGAAATTCTTGGCATCGGGAAACCTGGCTGTGGGGCAATGAAGAGCGCCGGCGCGGGCTTGCGCGCCGGAAAATTGTCAGACGCCGAGCGACTTCAGCTTGCGATGCAGCGCCGAGCGCTCCATGCCGACGAACTCGGCGGTGCGGGAGATGTTGCCGCCAAAGCGGTTGATCTGGGCGATGAGATAGTCCTTCTCGAACATCTCGCGGGCCTCGCGCAGCGGCAGCGTCATGATGTGGTAGTCGTTCTTGGCAGAGACTTTCGGCAGCATGTCGCCGAGATCGGTCGGCAGCATGTCGGCGGTGATCGGCGCATCCGGACCATCCGAGCGGGCAAGGATCATCAGCCGCTCGATATTGTTTCGCAGCTGGCGGATATTGCCCGGCCAGTCATGCGCCTGCAGCACCGCCATCGCGTCGTCGCCGATCCGGCGCAGGCGAATGCCGGCCTGTTCGGAGATCTGGCGCATCAGCTGATCGACGAGGAACGGAATGTCTTCGCGGCGCTCGGCAAGCGCCGGCACGCGAACCGGGACCACAGCCAGGCGATGATAGAGGTCCTCACGGAACCAGCCCTCGGCAATGCGGCTCTCCAGGTTATAGGCCGTCGAGGAGATGATCCGGACATCGACCTTGACGCGCTTCGAGCCGCCAACGCGTTCGAACTGCTGGTCGACAAGCACGCGCAGGATCTTGTTCTGTGTCTCGCGGGGCATCTCGCCGACTTCGTCGAGGTAGAGAATGCCGCGATGCGCCTCCTCGAGCGCGCCGGTCTTGCGGGCCTGACCTGGCGAACCTTCGGTGCCGAAAAGCGCGATCTCCATGCGATCCGGCGTAATGTTGGCGGCATTCAGCGCGACGAACGGGCCGCTGGCGCGCGTCGACTTCTTGTGGATCATCCGTGCCACCAGCTCCTTGCCAGAACCGGATGCACCGAAGATCATGATGCGACTGTTGGTCGGCGACACCTTCTCGATCGTCTGGCGAAGCTGGGAGACGGCAACCGAAGTACCGATCAGCTCCACGGCATCGCCTGCCCGCTTCTTCAGTTCCGAGACTTCGCGCTTCAGCTTGGAATTCTCGAGCGCGCGCTCGGCAATCAGGATCAGGCGATCGGCCTTGAACGGCTTCTCGATGAAATCGAAGGCGCCGCGCTTGATGGCGGAAACCGCGGTTTCGATATTGCCATGGCCGGAGATCATGACGACCGGAATATCGGGATGGCGGGTCTTGATCTCGTCGAGCAGCGACAAACCGTCGAGCTTGCTGCCCTGCATCCAGATGTCGAGGAAGATCAGCCGCGGGGCGCGATCGGAAATCGCTGCCAGCGCACTGTCGCTGTCATGCGCCGTGCGCGTTTCGTGACCTTCATCCGAAAGGATGCCCGAGACGATCTCGCGAATATCGTGCTCATCGTCGACGACGAGAATATCAGAGGCCATAAACGCTTTCCTTGTCGGTTTCAGCAGGGGCGGACGAGGCCGGCTCGAGACGCGGCAGATGCACGCGGATCATGGCTCCTCTCCCCTGGTCAAAATCTGCGGGCGCATCATGCAGCTCAAGCTGCCCGCCATGCTCTTCAATAATTTTCTTGACGATCGCCAGGCCGAGCCCGGTGCCCTTCTCGCGCATCGTCATATAGGGCTCCAGAATGCTGTGCCGGTTTTCGACAGGCAGGCCGCGCCCGTTGTCGATGACATCGACGGTGAAGCGGTCCCTGCCCTCGTCCATGCCGGCGCGCACAAGCACCTTGCGCTCGTCGCGCTCCTCGCTCGGCACCGACTCGATAGCCTCGACGGCATTCTTGATGAGGTTGCCGAAGGCCTGGCCGAGCATGCGGCTGTCGAACATGCCTTCAAGCGGCCGTTCGCCGAGATCCTGCAGGAAGCTGACATGGGTGTTGCCCATCTCGCGCAGGAACATCGCGTCGCGCAGGATATCGCGCAGGTCGCTCTGCTCCTTGGTCGGCTTCGGCATGCGCGCAAAGGCCGAGAATTCGTCGACCATGCGGCCGATGTCGCCGACCTGGCGGATAATCGTATCGGTGCACTGGTCGAAGACGGTCTTGTCGTCCTGATTGATCTGCTTGCCGTACCGGCGCTGGATGCGCTCGGCCGAGAGCTGGATCGGCGTCAGCGGGTTCTTGATCTCATGGGCAATGCGGCGCGCCACGTCGCCCCAAGCCGTCGAGCGCTGGGCAATGACCAGATCGGTGATGTCGTCGAGCGTGATGACGTAGGATTCGGCGCCATCACGCACCTCTTCGCGCGTCACCTGGACACTGAGCGTGCGAACGGTACCGCCCCGCACGAGGGCGATCTGCTTGCGGAAATCGCCGCGATAGCGCTGGGCGGCCTCGGTCAGCACCTGATCGACCTCGGGGGCGATATCGGCCAGCTGCTTGCCGAGCATGTCGGACGCGTCAAGCGTCATCAATGCCTCGGCCGAGCTGTTGACGATGGTGATTGCCCGGTCGCCCTCGACACCGATGACGGCGGCGGTCACACCGGATAGGACCGCCTCGATGAAGCGGCGGCGGTCGTCGACCTCGTCTTTCGCTTCCAGAATTTCGTCCCGCTGCGTGCGGATCTCGGAGATCATCTTGTTGAAGGTGCGCGAAAGATTGGCAACGTCGCCATCGACGGCATGCACAGGAACGACGATGTCCATGTTGCCCGAGGCAACGCTGTCGGCCGCCGTGATCAGCAAGCGGATCGGCCGGACGATACGGTCGGCGACGGCAATCGCGGTCCAGATGGCCGCGAGAAGCACGATCAGCGCAAAGCCGATATAGAGCACGGCAAAGGCGATCTGCAGCGAGACGCGGCCTGCCTCCATCGACTGATATTCGTTGGCATTTTCCTGCATGAGCCGCATCGCGCCCATGACCTTTGGATCGACCGCACGCACTGTGTATAGGAAGGCATCCGGAATAGATTCGAGCTTGATGATGGCGCCGACGAGATTGGTCACGCCCGGCGGGATCAGCGTCGGCTGGCCGGCAGCGGCCTTGGTCAGCGCATCCGGCGGGATCGCCGGCAGCGGCTTCTCGGTCTTGATGTCCGCCTGGGTGATGACGTCGCCATTGCTTTCGACGAGAAAAGCTCCGAGCAGGCCGCGGCCACGCGCCTGGCGGGTCATCAATTCCGCAAAGCCGGTCCGATCGAGATTGTAGAGCGTGCGATTGCGCTCCAGATCATTGGCCATCGATACGGTCTGGCCCTGGAGATAACTGGCGTTCTCCATCATGTAGGCCTGGCCGACATTGCGCGACGAACTGACGATCGACTGCGTGCGGAGCGCGAACCAGCGATCGAGACCGGCATTCAGCGTGATACTGGCGAAGAGTGCGACGAGGATCGCCGGCGTGATCGCCACGAGCGAGAAGAGCACGACGATGCGGATGTGGAGGCGGGCGGCCGCCCTTCCGCGCGTACGGGCCTTCATCAACCGTGCGACCTCGCGGCCGATCAGCGCCATCAGGCCGAGAACGAAGAACGAATTGACGACGACGGAGGTGATGACCACGCGGGAGGTCGGTTCGATCGGCGTGAAGCCGAGAAGCACGAAGAGTGTGGCGGTGGCACAAAGAAGCGCACCACCGGCCAGCATGAGACCGGGCAATGCAAAGAGCGCGCGACGATCGGTGACGATTGCCACCCCTTCGTCTTCTGCCGCAGGCGATGCCGCATCCTGCTTCATCTGGTCATTCTCCTGGCGGCAAGCCGCCACGCCACATCTGCAATCACCGGGCCGAAAAACCATCAGCGCCCGCGCAATCCCGGTCTATCGAGATCAGCGGCACAGACCATCTGTTATGGTTACGATTGTCCAAACCCTATGCGTGACCTTTAAGCAACGCATTGTGGCGAAAATGCAACGCATGCCGCCACATTGTCAAGCTGTGCGGGAGCTCCGGTAGACCGAAACGCCGAGCTCGCGGATCTTTTTGCGCAGTGTATTGCGGTTCAGACCGAGCAGATCGGCTGCCTTGATCTGGTTGCCGCGTGTCGCCGTCAGGGCCGCGAGGATCAGCGGATATTCGAGTTCCGTCAGCACACGGTCATAAAGCCCAGGTGGCGGCAGATTCTCGCCGAAACTTGCAAAGTATGTGCGCATATTCTCTTCGACCGCCTGCGCGATGGTCATCGAACCCGAGCGGATCGGACCCTTGTCGATCGGGCTGTCGGGGACGTCGGAGCGCAGTTCGCTTTCGATGATTTCGCGGCTGATCACATCCTGTGGATAAAGTGCCATCAGACGGCGAATAAGGTTCTCAAGCTCGCGCACGTTGCCGGGCCAGGCATAGGCCTTCATCAGCTCCAGTGCTTCCTGATCGAATCGCTTGGTACCCAGGCCTTCCTTTTCAGCTTGCTGGATGAAGTGGCGGACGAGATCCGGAATATCTTCGGCGCGGTCTCGCAGCGGCGGCAGGCGCAGCGGGACGACGTTGAGGCGGTAATACAGATCCTCGCGGAACAGACCCTGATTGATCGCCTGCTTCAGATCCTTGTTGGTGGCGGCAACAATGCGCACATCGGTGCGGATCGGCGTGCGGCCGCCGACCGTGGTGTATTCCCCCTGCTGCAAGACGCGCAGAAGGCGGGTCTGCGCGTCCATCGGCATGTCGCCGATTTCATCGAGGAACAGCGTGCCGCCCTCGGCCTGCTCGAAGCGGCCGGTCGAGCGGTTCTGCGCACCGGTAAAGGCGCCCTTCTCGTGACCGAACAATTCGGATTCGATCAGGTCGCGCGGGATTGCGGCCATGTTGATGGCGACGAAGGGGCCGTTGCGGCGCTTGCCGTAATCGTGGAGCGCGCGGGCGACGAGTTCCTTGCCGGTACCGGATTCGCCGGTGATCATTAGCGTCAGGTCGGTCTGCATCAGACGCGCCAGAACGCGATAGATTTCCTGCATTGCCGCCGAACGGCCGACCAGCGGCATGCCGTCCTGCATGTCCTCGTCGAGCTTTGCCGGCTTCTTCTTCGGCTCGGAAAGCGCCCGGCCGATAATGCCGATCAGCTCCGTCAGATCGAACGGCTTCGGCAGGTAGTCGTAGGCGCCCTTTTCGGAGGCCTTGATCGCCGTCATGAAGGTATTCTGGGCGCTCATGACAAGCACCGGCAGATCCGGCCGCGCCTTCTTGATGCGCGGCAGCAGATCAAAGGCATTCTCGTCGGGCATGATAACGTCGGTCACCACAAGATCGCCCTCGCCTGCCGAAACCCAGCGCCAGAGCGTGGCGGCGTTCGAGGTAATGCGAACATCGTACCCGGCCCGGCTGAGCGCCTGATTGAGCACCGTACGAATGGCCGCATCATCATCTGCGACGAGGATCGTTGCTGTCATCGAGAAGTTCCTGTGGGGTTTGCAATTGCCGCGTCATCAGAAGAGGCATCCTTGGATGCCGGCATCAGGACGCGGAAGGTGGTCTTGTTGTTCTGGCTGTCACATTCGATGATGCCGCCATGGTCGCCGATGATCTTGGCGACCAGCGCCAGACCAAGGCCGCTGCCGTTGGTCTTGGTGGTGATGAAGGGATCGAAGAGATGCGGTAGCAGGTCCGAGGGAACGCCGGGGCCGTTGTCCTGCACGCAGAATTCCAGTGGCAGCGAGATTTTTTCGCGGGTTCCGGCGACGGAGAGGCGGATACCCGGACGATAGGCCGTCGTCAGCAGGATTTCGCCATCCTGCCGTTCCCCGACGGCTTCGGCTGCATTCTTCACCAGGTTGAGGAACACCTGCACCAGCTGGTCGCGATTGGCGTAAACGGCCGGAAGCGAAGGGTCGTAGTTCTCGGTGATGCGAATCTGGCGGGCGAAGCCAGCCTTGGCCACGGCTTTCACATGATCGAGAACGGAGTGGATATTGACCGGGACGCGATCGACGGGGCGCTCGTCGGAGAAAACCTCCATACGGTCGACCAGCGAGACGATGCGGTCGGTCTCGTCGCAGATCAGCCGGGTCAACGCCCGGTCCTCGTCGACGGCCGACTGCTCCAGCAGCTGTGCCGCGCCGCGAATGCCCGAGAGAGGGTTCTTGATTTCATGGGCGAGCATCGATGCAAGGCCGGTTACCGAGCGGGCAGCGGCGCGATGCGTCAGCTGGCGGTCGATCTTGTCAGCCATCGAGCGCTCCTGGAAGACGACGACGACGGAACCCGGCGCGCTGATCACCGGCGCCACATAGAGATCCACCAGCTTGTCCTGGCCAAGGCGGGGCGAGCTCAGATCGACGCGGTATTCATTCACCGGTGCGCGGCGTTCGCGGACCTGATCGATCAGCGCCAGCAGCGGACTGCCGAAGGGAATGAAGGTCGAGATTTTGTAGCGCGCCAAATGCGAGGCGCTGGCGCCGAAGAAAGCCTCGGCCTCCCAATTGGCAAAGGCGACGAGACCGGCCTCGTCCACCATGATGACAGGGTTCTGGATGGCATTCAGAACCGCCATCGCCACACCACCCGTCTGATCGGCCTGCGTCTTGTCGGTCATGCCGCCTCCCGGCTTTCAGCTGCTTCTGCCTCTGCAGAGAGCGCATCGTAAAGCCGCCGCTCCACCTCCAGCGGCTGCTTCGAAGTCATGATCACGGCCTTGTCGTCCTTTGACAGCGCTGGCGCATAGCGCTCCAGATACCAGCCGAGATGCTTGCGCGAATGGCGAATGGCAACGTGTTCGCCGTAGAATTCAAGCATCATCCGGTAATGCTCGACGGCGATATCAGCGATCTCCTGTCGCTTCGGACCGGCAGCACCGGCAATGACGCCCGCATGCCAGGGACGTCCCTGACAGCCACGGCCAAGCATTACCGCATCGGCGCCCGAGCGGCGGAGGATCTCCTCAGCATCCTCGGGCGTGTTGACATCGCCATTGGCGATCAGCGGCACGGAAATGACATCGCGGACGGCGCGGATCGCATCCCAGTCCGCCTTGCCTTCGTAGAATTGCATGCGGGTGCGGCCATGGATGGTGATCAGCTGGACGCCGGCATCCTCGGCGCGCTTGGCAATCTCGGGAGCGTTCAGCGAATTCTCGTCCCAGCCGAGGCGCATCTTCAGCGTGACAGGCACATTGACGGCCTTCACCGTCGCCTCGATCAGTGTGAGAGCATGATCAGGATCGCGCATCAGCGCCGAGCCCGAATAACCGCCGATGACCTTCTTTGCCGGGCAGCCCATGTTGATATCGATGATATCGGCACCTGCGTCGGCAGCGACCTTTGCCGCCTCTCCCATCCAGTAGGCTTCGCGACCGGCAAGCTGCACCATATGCGGCTTGAAACCGGCGGCTTGCAGCCGTGACCAGGATTCGGCGGTGTTGTTGACCAGTTCACGGCTCGCGACCATTTCGGTGACGACGAGACCGGCGCCGTATCGCCAGGCCAATTGCCGGAACGGCATATCGGTGACGCCGGACATGGGCGCCAGCGTAACGCGGTTGCGCACGGAGACATTTCCGATCTGCAAAGGCGCTGCTAGGTTCACTCGATGCAATTGATTATCTTTCAGGCACACAATATTGCTGCACTATTTTTAGCCATAGACGAATGGCTTGCCAAGAGGCTTTGGTTAGAATTGATATTTTTCGGGCAGAAGCTGGAAAGCCGGTGGCCGAGCCTATAGAGCACCTGTGTCGCTTTCTGCTTATTTTAGGGATTTATGGCGCAAATGCATTCGAAGCAACCATTATCGGCCGGGATCGTCGTCGTTGCCGCCGGGCGCGGCGAACGTGCAGGCGCATCCACCGAGGGCCCGAAGCAGTACCGGATGATCGGTGGTAAGCCGGTTATTGCCCACACGCTTGAAAACTTCATGACATGGGAACACGCCTCGCAGATCGTCGTCGTCATTCATCCCGACGACGAGGCGCTGTTCGACAAGGCGCTGCGCCATATCCTCTCGGCAACGCCGATCGTGGCAGTGCATGGCGGCGCAACGCGCCAGCAGTCGGTCCTGGCGGGTCTGAGACATCTCAAGGACCAGGGCATCACCCACGTGCTGATCCACGATGCGGTGCGGCCGTTCTTCGACCACGTCCTGCTCGATCGCATTGCCGGCGCGCTGACAGACGGCGCGCCCGCGGTTCTCCCGGCAACACCGGTCGCCGATACGCTGAAGCGCGCCGACAAAGACGGAACGGTTCTCAAAACCGTGTCGCGTGAGCACCTCTTCGCAGCTCAGACCCCACAGTCCTTCGCCTATGATGCCATTCTTGCAGCTCATGAGAAGGCCCATTCCGCGGGCCGCATCGATTTCACCGACGACGCTTCGATTGCCGAATGGGCCGGAATGCCGGTAACCATCGTGGAAGGATCAGCCGACAACATGAAACTGACCGTCAAACGCGATATCGCCCTTGCCGACAACCGGCTGTCGTCGTCTGCCTTACCCGATGTTCGCACAGGCAATGGCTACGACGTCCACCAGCTCGTGCCCGGCGACGGCGTGACGCTCTGCGGGCTATTCATTCCGCACGACCAGAAGCTCAAGGGCCATTCGGACGCCGATGTCGCGCTGCATGCCCTGACGGATGCGCTGCTTGCCACCTGCGGCGCCGGCGATATCGGCGATCATTTCCCGCCATCCGACCCGCAATGGAAAGGTGCCGCCTCGCGGATTTTTCTTGAGCATGCGGCGAAGATCGTCCGCGACTGCGGCGGCACGATCATGAATGCCGACGTTTCGCTGATCGCCGAAGCGCCGAAGGTCGGCCCTCACCGCGATCGGATGCGCGCCAATCTGGCCGAATTCCTCGGTATCTCGATCGGCCGCTGCTCGGTCAAGGCGACCACCAACGAAACGATCGGCTTCGTCGGCCGCCGTGAAGGTATCGCGGCAATCGCTACAGCAACCGTCGTCTTCCGCGGTACGAAGGAGTGACGATGTTTCCGGCTGATATCCTCGCTATTTCAGAAAAGATCATCCGGGAGTTTTCGGCCGCCGGCCTGATGGTCTCGACCGCCGAGTCCTGCACCGGCGGATTGATCGCCAGCGCCCTGACGGAGATTTCCGGGTCGTCAGCCGTCGTCGACCGTGGGTTTGTGACTTATACTAACACCGCCAAGATGGAGATGCTCGGCGTTCAGGAGGAGACGCTTGCCCGCTTCGGCGCGGTCTCTGAGGAGACGGCGAGGCAGATGGTGCATGGCGCCCTCTTCCGCTCGCGCGCCGCTGTGGCGGTTGCCGTTACCGGCATTGCCGGACCCGGCGGCGGCTCGTCGGAGAAGCCTGTTGGTCTCGTGCATCTCGCAGCCAAATCGCGGCGCGGCGAACTCATCCACCGCAAGATGCTCTATGGCGATATCGGCCGCGACAAGGTTCGGCTCGCGACCGTTGCGACAGCACTGGAAATGCTGCTATCGCTGAAGTAGCATGCCGGAACAAAAGTCTTCTGCTACCGTTCCTGCCGCGTTGCCGGCCAATGCCGGTTTTGAAGGATTGTTCCCATGCGATACTTGGCCGTCTTCGGCGTTGCATTGAGCCTCGGCTGCATTTCCGCCGCGGAAGCACCGTCCAATTACCAGACCTATACCGGCATCCGTGTCGATTCCGATCCGGTGCTGCTGGCGCGGTACGACCGCGCCCTCTCCTATTGCGAGCGGGAATCGGTGTCGTGGCGCGGCTCGCCCGACACGCGCAGCCTCCGCTACAATACGGCGCTGAGGAACTGCCTCTACCGCCGCAGCTTCGTCGATCGCGGCTACTATGCCTATCCGGCAACGCAGGTCTTCGACCACTTCCTCGACCGCTGAGCTCAGCTGCCGTAGATCGCCGTCGCGCGTTTTTCGAAGGCTTCCGTGAACATGCGGAACGCCCTGTCGAACATCGTCCCCATGAGCGCGCCGAGGATGCGGCTCTTGAACTCGTAGTCGATGAAGAAATTCACGGTCGAGCCGTTGGCGGCGCCGGTGAAGCTCCAGCGGTTGTCGAGATACTTGAATGGGCCATCGATATATTTGACGTCGATGACGTGCTCGGCCTTGTTCAGCAGGACCTGCGTCGTGAAGGTTTCGCGGATCGCCTTGTAGCCGACCGTCATGTCGGCCACGAGCAGGATCTTGCCATTGCGCTCCTTGCGGCTGCGCACGGTCAGCGCCTCGCAGAGCGGCAGGAATTCCGGATAGCGTTCGACATCTGCAACGAGGTCGAACATCTGCTCGGCACTATGGGGAACGGGGCGATGCGTTTCGAATTGCGGCATGAAGGGCAGTTAAGCGGGCGCATCGAGAAGATCAAGAAGGCGGCTCACCTCTCGCCGGCTTTTCAGCTGGAAAACCGGGACATCATGGCCGTAGCGATCGATACCGGCGATGACGAGCGGTGCGAACCGCTGCTCAAACGTCCAGATGTAGGTGAGGAACTCGCGATCCGGCAGCTGTTCCCGGCATCCGGGCGCCATATCCGGCCGCGTCTTGCCGAGATGAAGGAAAGCGCGCTTGCAGATGCCCCATAGGCAAAGCCAGCGCGGCATGCGCACCCAGAGGATCAGTTGCGTGCGCGGGACGCGGATATCGAAGGTCGACGGGCCGGTTCCGTCCATCAGCCACCCATCGCCGTTGACGGTATCGGTGATCAATTGCCGTTCCTCGGCTTTCTGGCGCTTCACCCAGCCCGGCAGCCAGAAGAATTCCCTGTCCATCGAGATATGGGTGAGACCCAGCCTGGCAGCAAGCTTTCGCGACAGCGTGCTCTTGCCGCCGCCGGAGCAGCCGATGACCATGATTCGGGAGGACCGGCGCGCGAGGCGGACGGCTTCACCGATATCGTCGATATAAGCAGGCATCGCGTCTCTCGCTCGCAAACAAAAAGCCGCGGCGAAAATCGCCGCGGCTTCTAAAAAATGCAAGCAGGGATTTTATTCTGCGGCGATCAACAGCTTCTTTTCGCGCGCCGCTTTCAGACGGGCGAAGTCGTCGCCGGCATGATGCGAGGAGCGCGTCAGCGGGCTGGAGGCGACCATCAGGAAGCCCTTGGTATAAGCGACCGTCTCGTAGGACTTGAATTCCTCCGGTGTGACAAAGCTCATGACCGCGTGGTGCTTCTTGGTCGGCTGCAGATACTGGCCGATCGTCAGGAAGTCGACGTCGGCAGTGCGCAGGTCGTCCATGAGCTGGAGAACTTCATTCCGCTCTTCGCCGAGACCGACCATGATGCCTGATTTGGTGAACATCGTCGGGTCCAGTTCCTTCACGCGCTGCAGCAGGCGAATGGAGTGGAAATAGCGGGCGCCGGGGCGAACGGTCAGATAGTTGCCCGGGACGGTCTCCATGTTGTGGTTGAAAACGTCGGGCTTGGCGGCGACGACGCGCTCCAGGGCACCCGGCTTCTTCAGGAAGTCGGGTGTCAGGATCTCGATCGTCGTCATTGGCGACGCTGCGCGGATCGCCCAGATCACCTTTTCGAAATGCTCGGCGCCACCATCGGCCAGATCGTCACGATCGACCGAGGTGATGACGACGTGCGAAAGGCCCATCTGCTTGACGGCCTTGGCGACATTCTCAGGCTCGGCCATATCCAGCGCATTCGGCTTGCCGGTCGAGACATTGCAGAAGGCGCAGGCGCGGGTACAGATCTCGCCCATGATCATGAAGGTAGCGTGCTTCTTGTCCCAGCACTCGCCGATATTCGGGCAGCCGGCTTCCTCGCAGACGGTGACGAGCTTGTGCTCCTTCACGATCGAGCGCGTCTCCGAGTAACCCTTCGACGTCGGCGCCTTGACGCGGATCCAGTCGGGCTTGCGCAGCACTTCCTGGTCCGGCCGGTGGGCCTTTTCGGGATGGCGCACGCGCTTTACATCGGGATTGATCGTGTCGAGGATAGTGACCATTGCAGTTTCAACTTTCCGCCGCCCCATGCGGCTTCATCATCAGTCTGCACATAAGTGTTTTACTCAGATCTTACAATCGAGCCGTCATGTGCATCATCGCCGGACGAGCCGGGCGAGGAAAATCAGCAGGCAGGCGCCCAGGAAGCCGGTGACGAAGTAGCCGAGCCGCCCGCCGGCCACTTCGATATGGAATTGCGCCAGAATGGCGGTGGCGACGACGGAACCGACGATGCCGAGCACGATGTTCAGCAGAATGCCGTACCGTGCCTCCATCAGCTTGCCTGCGAGCCAGCCCGCAAAACCGCCGATGATGATTGCTGCTATCCAGCCGACGCCTTCCATATGAACCCTTTTTCCCTACGCTATTGCCCTTGCGATCAGCACCACGATGATGGCGCCGACCGTGGCGTGAATGATCTGCACCACCAATGCATTTTCAATGCCGAGCGAGATGCCCAGTGCATTGAACAGAAACCCGCCCACGAAGGCGCCGATGACGCCGCTCAACAGGCACCGTATCAGCCCACCCCCACCGACCACGAGGCTTGCCAGAAAGCCGGCGACAAGCCCGATCAGCAGGAAGATGAGCAATGCCTGCGTACTCATTGACATGATGATTTCCTTTCGTTTTTCCCTCTTTCAGGGATGGCCTCTGCCATCCTCAAGAAAGAGGGCGGAAACGGAAATTATCAAGCGTTCAGCACGCGTCCGTAAGCGTCGAGCACGGCTTCCTTCATCGATTCCGAAACGGTCGGATGCGGGAAGATCGTGTGCATCAGTTCTTCTTCGGTCGTCTCCAGGTTCATGGCGACGACGAAGCCCTGAATGAGCTCGGTAACTTCGGCGCCGACCATGTGGGCGCCGAGCAGTTCGCCGGTCTTCTTGTCGAAGATCACCTTGACCATGCCCTGGTCTTCGCCGAGCGCGATGGCCTTGCCGTTGGCGACGAAGGAGAAGCGGCCGACGCGGATATCGCGGCCTTGCTCCTTGGCCTTGGCTTCCGTCAGACCGACCGAGGCGACCTGCGGGTTGCAATAGGTGCAGCCCGGAACCTTGCTCTTGTCGGTCGGGTGCACATTCGGCAGGCCGGCGATCTTCTCGATGCAGACGACGCCTTCGTGCTCGGCCTTGTGGGCGAGCATCGGCGGGCCGGCAACGTCGCCGATCGCGTAGATGCCGGGGATATTGGTCTTGCCGTAGCCGTCGATGACGACGCAGCCGCGATCGGTCTTGACGCCGAGCGCCTCGAGGCCGAGGTTCTCGATATTGCCCTGAACGCCGACGGCGGAGATCATGCGATCGGCGGTGATCTGCTGCACCTTGCCGTCAGCCGTCTCGACATGCGCGGTGACGCTGTCTGCCGATTTCTCGACCTTGGTGATCTTGGCACTGGTAAAAATCTTCAGGCCGCGCTTTTCCAGCTGCTTGCGGGCAATAGCAGTGATTTCGGCGTCTTCGACCGGCATGATGGTCGGCATGACTTCGACGACGGTGACGTCGACGCCCATCGAGCGGTAGAAGCTGGCGAATTCGATGCCGATGGCGCCCGAGCCCATGACGATCAGCGACTTCGGCAGAACATCCGGCTTCAGCGCTTCGAAATAGGTCCAGATCAGCTTGCCATCCGGCTCGATGCCCGGCAGCGCGCGAGGGCGTGCGCCGGTGGCGATGATGATGTGCTTGGCGGTGTAGGTGCCGCCTTCGGCCTTGATGTTCTTCGGCAGCGGATGCTGCGGCTCGACGACCGGCTTCGTCGACTTGGAGACCACAATCTCGCCGGGCTTGGTGATCTTCGCCTCGCCCCAGATGACATCGACCTTGTTCTTCTTCATTAGGAAGCCGACGCCGGCATTCAGGCGGCCGGAAACGGCGCGCGAGCGGGCGACGACAGCCTTGGTGTCGGCCTTGACCGAACCTTCGAGAACGAGGCCGTAATCCTTCAGGTGGTTCGAATGATCGAGGATTTCGGCGGAGCGCAGCAGCGCCTTGGTCGGGATGCACCCCCAGTTCAGGCAGATGCCGCCCAGGTGCTCGCGCTCGACGATCGCGACCTTCAGACCGAGCTGACCGGCGCGCACCGCCGCGACATAGCCGCCCGGACCCGAACCGATGATGATGACGTCGTAATTCTCAGCCATGTTTCCTGCCTTTTTATCCGGCGAGGCGGGTCAAAAGCACCCACTCGTGTTTCTTGCTGCTCTCGAAAATCGGCACGGCATCCGCGCGATCCGCTTCCGAGAAACCATTCTTCTTGTACAGCGCCAGCGCTGCCTCATTGTCGCTCGATGTGATCAGGCTGACCGGCAAGCCATTTGCCTTGTCGATCTGATCGCCGAGCAGTTTCATTCCAATGCCGATGCCGCGCAGATGGCGGTAGACGGCCAGCGTACCGATGAACCAGCCGCCGGCGACCGTCTTCTGCATGGTGATCACAGGCACCAGCGCCGGACGATCCGTTTCGATGGCGCTGATGCCGGCGCCGAGTTCGTAACCCACCGCCGCTCCGGCGATTTCGCCATAAGCTTCGGCGACAACAGCATTCTGCCAGCTGCCCCACTCGCCATCCCGGCTCATCTTCAGCCGGCCCTGCTCGAGGGGCGTATCGACCTTGCCGCCAGAGACCTCGGAGAACCAAAGCCAGGAGGCGAAACCGTGAGAGCCGATATCGACGAGGATCGCGAGTTCTGCCGCATCCCGCCGTTCCGCCGGCCGCAGCGCGGCGAAGGTGCCCACAGTCAAACTCCCAGCATCATCCGGACGACCGATTCCAGACCGCGCCCGAGAGCGCGGGTATTTTCCGCATCGAGATGCACGCCATCGAGCGGCGTGGTTCTCGCAACCGAACTGCCGTCGAAGAAACCGCAGCCGAGTTCGTCGGCGAGATCGCGATAGAGGGTCGCAAGCTTTGCCGACTCCTCGACACCACCGGCAAAGGACGCGGCAAACGGCGCGTTCGCCGTCTCGCACAGAACCGGCGGCGCGACGATCAGGATATCCGGCCCGTCGAATTCGAAGGGCCAGGCATGATTGCGGATCAGCCGCACCAGGCGGGCGATGCCCTGGCAGGCGGCAAAGGCCGAACCTGCCACCACGGGCTTCATGTCGTTGGTGCCGAGCAGCAGGATGACGAGATCGAGCGGCGCATGCGTCTGCAGGATGGTCGGCAACACACGGGCACCGTTGCGGTCGCAATCGGCCAGATGGTCGTCGAAGGCGGTGGTCCGGCCGTTCAAGCCTTCAGCGATGACGCGCGTGCCGTTGCCGAGCGCTGCCTGCAGCACGCTCGGCCAACGATCCTCGTAGGCATGGCGGCCGATCGTCTCGGCGCTGTAGCCCCAGGTCAGCGAGTCACCATAGCAAAGAACGGTCTTCGTCATTTCCGCCTCCGCTCAATGCTCAGACGAGCATGCCCATCGGGTTTTCGATATAGCCCTTGAAGGCCTGCAGCAGCTGCGCGCCGAGTGCACCGTCGACGCAGCGATGGTCGGTCGACAGGGTGACGCTCATGACCGTTGCAATGGCCATCTCGCCCTTCTTGACGACAACACGCTGCTCGCCTGCGCCGACCGCCAGGATCGTTGCATGCGGCGGGTTGATGACGGCTGCGAAATCTTTCACACCCATCATGCCCATGTTCGAAACCGAGGTCGTACCACCCTGATATTCTTCAGGCTTCAGCTTGCGATCCTTGGCGCGCTTGCCGAGATCCTTCATCTCGTTGGAGATGGCAGACAGCGTCTTCATCTCGGCCTTGCGGATGATCGGGGTGATCAGGCCGCCCGGGATCGAGACGGCGACGCCGACATCGGCATGCTTGTGCTTGACCATGTTGTTGTCGGTCCATGAGACGTTCGCATCCGGAACGTCGCGCAACGCCAGAGCCATCGCCTTGATGACCATGTCGTTGACCGACAGCTTGTAGGCCGGTGCGCTGTCCTTGCGGGGCGCGGCATCGTTCAGTTGCGCGCGAAGCGCCATCAGCGCGTCGAGTTCGCAATCGACGGTGACGTAGAAGTGCGGCACGGTCTGCTTCGATTCCACCAGACGGCGGGCAATCGTCTTCCGCATGTTGTCATGCGGCACGAGCTCGTAGGAACCCTGCTCGAAGAGCTTGAGAACGGCCTCTTCCGAAGCACCCTTCGGAGCTGCGGCAGAAGCGGCAGCAGCCTGAGGTGCAGCTGCGGCAGCAGCAGGCGCAGCCGCCTTGGCGCCACCACCGGATACGGCAGCTTCGACATCGCTCTTGACGACGCGGCCATGCGGGCCGGAGCCTGCGACAGCGGCGAGATCGATACCGGCTTCCTTCGCGAGGCGGCGTGCCAGCGGCGAAGAGAAGGTGCGGTTGCCAGACGATGCGGCAGCAGCAGGTGCTGCAGCCGGAGCCGGAGCGGCAGCTGCCGGGGCAGCTGCGGCTTCAGCCTTCGGTGCCGGGGCAGCTTCGGCCTTCGGGGCCGGCGCGGACGAACCGGCGCCGCTTGCGGCGGCCTTCACGTCTTCGCCCTCGGCAGCCAGAACGGCAATCAGCGCGTTGACCTTGACGCCTTCCGTACCAGCCGGAACGACGATCTTGGCAACGGTGCCTTCATCGACGGCTTCGACTTCCATCGTCGCCTTGTCGGTTTCAATCTCGGCGATGACATCGCCGGACTTGACCGTGTCGCCTTCCTTGACCAGCCACTTGGCCAGGTTGCCTTCTTCCATCGTCGGAGAGAGGGCAGGCATCGTGATGTTGATAGGCATCGAAATACCCTCCCCTTATTTGTAGCAGACGGTCTTCACTGCCTGGACGACTTCGTCGACATTCGGCAGCGCCAGCTTTTCGAGGTTTGCGGCGTAAGGCATCGGAACGTCCTTGCCGGCGATCGTCAGGACCGGTGCGTCGAGATAATCGAAGGCCTGCTGCATGACGCGGGTGGCGATTTCGGTGCCAACCGAGTTCTGCGGGTAGCCTTCTTCGACGGTGACCAGACGGCCGGTCTTCTTGACCGATTCGATAACGGTCGGAAGGTCCATCGGGCGCAGCGTGCGAAGATCGATCAGTTCGACGTCGATGCCGATCTTTTCGAGTTCGGCTACAGCCTTGACCGCATAGGTCATGCCGATGCCGAAGGAGACGATGGTGACGTCCTTGCCCTGGCGGTGAATGCGGGCCTTACCGATCGGGAGGACGAAATTGTCGAGCTTCGGCACATCGAAGTGCTGGCCGTAGAGAATTTCGTTCTCGAGGAAGACAACCGGGTTCGGATCACGGATCGCGGCCTTCAGCAGGCCCTTGGCGTCGGCTGCTGTATAAGGCATGACGACCTTGAGGCCCGGGATCTGGCTGTACCAGGAGGCGTAATCCTGGCTGTGCTGAGCGCCGACGCGTGCGGCTGCACCGTTCGGGCCGCGGAAGACGATCGGAGCGCCCATCTGACCGCCGGACATGTAGAGCGTCTTTGCCGCCGAATTGATGATCTGGTCGATCGCCTGCATGGCGAAGTTGAACGTCATGAACTCGACGATCGGCTTCAGGCCGGCCATCGCAGCGCCGACGCCGACGCCGGCGAAGCCGTGCTCGGTGATCGGTGTGTCGATGACACGGCGGGCGCCGAATTCCTGCAACAGGCCCTGGGTCACCTTGTAGGCGCCCTGATACTCGGCCACTTCTTCGCCCATCACGAAGACGTTGTCGTCAGCGCGCATTTCTTCGGCCATCGCGTCGCGAAGCGCTTCACGGACGGTCATCGAGACCATCTCGGTGCCGGCGGGGATTTCCGGATCGTTCGGTGCTGCGGCCTTGGGCTCAGCCGGAACCAGTGCTGCGGCAGGCTTGGCTTCCGCGGCCGGTGCGGGAGCAGCGGCAGGTGCCGGTGCAGCAGCGGGTGCGGCCGAGATGTCGGAAGCCGATTCGCCGTCCTGCAGGAGGATCGCGATCTTGGCGTTGACCTTGACGTTTTCGGTGCCGGCCGGAACCAGCAGCTTGCCGATCACGCCTTCATCGACGGCTTCGACTTCCATCGTCGCCTTGTCGGTTTCGATTTCGGCAATCACGTCACCCGAGGTGACCTTGTCGCCTTCATTCTTGAGCCACTTGGACAGCGTGCCTTCTTCCATCGTCGGAGAGAGGGCGGGCATGAGGATATCGATAGGCATTGGTTCCCTCCCCGATTAGAGCAGAATGTCGGTGTAGAGCGCGGATGCATCCGGCTCCGGATCGTTCTGGGCGAAATCGGCACTGTCGGCGACGATGTCGCGAACGTCCTTGTCGATCGCCTTCAGATCGTCTTCGGAGGCCCAGCCCTTTTCGACGAGGCGCTGACGCACCTGCTCGATCGGGTCATGCTCCGAGCGCATCTTCTGCACTTCGTCCTTGGAACGGTACTTGGCCGGGTCCGACATGGAGTGGCCGCGGTAGCGGTAGGTCAGCATTTCCAGGATGATCGGGCCCTTGCCGGAGCGGCAATGCTCGAGCGCCTCGTCGGCGGCAGCTTTGACGGCGCGCACGTCCATACCATCGACCTGTACGCCCGGAATGCCGAAGCCGGAGCCGCGCAGCGAATAGTTCGACTGTGCGGTCGCGCGGGCCGTGGAGGTGCCCATGGCGTAGCGGTTGTTTTCGACGATATAGATGATCGGCAGCTTCCAGAGTGCCGCCATGTTGAAGCTTTCGTAGACCTGGCCCTGGTTGGCTGCGCCGTCACCGAAATAGGCGACGCTGACCGAGTCATTGCCGCGGTAGCGGTTGGCAAATGCCAGACCGGTGCCGAGCGAGACCTGCGCGCCAACGATGCCGTGTCCGCCGTAGAAATGCTTTTCCTTGGAGAACATGTGCATCGAACCGCCCTTCCCGTGGGAATAGCCATTGCGGCGGCCGGTCAGTTCGGCCATGACGCCGCGGGCGCTCATGCCGGTTGCCAGCATGTGGCCGTGGTCACGATAGGCAGTAATGACCTGATCGCCATCCTTCTGCGCCATCTGCATGCCGACGACGACAGCTTCCTGGCCGATGTAAAGGTGACAGAAACCACCGATGAAGCCCATGCCGTAAAGCTGGCCGGCCTTTTCTTCGAAACGGCGGATCAGCAGCATCTCGCGGTAAGCCTTGAGCTCCTCGTCGCGATCGAAATCGGCGACAGGACCACCATTCGAGGCCTTGGCTGCGGATTTTGCGCTGGTCTTGCGGCTGGAAACGGTCGCGTTCTTTCGCGGCGCCATTCAACCCTCCCTATGGGTTTGCGGTTCTTAGGTGGCGCGTACCATAGGGAAGAAATATGGCCACAGCAATGCCATAAATGCATGGCACGTATTCAGGATTAAGCCACTGATAATTCTATATAATTAACGATTAACTTGTTTTCGGTTAATTGGAATATGAATTGAATATGACGACCTCGTCGGCGCGTGACATATTCAGCTGGTAACGGGCTTTTTCGTCCAGCATATCCTTATCGAGAGAGCCATCACTCAAGAGCGCGACCTGCTGCTCGATATGCTCGCGCTTGGCCTTCAGCGTCGCAAGCTCCTTCTCGCGGGCGATGCGCCGCTGCTCGAAGACTTCGGTCGCACGCAGGCCGTAATCGCCATGGATGCAATGATAGCCGAAATAGGAGAGAAAGGCGACCGTCATAGCCGGAACAACGAACCGGCCGATCTTCTTTTTCTTATGATGCTTTGTCCACATACGCACACATGCTCTAAAACGCATTACCTATGCGATGAGAGTAGCGCTGAGAGATTAACCGTCCGTTGACTATGAATTTTTGCGGGCAAGAAAAAACCCGCGCCGGTGAAGCGCGGGTTTCAAGGCATTGATCGCTAATGGCTATCAGCCGCGGATGATCGAGCGGCCGGCGTAGCGGGCCTGCGGGCCGAGGCCCTCTTCGATGCGGATCAGCTGGTTGTACTTTGCAAGACGATCCGAGCGCGACAGCGAGCCGGTCTTGATCTGACCGCAGTTGGTGGCAACTGCGAGATCGGCGATCGTCGAATCTTCGGTTTCGCCCGAACGGTGCGACATGACAGCGGTGTAGGCTGCCTTGTGCGCAGTGTTGACGGCGTCCAGCGTTTCCGTCAGCGAGCCGATCTGGTTGACCTTGACGAGGATCGAGTTGGCAACGCCCATCTTGATGCCGTCGCGCAGGCGAGCAGAGTTGGTGACGAAGAGATCGTCGCCGACCAGCTGAACCTTCTTGCCAGCCAGATCGGTCAGGGCCTTCCAGCCGTCCCAATCGTCTTCAGCCATGCCGTCTTCGATCGAGATGATCGGGTACTGGGCAGCGAGCTGCGCCAGGTATTCGGCCATGGCGCCCGGCTCCAGCGTGCGGCCCTCGCCTTCGAGAACGTATTTGCCGTCCTTAAAGAATTCTGTCGAGGCGCAGTCGAGGCCGAGATAGATGTCTTCGCCCGGCTTGTAGCCAGCCTTTTCGATCGACTTCATGATGAAATCGAGGGCTTCAGGCGCGCTCTTCAGGCCCGGTGCGAAGCCGCCTTCGTCGCCGACGTTGGTGTTGTGGCCCTGAGCCGAGAGTTCCTTCTTGAGGACGTGGAAGACTTCCGAACCCATGCGGACGGCTTCACGGATCGAGTCGGCACCGACGGGCAGGATCATGAATTCCTGGAAGTCGATCGGATTGTCGGCATGAGCGCCGCCGTTGATGATGTTCATCATCGGAACCGGCAGCAGGTGGGCGGAAGCGCCACCGACGTAACGATAAAGCGGCAGGCCGGCAGCTTCAGCGGCAGCCTTGGCGACAGCGAGCGAAACGCCGAGGATGGCGTTGGCGCCGAGGCGCGACTTGTTCGGCGTGCCGTCCAGCTCGATCATGATGTTGTCGATCTGGATCTGGTTTTCAGCGTCGATGCCGCCGATGGCGTCAAAGATTTCCGTGTTGGCGGCTTCGACAGCCTTTTCAACACCCTTGCCGAGATAGCGCTTGCCGCCATCGCGAACTTCGACGGCTTCGTGCGCGCCGGTCGAGGCACCCGACGGAACAGCCGCGCGGCCCATGCTGCCATCTTCCAGATAAACGTCGACCTCGACGGTGGGGTTGCCACGGCTATCGAGAATCTCGCGGGCGATGATATCGGTAATTGCAGTCATGGGTTTCTTCCTGCTCGGTGGGTGGGATAAATCGTTTGAAATCGTCTTAATCGAAGGCACGCAAATTACAATGGCCGTTTTTGAGCCGCCTAACATGCCTTCGTTTCCGGCCTCATCCGAGGCCTATTACAGGATCATGTCAGCCTTTTGAACGTCAGGCCGCTTTCGCGATGGCGTCGAAGGCGAGAAGCTTTTCGAGAAGCCGCGGCATGTCCTTCAGATAGACCATGTTCGGTCCGTCAGACGGCGCATTGTCGGGGTCTTCGTGCGTTTCGACGAACACACCGGCGACACCGACGGCAACGGCGGCACGCGCCAGGGTCTCGACGAATTCGCGCTGACCACCGCTCGAGCCGCCCTGCCCGCCCGGCTGCTGCACGGAATGCGTGGCGTCGAAGATAACAGGAGCGCCAAGTGCAGCCATGATCGGCAGCGAGCGCATGTCCGATACCAGTGTGTTGTAGCCGAAGGAGGCACCGCGTTCGCAGAGCAGGATGTTCGGATTGCCGCTGGCATTCAGCTTGGCGAGAACATTCTTCATGTCCCAGGGCGCCAGGAACTGGCCCTTCTTGACGTTGACGATCCGGCCGGTCTTGGCGGCGGCAACGAGAAGGTCGGTCTGGCGGCTGAGGAAGGCCGGGATCTGCAGGATGTCGGCGACGGTTGCCACCTGCTCGCACTGCTCTTCCGTGTGGATATCGGTCAGAACAGGAAAGCCGAATTCCTTTTTCAGATCGGAGAAGACTTCGAGCGCCTTTTCAAGACCGATGCCGCGCTCGGCGGAAAGCGATGTCCGGTTCGCCTTGTCGAAAGACGACTTATAGACGAGGCCGATACCGAGCGACTTGCAGAGTTCGCTCAAAACACCGGCGACCATGAAAGCGTGGTCGCGGCTTTCCATCTGGCAGGGACCGGCGATCAGCGACAGCTTGCCCGTATTCGAAAAGGTAACGCGGCCAGCACCCTCGCCGGCGACAACTTCTGCATTGGTATTTGTCATTGGGTCTCCTCGAAGGCGAAGATTGCGCCCTGTCCCGGCGCCGGCTTCACCAACAGACGATTGTTCATACTGACATGGGTGATCCCGTTAGCAGCCAAATGCGCCGCTGTCACGGCCAGATCACCGACCGAAAAGACGATTGCGCGCGCCCTGAGGCCGTTATCGGTGACAAGTGGCTCGGCATCGAAATAGGCCTCCATGCCCTCGTTCGAGAAGATGGAAAGTCTCCCGTTCGGCAATTCGAAGGATAGGCCGAGTGCCGCCTCCTTAGGCTCCACTCCACCGCTGGCCGTCTCCAGAAATTCGGCGAAGGCCTGCGGATCCTCAGCGCTCAGCGCGATCTCGCTGATGCCGGTGACGCCGTTTGCATGGGTTTCCAGTGCATTGCGATCGGCCGGAAAGGCGTTGATCCGCTGGCAGGCGAAGAAGAAGACATCGGGTGCCCGAAGATCGGCGGCAAAGGCGAGCTTGAAGGCGCCTGTCGCCTGCGTTCCGTCGGGCATGACGATCGGCCGCGAGAATTCGACCATATCGCCGCCGCTCAGCTGCGCGCCGTCATAGGCAGCCTTGTCCGCATCGGCACTATCGGTGCCGAAGACAACAGCCGAAAAGCCGTCATCGCCGCAGCGGAAGCGGAAGGCCTGATCGCGGGCGACAAAGCTGTTGCCCTTTGCGACAGCCGCGTCGCAGTCCGCCTGGCTCGCAATACCGAGCGGTTCGAGATAGGTCTTGTCGGCCAAGAAGACGCAGGCATTCTCCGTTCCGAACGGATGACGGCCATCGGCCGCGACGGTGAAACCGAGACGCCCGAGTCGCTCGCGGGCAACGTCGATATGGGTCACGGGCAGTACCAGATGATCGAGCGGATGCGTCATGGCGGTTCCTCCGGTGAAGCCGGCAGAGATTTGCACGCCCTGCCCGGCAAAGCGCAAGCGTGGATCACCAATCCGGCAAATAAACTTTCAAAAACGACGAAAAATCATCGGAAGTTTTACCGATATTTAGGCACTTGCGGAACACATATGGAACATATAGTGTCCGTTCTGGCTTTGTTTCACGAATCTGGGGAAAAACTTCGATGCTGACGCGCAAACAACAGGAGCTTCTCCTCTTCATTCACGAGCGCATGAAGGAGTCCGGCGTTCCGCCATCCTTCGACGAAATGAAGGATGCGCTCGATCTGGCTTCCAAGTCGGGCATCCATCGCCTGATCACGGCTCTGGAAGAACGTGGCTTCATTCGCCGCCTACCGAACAGGGCGCGCGCACTCGAGGTCATCAAGCTTCCGGAAGCCTACAGCCCGAGCATCCAGCCGCGCCGCGGCTTCTCGCCGAGCGTCATCGAAGGCAGCCTCGGCAAGCCGCAGCCGGTCGCGCCGCCGAAGCCTGCGAACGAGGACAATCACACGTCGATCTCGGTGCCGGTCATGGGCCGGATCGCAGCCGGTGTGCCGATTTCGGCGATCCAGCAGAACACACACGACATCACTGTTCCCGCCGACATGCTCGGAAACGGTGAACATTATGCTCTTGAGGTCAAGGGCGACTCGATGATCGAGGCCGGCATCTTCGACGGCGATACGGTCATCATCCGCAACACCAATACCGCCAATGCCGGTGATATCGTCGTTGCTCTCGTCGATGACGAAGAGGCAACGCTGAAGCGCTTTCGCCGCAAGGGTGCATCCGTTGCGCTCGAAGCTGCCAACCCGGCTTACGAAACCCGTATTTTCGGACCGGACCGCGTCAAGGTTCAGGGCAAGCTCGTTGGCCTTATCCGCCGCTATCACTGAGCGTCTCGCTTTCACCAAAAGTGCCGCTGCGCCAATCGTAGGCGCGGTGGCGGATCCAGGGCCGGTCGAGACCCTCGAATGATGTGGTGATTTCGGCGATCCCATTGGGGAAACGAAGCTCGACAGCGCCTGTCTTTCGCAGTGTCTCCCCGGTGAAAAGCAGGGCGCCTGAGCGGCAGGTATCGAGGCGCAGGCGAACCGGTGTGACGACGATATCGGATATGTCGCAGGCTGGGCCAAGGAACGCCGCATTCTCGATCACGGTCAGGATCGAACCGTTGTCGAGCTTCGCCGTACACCAGGACTTTTTCACGCATGAGAAGCGCTCGCCCGTCGCACTGGCCTTGATCGCGTTCATGGTGTCGTTCTGCTGTGCCTCCGTCAGTTTCAGCCTTTCACCGCGCGGTGCGGTGGGAATATCCGGGAGCGCCGGGAACGCCGGTGACAAATGCTTATCGATCACCAGAGCGCGCCTCCATTGATCAAAGATGAAGCCCGGTGGCCGCTCGCGATTGGTGGCGAGGCCGTTGTCACTGACGATGCCCGCCATGCTCCCGTCCTCGGCAATCACGATTTTCGGCGGCGGAGGACCTCCCAACATCGCGGCGGCTGTCGTCGATGCCATCAAGATCGCGGTGCCGAGATGCCGTATGCGGCTGCGCAGCAAAGTCAGCAGCAGGAAACCCGTCACCGCCGCGGGAAAGTACCACGACGCCAGGCGCCCGACGCCGATATCGCCGCCCCATGAGGCAACCGTCCTGGCGATGGCGATCACCAGATCGAGCCCGAAGCCCGTCACCTGCCACGCCCATGCATCGAGACCGAGGGGCATCAGCAGCATGGCAATGAGGCCGAACGGCATGATGATGAAGGAGATGATCGGCATGGCAGCGAGATTGGCTGGCAGGCCATAGGCCGTCAGCCGGTGGAAGTGCTCGACCGAGAACAACGCGGTCGAGAAGCCGCCGATGACGGAGGTCAGCAGGATGCCGCCGAAGAACGCAGTGGCGGAAGACAGCATCCTGACGGCGCGAAACTTTGCGAAGGGCCGGTCGCGCACCGGCCTCTCCTTCCAGAGCGCATAGCCGGCGACGAGGGCCAGTGTCGCGGCGAAGGACATCTGGAAGCTTGGCCCCATGATCTCCGAGGGTGAGAGGACAATGATCACCAGCGCCGATAAGGCTACGTTGCGCAGACTGATCGACGGCCGGTCGAAGAAGACCGCCGCCAGCATGATCGCCATCATGATGAAGGCGCGTTCGGCAGAGACAGCGAAGCCCGAAATCAGAAAATAGGCGGTGACGGCGGCAAGCGCACCGGCTGCGGCAATCTTCTTGACGGAATAGGCCTGGACGACAGCCGGAAACAGGCTGAGCACGGTGCGGAAGCCGACGAAGAAGATGCCTGCCGACAGCGCCATGTTGAGACCGGAAATGGCGATGATATGCGCAAGGCCGGATTGGCGCAGCGCCTCGGTCGTCTCGCTCGAAATGGCGCGGCGCTCGTCCGTGACCAGAGCGGCGGCAAAAGCGCCGGTGTCGCCAGGCAGGATGCCTCTAATACGGTCGCCGATGCCGCTTCTCAAGCGGTAGAGCCATTCAAGCGCGCGATCCTGCATCGATGCGGGCCCGGGTTCGACCGCCGGCACCACGGCAGGGGCACCATAAAAGAAACCGTTGCCACCGACGCCGTCGAAATAGGCACCGAACGAAAAGTCGTTGAGGCCGGGAAGAGCGGGCCCTGACGGCGGCGTCAGCCTTGCCCTGCCCTTCAGCCAAGTCCCGGTTTCGAACTCCGCTTTCTGGCCGCGCGCAATCACGGTCACCTGCTCTGGCGGCCGCTTCAGCGCCGGGTTCTCCGTCGCCTTGAGCGCCAACAGATACCGCCAGCCGCCGCGGCCATCGCTTTCCCGCCGCTCTACGCGGCCTGTCAGCGTCGTCGTTACCGCCGAATCGAGAACGACAGTACCGGCTCTCCAGGTCTCGAATTGTGCGGCGAGGATGCCAACAGCAATCAACATCATGGAGACCAGGCAGATCCGGCTCCACTCCCGGCTGCGATCGGTCACGGCAAGGAGCAGAAGTAGCGCGATTGCGCATGAAAGCGGCACAGCCGGTGAAATGTCTGCGCCGCAGGCAAACCAGAGAACGGAGCCCAGTCCGAGCGCCACCGGCGCAAACAACATGCGGCCGCCATAGGCCAGTTCTTCGACAGCACAGGCCGGCAGGCTTTGCGCAACACGGCGCTGCAGCGACCGAAGAACATGAATAGAAAGCTGCCGGCGGTGACCTAGATTAACAGGTGCGAAGAGAGAGCCTGCTGCAGGCGGCATCAGCGGCGTCTGCGGCAATTTGGCCGCGGCACCGATGGTGATCGTGCTGACGTCGCTGGTTTTCAACTCCGGCATGCAAAGAGCCTGATGACCCGATAGAATACAACCAGAATGCAACCCTGCGCGCGTTTCAGCAACAATAATCGATTGAAAAATGATGAAAAAACGTGAGTGCAAAAAGCCTAAATAAATCATCAGCTTCCGCTATGCGTTTACAGCATCGCAGGAGTGCCTAAAAGTTGATACTGCGATGCACAAAATGGCGTCACGGTAACTTGGCATTAGGCGCGCTATCATATAGCAATCTGAGCGGACGCTTAACCCTATGGCGCTTTTATGGCGCCGCCGCCAATTTGGAGGATCAGAATGACGGATCAAAGCGCAACAATCAAAATCGGCGACAAATCCGCCAATCTTTCCGTAAAGAGCGGAACGATTGGGCCTGATGTCATCGATATCGGCGCACTCTACAAGAACACCGGTTCCTTCACGTACGATCCTGGTTTTACCTCGACCGCATCCTGTGAATCGAAGATCACCTACATCGATGGCGATGAAGGCGTTCTGCTGCACCGCGGCTATCCGATCGAGCAGCTGGCCGAGCACGGCGACTTCCTCGAAGTCTGCTATCTGCTGCTCTACGGCGAACTGCCGACCGCAGCGCAGAAGAAGGACTTCGATTACCGCGTCACGCACCACACCATGGTGCACGAGCAGATGAGCCGCTTCTTCACCGGCTTCCGCCGCGATGCGCACCCGATGGCCGTCATGTGCGGCTGTGTCGGCGCGCTCTCGGCCTTCTACCATGACTCGACCGACATCACCGATCCGCACCAGCGCATGGTCGCGTCGCTGCGCATGATCGCCAAGATGCCGACGCTGGCCGCCATGGCCTACAAGTATCACATTGGTCAGCCCTTCGTTTACCCGAAGAACGACCTCGACTATGCGTCGAACTTCCTGCGCATGTGCTTTGCCGTCCCTTGCGAAGAGTATACGGTCAATCCGGTTCTCTCCCGCGCCATGGACCGCATCTTCATTCTGCACGCCGACCACGAGCAGAACGCTTCGACCTCGACCGTTCGTCTCGCCGGCTCTTCGGGTGCTAACCCGTTCGCCTGCATCGCGGCCGGCATTGCCTGCCTCTGGGGTCCTGCCCACGGCGGCGCCAACGAAGCGGCTCTCAACATGCTCTCGGAAATCGGCTCCGTCGATCGTATCCCTGAATATGTCGCACGTGCCAAGGACAAGAACGATCCGTTCCGCCTGATGGGCTTCGGTCACCGCGTCTACAAGAACTACGATCCGCGCGCCAAGATCATGCAGAAGACGACGCATGAAGTTCTCGGCGAACTCGGCATCAAGGACGATCCGCTTCTCGAAGTGGCGATGGAACTCGAGCGCATCGCGCTGACCGACGAGTATTTCATCGAGAAGAAGCTCTACCCGAACATCGACTTCTATTCGGGCATCACGCTGAAGGCTCTCGGCTTCCCCACGACCATGTTCACGGTTCTCTTCGCTCTCGCCCGTACAGTCGGCTGGATCGCGCAGTGGAACGAAATGATCGAGGATCCGCAGCAGCGCATCGGCCGTCCGCGCCAGCTCTATATCGGCGAGGCCGAGCGTAACTACGTTCCGGTTTCCAAGCGCTAAGCGCCTATATCAGCGAAACAAAAAACCCGGTCATTTCTGACCGGGTTTTTTCTTGTCCAGAGTCTCGAGAACGACCTCGGCCGCCTTTTGTCCCGGCGGCTTGTCCGTCTGCATGCGCTGCCAGACGAGATCGAAGCCCTCGATCATCGCACGGCGCTGCAGCGTATCTGCCGACAGCCGCTCCATCCATCGCGACAGGCTGCCGCCGCGGACAACCTCGTTGATATATTCGGGCACGACCGCGTAGTCGGCGATCAGGTTCGGAATGGCCGCTGTCCAGGTCTTGATGCGGCCCGTCAGCAGCTTCATGATCCAGTCGATCTTGTAGGCCGACACCGTCGGCACACCGGCGAGCCCCAGCTCCAGGATCACCGTTCCGGATGCGGCCATCGCTGCGTCGGCTTCGGCGAATGCCCGCCACTTCGCCTCGCCGCCGACAAGTATCTCCGGCTTCACCGGCCAATCCTTGATCATCTCACGCACCTGCGCCTCGCGCCTCGCAACGGTGGGCAGCATGAACCGCATCTCGCCGTTGCGCGAGACGAGCTCATTCACTGCATCGCCGAAATGAGGCAAAAGACGGTTGATCTCCGAGGCCCGGGAGCCGGGGAGCAGCATGATCGACTTGACGGCAGGCTGGGGAGAGTTTGCCCTTGCGCTGCGCGCGTTTCGTGTCGCGATGAGATCCTGATCTGCCGTCAGCCGGTGGCCGACATAGGTCGTCGGCGGCCCGCCGAGTTCCTTCATCACGCAGGGCTCGAATGGCAGCACCGCCAGAACATGATCGACATATCCCAGCATGCGTTGTGCGCGGTATTCCTTCCACGCCCAGACACTCGGACAGACATAGTTGACGACAGGCAGATCCGGGAGAGCCGCGCGTACGCGTTTGGCGACGCGATGGGTAAAGTCGGGACTGTCGATGATGACGAGAACATCAGGCTTGGCGGCGATGATTGCCGCCGTGGTCTGGCGGATCAGCCTGTAAAGCGTCGGCAGCTTGGCAAGCACCTGGCTGATGCCCATAATCGACAGTTCAGAATAGTCGAACAGCGATTTCAAGCCCTGGGCTTCCAGCGCTTCGCCGCCGACGCCGACAAGCTCGACGGGGCCGTTATGGATCTGTTTCAAAGCGGCGATCAGATCGCCGCCCAGCAGGTCGCCGGAGACTTCTCCGGCAATGATGCCGATTTTCAGACTGGTGCTCACGTCAGCCCCCATCCCGGCAAGCCGCGGTCGATGCCGCACACGAAAAGGCCAGCCTGATCCGCCGCAGCGATCATCTCATCTCTCTCCAGAATCAGTGCCCTGCCCGCCTCGACCGCAACACCCGCGAGACCGGCTTTCTGCGCATTGGCAATGGTCGACACGCCGATCGATGGCAGATCGGCGCGCAAATCCTGCTGCGGCTTGCAGAGCTTGACGAGCACGCCCTTGCGGCGCGCCGATATCCGCCCTGCATTGCGCAGCGATGCGACCCGCTCCAGCATACCGTCGGTACCTTCCGGTCCCTCTAGCGCGACGACGCGTCCGCCGACCGAGACGGCACCCTGCCCTACGTCAAGCAATCCCAGGGCATTGGCGGCCTCGGCAGCCTTCAGCATGTCGGAGATATCGTCCTTGCCCGGCACCACCGCACCAAGAGAGCCGACAGAAGCCAGAAGATCGGGGGCAATCTCCTGGGCGCCGATCACACGGCGGCCGTTATTTTCGATGAGCTTGATCACCATCTGCAGCACGGTGTCATCACCGCCGGAGATCAATGTCCTGACGACCGACGGGATCTTGACGACAGACTTCCACGTCGGGCGTATTTCCCGCCATTCCGGCCGGCGGCGGACGCCACCAGACATCACGACGCGGCGGATATCATGCTTGCTGAAGATAGCATCGAGTGCGGAGACATCGCCGACGCCGATGACGGCATGGTCGTAGCCCTGCCAGGAACGGTCGACTTCACCCTTCAATGAAATCACGAAGGGTTCATCGCCGGCGGCACGTGCAGCCTGGGCCACGTAGGCCGGCAAAAGGCCGTTTCCAGCGATGATCGCAAGACGGCCCTTTGCGGTGTCGCCGGAAACGGACACGCTCAGCCTTTCTGTCCCCGCGTCGGCGAAGACAGCGCCCGATCGCTCTCGGCGGCAATGAAATCGAGGATTTCGACAACCTGAGGGCAATCGGCATACTCGGCGCGGATTGCGGCTGCGTTATCGCGAACCGAACCGGAGCCTTCGAAAATCGCCTTGTAAGCGCGTCGTACCGTGTGAATGACAGCGCGATCAACGCCGGCACGCGTCATGCCGACGACGTTCAGGCCGCCGAGCAGCCCCGGATTGCCGTTCAGCATGCCATAGGGAATGACGTCGTAGCTGACGGCGGAGAGGCCGCCGACAAAGGCCTGACGGCCGACGCGCGTGAACTGATGTACCGCCGAACCGCCGCCGAGAATGACGCGATCTTCGATCGTCACGTGACCTGCAAGCATGACGTTGTTCGACATGATGACATTGTTGCCGACACGGCAATCGTGGGCGACATGCGAATTGGCGAGGAACAGATTGTTGTCGCCGACAATGGTCTTGCCGCCGAAATCGCTGGTGCCGGTATTGATCGTTACGCCTTCGCGCATCGTGCAATTTTCGCCGATGGTCAGCGTCGTCTCTTCACCGGCGTGATGGACGCTTTGCGGATCGCCGCCGATGACGGCCATCGGAAACACCCTCGAACCCTTGCCGAGGATGGTCCGGCCGGTGACGATGGCATGGGGATGAAGCTCGACATTGTCATCAAGCGTCACCTTCGGACCGACATAGGCGAAGGGACCGATGGTCACGTTCTCACCGACGACGGCGCCGTCTTCAACGACGGCCATCGGGTGAATGCGGGCGCTGGCAGCAACCGTGCTCATGCCTTGTCCTTGCGTAGGATCATTGCACCGATATCGGCTTCCGCGGCCAGGTTACCATCAACCTTGGCGTCACAGTGGAACTTCCAGATATTGCCGCGCTGCTTCAGCTTCTTGACGTGAAATTCGACGCGATCGCCGGGGATAACAGGCTTGCGGAAGCGGGCATTGTCGATCGTCATGAAGTAGACGAGATTGCCGCTCGTGCCGTCCTTGCGCGCACAGATCGCGCCGGCCGTCTGGGCCATGCCCTCGACCAGAAGCACGCCTGGCATGATCGGCGAATCGGGAAAATGGCCGGTAAATTGCGGTTCGTTGGCTGTGACGTTCTTGATACCGATCGCGGAATCGTCACCGTCGATCTCGATGATCCTGTCGACCATCAAGAAGGGATAGCGATGCGGCAGGAGTTTCATGATCTCGATGATGTCTGCCGACGAAAGAGAAGCCTTTGCTTCTTCAGTCATTCTTGTCTCCCGTTTTGTTCGCCCGTGCCGCCGAACGTGCCATGATCTCGGCAGATTCGCGCAGGAAGTGCTTGATCGGCCTGGCCGGAATGCCACCATAACGCTCGCCGTCCGGAATGCTTTGTACCACACCGCTCTTGGCGGCGATCTGAACGCCGTTGCCAATGGTAATATGGCCATTAATCCCGGTTTGACCACCGATCTGCACACCATCGCCGATCACGGCACTGCCGGCGATGCCAACTTGCGAAACAACCGCGCAGTGGCGGCCGATCTTGACGTTGTGTCCGATCTGCACCTGATTGTCGATCTTGGTACCCTCACCAATGACGGTGTCGTCCATCGTACCGCGGTCGATCGTCGAGTTAGCGCCGACCTCGACATTGTCCTGAATGATGACACGACCGATCTGAACGATCTTGATCATGCCACGCGGACCCGGCGCATAGCCGAATCCATCCTGGCCGATACGTGCGCCATTGTGGATGATGACGTGATTGCCGAGAAAAGCACACAGCACGCTCGCGCCGCTGGCGATCGAACAATTGCGGCCAATCTTGACACCGGGGCCAATGATCGCGCCCGCCCCGATCCGGGTGCCCGAACCGATTTCCACACCCGCGCCGATGACAGCCAAAGGCTCAACGATGACGCCGGCTTCCAGCTTGGCTGTCGGATCGACCACGGCGCCAGTGCCGATGGCGCTGTCAACCGACATGGATGGCAACGGCTGCAGAGCCGATGGATGCAAATATCCGCCAGCCATTGCAAATGCTGCATGGGGATTTTTTGAGACGAGCGCCGGTATATGCGCCGGGATTGCAGACAGCAAAGCCGGATCGCACAGAATAGCCGACGCCTCGCATGTTTCCAGCTCGGCGCGGCTCCTGCGCGAAATCACATAACAGATGTCACCAGCCTTGGCACGACTCACAGGAGCCACGGAATGGATGATGACGTCTGCCTTGGACGAATCAGGGAGTTCTGCCCCGAGATATTGAGCGAGCTCAGAGAGCTTCACCCCATCCCGAGGCTTAAAGAACGAATTTTGCTCCATCGGCAATGCTCCAGAACGGAATTCCAGTATGGTTCCGGACTGCCGATATCAGAATTGGTTGTTGATGCCAAACTTGAAGTACTGCGTCTTGTCGTAGTCCTTCTTGACGACAGGGATCGCATAGTCGACGCGAAGTGCACCGAAAGGCGACTGCCAGATCAGGCCAAGGCCGACGGAAGCACGCAGAGCTGCGTTGTCGCCATCGACGGTAAGACCAGAAACATCAACGTCGTTGCCGAAAAGCGTACCCGCATCCGCAAAGACTGCGCCACGCAGACCGAAGTCACGCGGGAAGCCTGGCATCGGGAACGAAGCCTCAGCAGATACCGTGAAATAGGTCGTACCACCAAGCGGATCGTCCGGCTGGGATCCGCCCATCCGCGGACCGATGCCCTTGTTTTCAAAGCCGCGAATATCGCTGTTGCCCAGGGTGAACTGGTCAAAGATATTCAGGTTCTTGTCGAAACCAACAACGTAGCCAGCGCCTGCGGCGAGCGAACCGATGATGTCTGCATCGTCAGCAAGCAGGTGATAATAGCGGGCCTTGCCGTAAACCTTGTAGAACTGCGAGTCGCCGCCGAGGCCAGCGATTTCGTTGGTCAGGGTTGCGTAGATACCTTCACGCGGCAACGTCATATCGTCGAGCGTATTGTAGGTGAAGGTCTGCGAGATCGACGACTTGATCCAAGGGCCGTTGTTGACCAGATCCTGATAGGGTATCGACAGATCGCTCAAATCACTGCCGCTGGAGTCGTAGTCCATCCGCTTGAAGTTGTAGCGGAAGGTCGACGCCAGGTCTTCGGTGATCGGCGCTGTTGCGCGCAGCACAAGGCTGTCTTCGGTGTAGTCGTAGTTGTCGTTGCTCGAGGTTTCGCTGTGGTTCAGGTCGAAACCGGTCGCAAGACGATAGCCGAGGAAGTAGGGCTCGGTGAAGCTCAGGCCGTAGCTCTGCGATCCCTCAAGACCACCACCAGCCGAAACCTTGATATACTGGCCACGGCCGAGGAAGTTCTTTTCTTCGATCGACGCTTCGAGAATGAGGCCGTCGCCACCAGCGGCGTAACCGGCGCCGATACCGAACGAACCGGTCGACTGATCCTGAACATCGACGACAACGACGACGCGGTCGGCAGCGCTGCCCGGCTGCGTCGAGATGTTGACGGACGAGAAGAAGCCGAGCGCTTCAAGGCGGCGCTTCGCCTTGGTGATCATCTGCTGGTTGAAGGCGTCGCCTTCGGAGACGTCGAACTCGCGGCGAATGACGTAATCGCGCGTGCGGCTGTTGCCGCGGATTTCGATGCGCTCGATATAGGCGCGCTCGCCCTGGTCGACGAGATATTCGACGCCGATCGTGTTGTTGCCGAGGTCGCGGTTACCGCGCGGCGTGACACGGGCGAAGGGATAACCTGCCGAAGCGACCTGGTCGGAGATGGCTTCCATCGACTGCTGAACGCTCTTGGCGCTATAAACTTCGCCTTCGTGCGTCTTGACGAGACCCTGCAGCTGTTCGCCGCTGACACCATCGACCGTCGACTGAACCGTAACAGGACCAAAATTGTAGCGCGGACCTTCTTCGATGTTGAAGGTGAGCGTGTACTTGTTGGTGGTTTCGTCGAACTGAGCGTCGGACGAGACGACCTTGAAGTCGGCATAGCCACGGTTGAAGTAGAACTGGCGCAGCGCCTCTTCGTCGGCGTGCAGCTTGTCTTCGTTGTAAACGTCCTTGCGCGTCAGGAACGACAGGAAGTTCGAACGCTTCGTCGAGATGACAGCAGCCAGGCGGCCGGCGCTGTAAGCGTTGTTACCAACGAAGTTGATGGAATCGATCTTGGTGCGATCACCTTCGTCGATGACGAAAGCAAGGTTCACGCGGCCTTCGCCGAGCGGAACGACCTGCGTCGTGACGTTGACTTCGCTACGGCCGGTGGCAGCGTAGGCTTCCTTGATGGCGGCGATGTCAGCCTGGATCTGCGCATCATTGTATGGGCCGGAGGCGTGCGTGCCGACAACGGAGGCCAGCTTGTCGTCCTTGACCTTGCGGTTGCCGTTGAAGACGACCTGGTTGACGAGTTGGGCTTCCTGAACTTGTACGACGAGCGTGCCGCCGGAGACGGAAATCTTGACGTCGGAGAAATAGCCAGTGCCGTAGAGCTGCTTCACCGAGTCATCGATGTCGGTGTTGGAGAAGCTCTTGCCTGGAGCGATGGTCAGGTTGGAACGCACAGCCTCAGCACCGACGCGGCTTGCCCCGCGTACATCGATGCGCTGAATGACTGCGGCTTCAGCCGCCCCCGCAGAGATGATTGTAATGACACCTGCGCCGGAAGCCACAACACTTGCAGACAGCGCAACCGCCGATACTGCGTTCAAAAATCTTGAACCAGCCTTCATTTCACCCATTACCTTTTTTCTCGTCCCCGTCGCCGGGAGAACCCGATTCCGGCCACGTGTGTCGTTTTACCCGCTTTTGACATACAAGCAAGGTAGCAAGTTAATTTCTGTTTACTTCATTTCGAAGCGTGACCCATTCGCCACTACAGCTTTGAAACATCGTAAATAAACGGTAATTTTCCCTCACCGCACGCGCTATCCAATTAGCGCGCTTATGTCATTCCAGGTGGCAAAAACCATTAGCGAAAGCACCATAGCCAGGCCGATGCGAAATGCAATTTCCTGAGCCGAGGACCCCAAAGGTTTTCCCCTCACCGCTTCAATCGCATAGAACATCAGATGCCCGCCATCAAGTACCGGTACAGGCATCAGGTTAAGCAATCCAATAGAGACGGACAATACTGCTGCGAGTTGCAGCAAAGCAGCAACGCCGAGCGTCGCCATCTGGCCGGAGGCCTGAGCGACGCGGATCGGGCCGCCCAGCTGATCGGGCTTCATGTATCCGGCGAACAGGTTGCCAATATACTTGAACGTACCGGTGACGATATGCCAAGTCTGGATCGTACCCTCTTTCAGGGCTGCGACCGGCGTATAGGTCTGGACGCGGAAATGGCCGACTTCCTGATTGGTGACGATACCGATCAGGCCGATCTCGATCTTGTTGCCGAACTGGTCAGTCATGTCGGTGCGCTTCGGCACCATCGGCAGGTCCAGCTTTTCGCCATTGCGCTCGATGCTGACGACGATCTTCTGCTCGGGACGGATGCTGACATAGCGGCGCACGTCATCAAAGGTCTCGACCTTGCCGCCATCGATGGCGATCAACAGGTCACCCGGCAATATACCAGCTTCAGCGGCCGCACTTTCGGGCTTGACCTCGGCAACGACCGGATCGGCGACCGAGCGGCCGTAGATCGAAAACAGTACGGTAAAGATGGCGATCGCGAGGATGAAATTGGCGATCGGACCGGCGGCCACGGTCGCGGCCCGTTTCCAGAGCTTGGCGCCTGCGAAAGACCGCGCCCTGTCCTCTTCGGACATGGCATTCAGAACGCTGGTATCCGGCTTGCTCGATGCATCCTCGTCGCCGAAGAACCGCACGTAACCACCGAGCGGAATGGCGGAGATCTTCCATCGCGTGCCATGACGGTCGCTGAAGCCGATGATCTCAGGGCCGAAGCCGACAGAAAAAGCCAGGATGCGGATGCCGCTCCAGCGGCCGACGAGATAGTGCCCCATCTCGTGCACGAAAACGAGCAGCGAGAGAACGAGGACGAAGGGGATGATATACCCCGTCAGGAAGCCGAATATTCCGGTCAAGCCTTCCATAAGTTTCTTCCGCCGCCTTTCCGCGAATTCAAAGTCCGAACAACGCCGCGCCAAGCGGCGCTGCTGTGCCGCCTCTTATCAATGAAAAACACGTCGCAAGCAAGAAAGCCGCAAAGCAGGCGAAAATCAGGCCATCGACGCGGTCCATGACGCCGCCATGTCCTGGAATGAGACGGCTGGAATCCTTGACGCCGAAGCGGCGCTTGATGAAGGATTCGAAGAGATCTCCGGCCTGACTGCAGACCGACAGGATGAAGGCGACGGCAGCGGCGACCAGCCAATCGGCCTCAGGCACCAGGAAATAGACAATCAGGCTACCGGCGATCACAGCGGAAACCGCGCCGCCCATCGCGCCCGACTGGGTCTTGCCGGGAGAAATCTTCGGTGCCAGCTTCGGCCCGCCGATTGCGCGGCCAACGAAATAGGCGAGGATATCGGTCGCCCATACCACGGCAAACAGGAAAAGCATGGCATGCAGGCCGCCGGTATCGGCGCCACGGATCTCAGCCAGCGCAATGCCCGTCAGCCCGGCATAGACGACACCTGCCGGAAACCAGCGGCTGACGCCACGCAGCAGCGTGAAGCCGATGGCGACGAAAAAAACAGCCAGGAGAAGTCCGAGGGCCCAATCGAAGCGGCCAAGGAGGATTGCGAGGGCGATAGCACCCTGCCCGGCCCAGCCTGCGGCATTGGCGACCAGCTGCTCGGCCTTAAGGCGGGTGATCGTCGACCATTCATAGTAGATCAGCAGCCCGATCAGCGCCGACAGCGCCTGAAACGCCAATCCACCATACCAGGTCGCCGCAAGCACGATGATGGCAAGGATGATGCCCGAGATGATGCGAAGCTTCAGTTCCTGCTGCATCAAGTACCCACTGCCGCGGCTTGCGACGACAATCCGCCGAAGCGGCGGTCGCGGGCGGCGTATTTCTCAAGCGCCGAATAGAACAGCTCGCGTCCGAAATCCGGCCAGTATTCCGGCACGAAAATCAGCTCGGAATAAGCGGCCTGCCAGAGCAGAAAGTTGGACAGCCGCTCTTCGCCGCTGGTGCGGATGATCAGGTCAGGGTCGGGAATCCCCGCCGTATCGAGCCGGGCATTGATCAGCGCTGGCGTAATGTCCTGCGTCCGCAGACGGCCGGCTTCGACGTCCTTGGCAAGGCTGACCATGGCTCTCGCCATCTCGTCGCGCGAGCCGTAGTTGAAAGCGATGACCAGCGTCAGTGCAGTATTGTTGCTGGTCGTCTCTTCGGCTTCGAGCAGCAGGTCGAGAATGTCGCTGCGCAACGTGTGGCGGTCGCCGATGATGCGGATGCGGACATTCTCCGAGTGAAGCTCGGCGAGATCGCGACGGATGAAGGCCTTGAGAAGGCCCATCAGGTCGGAAACCTCGGCCTCCGGCCGGCGCCAGTTTTCGGACGAAAATGCAAAAAGGGTCAGATACTTGATGCCAGCGTCACCGGCAGCGCGGACGGTCGCACGGACCGCCTCCACGCCTTTGCGGTGCCCCATGGCGCGCGGCAAGCCGCGTTGCTTGGCCCAACGGCCGTTGCCATCCATGATGATGGCAACATGTTCTGGCATGCTCACGAATGCTGGTTCCGACATTTCCCGTCCGGTCTCTTGGGGCGCAGGCGAAAGCCTAGACCTGCATGATTTCCTTTTCCTTCTCGGCAAGCAAGCGATCGATTTCGGAAATCGTCTCATCCGTAATCTTCTGCACACGATCGGATTGCGCCCGGCTTTCATCCTGGCCAATGACACCGTCCTTTTCGGCTTTCTTAAGGCCGTCCATGCCGTCGCGGCGAACATGGCGAATCGCCACCTTGCTCTTTTCGGCATAGTCGTGAGCAACCTTGACCAGCGACTTGCGGCGCTCTTCGTTGAGCTCAGGCAGCGGAATGCGGAGATTCTGGCCGTCGACGATCGGGTTGAGACCGAGGTTCGATTCGCGGATCGCCCGGTCAGTGGCGCCGACCATCGACTTGTCCCAGACGGAGACCGACAGCATGCGCGGCTCGGGAACGGTGATGTTGGCCACCTGGTTCAGGGGCATGCGCGAACCATAGGCTTCGACAGTGACCGGATCCAGAATGTTGGCCGAGGCACGGCCGGTGCGCAGCGATGCGATATCGCTCTTGAATGAGGAAACTGCGCCATCCATGCGGCGCTTGATTTCCTTGATGTCGATGCCTTCGCTCATAGTCATGCTCCCGTCTCAGTCGGAATCGCGCCGTGTTTGCGGCGCCGTCTTTGTCAGTTGTCGGATACGATGGTCTTGAGACCACCGCCCGTCAAGATTTCAGCGAAACCGCCCTTCTCGTGGATCGAGAAGACGATAATCGGAATGGAATTTTCGCGGGCGAGCGCGACGGCTGCCACGTCCATGACCGCTAGGCCCTTGTCGAGCACTTCCTTGTGGGTCAGGCGGTCAAAGCGCGTCGCATCGGGAACCTTCTTCGGATCAGCCGAATAGATGCCGTCAACCTGTGTGCCCTTGAAGATCGCTTCTGCGCCCATTTCGGCGGCGCGCAATGCTGCAGCCGAATCGGTGGTGAAGAAGGGATTGCCAGTACCGCCGGCGAAAATCACCACGCGGCCAAGCGACAGGTGATAGAGCGTCGCGCGCTGGGAGAAGCTTTCACAGATCTCCGGCATGGCGATAGCCGACAGCACCACGGTGTCGATATTCAGCTTGCGTAGCGAGGTTGCCAGCGCCAGCGCGTTGATGACGGTTGCGAGCATCCCCATGTGGTCGCCGGTCACCCGGTCGCCGCCCTTGGAGGCTACGGCAACGCCGCGAAAAATATTGCCGCCGCCGACAACGACGCCGACCTCAACGCCCATATGGCGGGCTTCCGCGATATCGGAAGCAATGCGGTCCGCGACCGCTACGTCGATGCCAAAACCCTGGCTGCCCATGAGGGCTTCGCCGGAAGCCTTGAGTAGAACGCGTTTGTAGACAGGCTCTCGCGACATCTTGGCTCCTCGTTTATCACCGCTGACTGCCGGATACACGAAGGGCATCGCGTTGTCACGCGATGCCCTTGCGTTTTCACATGTAAGAGAGGCTATCAGCCCTTGGCGACAGCAGCGACTTCGGCGGCGAAGTCGCTCTCTTCCTTTTCGACGCCTTCGCCGAGCAGGAGACGTGCCATGCCGACGACTTCGATCTTGGCGCCAGCTTCCTTTTCGGCAGCCTGGACAGCAGCACCGACCGTCAGGTCAGGGTTGATGACGAAAGCCTGCGAGAGAAGAGCAACTTCTTCGAAGAACTTGCGCATGCGGCCTTCGACCATCTTTTCGATGATCGCTTCCGGCTTGCCGGATTCGCGGGCCTGTTCGATGAAGACGTTGCGTTCGCGCTCGGCGACAGCAGCATCGACTTCTTCAGAACGGATGGCGAGCGGGTTGGTCGCAGCGATGTGCATGGCAACCTGACGGCCGATCGACGTCAGGACGGCCTTGTCACCTTCCGACTTCAGCGCGACAAGAACGCCGAGCTTGCCGATGCCGTCGCCGGCAGCGTTGTGGATGTAGGTCGCGACAACGCCGTGCTCGACTTCGAGCTTGGCAGAGCGGCGCAGCGTCATGTTCTCGCCGATGGTGGCGATCGCGTCCTTGATGGTGTCGATAACCGGCTTGCCGGATGCCGGGTAGGTCGCAGCCGCGATGGCTTCAACCGTGCCGTCGGTCGCAAGCGCAACGCTGGCGATACCGCGAACGAGGTCCTGGAAGGCGTCGTTACGGGCAACGAAGTCGGTTTCCGAGTTGAGCTCGACGACAACGGCTTTGTGGCCAGCGCCGGCGATGGCGATCAGGCCTTCAGCAGCAGCGCGGCCAGCCTTCTTGTCGGCCTTGGAGATGCCCTTGGCGCGGAGCCAGTCGATCGATGCTTCGATGTCGCCGTTGTTTTCGAGCAGCGCCTTCTTGCAGTCCATCATGCCTGCGCCAGACTTTTCGCGCAGTTCCTTCACCAGTGCAGCCGTAATCTCGGTCATAAGCTTCCTCTTTGTCGGTTCAACGGTGGCCCGCGAAACGCGTGCGTCACCGGATTGAGGCACGAAATGTACCTGTATGTATGACAGCGTGATGAATGACGCGCCATAACGAAACATGTCAGGCAATGGCGGATGCCTTCGCCTGAAAAGGTCAAGGCCGCCGGAACTTCGCAAAGTCTCGCGCGGCCTTTTCCCAATTCAGTCAAGCTGAGCGGACAGCAAGATCCGCCGCTTGTTTATCAGGCCTGAGCCGTCTCATCGAGCGCCGGCTCGGCCGGAGCTTCGAAGGAAGCGCCGAGGTCACGGCCAGACGAGCTCTGCTGACGCGCAATGCCATCGAGGGCAGCGCGAGCAATCAGGTCGCAGTAGAGAGCGATGGCGCGCGACGCGTCGTCGTTACCCGGGATCGGGTAGTCGATGAGGTCCGGATCGCAGTTCGAGTCGATGATGGCGACGACCGGGATGCCGAGGCGCTTGGCTTCGTCGATCGCGATCTTTTCCTTGTTGGTGTCGATGATGAACATCAGGTCCGGCGTGCCGCCCATGTCCTTGATACCGCCGAGGGCCTTGTCGAGCTTTTCGCGCTCGCGCTCAAGGTTCAGACGTTCCTTCTTGGTGAAGCCGGAGGCGTCGCTGGAAAGGATTTCGTCGAGCTTGCGCAGGCGCTGGATCGAGTTGGAGATCGTCTTCCAGTTGGTCATCATGCCGCCGAGCCAACGCGAGTTGACGTAGTACTGAGCGGAACGCTTGGCCGAGTCAGCGATGAGCTCGGAAGCCTGACGCTTGGTGCCAACGAACAGAACGCGGCCGCCACGGGCAACCGTGTCGCTTACGATCTGCAGAGCGCGCGACAGCATCGGAACGGTCTGAGCCAGGTCGATGATGTGGATGTTGTTACGATCGCCGAAAATGTACGGCTTCATCTTCGGGTTCCAGCGGTGCGTCTGGTGGCCGAAGTGGACGCCTGCTTCGAGGAGCTGGCGCATAGAGAAATCGGGCAATGCCATGCCTTGTTATCCTTTTCCGGTTGAACCTCCGCAAGGCGAACAGCATCCTCCTCGAGAATGCCACCGGGCGGAACAATCCGGATTTCTCCCGGACAATCCCATGCCTTACGTGTGGAATGCGGGTGCCCTTACAGTCGATTCACCTCGATTGCAAGGGTTTCTCTGAAAAAAACCGACGCCCGGAGATCTGAGCGCCGGGCCTTACCGGCATCAGTTGGGCTCTGCGGGGCATGGCCAATCTGTGGGAGCCTTCAGCCCCGAGGGCAGCTTCGTCGTCGCGTCGCCGCATGCGAGATCGATCTGCGCCTGTTCCAACCCGGTCGCAGTCGAAAGATCGACGCCTTCGATGCGCGTCAGATACATGAAGGCGCGGTCGAAACTGACCTTTCCGCCAAGCGTCGCGCCAACCAGATTGGCGCGCGACAGGTTTGCCAGCGCGAACTTGGATTCGCTGAGCGTCGCCTTCGCGAAGTTGGTGCGGCCAAGCTCGGCCTTCTCGAAGCTGGCGCCTGACAACTGTGCACCGGTGAAATCGGCACGCTGCAACTCGGCCGCGGCGAAGGATGCCTTCTGCGCCGATGCGCTCTGGAAGACGGAGCGATAGGCTTCGATCTTGTCGAATTTCGCACCGTCGGCCTTGGCATTCTCGAGCCAGGCGCGGATCAGGGTCGCCTTTTCGAAATTGGCTGATGTGAGGTTGGCGCCCTTGAGGCTCGTTTGCGACAGGTCGGCATCGGCCAGGTTGGCGCCTTCGAAGTCGCTCGATTCGAGCATCAGGTTCTTCTTGTTGCAATTGCTCCAATCAACGCCGGACGCTGGCGTCTCGCCGCAATCGGCAGCAAATGCCGGCATGGCTGCGCAGAAGGCTGCGAGCGCAATGACCGAAGAAGCAAGCATTTTCACTGGCATGCAGGTCATGCCATCCTCCCCCGGAAAAAGACCTGCCGCGTCGAAGCGGCTATTCAGCTACTTACAGGTCTCGGGCTTCTTGTCGAGCATTTCCAGCTTCGCGAGCTTGCCGGTCAGGACGAAATCACCGTAGTCCATGGTGAGATCGCGGGTAATGCCGTTCTCGTAGAGCTTGAACGACATCCGGTAGACGGGCAAGGCGTCCGTCTTGCTGTTCTCGTTAAAGTAGGAAATCGTCACCGGCCAGAAAGCCTGCTTGGCGAAGGCGCCGGCATTGCCGGCATCGGCCTCGTCGCCCGCCTTTGGGCTGATCTGCTTGCCGACGACGGTCGTGGTCGCCAGCGCCTTGTCACCATCATCGGATCCGTCGAAGACGCGGGCCTCGAAAAAGCGTTTGCCGGACTTGGCGTTCTCGATCACGTCAAGCATATGCTCGGTCGGGAAACGGCTTTCGGCCAGCTGCAATTCCTTCGTCTGCGGGCTCGTCAGGTCGACGGTCACGCCATTCGGCTTGTCGCTTGCCGCGCCGTTGACTTCCTTGTCCAACTGGTCGTCCGTGAAGGACTTTGTCTCGAAGGTGAATTTGCGGTCCTTGATATTCTCGAAGGTCTTGGTCTGCTGGTCGCTGACCCGGGTGTTTTCACCCGTATCGATCTGCGTCACGAAGCGGAAATTGGTGGTGAAGCCTTCGCAGTAACTTCCATTAAACTCATAGACCATGCGGCCGGACATGCCGGCGATGCCTGAACGTTCGGATGCGTCCTTGAGTTCGAGATCATAGATCGCGCGATGCGCCACGAGGCCCGACGCGATCGCAGCGCCCGCCGCGGGCGCGGCGGCTAGGGCCGGTGCGGAAACGCTTGCGAGAAGCAGAGCGGCAAGACTCGATCGGAACATCCATTATCTCCTGTTGGACTCGGCCGCGATGTTATAAGAACGCTTTCGGCCAAATCGAGGCTGGAAGCTGTCATACGCAACATTCTAGTCTTGATGCATAATTTTTGAAGCATTGACAATGAAAGTGGAGGCGAAAATGTCCGACCAGATTGCCGCAAAACTCAAGGAAATGGGGATAACCCTGCCGCAAGCTGCTGCTCCGGCTGCCAATTATGTTCCCTATGTGATCAGCGGCGGCCTTCTCTACATTTCCGGCCAGCTCCCCATGGAAGGCGGCAAGGTCGCCGTCACCGGCCATCTCGGCAAGAATGTCGACGTTGCCGCCGGTCAGCGCGCCGCAGAACTTTGCGCCATCAACATCCTGGCGCAGGCCAGTGCCGCCCTCGGCGGCGACCTCAGCCGTATCAAGCGCGTCATCAAGCTCAACGGCTTTGTCGCGTCCACGCCTGAATTCGTTGAGCAGCACCTCGTCATCAACGGCGCTTCCAACCTGATCGCCAATGTTCTCGGCGACGCCGGCAAGCATGCCCGCGCTGCCGTCGGCATGGCCGCGCTACCGTTCAACGCCGCCGTCGAAATCGATGCCATCATGGAAATCGTATAACATGACATCCGCCGCCTGGATCAAGGAACTGCCAGTCGCTCACCGCGGCTATCACGACACCAACAAGCTCGTCTGGGAAAACACGCTGACGGCGTTTTCGCGCGCCGTCGAGGCAGGTTTCGCCATCGAATGCGATCTGCATTACGCCTCCGACGGCGTTCCGATCGTTTTCCACGACGAGAACCTCGAGCGCCTCTGCAACATGCCGGGCGATATCCGCGAGCGGACCTCCAAGGAGCTCGGCCTGCTCTCCGTCGGCGGCACCGCCGACAAGATCCCGACGCTGAAGCAACTGCTCGATCTCGTTCAGGGCAAGGTTCCGCTGGTGCTCGAGCTCAAGGGCCGTGAAGCCGATGACGAGGGCTTTGCCGAGACCGTGCTCGAGGTGCTGGAAGGCTATCAGGGCAAGGTCGCGCTGATGAGCTTCGACCACTGGCTGCTGCGCGACCTGAAGGAACTGAAGGCACCCTACCCCGTCGGCCTGACGGCTGGCGGTAACAAGCCGGAGGAATTCGAGGTTCACGAGAAGGCGATGGCGCTCGGCCTCGATTTCATCTCCTATTTCTTCGCCGATCTGCCGAACCCGTTCATCTCCGGCCAGCGCGACAAGGGTATCCCCGTGATCACCTGGACCGTGCGCGACGAGAAGGCCCGCAAGCATACATTCGAAAATGCCGATCAAATGACTTTTGAAGGCTTTGATCCCCGCGCTTCGGTTTGATGCTCGCTTTTTGGACAAGATCATGCGCAGACTGGAAGGGAGCCACTTTCCTCCCCCAACGGCCTCGTCTTTTGCTCCATGACTGATGAACTATCGATCCGCGTCGAACGGTCCTTTACCGCGATTTCCCCGGAGAGCTGGTCACGGCTTTCCGGGACATCGAAAACGGCAAACACCGTCCCCTACAATCCGTTCCTGTCTCATGCGTTTCTCTCGTCGCTCGAAGAATCAGGCTCCGCAACAGCAGAGACCGGATGGCTCGGCCATCACCTGCTTCTGGAGACGGAAAAGGGCGAGCTGATCGGCGCCCTGCCCGGCTATCTCAAGAACCACAGCCAGGGCGAATATGTGTTCGATCATGGCTGGGCGGATGCCTTCGAGCGCGCCGGCGGGCGTTATTATCCGAAGCTGCAATGCTCGATCCCGTTCACGCCGGCGACCGGTCCACGGCTGCTCGTTGCCGAGGGTTTCGAGCGGCGTCCGGTTCAGAGCGTCATTGCCGAGAGCCTGAAGGAAGTCGTGCGTCAACTCGGCGTCTCCTCGGCGCATGTCACCTTCGTGCCCGAGGATGAGATCTCAGTCTTCGAGACCGACGGCTATCTGCATCGGACCGACCAGCAGTTCCACTTCATCAATGAAGGCTATGCCGATCACGACGCCTTCCTGGAAACGCTGGCGTCACGCAAGCGCAAGGCACTGAAGAAGGAGCGCCGCGCCGCGCTCGAGAACGGCATCAGCATCGACTGGCTGACCGGCAGCGACCTGACCGAACGGATCTGGGACCAGTTCTTTTCCTTCTATATGGATACCGGCAGCCGCAAATGGGGCCGACCGTATCTGACGCGTGAATTCTATTCGCTGATCGGCCAGCGGATGCCGGACGATATCCTGCTCGTCATGGCCAAGCGCGAGGGGCGCTACGTGGCGGGCGCCATCAACTTCATTGGCGGTGATACGCTTTACGGCCGCCACTGGGGCTGCATCGAGGATCACCCCTATCTGCATTTCGAGGTCTGCTATCATCAGGCGATCGATTTCGCCCTCGCCAAGGGCCTGAAGCGCGTCGAGGCCGGAGCGCAGGGCGAGCACAAGCTCGCCAGAGGTTACCTGCCGGTGACAACGCATTCCGCCCACTATGTCGCCCACGCCGGTCTGCGCCGGGCGATCGCCGATTATCTCAAGCGCGAGCGTGAGGATGTCGAGCACATGAACGAAATCCTCACCGACCACAGCCCGTTCCGCAAGGGAGAGCGGCAACAGGAGGATTGACGCACTCGCGGTCACCGCGCTACTCGATTGCAAACACGAGGAGATTTCACCATGACCAGCGCCGCCTATGACGACAACAACATCTTCGCCAAGATCCTGCGCGGCGAGATCCCTTCGCACCGGGTCTATGAAGACGATCATACACTGGCCTTCATGGATGTGATGCCGCAGGCACCGGGCCACGTCCTCGTCGTTCCAAAGGCCGCGTCGCGCAACATTCTCGACGCCGATCCGGCCGCCCTGTCTCAGGCGATCGTCGTCGTCCAGAAGATCGCCAATGCAGTTCAGGATGCCTTCGATGCCGACGGTGTCTTCGTCTGCCAGTTCAACGAACCGGCCGCCGGACAGACCGTCTTTCACCTGCACTTCCACGTTATCCCCCGCCACGACGGCGTGGCGCTGAAGCCGCATTCCGGCACGATGGAAGACGGCGCGGCGCTGGCTGCGAATGCAGAAAAGATCAGGGCCGAACTCGCCTGAGCCGCGGCAGAACCTGGAGATAAAGATGATCCGTCATACGGTGGCATTCCGCCTGAAGCATCCAGCCGGCTCGGCAGAGGAAAAGGCTTTCCTCACCGAAGCACTGACGCTCGCCGCCATTCCGAGCGTGCGCAATTTCGAGCAGCTGCGGCAGACCAGCGGCAAGAATGCCTTCACCTTCGGCTTCTCGATGGAGTTCGAGAACCAAGTCGGCTACGACGCCTATAATGTCCACCCGGCCCATGCTGCCTTCGTGCGCGACCGCTGGATGCCCGAGGTCGAGGATTTTCTGGAGATCGACTACAAGCCGCTCTGAAACATGCACCGGCAGACACAAAAAAGGCCGCATCACTGCGGCCTTTTTCAATTCACCACGCGTTGACGATCAGCTCTTGCGCGGAACCTTCGGAACCGTGCTGCTCTTCTTCGGCGCCGCCTTCACTTCCGGCTCGGCTTGCGCCTTGGCCTTTTTGACCGTTGCCTTCTTCGGCTTGGTCTTCAGCTCGCCATCATCCTCGCCATCGGCGTCGGGATGGATGAGTTCGGCCTCGGGCTTCGGCTTGATTGGTGCCAGTTCCGAAACGGAATTGAGCACGATACCGGGCTTGCCGTCTTCCTTCGGACCGACGGTGACGGAAACCACGCCACCCTTCTTCAGCTTGCCGAAGAGGATTTCGTTCGCGAGCGGCTTCTTGATGACGTCCTGGATGACGCGAGCCAGTGGGCGGGCGCCCATCTTCTCGTCGTAACCCCGTTCCGCCAGCCAAGCGATCGCATCCTCGTGCAGGTCGAAGGTCACATTGCGTTCGGAAAGCTGCGCTTCCAGCTGCATGATGAACTTCTGGACGACCTTGTGGATGACAGCCGTCGGCAGCGATGCGAACGGAATGATCGCATCCAGACGGTTGCGGAACTCCGGTGTGAAGAGGCGGTTCAGCGCTTCCTCGTCTTCGCCCGACCGCTTGGACGAGCCGAAGCCGAAGGCAGCCTTTGCCATTTCAGATGCGCCCGCATTGGTCGTCATGATCRGGATGACGTTGCGGAAGTCGATCTTCTTGCCGTTGTGGTCGGTCAGCGTACCGTGGTCCATGACCTGCAACAGGATATTGTAGATGTCAGGGTGCGCCTTCTCGATTTCGTCGAGAAGAACCACGCAATGCGGATGCTGGTCGACGCCGTCGGTCAGAAGACCGCCCTGGTCGAAGCCGACATAGCCGGGAGGTGCACCGAGCAGACGCGAGACCGTGTGCCGCTCCATGTATTCCGACATGTCGAAGCGCAGTATCTCGACGCCGAGCGACGATGCAAGCTGCTTGGCAACCTCGGTCTTGCCGACGCCTGTCGGGCCGGAGAAGACGTAGGAGCCGATCGGCTTGTTCGGTTCGCGCAGGCCGGCACGCGCCAGCTTGATCGCGGTTGACAGGGCTTCGATCGCCGTATCCTGGCCGTAGACCACCGAGCGCAATTCCTGCTCAAGATTAGCAAGAACGGCTTCGTCATCCTTCGACACGGTCTTCGGCGGGATGCGAGCCATCGTCGCGATCGTCGCTTCGATCTCCTTTTCGGTGATCAGCTTGCGGCGGCGCGAGGGCGGCAGCAGCATCTGCGCTGCACCCGTCTCGTCGATGACGTCGATCGCCTTGTCCGGCAGCTTGCGGTCCGAGATGTAACGGGCCGACAGCTCGACAGCCGACTTGATGGCGTCGTTCGAATAACGCAGGTGGTGATATTCTTCGAAATAAGGCTTCAGGCCCTTCATGATTTCGATCGCATCGTCGATCGACGGCTCATTGACGTCGATCTTCTGGAAGCGGCGAACCAGAGCCCGGTCCTTCTCGAAGAACTGGCGATACTCCTTGTAGGTGGTCGAACCGATGCAACGGATCGCACCGGACGACAGAGCAGGCTTCAGCAGGTTCGACGCATCCATGGCGCCGCCCGAAGTGGCGCCCGCACCGATCACGGTGTGGATTTCGTCGATGAACAGCACGGCGCCCGGATATTCCTCGAGCTCCTTGACGACTTGCTTCAGACGCTCTTCGAAGTCGCCGCGATAGCGGGTGCCGGCGAGCAGCGTGCCCATATCGAGCGAGAAGATCGTCGCGTCGGCGAGCGCTTCCGGAACCTTGCCTTCGACGATGCGCTTGGCGAGGCCTTCGGCGATTGCGGTCTTGCCGACGCCAGGGTCACCCACGTAGAGCGGGTTGTTCTTCGAACGGCGGCACAGAACCTGGATCGTGCGGCTGACTTCGGCGTGGCGGCCGATCAGCGGATCGATCTTGCCGGTCTTGGCCTTCTCGTTGAGATTGACGCAATAGGCCTTCAGCGCATCCTGCTGCTTCTTGCCGGCTGTATCGTCTTCGGCGCCGCCGCGCGATGCGCTCGGCTTGCTCTCGGATTCATCCTCGGCACCGCGCGGGGTGCGGCTTTCCGACGAGCCCGGCCGTTTGCCGATGCCGTGCGAGATGTAGTTGACCGCGTCGTAGCGGGTCATCTCCTGCTCCTGCAGGAAATAGGCGGCATGGCTTTCGCGTTCGGCAAAAATTGCGACGAGGACGTTTGCCCCCGTCACTTCTTCGCGGCCCGACGACTGGACATGGATCACGGCACGCTGGATGACGCGCTGGAAGCCGGATGTCGGCTTGGAGTCCTCGTCATAGCCGGTGACCAGATTGGAGAGTTCATTGTCGATATACTCGATCAGCGTCTTGCGGAGCGCGTCGAGATCGACGTTGCAGGCACCCATGACCGCGGCCGCATCGGAGTCGTCGACAAGGGCGAGCAGCAGATGCTCGAGCGTCGCATATTCGTGATGCCGCTCGTTGGCAAAGGTCAGTGCCTGATGGAGCGCCTTTTCTAAGCTAGGCGAAAATGTTGGCACGTTGTGATCCTCACTTCTTTTCCATGACGCATTGCAGCGGATGCTGATGCTGCCGGGCAAAGTCCATCACCTGGCTCACCTTCGTTTCCGCTACCTCGTATGTGAATATCCCGCACTCGCCGACGCCGTGGTTATGGACATGGAGCATGATGCGGGTGGCACTTTCGCGATCTTTCTGGAAAAACCGCTCCAGGATGTGGATGACGAATTCCATGGGAGTGTAGTCGTCATTCAGGATGAGCACGCGGTAGAGATTAGGCTTCTTGGTCTTCGGCTTCGTACGTGTAATGACCGAGGTTCCGCGATTTCCGTTGTCCCCGTTCCTTTCGCCATCGTTTTGCATCCGGATCGGCTTTGCGATCATTTTCATTCATTCCTCGATCAGTCCGATGGTGCATGGGAGGATGCTTTACCCACCGAATATCTCACACACTAACTTAGTTCATAATGCTGCGATTTTAAGCCCCTTGTTCCCGACTGCAATCACAATTCCGCAGGACTTGACGCAAACGCCAAAAAAGTCCCGGACTATTTCTTGAACAGAGCAGAAAACAAAAAAGACCGGCCGCAAGTGCGTAGCCGGTCTTCGTTTTTCAAGGGGTGCGCCACAAGGCGCATGGAATCAGGCAGCGGCGGGCGTCGCCTGTGCGGCAGCTTTCGCGGCCTTCACGACCGGTGCCGGAACCTGCGCCTCGTAGGACTTGTAGGCGCCCTTGGCGAGGTCGGAATACATGTCGCCCATCTTGGTGGCTTCGGCGACGAAGCTTTCATAGGACGATTTCACGAAACTGCTCTGCAGGTCGAAGGCAGCCTCGATGCTGCGAACGCCTGACAGCGCCTCGAAATGCCTGACGGTGTCTTCAAACGATTTCTTGGAATATTCGACGGCTTCGGTGGCAATTGCCTGGAAGCCCTTGGCGCTATCCGAATAGCTCTTGAGCATCGTGTCCATGGCTTCCTTGCTCTTGCGGCTCGTATCGTCAAAGTTGAACATGCGCATCCTCCTCTTCGGCTCTGCAGCAAAAATGGTAGCCGCAAACCATCAGGAGTCAAGAGATTTTGTGCGATGCAAAACGACTCATGCGTGCATTCACGATACCGCATATTTTCCGGAAAAAGATGAACGTACGTCGATCGTTGATTTTGCAGACATATATCAGTCACGCGCAACCAGAGGCTTCGCCGGTAGCCAGCGAAGCCTCGAAACACATTGCGTTTACCGGCTCAGTCTAGCAGATCGGCGGGCACCTTGCCGCCATTCTCGGAGAGCTTCTTCATCAGCGCCTTGTGCAGGAACATGTTCATCTTGGCGGAGTCGCCTGTGTCACCTGAGTAGCCGAGCTCGGCTGCCAGTTCCTTGCGCTCGGCAAGGCTTGCATCCATGCCGACGGCCTTCATGAGATCGACGATCGAGCGGCGCCAGTCGAGTTTCTGGCCGCTTTTCTTCACCGCAGCATCGAGGATCGGGACGATATCGACGGCGGCCGCTGCCGCCTTTGGCGCAGCGGAAGCCGCAGGTGCCGGTGCCGCGGCGGCAGACGCAGCTGTGGGCGCTGCTGATGGCGGGGCCGGTTCAGCCTTAGGCGCGGCTGCCGCCGTAACGGGAGCCGCTTTCGCCTCCCCGAAAATCGCGTGCTTGATCTTGTCGAAAATTCCCATGTCCCAGGCCTCCATGATGATTGATCGCATTCGCAATCACTAAAATGGAGCAGAGAGCGGCGCGATCCAGCGTTGAGGACCGATTGCGTGCCATAAAACGCAAACGGGCCGCAAAAGCGGCCCGTCACGCAATGTCAATCGGCGCCGGATCAGAGATCGACGTCGAGGATCGCCATCGAGAAGTTATAGGAGCGGTCACCGTCCTCGTCGTCGATATAGACGACACCCAGGAACTCCTCGCCGAGGTAAACTTCAGCGGAGTCGTTCTTGCGCGGGCGCGCCTTCACGACGATCTCCGGGTTGAGCGTTTTCTTGAAGTAGGCGTCGAGCTTCTTGAGTTCTTCGGGCTTCACATTTGATCTCCTAGCGGTCTCTGGTGGCCGCTTCTTGCACACGAAAAGTGGCGCTGTAAAGGTTGAGACAAGCCAACGTGCCCGGCTTTCCCCTTGCGATTTTCGCCAGCTTTTTCAGCCTCTGCGAATATGACCGGCTCAGATATCCGCGCCAATCACCTGGTCCATGACCCGCGACGGCTCCGAACACCCTGCGGTGCCAACGACCTTCGCCGGCACGCCTGCGACGGTCGTCTTCGGCGGAACGGCCTTCAAGACCACCGAGCCTGCCGCAACGCGCGAGCAGTAGCCGATCTCGATATTGCCGAGGATCTTCGCGCCCGCTCCGATCAGCACGCCGCTGCCGATTTTCGGATGGCGGTCTGCGCCTTCCTTTCCGGTGCCACCGAGCGTCACGCCATGCAGGATCGAAACGTTGTCGCCGATCACGGCGGTCTCGCCAACGACGAGACCGGTTGCGTGGTCGAGGAAGATGCCTCTGCCGATCCGCGCCGCCGGATTGATATCCGTCTGGAAGACGCTGGACGAACGGCTCTGCAGATAGAGCGCCAGATCGCGGCGTCCACGGTTCAGCAACCAATGCGCCAGACGATGCGTCTGCAGGGCATGGTAGCCCTTGAAATAGAGCACGGCTTCCATGAAGCGGAGGCATGCGGGATCGCGGTCATAGATCGCCTGGATGTCGACGCGCAGGATGTCGCTCCATTCCGGCCATTCCGACAGCATTTCATCGAAAGCCTGGCGCAGCAGCGTCGCCTGCATGTCCGGGTGGTCGAGGCGTTCACAGATACGGTGGATGACGCATTCTTCCAGCGAGCGGTGATTGATCACCGTCGAATAAAGGAAAGCCGCCAGTACCGGATCCTTCTCGGCAGCAATGCGCGCTTCTTCGCGCAGGCTGTCCCAGATCGGATCCATCACCTTGAGCGGGCTTGCAGCTTCAAGAGGACGAATGTCTGTCTTCGCGACCATTACCGGTCTCCTCATTTCCCGTGGGAACGTCAGTGTATAGAGCAAAACGGCTGTAACATAAATGGGTCGGGCCGCCAGCGCTTTCTAGAATGATTTTTCCGTGAATATCCGCTCAACAGCGGCATGTCACCGTCAGGCGACTTTCTCGTAAAACTCCAGAACCGCTTTCTTGAAAACCCTGTCGCCGACGGCCAGCATGTGGTCGCGGCCCGGGATATCGAGCGCTTCGGCATTCGGCATCAGGGCGGCAAGTTCTTGAGGCGAACCCGCAATGTCGTCCTTTGTTCCGACGCCAATCAGCGTCGGCGCTTCGATCTTGCCCATGTCGGCGCGGGCAACCAGATCGCGGGATCCGCGAATGCACATCGCCAGCGCCTCGCGGTCGCTCTTCGTCTGCTCTGCAAAGGCGCGGAACATCCGGCCGCGGTCATGGGTGACGGCATCCAGCGACGGCGCCAGCAGCGCGTCGGCGATCGGGTCCCAGTCGCCGACGCCATCGGTCATGCCGATGCCGAGGCCGCCAAGCACCAGCGAGCGGACGCGGTGCGGATTGGCGAGCGCCGCAAAGACAGAAATGCGCGCGCCCATCGAATAGCCCATGACGTTTGCTTCGGGGATGCCGAGATGATCGAGAAGCGCCATCGCGTCCGCCGCCATAATCCACGGGCGGTAGGCTTCGGCATCGTGCGGCTTGTCGCTGGCGCCGTGGCCGCGGTTGTCCATGGCGATCACGCGGTAACCGGCATCGCCCAGCGTCTTCAGCCAGCCCGGATGCACCCAGTTGACGCTCGCCGTCGACGCAAAGCCGTGAATCAGCAGGACCGGTGGGCCATTCGGGTCGCCTTCGTCGAAATAGGCGAGTTTCAGGCCGTCATGCGTGAAGCTGGAGAATGCAGGCGTATTCAAATTCATAAAGGCAGGCCCCTGTTTGCGCCGGACCATATTTTATCGCTGCCGCGAGGTGAACCCCGGCGGGCAAAAAACCATGCCGCTTGCGGCGCTTTGGCTCTACACATTTGCGGCGAAGGACGGTAATGTCCGGCCAAATTTCAAAGCATTCGGAGACAGACATGGCCGGCCACAGCATTCCTCACTTCCAGAACGACGGCGGACACCGCGTGATTGAAGTCGGCGTGAAGGAATTCATGTGCACCGGCGCATCCGTGCCGTTCGACCATCCGCATATCTTCATCGACATGGGCGACGACAACGAAAAGGTCTGTTCCTATTGCTCGACGCTGTTTCGTTTCAATGGCGCGCTGAAGGCCAACCAGACGAACCCGGCCGGCTGCGTTTTCCATGTGAAGGCCGCCTGATCATTCTCTCCTGAAGATCGGACAAACGATGCCGGTCGAGCACGCCGCCATTGCGGGCGCAGGAATTGCGGGCCTGACAGCCGCGCTGGCGCTGGCCAAACGGGGCATCCGTTCCGATATTTTCGAACAGGCCGGCGAACTCGCAGAAGTCGGTGCCGGCCTGCAGCTTTCCCCCAATGCATCGCGCATTCTCCGTGAACTCGGCGTTCTCGCCGAGATCGAAAAATGCTGGCACGAGCCGGAAATGATCCGGCTCGTTGCGGGCGACACGTTGCGGCAGCTCGCCGCCGTTCCCGCCGGCCGTTTCGCCCGTGAGCGATGGGATGCGCCCTACGGTGTCCTGCACCGTGCAACGCTTCAGCGCGTGCTTCTGGATGCGGTGCGCAGCAACCCGCTTTGCCAGCTGCACCTTGGTACTCCAATCGAATCCGCAGGCTTGCCGTCTAATGGCCCGGGCGTGCTGATCGGCGCGGACGGCGTCTGGTCGAAGACGCGGGCCTCGATCGATGCTTCGCCCTCGCCCCGATTTTCCGGCAACATCGCCTATCGCTTCACGATCACAGCCGCCGCGGCGCCTGACTTTCTCGACACGAACAGCGTCTCGGCGTTTCTCGGTGGATCGGTGCATCTCGTCTGCTATCCCCTGAAGGAAACGGCGAGCTTCAATCTCGTCGCCATCACCAGCGGCAATGAAAACACCGAGCGGTGGGATAGCGGCGCGGCGAGTCACCAGCTGGAGACCTTACGTTCACGCTTCCGCGGCTGGCATCCCGAAGCTCTGTCCCTGCTTCGCAATATCGAGCCGACCTATTGGCCGCTCTACGAAGCATCCGAGGGATCGTGGCAGAACGGGCGCGACCGCGTGCTGATCGGCGACGCTGCGCATGCGATGATGCCGTTTGCCGCCCAGGGCGCGGCCATGGCAATCGAAGATGCCTATGAGCTGGCTTATTTTCTGGGCAGCAATCCCATCGAGCAGGCCCTGCCCCGCTTCGAGGCGCATCGGGGCCCGCGGATCGCCAAGATCCGCAAGCGCGGCGCATTCAACCGCTTTGCCTATCACGCCCGCGGCCCGGTCAGGATCGGGCGTGATATCGTCTTGTCGATGAAACCGCCGCAAAGCCTCGCGGCGGATCTCGACTGGATCTACGGCTACCGGCCGCTCGGCTGATCAGACGGCCTTTGCCGCCGCAAAGCCGCGTTCGATATCGGCCTTGATATCGGCAACGTCTTCGAGACCGATCTGCAGGCGGATCAGCGGGCCGCCTTCCGGCGCCTTGGCGATGCGGCGGTCGTTCAGGTTGACGTGAACGGCCAAGCATTCGAAGCCACCCCAAGACCAGCCAAGCCCGAAGATGCTGAGCGCATCGAGGAAGGCATGCGCCTTCGCCTTGTATTGCTCGGCGGAATCGACCTTGAGCACGAAGGAGAAGATGCCGCTGGCGCCCTTGAAGTCACGCTTCCAGATGTCGTGACCCTTGAAGCTCGGCAGTGCCGGATGCAGCACCTTGGCCACCTCTTCGCGGCCTTCCAGCCACTTGGCGAGCGCGAGCGCGCTTTCATTGTGACGCTCCAGGCGGATGCCCATGGTGCGCAGACCGCGCAGCACCTGATAGGCGTCATCGGGGGCACCGCAGATGCCGAGCGTGATATTGGCTTCCTTCAGCTGCTCCCAATGCTTGACATTGGCCGAGACGGTGCCCATCAGGATATCGGAATGGCCGGCCGGATATTTGGTTGCCGCGTGGATCGAGATATCGACGCCGAAATCGAGCGGGCGGAAATAAACGGGTGTGGCCCAGGTATTGTCCATGGCAACGACGGCGCCGTGCTTGTGGGCAATCGCGGCGATCGCGGGAATATCCTGCATCTCGAACGTGTTCGAGCCGGGCGCTTCCGTGTGGACGAGCCTGGTATTCGGCTTGAACAGCTGCTCGATGCCGGCACCGATCGCCGGGTCGTAATATTCGACCTCGACACCCATGCGCATCAGCATGGTGTCGCAGAAATGGCGGGTCGGCGTGTAGACGGAATCGACGATCAGCGCGTGATCGCCCGAAGACAGAAACGCCAGGAACGGCACGGTTACGGCGGCAAGGCCCGACGGCACGAGGACCGTACCCGCGGAACCTTCGAGCGCGTCGATCGCCTCACAGAGCGCATCGGTGGTCGGCGTGCCGCGGGTGCCGTAGGTGTATTTCTGCCCGCGTGTTTCCATCGCCTTGGCATTCGGAAACAGCACCGTCGATGCGTGCACGACGGGCGGATTGACGAAACCGTGGTATTCCGAAGGGTCGTTGCCGATATGCGAGAGGCGGGTGTTGATACCGGCGTTTTGCAGGAGACCGTCTTTGTCTTTCATAGTCTGAAATAGCCTTTGGCGAGGGATGCAATGGGCGAGTTTTGGACCTCAGGAAAAGTCGGGTCAACCCCGTAGCCGCGACGGGCCGAAAATTACCCGGAACGTTACTTTCCGCAGATATATCAGTGAATTGCGCGGTATTTTTCCGCAAAACACTGCCCAAATACTATCCAACTGCCTATCAGAACGGCGCATTTTGCCAAAATGCCGAATTTTGCCGCATTTATTAGCCGCGACACTTGACCGTATTGGCATTTGCGACTGTGATAGAACCACTCGCGCCGGGAGGGTGTCGAGAAATTGGGGGGACAGGGTTTTCTTCGCCTCTCCTCCCACAAAAACATAAGACAACAGATAAAAGGTTGGGAAAAATGAAGATTAAGCTCCTGTCCGCCGCCGTCGGCGCAGCAGTTTTCGCTCTTGGCGCCCATGCGGCCTCGGCAACCACTCTTGAAGACGTGAAGGCAAAGGGCTTCGTTCAGTGCGGCGTCAACTCGGGCCTCCTGGGTTTCGCGCAGCCTGACGCATCCGGCAACTGGGCCGGCTTCGACGTTGATTTCTGCAAGGCCGTCGCTTCCGCCGTCTTCGGCGACCCGACCAAGGTCAAGTACACGCCTCTGTCCGCCAAGGACCGCTTCCCGGCTCTGCAGTCGGGCGAAGTCGATGTTCTCTCGCGCAACACCACCTGGACGATCAACCGCGACACCGCTCTCGGCTTCAACTTCCGTCCGGTCACCTATTACGACGGTCAGGGCTTCATGGTTCGCAAGAGCCTGAACGTGAAGTCGGCTCTCGAACTCTCCGGCGCCGCTGTCTGCGTACAGTCCGGCACGACGACCGAGCTCAACCTCGCCGACTACTTCAAGTCCAACAACCTTCAGTACAATCCGGTCGTTTTCGAGAAGCTCGAAGAAGTCAACGCTGCCTATGATTCCGGCCGTTGCGACGTCTACACGACCGACCAGTCCGGCCTCTACTCGCTGCGTCTGACGCTGAAGAACCCCGACGAGCACATGATCCTTCCGGAGATCATCTCCAAGGAGCCGCTCGGCCCGGCAGTGCGCCAGGGTGACGACCAGTGGTTCGATATCGTTTCGTGGACGGCTTACGCCCTCGTGAACGCTGAAGAATTCGGCATCACCCAGGCAAATGTCGACGAGATGAAGAACTCGCCGAACCCGGATATCAAGCGCTTCCTCGGCACCGAAGCCGATACCAAGATCGGTACCGACCTCGGCCTGACCAACGAGTGGGCCTACAACATCATCAAGGGCGTTGGTAACTACGGTGAAGTCTTTGAACGCAACGTCGGTCAGGGCAGCCCGCTGAAGATCGCACGCGGCCTGAACGCATTGTGGAACAAGGGCGGCATCCAGTACGCACCGCCGGTTCGCTAAGCTTTCGACAGAATGCCGGAAAGGCGGGAAACCGCCTTTCCATCTTCAAAGAAAAAAAGCCCAAAAACGGGCGCATAGGGGATTAGGCTCGGCATGACGCAAGAGGCTGTGCACACGACACCTTTGCCGGAGAGCCGCTGGACGCTCCAGTCGGCACTTTACGACCCCAAATTCAGGGGCATCTTTTTCCAGGTTCTGACCGTACTTCTGCTGGTGCTGTTCGTGGCATGGGTCGCTCACAACACCGCGCTTAACCTGCAGCGCAGCAATACGGCATCTGGCTTCGCATTTCTCAACGGACGCGCCGGCTTCGAGATCGGCCAGTCGCTGATCCCGTATTCGAGCGATTCGACATATGGCCGCGCGCTCGTCGTCGGTATACTCAACACCATTCTGGTCGCCGTGACCGGCATCATCACCGCGACGATCATCGGCTTCGTCGTCGGCATCGGGCGCCTGTCGCACAACTGGCTGATCGCCAAGCTGTGCACCGTCTATGTCGAGGTGTTCCGCAACATCCCGCCGCTGCTCGTCATCTTTTTCTGGTATTCCGGAGTTCTGGCCGTGCTGCCGCAGCCGCGCGAATCCGTGCATCTGCCGTTCAGCATGTTCCTGAACAACCGTGGCCTCGCCTTCCCGAAGCCGATCTTCGATACCGGCATGTGGGCTGTCCTCGCAGCCTTAGTGATCGGCATCGTCGCCACTGTGATCATCGCCCGCTGGGCGCATAAGCGCCAGGCGGCAACGGGCAAGCAGTTCCATACGATCTGGGTGTCGATCGGGCTGATCGCCGGCCTGCCGATCCTGGCCTTCCTGGCGGCGGGTCTGCCGATGACCTTCGACGTTCCTGTCGCGGGCAAGTTCAATCTGACCGGCGGCTCCGTCGTCGGGCCGGAATTCATGTCGCTGTTCCTGGCGCTGTCCTTCTACACCGCGGCCTTCATCGCCGAAATCGTGCGTGCCGGTATCCGGGGCGTGCCGAAGGGACAGTCGGAAGCGGCAGGCGCGCTCGGTCTGCATCCCTCCTCCGTCACCCGCCTCGTCGTGGTGCCGCAGGCGTTTCGGATCATCATTCCGCCGCTCACCAGCCAATATCTGAACCTGACCAAGAACTCATCGCTGGCGATTGCCGTCGGCTTCTCGGATCTCGTTGCCGTTGGCGGGACGACGCTCAACCAGACCGGCCAGTCGATCGAAGTCGTGGTCATCTGGATCGCCGTCTACCTCACCCTCAGCATTCTGACGTCGCTGTTCATGAACTGGTTCAACGGCAAAATGGCACTGGTGGAGAGATAAGATGTCGGGTCCCAACATTTCTTTCGTCCGCAATGCCATGCTGCAGCCCGAACCGGCTCCATCCAGCGAACGCGGCACAATCGCCTGGATCAGGCGTAACCTGCTTGCAACCCCGAAGGACATCATCCTGACGGTGATCGCCATCGCAGTTCTTGCCTGGGTGCTGCCGCACATGATCAACTGGCTGTTCATCCAGGCCGTCTGGACCGGTACGGACCGCACCTTCTGCGCCACCACCGTTCAGGGCGGCACGCAGCCCGATGGCTGGAGCGGGGCCTGCTGGGCTTTCGTCAACGCAAAGCTCGACCAGTTCGTCTATGGCCGCTATCCGCTCACCGACCGCTGGCGTCCGACGCTGGTGTTCATCATGTTCGCCGCCCTGCTGGTGCCGATGCTGATGCCGTCGATGCCGCGCAAGGGGCTGAATGCTCTGCTGCTCTTCGTGGCGCTGCCGCTCGTTTCGCTCTGGCTGCTGTATGGCGGCCTCGGCCTCGAAGTCGTAGAAACCCCGCTCTGGGGCGGCCTTCTGGTGACGCTCGTCGTCTCCTTCGTCGGCATCGCGGTCTCCCTACCCTTCGGCATCATCCTGGCGCTCGGGCGCCGTTCGAAGATGCCTGTCGTGAAGATGGTCTGCGTCATCTTCATCGAAGTCATCCGCGGCATTCCGCTGATCACCGTCCTGTTCATGGCCAGCGTCATGTTGCCGCTGTTCCTGCCGCAGGGCTGGAACGTCGACAAGCTGCTGCGCGCTGTGATCGGCGTGTCGATCTTCGCGTCGGCCTATATGGCAGAGGTCATCCGCGGCGGTTTGCAGGCCATTCCGAAGGGCCAGTATGAAGGTGCGGATTCGCTTGGATTGGGCTATTGGCAGAAGATGCGTCTGATCGTGCTGCCTCAGGCGATCAAGCTCGTCATCCCCGGCATCGTCAATACGTTCATCGGCATGTTCAAGGATACCTCGCTGGTCTCGATCATCAGCATGTTCGACCTGCTCGGCATCGTCCGTCTGAACTTCTCCGACGGCAACTGGGCATCAGCCGTAACACCGTTGACAGGTCTGATCTTTGCGGGTTTTGTCTTCTGGATTTTCTGCTTCGGCATGTCTCGCTATTCGGTGTTCATGGAACGCCATCTCGACACCGGCCACAAACGATAAGAATTGAGGGTAACAAATATGGCTGAAGCTCAAACCAAGAAGCTCACCGTCTCTACGACCGAAGTCGCCGTCGATATCGTCAACATGAACAAGTGGTATGGCGATTTCCACGTTCTGCGCGACATCAACCTGAAGGTCATGCGCGGCGAACGCATCGTCATTGCCGGTCCGTCGGGTTCCGGCAAGTCGACGATGATCCGTTGCATCAACCGTCTGGAAGAGCATCAGAAGGGTCAGATCGTCGTCGATGGCACCGAGCTTACCAACGACCTGAAGAAGATCGACGAAGTGCGCCGCGAAGTCGGGATGGTGTTCCAGCACTTCAACCTCTTCCCGCATCTGACGATCCTGGAAAACTGCACGCTGGCGCCGATCTGGGTGCGCAAGATGCCGAAGAAGCAGGCGGAAGAAGTCGCCATGCACTTCCTGAAGCGCGTCAAGATCCCAGAACAGGCCAACAAATATCCGGGCCAGCTCTCCGGTGGCCAGCAGCAGCGCGTGGCGATTGCCCGCTCGCTCTGCATGAACCCGAAGATCATGCTGTTCGATGAGCCGACCTCGGCGCTCGATCCTGAAATGATCAAGGAAGTGCTGGATACGATGGTCGGTCTGGCGGAAGAAGGAATGACCATGCTCTGCGTGACCCACGAAATGGGTTTTGCCCGCCAGGTCGCCAACCGCGTCATCTTCATGGACCAGGGCCAGATCGTCGAGCAGAATTCGCCGGCCGAATTCTTCGACAATCCGCAGCACGAGCGCACCAAGCTGTTCCTCAGCCAGATCCTGCATTAAGCGGATAACAGATCAGAAAAAGCCGCCGGAGCGATCCGGCGGCTTTTTTGTTTGCGGCTTTAGCGGGATGCCAGCGTCCGCAGCATCTTGCAGAGCCCAGTCAGCCCGGCATCATAGCCACCAGAGGCAATGTCGCGGCAGCGAACCAGCATCTTCCGCTGATCGCTGGCATCCATCCTGCTGAATTCGCGGGTAACCGCACTCGGCGTCATCCCGCTTCCACTGCCGCTACCAGATGCACCACCACCGGACGAGCCGCCGCCGATACCAAGGCCGAGATTGGCACCTGCGCCATTGCCGACATTTGCGCCCGCATTGGCATTGATGCCGTTCGACCCGCCGATCGACGCGGTGACATCCGTATCGAGGATATTACCATTGCTGCCGCCGACAGTTGCGCCGGCATTGGCGTTCACACCGCTGATGCCGCCAGCCGATACGCCGGCATCGACGTCCGCGAGGCTACCGCTGCCGCCCGCATTGGCGCCGACCGCCGCATTCACGCCATTGCTGCCGCCGACGCTGGCTTTCACATCGGCATCAACGAGACCGCCGGACCCGCCGACCGTTGCGTTGGTATTCGCATTGACGCCACCTGAGCCACCGACGGAAGCGCCGACATTGGCGCCAAGGCCGCCGGAATTGCCGGAGCCGAGACCGACACTGGCATTGACGCCGTTGCTGCCGCCGATGGAGATATCGAGAGCGTGCACAGAACTGACCGGCATAGCGAAAATCGAGCAGGCGGATGCAAGGACGGCTATCGCGGTCCTCGAATGAGCGTAAGTCATGATATTCCTCCGTTTTCTCAATGCCGGATCACCGGCAGCCGAAAATCGACGGAACGCGCGCACCTTCGATCAGATGGACAGGGCCTCCAGCCCGGTCCTTGGACACGGCCGTTGGCCGGTCCGTGGACTTGGCCATCGCGGTCAGGTCCATGAAAAGCGAACGCACTAATATTAGCATTGTTTCACGCAAGAATAAGCCACGGTTACCGCGAAGCAAAGATCCGGCCAAGGCGTGCCGGAAGCATACACTTCTTCGTCAACAGGCGGCGGTTGGCGAATCGCTGTGATACCGGCCATAGACAAGAGCGAGCGAAGGCCTAGTTGCCTGAGATAACAAACAACCGACGGAGCGCCCGATGAAACTCTCTCTTGCCGCAGCGATCATCGCGGGTGCTGTTCTTTCCGGCTGCACCGCGACAGGCGATATCTCCGGCCCAGGCCTGGCACCGATCCCGGGCAGCATCACCTATAACGGCCAACCCCGGACGAAGCTGACCAAGTCGCCGATCGGCTCGCAGTTTCCGCACACCTTCGTCGACAATCGCGGCCGCGAGGTCGAGGAAACCTACATCATCCGGCCGGACCGCAGCCTGATGATCGCCAATCGCGTCTATCGCCCGATCTTCCGCTGGAACGATTGATTGCGGCAAACAGGCCTGCGTTTCCGGTGGCGCTCCTGCTCTCGTCCCTTGCCGGATGGAACGGCTCTGCGATGCAGTCACGGGCCGGACAGCGGCAACAGCAATGACCGCCTCGGGAACAAATAAGCGTGAATGTCAGTTTCCCTCCCATGTGAAGAGGAGAAGAGACAATGACATACGATCCGAACAACCTGAATGACCCGAACCGCCCGCTGGATCCGGCGGGCACTCCCGACTACCGGACCACACCCGTTGGTGCTCAGAAATCCAACGCCTGGGTCGGCTGGGTGGCAGCGATCGCCGTGGTCGCCGTCGCGGCCTTCGCCTATACGGAGTGGAACGGCACGCCGACTACAGACCCGCAGACGACGGCCTCTACGAAGTCGGAACCGGCCGCCCCGGCACCGGCTCCCGTCAAGCCGATGGCACCGGCCGATACAAACGCTACTCCGGCCCCGGCTACGCCGCCCGCAGCCGGTGGCAACACCCCGCAGTAAACGAGAAAAGGCCCGGTTCATCACCGGGCCTTTTTCAATCATCATGCCTTCGGCATCATGTGCATTAAGCTTACCGGCTAACCGTCCGGCGAAGAACGCGTTGAAGCCGCGGCACGCCGGAGGCATACAATGCCTCACGCCCCTCGTAGCTCAACGTCAGAGCAGCTGCGCCGTTAGCAGCCGATCCAGGTTCAATTCCTCGGCAGGGGCACCAAGGCGCCGCTTTTGCGTTCAAAATTTTCGGAAAAAAGAAATGGCGACCCCTGCAGGATTCGAACCTGCGACCACCTGCTTAGAAGGCAGGTGCTCTATCCAGCTGAGCTAAGGGGCCATCCGGCCGCTATCCAGCGATAGCGGCGAAACGCGGCATGCACGGACGCTCAGTGCGTCCAGGGCTGTGTGCGGGTATAACGGAAATTATCCGGATAGGCGACAGTCTGGCGAATCGGATCCTTGGGCTGCAGCACCCGGTATTCGATGCCGTTGCGCTTTGCATAGGCTTCGGCCAATTCCTGGCTTTCGAAGGTCAGCTTGACCTGCTGGCGCATGTCGCCCGAAGAGGTGTAGCCCATGATCGGATCGATCTTGCGCGGCTGCTCCTGATCGAACTCGAGCACCCAGAGATGCGTCTTGGCCTTGCCGGACTGCATGGCGGTCTTGGCTGGACGGTAGATCTTGGCAGACATCGCTGCATTCGCCTCCGGATACGCGGACAACATCCGCTGGAATTTCAAACTGTCGCGCCGTCGCCAGCGCGGTTCCCTCTGCGCCATCTAGCGCAAAGAGATGAATTTTGCTTATCCGCGAATCCTTGCGGTTTCAAGAAAAAAGCCGAGCCAGACCCAACTGCCGCAGTTTACTTGGCGGCAAGCTTGTCCGTGGGCCGCCGGCAGGGGGAGATAAGGTCGAGCGACGCATCGCGAACGCTGGTTTCCACCTCCATCAGGCCGAGAACGCTGTGGAAGAGATTGTCGTGCGAGGCAGGCAGCTTGGCGCGAGCGGCAATGCAGGCGGTGTCGAGCCGCGTCTCGCTCGCAAAATCATCCGACAGCCACAGCGCCATCGGCACATGCGTCTGCTCCTTCGGCGCGATGAAATACGGCGCGCCATGCAGATAGATGCCGTTTTCGCCCAACGATTCGCCGTGGTCGGAGAGATAGATCATCGAACCGGCCAACGCGGCCTGATGCGCCTTCAGCTTGTCGATCACCGCGGCCAGCACTTGGTCGGTCATGACAACGGTGTTGTCATAGGCGTTGGTGATTTCTTCCGGCTTGCAGGTGGCGAAATCGGCGGCGCGGCAATCGGGGGTAAAGCGCCGGGCGCTGTCGGAATAGCGCAGATAATAGGCCGGGCCGTGGCTCCCCAGCTGGTGAAGCACCAGCACGCTGTCGCCCTTGACGCTGGAAAGCCAGTCATCGAGTTTGTCGAGCAGGATGGTGTCCAGGCACTCGCCGTCCTTGCAGTACCGCGGATCGCGGCTGTCGGGCAGATACTTGTACTTGATGCGGTCAGCGACGCCGTACATGCCGGTATCGTTGTCCCACCATTCGACGCCGACCTTGGCATGGCCGAGAACATCGATCAGGTTATCGGTGACCAGCCCCTTGCGGTAGCTGTATTCCGTCCGCTTGTAGACCGAGAACATGCAGGGAATGGAGACGGCCGTCTCAGTGCCGCAGCTGGTGACATCGGGGAAGAAGGTGACGCCGCGCGCTTTCATTTCCGGATTGGTATCGCGGCCATAACCGCCGAGCGAAAAGTCCTGTCCGCGGGCCGTCTCTCCGGCAACAATGATCAGCACACGCGGCTTACCGGGGGAAGCCGCCGGCATCTGGTGCGCGTCCGTACCGATCGGCTGGCGCACGAGATTGAGATTGTCGCCATAGGTCGCGGTGAAATAGACCGCGCTGCCCAGCGGAAAATGCGGATTGATCGTCATCATCAGATCGCGATGGATGCGGCCGACGGCGGCATAGGTCGGATAGAAGCCCATGCCGATCACCGCGATGACTGTGATGCAGGGCACGATCACGGCCATATTGTGCAGAAACTTGCTGGGGAACGGCCGGTGGACGACGCGCACGGCAGCGATGAACAGCGACGGCAGGACGCCGGCCAACAGCATGTAGAGAGTGAATTTCGTGGTGATCAGGTGCTGCGCTTCCGACTGCGTCGTGACGGCGGCATTGCGGATCATCTCACGGTCGATGATGACGCCGAACCTGTCTGTGAACCAAGCGGCCGCGACAGCCGCCAGCAACAGCAGAATCAGCACCGGCTTGATGAGATATTTGACCGAAACGGTGACGGCGATCGCCACCGTCAGCGCGATCATGCCGATAACGAATCCGGCGAAAGCTAACCGGTGGCCGTCGAAATAGACGTAGGCCCGGCTCCAGAACGTGTAATTGGCAACGACGAGGATATAGAGCGAAACGATAACGGCGAGCGTGATGCTGCCGATCTTGGGGCGCATCCGCGCCGTCTTCAGTGTCATGGCCATGCTGTCAGGTTCGCTCCGCGCCGGGCGGACCATCCGACTCAAGCCTCTGGCCGCCCATCTTAAAATCCGGGCGACCATGGAGAGGCTTCCTGACACTATCCTGAATGCAAAAGCCGCATTTAAGGATGGGACAAACGCGTTTTTGATATTGCAGGCCCCCGGCGAAGCGTGTATTGCCCCCTCACACGGAGTGTAGCGCAGTCTGGTAGCGCATCTGGTTTGGGACCAGAGGGTCGGGAGTTCGAATCTCTCCACTCCGACCATTTTCCCTAGATTTCTAAGGTGAGCAGGCGGTCATCCGCTGGTATGGGAGCCGGTCATGCAAGTCGAAATCCCCTGCCCTAAATGCGGCAAGACCCGGATGAATTTCCCGCGCCCGCAGCCGCTCGATAACGACATCATCAGCTGTTACAGCTGCAATTTCGAGCTTGGCACCTATGGTTCGGTCAAGGCGAAGATGGCGCGCTTCATGGAACGCATGCGCCAGGCTGCGGTGACCCAGGCGCAGGCTGCAAAGAAGAAGCAGTAAGCTTCCTCTTATTTTTTCGTGATTGTCGCGCTGGCGGCCTTGTCCCCGGTTTTGATGCCGAGCTTCTTGACGGTGCCGGCGTTCAGCTCGACGACGTATTTCACCTCACCCATCGAATCGATGATATCCTCCGAAAAGGGCACGGCATTTTCCTTGATGTGACGGATGACGCCCTTGCTGTCGATGAACAGCATATCGAGCGGCAGGACGGTGTTCTCCATCCACATGGTCACCCGGCGCGACTGCCCGAAATCGAACAGCATCCCGGCATTCTCGGGCATTTCCTTGCGATACATCAGGCCGTATTGACGCTGCTCGTTCGTCGAGGCGATCTCGACGGTGAAGTTCAGCATCTTGCCGGCGGCCGTCTGCACGGCCAGCGGCTCCTTGTCGAAGGCCATCTGCTGTTGCTGCTGGGCAAAAGCGGGTGCTGCCACAATGAAAAAAAGCGCCAATAGGGCGCCTTTGATTCTATGCATTCTCATCAATCCTGAACATCAGTGGGCGCGGCTTGCCGGGCTCGGCATATCCGGGTGAATCTCGGCGGCCATCAGACCCTTGTCACCGGGCCCGAAGCGCACCAGCACGACCTGGCCGGGGCGCAGCTCGGTGAGGCCGAAGCGGCGCAGCGTTTCCATATGGACGAAGATATCTTCCGTGCCTTCGCCGCGCGTCAGGAAGCCGAAGCCCTTGGTGCGGTTGAACCACTTCACCAGAGCCCGCTCCAGGCCGCTCGTCGCGGTGACCTGCACATGGGTGCGCACCGGCGGCAGCTGCGAGGGATGGATTGCCGTGGACTGGTCCATCGAGAGGATCTTGAAGGCCTGATAGCCACGTTCGCGGCGCTGGATCAGCGCGACGATGCGGGTGCCTTCGAGGATTGTCTGATAGCCATCGCGGCGCAGGCAGGTCACATGAAGGAGCACGTCCTGCATGCCGTTGTCGGGGACGATGAAACCGAATCCCTTGGCGACATCGAACCACTTAACGACACCGGTGATTTCAATGAGATCGACGCTATCCCCCGATAGCTCTTCGAGCTCAATGAACTCCTTCGATGAAATCCTATCAGCCATGTCGCCAGCCCCTCATTACGCGTCACACTGTTACGGTTAACTGATTCTTGAAATCAAGATTAACATCTTGGTAACGGATAAGCGCAAGTCCTGTTTTCGGTTATTCCCAGTTGCTGATTTTAGCGTCATGTCTTGCCCGAAGCTGACGTCCGCTCGCCTATCCGGGTTACGACCCAACATTCGAAAGGAAATAGAATGCGTTATCTCCATACCATGGTCCGCGTGAAGGACCTCGATGCCTCGCTGCATTTCTACTGCACATTGTTCGGACTGAAAGAAATCCGTCGCTCGGAGAACGAAAAGGGCCGTTTCACGCTCGTTTTCCTTGCTGCCACCAACGACATTTCCGACGCTGAAGCCTATGGCGCCCCCTGCCTCGAGCTGACCTATAACTGGGACACGGAGGATTATACCGGTGGACGCAACTTTGGTCACCTCGCCTATGAGGTGGATGACATCTACGCCACCTGCCAGCAGCTGATGGACAGTGGAATCACCATCAACCGCCCGCCCCGCGACGGCCGCATGGCCTTCGTCCGCTCTCCGGACGGCATCGCGATCGAGATTCTGCAGAAGAATGGCAGCCTGCCGGCAGCCGAACCCTGGCTTTCCATGGGCAATACCGGCGTCTGGTAGGCCGAGGCTTTAGTGAGGCTTGCGGCTTTTGCGATTTCCGGCCCGAGACGCCGGTTCGCACTTGCCGCATCCAGCCGCCGCAGGCACCTTCCGGTCAATTCCTGCAGTCGGGCTAGCTCCGGGCTGCTTCAGTTTTGACCGGAGAGCCTACGCTTGCCCCATCTTCGAACCCGTCCGTGCCTGCTTCTTGCCGCAGTCTCGACGCTTGCGCTTGCAGGCTGCGTGTCCGACCAGAAGGCACTTGATTCTGCAGCTGCTGCACCCGCGCCGGCCGCCGCGCAGCAGGCGGCGAGCGCTCCCGCCGGCCAGCCCGGCGCCAAGACGGCAGGCTATCGCGACCCGATGGTGGCAGCGGCCGGAGGCCAGCAGCAGACAGCGGCGATGGATCCCAATGCCGCGAACATGCCGCCCGGCGCATCGCAGATGCAGCCCGCCAATATCGGTGGCATGGCGATGCAATCGACCCGCATCAATGCCAACGCGATGAGCATCTTCTCGGCGCAGCCCGCACCGCCTCAGAACAACCGCACCTCGACGGTCATCCAGCCGGCCGATGCAAACGCCTATGCGCCCGTGCAGGGCGGATTTGCAACGTCACGCGGCGGCGTCTTCGGGACGCCCCAACAGCAACAGCAGCCTCAACAGGCGCCGCAGGGCGAGATTCTGCCGCCGCAACAATCGTCGCAGAATACCAGCACCCAGGTTGCGCCCTATCAGGCAGCGTCGCTGGCAACAGGCAGCCTGCAGGGCGCCTCCACCAACGCGCTTTATGCCGCGCCGAAGCAGAACCTGCTCGGCAGCCTCTCCGGGCTCCTGCAGAAGGCCTCGCTGCCCGGCATGACACGCGTGGCGCCGAATGGCATCCATGTGCAGAACGCCAATGTCGAGGTCAGCTGTTTCAAGCCCAACCTCCTGAACGTCATCAAGACGGTCGAGACCCATTTCGGCCGCCCGGTGATCGTCACGTCGGGTTACCGCGATCCGGAGCACAACCGTCAGGTCGGCGGCGCCGAGGAATCGATGCACAAGAGCTGCGATGCCGCCGACATCCAGATCGACGGCGTCTCGAAATGGGATATCGCCAGCTATATCCGCTCGCTTCCCGGCCGCGGCGGTGTGGGCACCTATTGCCACACGGATTCGGTCCATCTCGACACCGGAAACAATCGCGACTGGAACTGGGGATGCGGCGCCCGGCGCAACACGCCGCCAAGCGCCCGCGCCATCTGAAGGACGTCACGGTTTTGCCGTAACGCAACGTCAGCTGCCGTCCCTCTTCGAAAGAGTTTTCGCAGAGCATTGATTTAACTCGAAAAAATCCCGCCAATCGTGACGTGTCATTTTTTTGAAGGAAATGCGAATTTCCCGCTTGCGGGATTCAAAGACCCTGACTATAAGGGCGCCACCACGAAGGAAGCGCCCTTCGTCTATCGGTTAGGACACCAGATTTTCATTCTGGGAAGAGGGGTTCGACTCCCCTAGGGCGTGCCATCTCAACCAATTGATTTCTATCGCATTTTATCTTCCTATTAATTGACTCCGTAAATAATTGCGTTTCGGGGGCACTTGAAAAGTCCGGCAATTTCTTGGGGAATAAGCCGCGTAGGCGTCAGCACCCGACCGCGGTGCCATTTCACGGCGGAACACTAATTCGAATCTCGTTGAATATATTAACAAATCGACGATCGATTGCGGGACTTTTGTCAGCCGTGCCTATGCCCCGAAACCGTCGAGGGTTAGAAGGCATCTTGCGAAACCTGCGCTATGATCAGCCGCCACGCGAATCTCAGGCAGGTGGTTCACAGCGGCACGCGAGACGACTATCCTGTACTTCCCTGATAGCAATAGGGCTGGACCCTTCGGGTCTCTAACCGCCCCGGTCGCCAAACGGCAGGCCACAGCCGTTCCCGCACCGCTCGCGGCATCGCGGGGGTGGCAACCCTTTCAAGGGAACCAACTCCTATGCCTGAAGACATTACCTTTGCAGAACTAGCGGAAAACTTACGCGAATTCCTTCGCGAATGTATCGTGGAGAAGGACTTGCATGCCCGCTCTACATGACCGCCTCGGCCAGCAACGGAAGCGTTTACATCGTGGCTTACTGGCCCGGCGAAGACGGTCTTGAGCCGCAGGTCATCGCTTTACGGGCCGAGCCTGAAGGCTTCAAATTGCTGATTGCCATCGTGGTCGTCAGTGCGAACGCCGAGGCCGCCTATATGCGGATCACACCGATGGGTGAGCACCGCGTCTTAACACTCAACTGATGACGGTTGAGCCTTATGGTATGGGGGCGGCTCTTGTGTTTGCCGCCCCTCCTGACTGTTGGTTTCCACTGGCTTCATAGTCGATGGCGATCCTACAACCTGGCCCAGCGGAAGCGCTTCTTCTAGCGGTCTCTGAAAAGCCGGCCTTGAAAACAAAGCGCCACATTAACTTTGTCAATTTTTGTCAACGCATTAGCTCTCTAACGAGAGAAAAATGACAATACAATGACAACACCATTGTTGTTCTTTATGTGGACAGGTGGCCGAGTGGTGTAAGGCAACGGTCTTGAAACCGTCGTACGGGGAACTGTACCGTGGGTTCGAATCCCCCCGGAATCACCGCATTGGGGAGCGACCTCTTATGCCCGATCGATTGCCGCACCTTGTTCACGTGATCACAATCCGTGGCGATTTAGCTAAAGACTGCGAGAAGAACGCGGTAGCGGCCTTCCTCCAGAAGCCCGCAATGACGCTTTGTGTGGGCGGACTGATTTGCCTGTCACCAAGAACCAGTTCATGACGCTTGATCCGAGGGCAGACCGTATTGAGTGGACCAATGGCGAAGTCGCTCGCGGATGGTCGAAGATCAACTAACAAGGATCCCACCACGGCGTGCGTGTGATAATCGCGTCGCCATAGGATCGCATACCGTCGGGCGAAAGCGGTGGCTCTGAAGTTTATGGCAGCCCACCGGAACGCTCCTGGGGAGCTTCGCAGATTAGCAAAGCAACGCTGCCTTTTGCCGACCAGTTTGCGCCGCCTTAGCGAGAGAACCTGAAAAGCGACACCGGGAATTCTTGTCTCACGACCTTGACGCGAACCGCGCCGTAAACTCCAATCACTAAAGAATTGTCCAAGAATCGTATGCGCGGTGTAACTTGGTTCTGAAGTACGTAGTCTATGTAGACGAGCCGGGCGATGAAGGCTTCGGAAAGCTGGCCGCCGGAAATACCGCACAATCTCATTGGTTATCGCTTGGTGCGGCGGTCGTAACCGAAAGGGAACGGCCGCTTTATTCCGGCTTGGCGCAACGAGATCATCAACGCCTTCAAAGGCATACAACAGCGAGATCTCCATTTCCGCGACCTAAACCACGAGCAGAAAGTGCACGCCTGCACGACGATCACAACGAAGCCGATCGGCGGGTGCGTCATTTCCTCGAGTAAATGACGATCCTCGATGCTGGAGATCTGGAGATCTGGAGATCTGGAGATCTGGAGATCTGGAGATCTGGAGATCTGGAGATCTGGAGATCTTCAAGCGTCCACAGCATCTCTACAACTATCTCACCCGCTTTTTGCTCGAGCGAATTACCGCCGCCTGTAAACGCAGAGCCGCTGCGGTCGGCGAAACCGCTAGCCTCAAAGTCGTTTTCTCCCGCCGCAAAGGCACAGACTACATCGATCACGGCCACCGACCCGGCGGACCAAACGGGACCGAGTTCGCGAGGGCGATTAGCTCAGTTGGTAGAGCGCCTCGTTTACACCGAGGATGTCGGAGTTCGAGTCTCTCATCGCCCACCATTCATCCCTTTAAAGCACCACGATGCGTTGCTTTTACAGATTCTCTGTACATTCTGAGTTACAAATGACGTTCCGAAATGGACTTTTGGAATGGCACTAAGACGCGTTACCTTCTCGAATGCGATGGTCGCTTTTCTCAGGCATCGTTGTTCTGAAGGGGCTGCGGGTGCGCGTCGGCATCATAGAACAAAGGACTCCTGTGGCGCAGATCGGCGCAAGGCTCTCGAAGGTCTTTCGACCGCGGTTGCTCGCCTGAAATAGCAAATCGGCGACACCGAGTCTCTATCAGGCCCTGCTACCCGCTCTCGGTCGACGAAATTACATTGCGATTTGTCTCTGGACGTTGAGAAGCGCTATACCGTCACACATGAATGGTTGCGAACGTGGGAGGCAATAGGCTAGAACCCCGACCCAAAAGCGGGCGGTTCTCCCGAAGTACAACGATGTGAGGTGAGACGGAGCAATGATGGCCGGGATGGACGTAGGTAATCACTGGCGAAATCGATACCTGGTTTGGCAGTTAACCAAAAGGGAAGTCGTGGGGCGATATCGCGGATCAGCGCTGGGGCTTGTGTGGTCGATCGTCAATCCTCTGATGATGCTGATGGTCTATACCTTTGTGTTCTCCGTCGTTTTCAAGGCTCGTTGGGATATCGATTCAGGAGAAGCGAGAAGCGAGTTCGCGATAATCTTGTTCGCAGGTCTCATCTTGAACAATTTTTTCGCTGAATGCGTCAATCGTGCCCCGACACTCATAGTCGCAAACGTAAATTTCGTAAAAAAGATCGTGTTTCCGCTGCAGCTGCTGCCAATAGTCTCAACTCTGTCAGCACTTTTCCATCTGCTGGTCAGCATCGCAATATTGCTGTTGGCCGAAATCGTGCTGACAGGTTCATTGCCTTGGACAATAGTTGGGCTACCATTGTTGATCGTGCCACTCTTTGTCGCTTGTGTGGGCATCGGATGGCTGTTGGCTTCCGTCGGCGCGTATATACGCGATATCGCCTACGTAACTGGCCTTCTAACAACTATTGCTCTTTTCGTATCACCGGTATTCTATCCTGTAACGGCTGTCCCGCCCTCCTTCCGGTTTTGGATAGAACTAAACCCACTTACATTTGTCTTTGAAACCGGACGAGGAATGCTGGTACAAGGCCTGCTTCCGGACGTCATTTCGTTGGCGATATTTTGGCTTGGCTGCATCATTGTAGGCCTGTTTGGATTTTATTGGTTTGAGCGCACCAAACGAGGTTTTGCGGATGTCCTGTAGTAAGGACGTGGCGATACGTGTCGCGAATGTTTCGAAATCGTTCAAAACATTCAAATCCTCTCGTGCACGACTTGCCGATCTCTTGAGCCTGGGAAGCGTGCTTAGCAAACGAGAAGATCTCAGCGCCAATGAATTTGTCGCGCTTCACGACGTGAATTTTGTATTGGAGCGAGGGAAGACGTTCGGCATCATGGGGCAGAACGGTAGTGGCAAGAGCACGCTTCTGCAGATAATCTCCGGCATCATGGCTCCAACCGGTGGGCAAGTGGAGGTTCGCGGGAAAATCGCAGCACTTCTTGAACTCGGCTCTGGCTTTAATCCGGAATTCACTGGCATTGAGAACGTCTACCTCAATGCTAGTATCCTCGGCCTCTCTCGGAGGGAGGTTGACGATAGGCTCCAGTCCATACTCGACTTTGCTGACATCGGGGATCATGTGCATCTTCCGGTACGAACGTACTCAAGCGGCATGATGTTGCGTCTCGCCTTCGCCGTGCAAGTCGCAATCGAACCAGAAGTGCTCATTATCGATGAAGCCCTTGCGGTCGGCGATGCGCGCTTTCAACTGAAGTGTTTCCGCAGACTGGAAGAACTGAAAGCGCGCGGAACAACAATTCTATTTGTGTCTCATGCGACGGAGTTGATAAAGTCGTTCTGTGACGAAGCTCTCGTTCTCAACAAGGGTCGACAAGTCTTCTTAGGGGACGCCAAAACGGCGGCTATCAAATACTTAGAAACAATCTTCCCTGAAGAACACACCGCGATGGAATCCCCTAAGGTGAACAACCTTGCATTCAACGGCACCGACGGGCAAGTACTCCAAATAGACGACTTCTCTCTACATGAGACGAGCAAATTTGGCCTAGGGGGAGCCAAATTAGAGATCCTCCGAATAGAAGGTATAGAGCGGCCGAATATTCTGAACGGTGGGGAATCCATCGAAATCTTGGCGACTTACAGCTGGCAGCCAGATTTCGTCAAAAGCGTAGTTAAAGCCCAAAACCTAGACGCCAATATCAGTCTCGGAATAGCTATATCGGACAAAAGAGGCGTCTATGTCTTCGGAGCAAATGGCTTCGACGGGGGCCGCACTGTAGACCCTCGGCAGCAGTCTAGCGCGACTGTGAAGTTGCGATTCGAAATGCCGCATCTCGCGGATGGAGACTATTTCCTCACTGCAGCAATAGCTGTGGGGACTCAAGATCTTCATGTCCAACTCCGATGGTATGACTGCTTCCTATCCCTGAGATGCGCACCGGCGAATAAAAGGGTATTTGGCACTTTGGCCATCGACTACTTTATGCAAGAGGCGGGAATCTAAAGGCAATGACTGATCTACACCCCCTAAAGTCAAGCGAAAGGCTTCACGTAGTCGAGAGAGATAATTGCTCTCAGAGGCGGCAAAGGCCATTCGTGAGACCGATGTCGTTGCCCGACATCGGATGGGGGATCGTTCCCATGAACTATTTCAGGCCGAAGCTTCACCTAATGGTGGAGCCTTGGAAAGAGTATGCCAAAGGGACCGGTAAGACGCGCAGTATGCGACGTTGGCGGATGGGTCGCGGATTCCGGGGATATTCGAGAGATCGCATTAGCACTTTTGCAAGTCATTGACTATGTCGATGAGAGCCAAGATACCAGCGGCAGGATCTGCAGCGCTTATCGAGAGCAATTCGATAGTGCGCGCGTTGCTGATGAATACCAGGCCGTTATTTCGGAGTTGACGATTAAATGACCAAGCGAATTCTGTTTGTCGGCATGGTCGATAGCCCGCATACCGCGCGCTGGATCAATCAAATATCCGACCTGGGTTGGGACTTGCATATTTTTCCGGTGTATCACGCACCAGCTCATCGCCTGCTGAAGGGCGTGACAGTTCACCGTCCCTGGCTTCAGGTTCGCCCACGGTACCTCTTGAAGCAATTCCTGCGCAATCCACTCAATGGATTCAATTTGCGCAAGAGTTTGCGAGATCTACATCCGAACAAGCTCGAGGTGCGTTCGGTCTGGCCATTGCCCGCAGTTGCACTACTTGAGCGGATCCTTGCGGGAATTCAGAGCGAGCCGTTAGGCGAATCCGATGTTCGCGCACCACTTTTCTACGGACCCCAGATTTTGGGACGGCTAGCTAGCAAACTGAAGCCCGACCTGATTCACTCGATGGAATTTCAGCATGCCGGATATCTCACGCTGCGCGCGAAGGAGTTGGCTGGATCGAAGCCCTTTCCCAAGTGGCTCGCTACCAATTGGGGAAGTGACATTTACTACTATCGCAATTTCCCTGATCACAAACGGCAGATCATGCGATTGCTCAGCGAGATAGACTATTACTCTTGCGAGTGCGAGCGCGATATCGAACTGGCGAGAGAGCTCGGGCTGAAGGCGCCTGTATTGCCCGTAATGCCGAACACGGGTGGCTTCGACATAGAGCAGATCGAAATATTGCGTGATGGTACGGCTCCTTCGGATCGGCGTATAATCATGGTCAAGGGTTACGAGCATTTTGCCGGGCGCGCCTTGACAGCTCTTGACGCGGTTGCGATGTGCGCGGATGTCCTTCGAGGGTATCGCGTTGTCGTTTTTTCCGCCTCAGCATCTGTACGGGAGAGAGTGGAAGAACTTCGCATGTTTCACGGGCTGGACATATCAATTCTTGAACACGCGGGACACGACAAGATGCTCAAGTACTTTGCTCACGCACGCGCCTATCTTGGCGTAAGCGTTTCGGATGCAATCAGCACGTCGATGCTCGAATCAATGGCCCTTGGCTCTTTTCCCATCCAAACTGACTCCTCCTGCTGCAGCGAGTGGATCCAGCACGGCAGAACTGGATTTGCGGTTCGAGCTGATGACGTTCGTGATATTGCTGCAAAGCTGAGGACGGCAGTCACAGACGACAATCTTGTAAACGAGGCAGAGAAAATGAATTGGCAGGCCGTTGTCGAGCGCCTTGATCAACGGAAACTCAAGCCACAGGTCGAGCGCTTTTATGAAATGTGCTTCCATTGAGCTCTTCCCGTTAGAAGCGCATTCTGGCTCGACAGGAGATGGTTTGTTTGCCAACCGTAAGCGTCATAATCCCCACCTACAATCGCGCTCGATTTATTCGCGAGGCAATCGAGAGCGTTGTTGAGCAATCGTTCAGCGATCTTGAGCTTATTGTCATTGATGACGGGTCAACGGACGAGACCGCGGAGATCGTCGGCGCATTCAACGATAAACGGCTGAATTTCGTAAGGCAGGAGAATCGAGGGCGTTCGGCAGCACGAAACCGGGCGATAGCGTCGGCGCGCGGACGCTACATCGCTTTCCTGGATTCAGACGACATGTACCTTCGGGACAAGCTGGCGAAACAGGTCAGTTACATGGATTTGCACCCGGAACTAGGGATGATTTATACGTCGGCGACATGTATTGACGGCGAAGGAAAGCCGCTGGACAGCGAACGTTATAAGGCTTGGGCCGAAGGACAGATCTACAAGCAGGTCGCCTTCTTTCAGCCTGTGACGATAACTCTGCCCACCGTAATGGTACGACGGGAAGTTCTCGACACGGTGGGGGGATTTGACGAGGCCATGAACCGGTTTGAGGATACGGATCTCTGGCGCAGAATTGCCAAGCATCACCGCATTGGAATGCTCGTCCAGCCAACCTGCATACTGCGGACGCATGACGACAACACCCTCCAATCCCAGGATCCGGCCAAGATAGTAGAAGCAATAGAATACTATATTGCGAAAATATTTCGCGACGACGCGGATGTCGGAGTGGCCTTTCTCAAGCAGGGAGCATCCCGACTCTGCGAGTACTATGGCCGCGCCTTCATGAGCGTTCCTGAATGGCGTCGTCTCGGTATGATGCTAACGAAGAAATCCATCGCCTACGAACCGAAACGGACAGTGGGGATAGTTACCTCGTGCCTACGAACGGCCGTGGGGTCAACTTTCCGACGAATGTGCGTTAAGGCGATTTAGGGAGCAGGTCAGAGTGGAACCGAAAATCAGTGTCGTTATTCCCGTCTACAACGGGGCCGACTTCCTGGAAGAAGCAATCGAAAGTGCACTCGCGCAAACGTACGCGAATATCGAAATTATAGTCGTCAACGACGGTTCGAGCGATGCCGGAGCAACTGAAAGAATTGCCCTCGGTTATCATAACAGGATCATCTACGCCTCAAAACCGAACGGCGGAGTTGCATCCGCACTCAATGTGGCCATAAAGCTCGCTACAGGCGATTATCTGTCGTGGCTTAGCCATGATGATCTCTACACTCCGCATAAACTGCAGCGGCAAGTGGATTTCCTACGGGCGAAAGGCGACACAGATGCCATCGTCTACAGTGATTTTTCAGTTTTCACAGTTTCTCCCGACGAGGACACTGTCATCCCGTTGCGTGGCGTCCCCCCGGAACAGTTCAGATATTGGATTACTGTCGAAAATGCCCTGCATGGCTGCACACTTCTGATCCCACGGAAGGCGTTCGAGCGCTGCGGCAATTTCAATGAATCTCTGCGCACCACACAAGACTATGACCTCTGGTTTCGCATGGCGAAGGAGTTTCGATTCGTCCATATTCCAGAGGTTTTCGTCAAGGCGCGGAACCACGCGCAACAAGGCAGTGTCAAAATGGCCGATACGGCCCTTCGCGAGTGCAACGCATTGCTCTCCAATTTCGTGGAGAACCTTGCCGAAAATGAGATAACCTCGGCCAGTGGCACCTCACTCCCTGTTGGATACGCTAAAATTTCTGCCTCTATGGCGTTGCGAGGCTTTGACGAAGCTGCATCCACTGCGATGCGGCTATCGCTGTACAGTCGGCGAAAAGGTGATATTAGGACGCAACTGAAAGTAATGGCGATTTTTGTGAAAACTGGAACAGTTGATATGCTGCATCGCAAGGCACGGGCTCTCGCAAGGCGGATGCTGCCCCTTTGGGTTCTGCAAAAGGCGTCCGCAATCAAACACAGGGCATCTGCAAAAAGAAAAAACACCTATCCCCAGGTGGCGCACAGCTTTGCAGAAAATCAATCGACTAGTCTCGTAGCTCTAGTTAATCGTCTCCCCCTGAAGGAGAAATTCTCCGAAGTTTACGCGAAGAATGTATTCGGCGGCGAGGAATCCCGTTCAGGAGCGGGATCTGACCTGAGCCAGACTGAGGTCATTCGGTCTGAGATTCCGTCAATTCTCCGCAAATACGGTATCAGGGCGGCGTTGGATGCGCCCTGCGGCGACTGGTACTGGATGCAGCACGTCGACCTTGGTATCGATAGATATATCGGCGTGGACATCGTCGATGCCTTGATTGAAAAGAACCGGACGCTGTTTGGTAGGGATGGCGTTGAATTTGCTTCCGTTGACCTCTCCAAAGACGAACTGCCTTCGGTTGATCTCATTTTCTCGCGCGACTGCCTTGTACATCTCTCCTACGCCGATGCATTGAAGATATTGAGGAACTTCAAGGCGTCGGGAGCGAGATATCTACTTACCACTACGTTCACGGATCGCGATTCAAATGAGGATCTCGGCGAGGGTTTTTGGCGCCCGCTCAACATGCAGCTGGCCCCGTTCAATTTTCCTGCACCGTTGGAACTGGTGAACGAGAAGTGCACCGAAGGTGGCAACGCGTTTGGCGATAAGTCGATCGGGCTTTGGCGTTTCGACGATCTGAAGTTTGACTGATTCTGCGGATTGCGAACTGCCATGCGCCTCGTATTGCACGCGCCTAATGTCAATTCAGGGGGCGGCCTGCGGCTACTGCGAGGCGTGTTGTCGGTTGTGCCATCTCCATTCTCGTGGGCGCAACTCGACAGACGCGCGGACATTGGAGATTTGTCGCTGGGCGACCTACCGATCAGCCTCGTAAGGAACACTCTATGGTCGCGGCTCGCCGCAGAGTGGCGGCTGCGAAGGCAGTGCAAGAAAGACGATATCGTTTTGTGCTTTCACGGCTTGCCGCCGCTGTTCGCGCTCCCGTGCAAGGTCGTTGTGTTCGTCCAAAACCGCTTGCTGGTCGAAGATATCCCTATCGGGCAATATCCCCTGCGGGTCCGTGTCCGCATTACAGCAGAGCGCTGGTGGCTCGCTAAACTGCGAGTACGAGGTCTTCGCTATGTCGTCCAGACACCTTCCATGGCAGCGGCGTTGCAGCATCGCCTGGACTTAGCCACTCCCGTCATTGTGTCACCCTTTATCCCAGAGGTTGCCGCGTATCGCCAAAGCCGAGCCACGCGCGACGGAGCCTCGTTCGACTTTGCCTATGTCGCGAGCGGCGAAGCGCACAAGAACCACGCCAATCTGCTGGAAGCTTGGCGGATCCTGGCTGAATATGGCCATCGGCCTTCACTAGCGCTTACACTTGATGCTGCCGCTAATCCTGCACTGGAGAAGAAGATTGCCCAGTTGATACGCGACAAACAGGTCGCTGTGTCGAATTGTGGCGTTCTGACGACCGAAGAAGTCGACAGGCTCTACCGCCATACGCGAGCGCTCATCTATCCTTCAACTGTTGAATCACTGGGGCTCCCCCTTTTGGAGGCCGCTCGGCATGGGTTACCCATTCTTGCCGCGGAGAAAGACTATGTTCGTGATATCGTAGCACCGGTAGAGACCTTCGATCCGGACTCGCCACTGTCGATTGCACGCGCAGTGTTGAGATTTATGGGCACATCGAAGATGCCAACCGAGGTCGGGACTGCCGACGATTTCCTTGGGGATGTAGTTCGATGAAGGTGCTGGTCTGGACCCAGTACTTCTGGCCGGAGAATTTCCCCATAAACGAGTTGGCATCCGAACTCTCAGAGGCAGGCGTCGACGTAACCGTCCTGACGGGAAAGCCGAACTATCCCGAGGGCAAATTTTTCGATGGGTATCGAGCGGGCGACATTAAGCGAGAGCGATTTTCCGGTATAGAGGTTGTTCGGATACCGCTCTTGCCGCGAGGATCCGCTACGTCGCTTCGCCTTGCTCTCAACTACCTTTCGTTCGTAGCATCGGGAATGCTAATTGCTCCCTTTGCGCTTCGACGCCGCGAATTTGACGCGATCTTCATATACGCACCGTCTCCTCTCCTCCAAGCTTTGCCGGCCCTTTTCCTCGGCTATATCAAGAAGGTCCCGGTAACGTTGTGGGTCCAAGATCTTTGGCCCGATGCTCTCAAGGCGACCGGGCACGTGAAAAGCCGTTTTGCCCTGCGACTGGTCTCACTTCTGGTGCGCTACATTTATCGTCGAACTGATCTTATCCTGGTTCAATCCGAGGCTTTTCGCGCGCCTGTAATCCGGGGCGGCGGTGATCCGAGCAAGATACGCTATTTCCCAAATTCCATTAAGGCAAAAGCACAGATTCCCCTCGCCAGTCGTGCCGCCCAGGAACTCGTGTCCGAAATGCAGGGGAGATTTTCTGTTGTCTACGCCGGCAATGTCGGCCGAGCACAATCGGTAGAGACGATTGTTGTGGCGGCCAAGCAATTGCTCCGCACTGCGCCGAACATCAAGATTTTTCTTGTCGGAAGTGGCAGTAGAGAAAAATGGATCGATGCGGAAATCAAGCGTCTCGCTTTGAATAATCTTGTTTTGGCCGGCCGTTTCGCCCCGTCGGATATGCCATTAATTCTGGGAAGCGCCTCTGCGCTTCTTATCACGCTTGTAGATGATCCGGAAATTGCGCTTACCATCCCAAGCAGAATTCAAACGTTTCTCGCAAGCGGGCGTCCGGTTGTCGCTTCCATCAATGGCGAGGGAGCACGAATTCTCCGCGAGGCAGAAGCAGGGCTTGTCTGTCCAGCCGGCGACGGTCCCGGGTTGGCGGCAGCAATTTCGCGGCTTGAGAACATGTCTCCGGCGATGCGCGAGCAGCTAGGCGAAAGCGGACGGCGGTATTTTCTTGGACACTTTGAATTGACGCGTCGCTCGCGAGAACTTATCCAGCACCTAATTCAGGCAAAGAGGACCGGCGGCAGATGAAGATACTTGTTCTTGGTGTATCGGGGATGCTTGGCAATGCCATGTTTCGAAAGCTGTCGGAAACTAAGTCTTTGGTAGTCTACGGGACGAGTAGGGCTACTTCGGCGAAGCGCTATTTTCCGGCTGGGCTGTCCGATAGGATTATTTCCGGCATTGATGTCGAGAATCAGGATTCACTTGCACGGATCCTTACAGAAATAAGGCCTGATGCGGTCATAAATTGTGTTGGACTGGTTAAGCAGTTAGCGGACGCAAATGATCCACTTGTTGCACTGCCTATCAATGCAATATTGCCGCATCGGCTCGCGAGGCTATGCGATCTAGTTGGTGCTCGTCTCGTTCATATAAGCACCGACTGTGTATTTTCTGGAAGTCACGGAAATTATCGTGAATCGGATTTTCCGGACGCAAAGGATCTTTATGGCCGGTCCAAACTTCTAGGCGAAGTGGATTATCCGAATGCGATAACGTTAAGAACGTCCATCATTGGCCACGAGTTGGGTAGCGCCCACAGCCTCATAGGTTGGTTTCTCTCTCAAAGTGGCAGTGTGAAGGGCTATTCTCGTGCATTTTTCTCAGGACTGCCCACGGTCGAAGTCGCGAATCTGATACGAGACATTGTATTGCCTCGTAGCGATCTTTCAGGACTGTATCATGTCGCCGCGACGTCTATATCCAAGCTAGATCTCCTGAGACTGGTTGCAGACATCTATGGCAAGACTATCGAAATTGTCCCAGATGAGGCGTTGGTGATTGATCGATCGCTGAATGCTGATCGTTTCCGAGAGGCGACCGGCTACGTTGCTCCACCCTGGTCTGATCTGATCGGCTCTATGCACGCATTTCAATAGGAGAGAGATATGTTCGCCAATAACGTGCTCATGATCACCGGGGGGACGGGATCATTTGGCAACGCTGTTCTCAATCGCTTCCTGCACACTGATGTTCGCGAGATCCGCATTTTCAGTCGTGATGAAAAGAAGCAAGAGGACATGCGGATCGCGATGAACAACCCTAAACTCAAGTTCTATATCGGCGATGTCCGCAACTACGACAGTGTGCACGACGCGATGCAGGGTGTGGATTATGTTTTCCATGCCGCTGCGTTAAAACAGGTCCCTTCCTGTGAGTTCTATCCAATGGAGGCCGTTCGCACGAATGTGCTGGGGACCGAAAACGTAATGAATGCCGCGATAAGCTGTGGCGTAAAGCGCGTGGTGGTTCTGAGCACCGACAAGGCCGTTTATCCGGTCAACGCGATGGGCATATCCAAGGCCATGATGGAAAAGCTGATGGTCGCCAAGGCGCGCATGCGGCGTGAAGGAGAAACCGTGCTTTGTGCAACGCGGTACGGCAACGTGATGGCGTCTCGCGGATCCGTCATTCCATTGTTTGTCAGTCAGATTAAAGCGAACAAGCCATTGACGGTCACTGACCCCAGCATGACACGCTTTTTGATGTCGCTCGAGGATTCTGTGGATCTTGTGATCTATGCGTTCGAGAACGCGCGCCAAGGTGACATCTTTGTACAGAAGGCACCTGCGTCGACGATGGGCGACCTCGCCCAAGCCGTGAGGGAGGTATTCAGCAGCGACGTAGTGATGAAGATCATAGGCACGCGACACGGAGAAAAACTATACGAATCACTCCTGTCTCGCGAGGAGATGGCCCGCGCACAGGATCTAGACGAGTATTATCGAGTGCCTGCAGATGACAGGGATCTGAACTACAATAAGTATTTCGTCGAGGGAGAAACAAAGGTCTCCGCCATTGAGGACTACACTTCGCATAACACTATTCGGCTTGACGTAGAGAGGGTTAAGGCACTGCTCATGAAACTCGATTTCATTCAGGACGAACTCAATGCGTAAGGTTATGACGATTGTTGGCACGCGGCCCGAATTGATAAAGATGTCGAGGGTAATTGCAGAACTTGATCAACATACGAACCACGTGCTTGTTCATACCGGCCAAAATTACGACTACGAGCTCAATCAGATTTTCTTTGACGACCTCGGAATACGCAAGCCGGACCACTTCCTTGAAGCGGTTGGCGAAAACGCTGCGCAGACAATAGCGCGTGTCATTGAAAAAGCCGATGTGGTTTTAGAAAAAGAGCGCCCGGAAGCTGTACTTTTCTACGGCGATACGAACTCTTGCCTGGCGGTTATCGCTGCGAAACGACGGAAGATCCCCGTATTCCATATGGAAGCAGGCAACCGTTGCTTTGATCAGCGAGTTCCGGAGGAGCTTAACCGCAAGGTCCTTGACCATCTCAGCGACATCAATCTTGTCCTGACCGAGCATGCGCGGCGCTACCTAGTTGCAGAAGGCATTCGACCGGAAACAATTATCAAGACCGGCTCCCACATGCGTGAGGTTCTCGATTTTTATATGCCAAAAATCAAAGAATCAGAAATTATGCAACGATTGGGATTGGAAAGCGGTCGCTTCTTTATCGTCAGTGCACACCGTGAAGAGAACGTCGATAGTCGCGAAAATCTTCAGAATTTGATTGAGACGCTTAACGCGCTGGCCGAAGCGTATGACATGCCAATCGTCGTCTCGACCCATCCGAGGACACATAAGCGGATGGAGAGCACGGATCTCGTGCCGCTTGATCCACGGCTTCATTTTCTCAAACCTTTTGGCTTCACCGACTACATTCGACTGCAGATGGAGACGCTGTGTGTGATCTCCGATAGTGGGACGATAACGGAAGAAAGCTCTCTCCTTAACTTGCCCGCAATTACTATCCGGAACGCCCACGAGCGTCCTGAAGGCATGGATGTAGGAACCTTGATTATGACAGGCTTAACGAAGGAACGCGTTCTTGACGCGGTGCGTGTCATCGTTGCCGAGCATAACAAAATTGCTCGAGCCATAGACCCCGTTCCCGACTATCAAGTCGGTTCCGTATCGAAGCAAATTCTGCGTGTTGTACTCAGCTACATAGATTACGTAAATCGAACGGTATGGTCTCGGGCATAGATCGCAGCGTCACTTTCCTAGGCAGAAAGCCTCCCACGCCAACATCAATGCGCGCCGTTGATCGATAAGTACGATGGTAGGCCGCTTCGACTGTATTCTTAACAGTATGGGCGAGCGCTCGCTCAGCAACATCGCGGGAGTATCCGTTCTCAGATGCTCAGTCCCTAAAGCTTGAGCGGAATCCGTGAGCGGTGGCGATGCGTCCGAGCGTATCGCTCACGACCGCGTTGTCCCGGAGGAATTTGGTGAGCGTCATAGCGCGCATTGGCGTATTCTTCGTGAAGGAACACCAACCCTTCGCCGGTTTCCGACTTCTCAAGCTGGCTTTCAAGTATCTCGATGCTTCTTGGGGTAAGCGGCACGCGATGGGTGATCTTCACTTTCATGCGTGCTGCGGGCACTGTCCAGATCGCGTTGGAAAAGTCGACCTCGTGCCATTGCATCTGACGGAGTTCGCCTGAACGGCGGGCGGTCATGATCAGCAACTCCAGCATCTGTAAGGTAGTGTTTGACACTCCCGAATGAAGGAGATTAGCGATGAAGTTAGGCACGTCCCTACAAGGAAGTGCAGGTTGATGCGCGACACGCTCTCGTTTACCTAGCTGCTTTGGCAGAAGCTTAACGACAAGGTCCACGGGGCTTACATCGACGTATTCACTGGCTGCAGCCCAGTTCATCACTGCGTCGCAGCGCAGTCTAACGCGTGAGGAAGTCTCAGGCTTCAAAAGCCAGATTGGTTTCAGGCACGCCGCAAAGTCGGCGGCACCAAGTGTGTTAACCAATTCCGTTCCAATTTTGGGGAAGACATATTGCTCCAGCATAGTGATCCACTGGTCGATATGCTTCAGGTTGCAGAAGCCTTCTGCCCTGTCGGCGTGGTGTAATCGCGCCGCTCTCTCGAAAGTCGGGACTGCCGCTGGGCCCGCATTCTCCTCATCCCGGTCTCAGCGAGCGTCAAGTGGATCTCTTCCGCTATCGATCACAAATCGAGCCTCAAGTGCTTGATTCTGGAGTCTCTGATCGTGGTGGTCGGATAACTGCCAAGACCAATCTTTTTGGGTCAGCGGCTGCAAACCGCGTCCTGCCGATCCTACTGCGAGGCGCGGCATCCCCTGTATTCCGGGGACTTCGGCGCCTGCTGCAAGGTATTTCCACAAGCTCAGAAAAAATCTACGGAATTTCGCATTTTACCGCTTGCGGGTCAGAAAGGTGCTGACTATAAGGGCGCCACCACGAAGGAAGCGCCCTTCGTCTATCGGTTAGGACACCAGATTTTCATTCTGGGAAGAGGGGTTCGACTCCCCTAGGGCGTGCCACTTCTCTCTCGATTTCGGAGAGAATGTTTTCAAGTTTCGCGGACTTTCACAATCAGCAAAAACACACTCTCGACGTAGCGATATCAGACCGTCGTGCGCACCGCGCATCCAACAGGGTGGCGCAAGCTTCGATGCCAATAGTCCGGCCCGGATAGCCTCGCGGGAATCTCTCTTTCCAGCGGAGGCGGCATTCGAAGGACGCGACTTTGACGATCAACCAGCAGATTCCGACCACCCTGCCCGCGGGATTGCCGAGCCTTCAGCAATTGAGCGTAAAGGCGCAGCAATCCGGATCGGTGATCGTCTACCAGCCTTATCTCGACGCCAGGCAGCTGGCGAATCTCGATTCGGCTGCCCTGCCCTTCGACATTTCCTTCAACACGCAATCGACGACGCGCGAATATGAACTCTTCCGGATTCTGCACGAGCACCACCTGCAGGCTGGGCTGCAGGCGGATGTGTTCTGGGGGCTGCTGTCCAGCAAGTTCGAAACCAAATCGGTCTCCAGTCTGCAATCCTTCATCTCCGAGGCGAGAAAAGCGCGCGCCGGCGGCGCCGATGCCTATCTCTACAATCCGCTGATCGGCCACGCCGCTGTTTACAGCAACGTCTGGGAACACGCGATGATGGGCGGCCATCCCGGTATGGAGCCGGTGTTCGGCCATCTCAAGGAGATGGGCTATCCGATCGCGCCGCCGCAGGGCCGCACTTCATTCTTCTTCTGCAACTATTTCGTCGGCAATCAGAAATTCTGGTCCGGCTATTTCGCCTTCTGCGAACATATCCTGCAGGCGCTGGAGCAGGAAGCGGCGCGCGGCACGCCGGCCGGACGTGCCTATAGCGGCACGGCGAATTACAGCCGCGACGGCAATGCCGCGATGCGGCCCTTCGTGATCGAACGTCTGCTTGGGCTTTACATCCCGCATGCGGTGGCAAGCGGCATGAAAGTCTCCGCCTTCGTGCCCTCCGCCGAGGATTTCGAATGGAAGTTCGGCGCCCGGACCGGCCAGCTGCTCAACAGCCTTTACGGCCGCAAGGAAGCGTTCCTGCAGACGCGTGATCCGGCGAAGCTCGAGCTGTGGCAGGAAGGCCGGATGCCTATCGTCAAGCAGCCCCAGCTGATCTGGACCGGCGACGATCCGCCCGACTGGACGCCGCGTGGCAATTTCCCCAAGGGCAAGTCGCGGCCGGCAAGCGCGTCAAGCGCCGGCGACCAATCGCTGCCCGCACCGAATGCCGCCGCCTTGCAGGCGATGAGCCAGCCCCTGGCACCGCTCTCTGTCGCAGAACCGGTTGCGTCAGATCTTTCGGGCTTGCAAGCGTTCGAGGGCGGCTGGGATGCGCACAAGGACCGGCACTGCATCTGGATCGTCACGCCCAAGGGTTACAATCACAGCCATGCGTTCGACGAGGTGGCGCTCGGGCTACAAGGTGCGTTCGAGGAGCTTGGTGGCTCGGCGCCAATCGTGCGTGAGATGAGTGAATTCGCGGGCCGTTCGCCGATAGTCTATGGCGGCAATCTGCTGCCGCCGGAGATCACCGCCCACCTGCCGAAAGACAGCGTCATCGTCAATCTCGAGCAGGTATCAGACGACAGCACCTGGATGAACGAGCGCTACACCGCCGTTCTCAAGTCCTTTCCCGTGCTCGACTACAGCCCGCGCAACAGGCGGAACCTGGCGGCCAAGGGCATCGATCATGCCGGCGTTCTCGAAATCGGCTACAGCGAGGTGCTGACGCAGATCGAATGGGCGCCGGTAAAGGATATCGACGTCCTGTTCTACGGCTCGATGAACGATCGCCGTCGCGACATCTTGGTCGCTCTCCACGAGGCAGGGCTGAAGGTCGTCCATCTCTTCAACGTCTACGGTGCCGAGCGCGACGCCGCGATCGCCCGCGCCAAGATCGTCATCAACATCCACCACTATGAAAGCGGCGTCTTCGAGATCGTCCGCATCTCCTATCTCCTGGCGAACCGCGTCTGCGTTCTGACCGAAGGCGATATCGAGGATCCGGATCTCGAGCCGTTCATGGGCGGCCTGGCAGTCGAGCTTTACGAGGATCTCGTCGAGCGCTGCAAGGAGCTCGTCGCCGATGACGAGGAGCGCGAACTCATCGCAGCCAATGGATTTGCAGCCATGCAAAGCCGCTCGCAGGCGGATATGCTGATGAGCGTGATGCAGGCCGGATAGAAAAGACCATGCGCATCGAGACCACGACGATCGAGGGTATCCTGAAGATCACGCCGGCGCGGCATGGCGATCACCGCGGCTATTTTTCCGAGGTGTTCAAGGACGGATGGTTTCGCGAGAATGTCGCCGACATCACCTTCGTCCAGGACAACGAGTCGCTTTCGGCACAAGCGGGCACGCTGCGCGGCCTGCATTTCCAGACGCCACCCTTCGCCCAGGGAAAACTGGTGCGCTGCCTTCAGGGCGCCATTCTCGATGTCGTCGTCGATATTCGCCAGGGCTCTCCGACCTTCGGCCAGTGGCTCGGCGAAGAGCTGACGCCCGATAACGGTGCCCAGCTTTGGGTACCGGCAGGCTTCGCACATGGCTTCGTGACGCTCGCTCCGAATAGCGTGATCAGCTACAAGGTGACGGCGCCCTACAGCCCCGAACACGACCGTGGCATCCTGTGGAACGATCCTGATATCGGCATCCGCTGGCCGGTCGACGAGGCGCATGCGGTGCTTTCCGACAAGGACCGGAAGCTTCCGAAGCTTGCCGATATTCCAGGCCACTTTCAGTTTTCAGCACAGTAATTCAGGGGATTTCCGGCAATGCGTGTCGTCGTAACGGGGGGAGCAGGCTTTATCGGTTCGGCGCTGGTGCGTCATCTGGTGAGCGAGATTGGTGCCGAGGTACTGAATATCGACAAGCTGACCTATGCCGGAAATCTTGCCTCGCTGTCCTCAGTCGAGAATGCCGCCAACTACCGCTTTCTGCAGGCTGATATCTGCGACCGGGCGAAGATGAAGGAAGCCTTCGCCTCGTTCCGCCCTGACATCGTCATGCATCTGGCCGCTGAAAGCCACGTCGACCGGTCGATCTCGGGTGCAGGCGATTTCATCCAGACAAATATCGTCGGCACCTTCAGCCTGCTCGATACTGCGCGCCACTACTGGGATGGCCTCGATGCGCGCCCCAAGGCGGCCTTCCGCTTCCTGCATGTCTCAACCGACGAGGTCTATGGTTCACTCGGCGATCAGGGCCTGTTCGAGGAGGTGACCGCCTACGATCCCTCCTCCCCATATTCTGCCTCGAAGGCCGCGAGCGACCACCTGGCGATCGCCTGGCACCGGACCTACGGGCTGCCGGTCGTGGTCTCCAACTGCTCCAACAATTACGGCCCGTTCCACTTCCCGGAAAAGCTCATTCCGCTGATGATCCTCAATGCGCTGGAGGGCAAGCCGCTGCCAGTCTACGGCAACGGCGCCAATATCCGCGACTGGCTCTATGTCGAGGATCACGCGCGGGCCCTCTTCACCATCGCCTCGCGCGGACGCCCGGGTGAAAAATACAATGTCGGCGGACGCAACGAGCGCCGCAATATCGAGGTGGTTGAGCGCATCTGCGCCATTCTCGACACCGTGTTTCCGGACAAGGCCTCGCATTCGCGCCTGATCACGAATGTCACCGACCGGCCTGGCCACGATGCTCGCTACGCGATCGACGCGACAAAGCTGGAGACGGAGCTCGGCTGGAAGGCTGCGGAGAATTTCGACAGCGGCATCGACAAAACTGTGCGCTGGTATCTCGACAATGAATGGTGGTGGCGCCCTCTGCGCGACAACGTCTATTCCGGCGAACGCCTTGGCGTCTTCAAGGGACGATGACGATGCGCATCGCCGTAACGGGTAGAGAGGGTCAGGTCGCTCGGTCGCTTCTGGCAACAGCACCCTCAGGCATTGAGGTGATCGCGATTGGCCGTCCTGAGCTCGATCTTGCCAATCCCGCTAGTGTGCTGCCGGCTCTGACGGCCGCACAGCCCGACGTGATCGTCTCAGCCGCGGCCTATACGGCTGTCGATAAGGCCGAGAGCGAGCCTGATTCAGCTTTTGCCGTGAATGCAGCTGGTGCCGGCGCCGTATCCGAAGCGGCTGCCAAGCTTGGCATCCCCGTCATCCATCTATCGACCGACTATGTGTTCTCCGGCGAAAAGCTGGCGCCCTATGTCGAGACCGATCCAACCGGTCCGATCTCGGTCTATGGCAGCACCAAGCTCGAAGGGGAGCTGCGGGTGGCGGCGGGCAATGCCGATCACGTCATCCTGCGGACGGCCTGGGTCTATTCGCCCTTCGGCGCCAATTTCGTGAAGACCATGCTGCGGCTTGCCGAAACGCGCGACGAGCTGCGCGTCGTCGCCGATCAGCGGGGATGCCCGACATCGGCGCTTGATATTGCCGATGCGATCCTCGCCATTGCGGCGCGTTTGAAAGCCGATCCAGATCCCGCGCTGCGCGGCACCTTTCATCTGACCGGGACCGGCGAAGCCACCTGGGCCGATTTCGCCACCGAGATCTTTGCGCAATCGCGAGCGCTCGGCGGCAACAGTGCTGCCGTTACGCCCATCACCACTGCAGAATATCCGACGCCCGCGAGACGTCCCGCCAATTCGCGGCTTTCGGGCGAAAAAATCGCTGCCACCTACGGCATCCGCCTGCCCGACTGGAAAAGCTCCACGGAAATTGCGGTCAAAGCCATTTTGAAGAATTCGATTTGAGGAGACTGAGATGAAGGGGATCATTCTAGCGGGCGGCACCGGCACCAGGCTTCATCCGATCACCCAGGCGGTGTCGAAGCAGCTGATGCCTGTCTACGACAAGCCGATGATCTACTACCCGCTGACCACGCTGATGCTGGCCGGGATCAACGACATCCTGATCATCACCACGCGGCACGATGTCGAGGCCTTCAAGCGGCTTCTCGGCGACGGCTCGCAATGGGGCATCTCGCTGAACTACGCGGTGCAGCCGAGCCCGGATGGCCTGGCACAAGCCTTCATCATCGGTGCCGATTTCATCAACGGCCAGAATTCCGCGCTGGTTCTTGGCGACAACATCTATTTCGGCCACGGTCTGCCGGAGATCATGAAGTCGGGGACGGCGCGCACCAAAGGCGCCACGGTCTTTGCCTATCACGTCACCGATCCCGAGCGTTACGGCGTCGTCGAGTTCGACGGCAAGATGAACGCGCTGTCGATCGAGGAAAAGCCGAAGCAGCCGAAATCCAACTGGGCGGTCACCGGCCTCTATTTCTACGACCAGCAGGTCGTCGATATCGCCGCCAATCTGAAGCCGTCACCGCGCGGTGAATTGGAGATCACCGATGTCAACCGCACCTATCTGGAGCGCGGCGAACTGTTCGTCGAGCTGATGGGCCGTGGCTATGCCTGGCTGGATACCGGCACGCCCGATAGCCTTCTCGATGCGGCCGCCTTCGTCAGCACGCTGGAGAAGCGCCAGGGCTTCAAGATCGCCTGCCCCGAGGAAGTGGCGTGGCGCATGGGCTATATCAGCCAGGACGATCTGGCAAAGCTTGCGGAAAAGCTCGGCAAGAGCGCCTATGGGCAGTATCTCACCAAGCTCTCGGCCGACTGGTAGGGCTTACTTCGCCTGTGCCGCATCGGAGACGCGCAGCTGAATGCGGCGCGAGCCCTGGTAGTGGTCGGCGCCGAGCGAGCCTGCGACATGCAGATTGGCGCCGCGTGAATTGAGCAGCAGGTTGCCGAGAGCGGTATCGGCGGCGCGGAAGGCAATGCCGTCGAGACGGGCGCCATCCATGGCTTCCAGCGTCACCTTGACGTGCTTTTCGCCGACCGTCCTGACATCGCGCAGCCGATGGGCGGGGATGGCGAAGACCGGTTGCGAATGGCCGGATCCGTAGGGGCCCGCGGTTTCCAGCCGGTCGATGAGATCGAGCGTGGCGCCGCTGGCGCCGATGGCGCCGTCGATCTTCAGCGTTTCGTTGGCGACCAGATTGGCGACGGTCTTCTCGGCGCGTTCGGTGAAGAAGCTGCGCAGGGCGCCGAGCTTTTCGCGCTCGACCGTCAGACCCGCGGCCATCGCATGTCCGCCGCCCTTGATCAGCAACCCCTCGTCGACGGCGGCGCGGACCATGCGTCCCATATCGAAGCCGTTGATCGAGCGGCCGGATCCTGTGCCGCGACCTGAGGGATCGAAAGCGATGGCGAAGGCCGGGCGCTTGAACTTCTCCTTCAGCCGTGCGGCCAGAAGACCGACGATCCCCGGATGCCACTTGTCGCGGGCGGTCACGATGACGGAAGCACCCTGGCCATCGCCATACTCCGCCATTGCCTCGGCTTCCGCTTCCTGCAGCATGGTGGCTTCCATGACCTGGCGGTCGCGGTTCAGTTCGTCGAGCTTCTGGGCGATCGTCTCCGCCTCGCCGGCATCGTCGAGCGTCAGCAGGCGGCTGCCAAGGGCTGCATCGCCGATGCGGCCACCGGCATTGATGCGAGGGCCGACGAGAAAGCCGAAATGATAGGATGTGACCGGCCCGGAGAGACTGGCCTTGCGAAACAGGGCGGCAAGACCCGCATTGCTCTGGTGGCGCGCGGCGACGAGGCCCTTGACGACATAGGCGCGGTTTAGGCCCTTCAACGGGACGACATCGCAGACCGTGGCGAGCGCCACGATATCCAGCCATTGCAAGAGGTCGATTGCCAGAATGCGCTTGTCGCCGGCTTCGCGCAGCAATCGGAGCGTGGCCACAAGCACCAGGAAGACCACGCCGGCGGCGCAGAGGTGTCCCTGCCCCGAAAGATCGTCTTCGCGATTGGGGTTCACCAGCGCGTGGCAATGCGGCAGCGCGTGTGTCACCTGATGGTGATCGATGACGACGACGTCGATATTGCGCGCCTTGGCGGCGTCGAGCGCCTCGTGGCTGGTCGATCCGCAATCGACGGTGACGATGAGGTTCGCACCGTTGTCGATCAGCTGGTTGATCGCGGCAGCATTCGGTCCATAGCCTTCGAAAATGCGGTCCGGAATATAGATCTCGGCCTTGACGCCGAAATGGGCGAGGAAGCGGTACATCAGGGCCGATGAGGCGGCACCGTCGACGTCATAGTCACCGAAGATCGCAACGTTCTCGCCACGCCGGATAGCTTCAGCCAGACGCTTTGCCGCCTTCTCACAATCGGTCAGCTTGTAGGGATCGGGCATCAGGTTACGGATGGTCGGATCGAGGAACTCGACGGCTTCATCGACCGCAACGCCGCGGCCGGCAAGCACGCGGGCAATCAGATCCGGCAGCCCATGGACTTGCGACATGGCGAGCGCGCGGTTTTGCCCGGCCTGGTCGAGCCGCGAAATCCAGCGATTGTCGAGAATGGATTTCTCCACCCCGAGGAACGCGCGCTGTACCGGATCAGCGGCTATATCCACCATTCTGCCAATGCCCCACAATGTCACCGCCCCGTGACGGGGCGGCAAAAATTCCATGAGCACATTTATGCAGCCTTAAGGCCGGTGGCAACGCCTGGGCTGGCGTTACCCTCAGTCTTCCTTGGGGCGCTCGATGCGGATGACCTGCGGTTCGCCGACGAGATAGCCCTCGCCCTTGATGGCAGCGACGGCCTTGCGGACCGAGTCCTCCGTCGTCGCATGGGTCACGAGGATGATCGTCTGGTGATGCGACGGCGACAGGTGCTGCTGCGAACGCTGCACGATCGATTCCAGCGAGATGTGGTTTTCGGCCATGCGGGTTGCGACGCTGGCAAAAACGCCGGTGCGATCGAGAACCGTCAGGCGGATAAAGTAGCCGCCTTCATGGCTCTGCATCTGTGCCTTGCGATAGGGCTCCAGCGACTTGGCCGGATGACCGAGCACCGGAACGCGCTGGGCGCCCGGCTGGCTCTTGGCGATGTCGGCGATATCGCCGAGAACCGACGAGGCAGTGGCATTACCGCCGGCACCCGGGCCGACCATCAGCAACTCGCCGAGAATATCGGATTCGATCGCCACGGCATTGGTAACGCCATCGACCTGGGCGATGACGGAATCGACAGGCACCATGGTCGGATGAACGCGCTGCTCGATGCCGGTTTCGGTTCGCTGTGCAACGCCGAGGAGCTTGATGCGGTAGCCGAGATCGGCAGCCGCGCGAATATCCTCGATCGAAATGTTGGTGATGCCTTCGAGATAGATGTCGTCAGCGGCAATCTGGTTGCCGAAAGCCAGCGTCGTCAGGATCGACAGCTTGTGCGCCGTGTCGTTGCCCTCGATGTCGAAGGCCGGGTCGGCTTCGGCATAGCCGAGACGCTGGGCTTCGGCGAGGCAATCGGCGAAGGACAGGCCTTCCTTCTCCATCTTGGTGAGGATGTAATTGCAGGTGCCGTTCATGATCCCGTAGATGCGGGAGATCGAATTGCCGGTCAGCGATTCGCGCAGCGCCTTGATGACGGGGATACCGCCCGCAACAGCCGCTTCGAAGTTGAGCAGCGAGCCCTTCTCTTCCGCGATCTTGGCGAACTCGACGCCGTTATAGGCCAGCAGCGCCTTGTTGGCCGTCACCACATGGAGACCACGATCGAGAGCGGCCTTGACGGATGCCTTGGCAGCGCCTTCGGCACCGCCGACGAGCTCGACGAAAACCTCGATATCGGCCTTGGCGGCCAGCTCTTCCGGCGTATCGTACCAGGTGATGCCATCGAGATTGATGCCGCGATCCTTGGTCTTGTCGCGTGCCGTCACGGCCGTAATGTGAATCGGACGCCCGCAGGTGGCAGCAAGCTCGTTGCTCTTCTTCTGGATGATACGGACGAGCGAGGCACCGACGGTACCAAGACCCGCAATGCCGATTTTGAGGGCGTCTGCCATGAAGCGATCCTGAATGTTCACGAGTGGCAGCCGCGGACCGCGGCTGCCGATTGGGAGGTGTCTATCAGCGGTGTGCGTTCAGAGAGATGACGTTGTGCATCGTCTCGTCGGCCGTCGACAGGAATTTCTTGATGCTGCGCGCAGCCTGGCGGATGCGGTGCTCGTTCTCGACCAGTGCGAGACGAACGTAATCATCGCCCATTTCGCCGAAGCCGATGCCTGGCGCGACGGCAACGTCGGCCTTTTCGACCAGCAGCTTGGAGAATTCCAGCGAACCGAGGTGACGGAACTTCTCCGGGATCTTCGCCCAGGCGAACATCGTGGCTGCCGGCGGCGGCACTTCGAAGCCTGCCTTGCCGAAGCTCTCGACCATGACGTCGCGGCGGCGCTTGTAGACGTTGCGGACCTCAGCGATGTCGGAACCGTCGCCATTGAGCGCGTGGGTTGCTGCAACCTGGATCGGTGTGAAGGCGCCGTAATCAAGGTAAGACTTCACGCGCGTCAGAGCGGCGATCAGGCGCTCGTTGCCGACGGCAAAGCCCATGCGCCAGCCGGGCATGGAAAAGGTCTTCGACATCGAGGTGAATTCGACGGTGACGTCGATGGCACCAGGAACCTGCAGAACGGAGGGCGGCGGCTCGCCGTCGAAGTAGATTTCCGAATAGGCAAGGTCGGACAGCACGATAATGTCGTGCTTCTTCGCAAAGGCGATGACGTCCTTGTAGAAATCAAGCGTCGCAACGAAGGCCGTCGGGTTCGACGGATAGTTCAGGATCAGCGCCAGCGGCTTCGGGATCGAGTGGCGCACGGCGCGCTCGAGCGGCGCGAAGAAATTCTCATCCGGCTCGACCGGGATCGAACGGATCACGCCGCCTGCCATCAGGAAGCCGAAGGCATGGATCGGATAGGTCGGGTTCGGGCAGAGGATGACGTCACCAGGCGCGGTGATCGCCTGCGCCATGTTGGCGAAACCTTCCTTGGAACCGAGGGTCGCGACGACCTGCGTATCCGGGTTGAGCTTCACGCCGAAACGGCGGGCGTAATAGGCGGCCTGCGCGCGGCGAAGGCCGGGAATGCCCTTGGAGGACGAATAACGGTGCGTGCGCGGGTCCTGGACCACTTCGCAGAGCTTGTCGACAATGGCTTTCGGGGTCGGCAGGTCAGGGTTTCCCATACCGAGATCGATGATATCGGCGCCGCCCGCTCGCGCGCTTGCTTTCAAACGGTTGACCTGTTCGAAAACATAAGGCGGCAAACGCCGGACTTTGTGAAACTCTTCCATTTCATTCCCCATGGAAATGCGGCCACCGCGGCCGCGCTCGAAGTTCGTCCTGTTCCCGGCTGCTTGCGATACGAACTTCAGAATCGCATGCGCCGTATTCATCAGACTGTCTGCAGGCGGCGATTCTTTGACGGATGCCGCGGCTGCGAAGCATTATCGGGAAAATTTACGTCTCCCGCCAGCTGCGGAAGGCTTTGCGTGCAAATTGCCTGAAAGGCAAGGCCTACTTGGTGATTTCCGAGAGTGTGTCGGTGCCGTGATCGGCCGCAAGCTTGCGGTATTCGGCAACGCGGCGCTGATACTCGGCCTCGGAAATCGTGCCCGCCTTGCGCTGCGCGCCAAGCGCAGTCAGCTTGGCCTGCAGGCCCTTGGCCTCGTCATCGTTCATCTGAACGTTGGCGGCCGTCAGAGGCGCACCGAAGGACGGATAACCGTCCCTATAGTGCGAAAGGCCGCTCTCGGCCGGAGCCTCACCCTTGGTGGCGGTCATCACGACCGCCGTGGGGGCCGCTCGCCTGGCGGCAAGCGCTGCCTTCTCATCCGGCGTCGACGTGCAGCCGGCAAGCGTCATCGCCGCGGCCGCGGCAATAATTGCCATGCGGGTTGCGATTGCGATGCCAGAGCTGCCGTTGTTCGTCATGCCAGATCTTCCAAATCCTCAAGCCTCTGCGACTGTTAAATTTGTCGCAGCAACAAAGCAATAGCATGAGCGTGGTTGTGTTGAACTTGTTTTATCGATCTTGCACGATGTACAAATCGATTTCAGGATGATTGCTGCCGCCCGGAGGAAACGTGTGACCGACAGCAAGACAGGCGACAAGGGAAAGCCGCAAGGCTTCGAAACGGCAGACCTCGATCCCTATCTGATGAAGGATCCCGAGGCGATGGCGATGAATTTTGCCCGCGCCCTCGAAAATCTCGGCAAGGCCGCATCCGCATGGCTGGCGCCCCGCGAACGGGGCGATGTCAGCGACAAGGCCGCCGAGCCGATGACCGACATGGTCAAGACGCTGTCGAAGATCACCGAATATTGGATGTCCGATCCGCGCCGCACCTTCGAGGCGCAGACACAGCTGATGAGCAGCTATTTCGGCGTCTGGATGCGCTCGATGCAGCGCATCCAGGGCGAAGCCGCCGAACCCGAGCCCGAGCGCAGGGATAAGCGGTTTTCCGATCAGGACTGGGAGAAGAACCCGTTCTTCGACTTCCTGCGGCAGGTCTATTTCATCACCGCCGACTGGGCCGAAAAGATGGTGACGCAGACCGAGGGTCTGGACGAGCACACCAAGCACAAGGCCGGCTTCTACATCAAGCAGATCACCGCGGCGCTCTCGCCCAGCAATTTTGTCGCCACCAACCCGCAGCTCTACAGGGAAACCATCGCCAGCAGCGGTGAAAATCTGGTGCGCGGCATGAAGATGCTAGCCGAGGATATCGTTGCCGGGCACGGCGACTTGAAGCTTCGCCAGACCGACATGACGAAATTCGCCGTCGGCCGGGATATGGCGCTGACACCGGGCAAGGTGATCGCCCAGAACGATATCTGCCAGATCATCCAGTACGAGGCGTCGACCGAGACGGTGCTAAAGCGCCCTCTCCTGATCTGCCCGCCCTGGATCAACAAGTTCTACATCCTCGACCTCAATCCGCAGAAGTCGTTCATCAAGTGGTGCGTCGACCAAGGCCAGACGGTGTTCGTCATCTCCTGGGTCAACCCCGATTCGCGCCATGCCGACAAGGACTGGACGGCCTATGCCCGCGAGGGCGTCGATTTCGCGCTGGAGACGATCGAGAAGGCCACGGGCGAAAAGGACGTCAACGCCGTCGGCTATTGCGTCGGCGGGACGCTGCTTGCCGCAACGCTTGCGCTGCATGCCAAGGAAAAGAACAAGCGCATCCGCTCGGCGACGTTGTTCACCACGCAGGTGGATTTCACCCATGCCGGCGACCTGAAGGTCTTCGTCGACGAGGAGCAGCTGCAGGCGCTCGAAGCGCATATGCAATCTGTCGGCTATCTCGATGGGTCGAAGATGGCGACGGCCTTCAACATGCTGCGCGCTTCGGAACTGATCTGGCCCTATTTCGTCAACAACTACCTGAAGGGCGAAATGCCGATGCCCTTCGATCTGCTGTTCTGGAATGCCGATTCGACGCGCATGGCGGCTGCCAATCACGCCTTCTATCTGCGCAACTGCTATCTCAAGAATGCCCTGACCGCGGACGAGATGATCCTCGACGGCAAGACCGTGTCGCTGAAGGACGTGAAGATCCCGATCTACAATCTGGCGACCCGCGAGGATCACATCGCGCCGGCAAAGTCGGTCTTCCTCGGCAGCCAGTTCTTCGGCGGCAAGGTGGATTTCGTTGTCACCGGATCGGGACATATCGCCGGCGTCGTCAATCCGCCGGACAAGAAGAAGTATCAGTATTGGACCGGCGGCCCAGCCAAGGGCGATTACGACACCTGGCTCAACAAAGCCGAGGAAAATCCGGGTTCCTGGTGGCCGCACTGGCAAGCTTGGATCGAGGCCAAGGACGGCAAGCGCGTACCTGCCCGCAAGCCCGGCGGTGCCTCGCTGAATGCGATCGAGGAAGCACCGGGCAGCTACGTGATGGAGCGGGCATAGACCATATCTGCCTCCGAATGGCCGATCTTTAGCCCGATTTCATCGCCAAAAGAACCGAACCAGAATCTTTTTTTGGGCGGTCCTTCATGCTTATAAAGAAATTGGAAACCATAATCCCGCATAGTTCCAGACAGTTGATTATGTGCGGGATGCCTCAATTAGGCCCTCTTGCTTCATTATCGGCTCCGGCGAAAGCGTCCTGCGTAAGCCGCCGGTAGAGTGACGCGTTTGGAAACCGAGTAATATGGCGTTTGCTGTCGAGACGTGTGAAAGCGTCAACCCTTTCGGCTGGGCGATTTTTGGCTCGGCAAAGCTCCTCCGGCTCGTTCCGGTCATCGCTGCCATCGGCCTTGGGGCCGCTGTATCGACATGGGCGCTCGCATCGGTCGCAACGATGCACTCGTCGGCCATGCCGGAACGCGAAGACAAGCGGCTGTTTGCGGATATCGCCATCGCGCCGATGGCGCCTGCGCATCACAACGCGTCGGCCGCCCATACGCTCGTCCACATCGGCAAATTTTCCCGGCTGCCCGGCCAGATCACCGTGTCCGATCGCATGACGGCAGAGGTGCAGTCGAAATCCTCCAAGGACATGGTGGCGCTGATGCAGCGCCGGGGGCTCTCGGCGCTTGCCATGCGCAACAACGGCAGTGAAATTGCCTCGGCCCTGAAGCAGCAGGCAGAAACGATCGCAAGCGCTGCGGCATTCTCTGCCGTCACGGTTCCGGCCTCCCTCCCCGCGCCAGTCCAAGTCGCCACCGTCAAGGCGCCGCAAACGGCGCCGACCATGGCAGCTGCAGAAGCACTGCCGCAACAGAAGCCGGAAGCCGCCGCTGCACCGGCCGTCGAGACCGCGCTTGCCGAGAGCGTTGTTTCCGACGCACCGTTCGGTCTCGTTCTATCGGAAAGCGGCGACGTGCCGCTGCCGATGGCACGCCCGAACCGGCCGAAGCCTGCTGCCGATGCACCGGTCGCCGCACTCGCCTATGCCAAGGTGGATCAGGACGACGATGACGGCGAGATGCCGAAGATCGGCCGGCCGGCGCTTGCCCCAGTCGCCCGCAACGGCATTGCGATCTACGATATTTCCGCCGGTACGGTGTACATGCCGAACGGCGAGCGCCTCGAAGCCCATTCCGGCCTGGGCGCAATGCGCGACAATCCGCGCTATGTCAGCCAGAAGATGCGCGGCCCGACGCCGCCGCACACCTATAATCTGCAGATGCGCGAAGCCCTGTTCCACGGCGTCGAGGCAATCCGCCTGCACCCGGTCGGCGGCCCAGGCGCCATCCATGACCGCGTCGGGCTGCTTGCCCATACCTACATGCTCGGCAAGCGCGGCGATTCCAACGGCTGCGTATCGTTCAGGGACTACAAGCGCTTCCTGGCCGCGTTCAAGCGTGGCGAAGTCAAACAGCTCGTCGTCGTGCCGAAATATACCGGCGGCTCGACGGGTTCCTCGCCCAAATCGACGCTGGCATCGCTCTTCTCCAAGCAATCCTAAGTCCAGTATCTGCATTTGACCGATGAGGCGGCCCAGGCAACTGGCCGCCTCATCTGCGTTATGCTGGCACAAATCGCGACAGGCCCATTGATCGGCATGGACGAACCCGGCATAGCTGCATTATGTACGACAAGGACAATTTCCGCTAAGGCCCTGCAATGGTGAATTATATCGAAGCCGCATCGGCGCCGCCGAAAAATACCGGCGCAATCAGGCTCTATGGCCCCGAGGCTTTCGAGGGTATGCGCAAGGCGTGCCAGGTGACCGCCCGCTGTCTCGACGAGCTGGCGGCGATCGTAAAGCCCGGGCTTGCGACCGATGCGATCGACCGTTTCGTCTTCGAATTCGGCATGGACAATGGCGCCTATCCGGCGACACTGAATTATCGCGGCTACACGAAATCGACCTGCACATCGATCAACCACGTCGTCTGCCACGGCATTCCAGATTCAAAGCCGCTACGCGATGGCGACATCGTCAATATCGACGTCACCTATGTGGTCGACGGCTGGCACGGCGATTCGAGCCGTATGTATCCGGTCGGTCAGCTGAAGCGCGCGGCCGAACGGCTTCTCGAGGTCACCCATGAATCACTGATGCGCGGCATTGGCGCCGTGCGTCCGGGCGCCCGCACCGGCGCGATCGGCGAAGCGATCCAGACCTATGCCGAAGCCGAGCGCTGCTCTGTCGTGCGCGATTTCTGCGGACACGGCGTCGGCGGCCTGTTCCACGATTCGCCGAATATCCTGCATTACGGCCGCGCCAACGAGGGGCCGGAATTGCGGGAAGGCATGATCTTCACCATCGAGCCGATGATCAATCTCGGGCGTCCGCATGTGAAGGTTCTCGCCGACGGCTGGACGGCAGTCACCCGCGACCGCTCGCTCTCGGCACAATACGAACACACCGTCGGCGTCACCGCCAGCGGATGCGAGATCTTCACGCTGTCGCCCGGTGGTCTCGACCGTCCGGGGCTCGCGCCGCTCAACGGGTGAAACGAAGATGGCGAAAGGCCCGGTTCTGACTTCCGATGACGAACTGCCTTTCGACGATTTGCCTGTCGGCGAACCGGATATCGACGAGCGCCTGTTCTTTGCCGAGCAGCCCGCAAAACCCTCGATGGCGAAAGCGGCTTCAGCACCGCCTGCCCTTGGCGGAGAGCAGCATTATCACGGCCACCGCGAGCGGCTACGAAACCGCTTCCGCGAAAATGGCGACGGGGCGCTGGCCGATTACGAAATCCTGGAGCTTCTGCTTTTCCGCCTGATCCCGCGGCGCGACACCAAGCCGATCGCCAAGGCCCTGCTCGACCGCTTCGGCACGCTCGCCGCCGTCTTCGGCGCGCCGGCCGGGCTGCTACAGGAGGTCAAGGGCATCGGCGAGACGGTGGCGCTGGATCTCAAGCTGATCGCCGCAGTGGCCCAGCGCACGCTGAAGAGCGAGCTGCGCAACAAGCAGGTGCTGGGTTCATGGTCGTCGGTGATCCAGTATTGCCATGCGGCGATGGCGCACGAAACCCGTGAGCAGTTTCGCATTCTCTTCCTCGACAAACGCAACGCGCTGATCGCCGACGAGGTGCAGGGGCGCGGCACGGTCGATCACACGCCTGTCTATCCGCGCGAAGTGGTGAAGCGCGCGCTGGAGCTTTCGGCAACCGCGCTGATCCTGGTTCACAACCATCCCTCCGGCGACCCGACGCCTTCGCGCGCCGATATCGACATGACGAAAATGATCATCGATACGGCAAAGCCGCTCGGCATAACGGTTCACGACCACATCATCATCGGCAAGGACGGCCATGCCAGTCTTAAAGGCCTCAGGCTAATCTAGCTACCGTCACAGTTTCCTTCAGGTGTCTGTCAGCTTCGGCTCGCAAAGAGCGCATGCTGCTCTTCTCGCAGCGCGACCCGAGCTTGAGATTCGATGACACTGAGATTTCCGCGCCTGACCATTTCCCCGATCGCCAAACGCATTCTCAGCCTCACCGGCCTGCTCGTGCTGCTGATCGGCGGCTACTACGTCCATCTGCTGGCGACGAACAATTTCCACGCCGTCGTGCCCGGGGAAGTCTATCGTTCCTCGCAGCCTTCCGCCTCAGCGATCGCCCGGCTGGAAGGCAGTTACGGCATCAAGACGATCCTCAATCTAAGGGGCGAGAACGGCAGCAAGAGCTGGTACGACAGCGAGATCGCCCAATCGAATGCACTTGGGATCAAGCATATCGACTTCCGCATGAATTCCTCAAAGGAGCTGACGCCTGAACAGGCTCTGCAGCTCATCGCCATCATGCGCGACGCGCCGAAGCCGCTCCTGATCCATTGCCAGGCGGGCGCAGACCGCACAGGGCTTGCCTCGGCGCTCTATCTCGCTGCCATCGCCGGCAAGAGTGAAAAGGTCGCGGAGGGCCAGCTATCGCTGCTTTACGGCCACATCCCCTATTCGTTTTCGCATGCTTTCCCGATGGATATTACCTTCGAGAAGATGGAACCCCTGCTTGGCTTCGGTAATTCTTGATACCAGCGCCTTAAACCATCTGTAACATTGACCAGCTACCGGTGAATGCGCGACATTTTGCGGCGCAATATTTGATTCCTCTTCCAGCCGGGGCTGAGCCATGTTCCAGTACGATCTCGTTGTTGTGGGCAGCGGCCCCGCAGGCCGCCGCGGCGCCATTCAGGCTGCCAAGCTCGGCAAGAAGGTTCTGGTCATCGAACAGGGCAAGCGGGTGGGCGGCGTCTCCGTCCATACCGGTACCATCCCGTCCAAGACGTTGCGCGAAACGGCGCTCAATCTTTCAGGCTGGCGCGAACGCGGCTTCTACGGCCGGGCCTATCGCGTCAAGGATCAGATCAGCGCAGAGGACCTTCGCCGCCGCCTGCTGATCACCCTTGATCATGAAGTTGAAGTGCTGGAACATCAGTTCGCCCGCAACCGCGTGCAGCATATGCGCGGCAAGGCGAGCTTCATCGACGCCGCGACGCTGCAGGTCGTCAAGGATGACGGTGAAACAATCCAGGTTTCTGCCGCAAGTGTGCTGCTTGCTGTCGGCACCAAGCCGTTCCGGCCCGATTACATGCCCTTCGACGGCAAGGCGATCATCGACAGCGACGAGCTGCTCGATATCGAGGAACTGCCGCGCTCGATGGTCGTCATCGGCGCCGGCGTTATCGGTATCGAATATGCGACGATCTTCAGCGCGCTCGACACCGCCGTGACCGTCATCGACCCGAAGTCGACAATGCTCGACTTCATCGACAAGGAGATCATCGAGGACTTCACCTATCAGCTGCGTGACCGCAACATGAAGCTGCTACTCGGCCAGAAGGCCGACAAGGTGGAGAAGCTCGATAATGGCAAGGTGCAGCTGACGCTCGACAACGGCCGCCACCTGGTAACCGACATGGTGCTGTTTGCCGCCGGACGCATGGGCGCTACCGATACGCTTAACCTGCCGGCCATCGGCCTCGAAGCCGACAATCGCGGCCGCCTGAAGGTCAATCCGGAAACCTTCCAGACCTCGGTACCGAATATCTACGCCGCAGGCGACGTCGTCGGCTTTCCGAGCCTTGCCTCGACCTCGATGGAACAGGGCCGCATCGCGGCACGCGTCGCCGTCGGTGCCGTTGCCAAGGAGCCGCCGAAATACTTCCCCTACGGCATCTATGCCGTCCCTGAAATCTCGACCTGCGGCCTGACTGAGGAAGAGATGAAGGAACGCGGCATTCCCTATGAATGCGGCATCGCCCGTTTCCGCGAAACATCGCGCGGCCATATCATGGGCCTCGATACCGGCCTTTTGAAGCTGATCTTCTCGCTGAAGACGCGGCGCCTGCTCGGCGTCCATATCGTCGGCGAAGGCGCCACCGAGCTCGTTCATATCGGCCAGGCCGTGCTGAACCTGAAGGGTACCGTCGAATATTTCGTCGAGAACACCTTCAACTATCCGACGCTTGYCGAGGCCTACAAGATTGCGGGCCTCGACGCCTGGAACCGAATGGGCGATATCAAGTCGGAGCTTTAGGGCATTTCCCGGCTAAGCCGGCTCAGTTCGCCAGTAAACCATCTGGTTTCATCCAGTCGAGTTCGCCAAGCGCCGCCTGCAGGTGCTTGGCAACGGCGTGGTTACCTTCGCGAACGGCGATATCGTAGGCCGTGAGGCAGTATTTCACCAATGGCTTGGTCAGCATCGGCTCATCGGACACCGGACAAATAATGCCGGCATAGAGCGACGGGATGCCCGCCTTGTCGCGGAAGCAGCGGCCAAAGACCATCACATAGCTGTAGCGACCGTCTGCCTGGCGCGTCCGGTAGCTCTGCTGCTCCGGCTCACCTGTCGCGATCGATTCGTGGATGGCGGCAGCCACATTCGCGCGGTCTTCCGGATGAATGCGTTCGATATAGATATCCAGCGGCAGTCCGTGCTCGGTCTTGACGTAATCAAGGCCGAAAAGCTCAGCGACCGCACCATCGGCATAGAGCAGGTTCGCCACGATATCCCAGGTGAAAAAGCCGGACTCTGCCGCTTCGGACTCAATGGCGCTGTTCTGGAAGGCCAAGATTTTCCCCTTTGCACATCGTCGCAATCCAGAAGTGTAAAGGATCAGCTTCACACTGCAAGGCACTGATTAGCAAATATGAAACTTCTTCACAGCCTCGGAGTCAGGACACTCGATGACAAACAAAAAGGCCCAGCCGCAAGCGGCGAGGCCTTCGAAAATCCATAAGGGATCAGCCGATTATTCAGCGTCGCCTTCGGAAGCCTTCTTCTTCGGAGCAGCCTTCTTCTTCGGAGCTGCTTCTTCGCCTTCGGAAGCCTCAGCCTTGGCAGCTGCCTTCTTCTTCGGGGCAGCCTTCTTGGCGTCCTTGTCGGAGCCTTCGCCTTCTTCGTCGGCGAGCAGCTCTTCCTTGGTGACCTTCTTGTCTGTGACGTCGATTTCGGTCAGCAGATGGTCGATGACCTTCTCTTCGAAGATCGGAGCGCGGATCGAAGCGGCTGCACCCGGTTGGCTGCGGAAAAACTCGAGGATCTGCTTTTCCTGGCCCGGATACTGACGCAGCTGTTCGTAGATCGCGCGCTGCATTTCGTCTTCGGAGACTTCGACGCCGGCCTTTTCGCCGATTTCGGAGAGAACGAGGCCGAGGCGGACGCGGCGTTCAGCCAGCGTCTTGTATTCTTCCTGTGCCTTGTCTTCGGTCGTGCCTTCGTCTTCGAACGAGCGGCCAGACTGTGCGAGGTCGTTGTTCACCTGGCTCCAGATGCCGTTGTACTCAGCGTCAACGAGCGACTTCGGCGTATCGAACTTGTACATCTCGTCGAGCTGGTCGAGGATCTGGCGCTTGACCTTCTGGCGGGTCAGCGAGCCGTACTGCGATTCGATCTGGCCACGGACGATTTCGCGCAGGCGGTCAGCCGATTCGAGGCCGAGCTTCTTGGCCAGTTCGTCGTTGATTTCGGTTTCGCCCGGAGCAGCAACGTCCTTGACGGTGACGTCGAAGGTGGCTTCAGCGCCGGCGAGGTTCTTGGCCGGGTAATCGGCCGGGAACGTCACGGTAATGGTCTTTTCGTCGCCAGCCTTGGTGCCGACTAGCTGCTCTTCGAAGCCCGGGATGAAACGGCCGGAACCGAGAACCAGTTCGGCGCCCTGATCGGTGCCGCCGTCGAAGGCAACGCCGTCGACCTTGCCGACGTAGTCCATGGTGATGCGGTCGCCGTCAGCAGCCTTGCCCTTCTTGGTTTCGTAAAAGCGGGCGCTCTCGGCAACCTTCAGGACCTGTTCGTTGACTTCGTCGTCGGAGATATCGACGACTTCGCGGGTGATCTTGATGCCCTTGGTGGACTTCAGTTCGATCGGCGGCAGGACTTCGTAGGACAGCGTGAATTCGAAGTCCTTCTCAGCGGAGAGGATCTTCTCGGCTTCGTCCTTGTCCTCGGTCATGGCGATTTCCGGCTGGGTAGCCGACTTTTCGCCACGGCTGGAAAGGATCTGGGTCGGCTGTTCGCGGACGATCTCGTTGACGAGGTCGGCCATGATCGACTTGCCGTAGACCTTCTTGAGGTGAGCAGGCGGTACCTTGCCCGGACGGAAGCCGTTGATACGGACCTTGTCCTTAACGTCGGCAAGACGCTCGTTCAGCTTGCTTTCCATGTCCTTGGCCGGGATAACGACCTTGATTTCGCGCTTCAGCCCTTCAGCGAGCGTTTCGATAACCTGCATGTCTTCCTACCTTCATTTCGTTGGCGGCCGTGCCCAGACGCCTTCGTTTCGATGAGCACGACGCCGGACAATTTGGCCGCGCGTGGCTTTGTTCTTCAAATTCCAATACATCCCGCCGTTAAGGGGGACGGCGCCATCCTGCCGGGTAATCGGGATATCCCGCCTGCAAGCCAGCTTTGGTGCGGGTAGAGAGACTTGAACTCCCACGCCTTGCGGCACCAGAACCTAAATCTGGCGTGTCTACCAATTTCACCATACCCGCGTTCGCAAAACCGCATGCATATGCCTGCGCATGAGGCCTTCCGGAGCGCGGCGTCTCTATATCACCCGATTTGGTAGAGGCAAAGGAAAAATGAAGGCCCGATGACAGCGATCAACCGCCCGGCGAGCGGCAATCCACAGGCCTCTCCTCCAATCAGTAAAGCGGCTCCTCATAGGCTGCCTTCCCATCGACGAGAAGGCTCCTGATCTGCGCCGTTCCATCGGCCGAAACACGGGCCGCAACCGAGACCTGACCATCCTGCCGGGCCTCCTCAAGTGGCTTGCCCTCGCCCTCGGGAACATAGTAGCGCTCGATGCCATACTCGACGCGCATGCTGTCGCCGCCGGCCGGGCCATAACTATAGAAAGGCTGGCTTCTGATCACCGCGCTGCCGCTCTCTTCCGGCAGCGCAGAGAATGACGATTCGGCGACGTTCCAGAAGCCATCGGCCTGCGGCTTCAACCGCACCCATAGCACCTGTTCGCCGGCGGCAGATGGAAGCCCACCCTTGACACTGCTGACCGGCACGGAGGAGATGTCGTAGTTCAGGACTACGTAATCGCCGCGCAGGAAGTCGCGCGGATCGACGGGCGCAGTCTTGAGGACGACCTCCGCTCCGCTGCGCAGAATAGCGGCACGGCTCTCTATGATATAGCCGAGTACCGCGGTCTGCAGACCGGCAGCGATAAGCGCCGCCACCATATAACGCCTTGCCGGATTGCGGCTCGAGACGATCGCGCTCATTGGGCCACCTCCGCCTTTTTTCCACCGAAGCGCCGTTCCAGCCGGATCACCAGCCAGGCGACCAGAGCAACGAAGACGCCGGAGAGAAGGAAGAGACTGGATGTGCCAAGGATCGAGCCGACCGTCTCCGATGCCAGATAGAGAACGTCGGCTGCGAACATCAGATAGGCCAGATAGCGAACGGCACCGTTATCCCGGCCCTGCAGCGCGATTGCCAATACGGCGATGGCCAGCGTGACCAGGCTGAGAACGACAAGCGCGCCGCCTTTCTGAAGTTCTATATTGAGCAGCAGCAACCCGACGGTGGCGATCAGGAATGCGTAGAAGGCCGGCGCAGCCCCCGCGGCCTTGATGAAGGCGGAATTGCGTAATGGCGGCAGGCTGACGGCCAGGAACACCGCGAGACCGCAGATCACATAGGCTGCGGCCAGCCAGAAATCGTCGTGCAAGGTATAAAGCCAAGCCAGCCAGCCGACCACCAGGAAGTAGGCAAGGTGACGTGACCGGCCAGCGTCGGTGTAGCGAACCAGCGCAATGAGGACGACGCTCATTGCCAGCGGCGCCCAGGCGCCGGCACCGACCCAGCGGGTGTCGTAATTGCTGAGATAGACACCAAAGGACGCCCAGGAGAGAAAGCCCGCGATTGCCGTTGCCGGACCCGAGCGGAAGAGCGCGGCCGAAATAGCAGCGATGGCAAACCAGAGATACATGACTGTCTGCTCGTCGCCGGACAGATGATACATCTGCCCGATCAGCGATATGGCCCCGCCGAAGCTGAGGACGCCGACGACAAGCAGCGCATTGGCTGCGGCGATGGCACCACGGGCGAACAGGGCGGCAGCGCCGAGATAGGCCATCCAGATCACGGCCAGGATCGCGCCGGCGCGCACCAGCCGTGGAATGGCCTCCCAGTTGGACGCGACGAGCAGCAGCAGGGCCGCACCCAACAGGACAGCGGCCAGTACCATCAGGACGCGGCCGAGACTGAAGCTCGCCGGACGGCTGTCATATTCCCCGAGCAGCAGTTCGGCAGTCGCCTCGGGGATTAATCCCTTGCCGACCCACACCGAAAGATCACGCTCCAACCTGCCTCGATACATATCAGCCTCCGCCCCCGTGATGGCATCCGCTAGCGTTATCGCCGGTGATCCGGTTAGGCAATCCCGCGCTCGAAATGCAAGAAACGCCCTGCATGAACTTGGTGCACTTCTTAACCGACAATTAACGCCAATGTTCTAATATATGGTCATTGTAGAAAGGCATGCACGATGCGCATAGCCACTATGAAAATATTGCACTGCAAAATAATCATTAGTCATACTATTTTGATCATCAAGAAGCGCGGGCGTGGCAGCCCGGCCCGGTTAACCGGAAGCCTGCGGATATGATGTCCGTATAAAGAATTCGGAGATGCGCACTCCTCCTCCCAGCGCACTCCGATAGACTGACAACACTCCTCCTCCCAGTTGTCAGTCACCTACATGACGCCCACCGGATCCTCCCCCGGTGGGCGTTTTGTTTAACGGGTGGTTAAACGATTAAATCAGCCGGAATGCATATATGCCGCTTGATGTCTGCGGATGGAGTGGGCGGCGCGCGAGAATCTGTAGATAGATATCCCGCCGTCTGCCGGAAATGTTGGGCGCTGCCGCGGCGGCGCCTACTCCGGGCATCCAGCTCCCCCCTTTGCGCGCCTCGAAAACACTCTCAGCCGCACCTGGAGCCAGACCACCGGCAATAGGCACGCTGGGGGAATATCATTCTGCCTATTCATTGACCAGAAAGCGGCAAAATCATGTAATTCACGGCGCCAGACCTGCGCAAAGCGCATAGGTGACTTGAAATCTTGTCTCTATTCGTTCTTTGCGGCGCAGCATATATTCAGCTCATCAAATGAAAGCCAGCGCGGATAGGCTGCAGCTGGCAGATGCGAACCCTCGGAAAGGGGATCAAAATGAACATTACCCGCTCTTTCAACAACTGGCGCAAGTACCGTCAGACCGTTAGCGAACTCGGCCGCATGAGCAACCGCGAATTGCACGACCTCGGCATCGACCGGTCGGAAATCCATCGCGTCGCTCGCGAGGCAGCCGCCCGCTAATTCAGGCGATCAGCGTCCTCCCAAGCTGATCTCCTTCTCAAAACGCCCGGTGCTCACGCAACGGGCGTTTTCTTTTGTCTGAAATTTACACTTTCGTAAGAGTTGCAGATAAAAAGGCTCAATTTAGCCGCTCAAAAAATCACACCTGCGCATTTCGCGGGCAGATCATTGCACAAACGCATAGCAGATGCCTTTTCTTTGCACTGCACAATATGACAGAGATCCACTATATGAATGTCCAAGCGCAGAGACGGCGATGACGCCGGCCGCGAGACACTTCTAAGGATGAAGACAATGAACCCGATCCGCATTGCAAAGAGCTGGATTAGCTACCGCCGTACGCTCAACGAACTCGGCAACCTGTCCAACCAGACCCTCTCCGATATCGGCATCAGCCGCTACGAGATCCGTAACATTGCATCCCGTTCGTTCCGCTAATCAGCGGCGAATGAGATACACCCAAAACGGCGCCGTTAGGCGCCGTTTTCGTTTTCAGGCCTGTTCATAAGCCGGCAAGTCGCCGGTGCTCACCGTTGAACCGCCGCCCGTTCAAACGAACGCGGATTCATCAGATTCTTTGTGATTGAGAATTATGCGCGCTTTGCGCTTCGCCTGGCTGCGGACACGCGCGTCGGCGTATCGACGTCCGCAACGCTGCGGCTGGAGAAGCCGCGCTGTTTCGCGCGGCCTGCTCATTGATCATATTGACCGGTAATCAGTTCCGCCATCTTCCCGTCGGATTGTTCGCTTCGCTGCTGAAGAACCGCGAGGCTGCTTCGGTGCGATTGCGCACATTCATCTTCTTGTATATGTTGCGGACGTGAACCTTGACCGTGTTCTCCGACAGATGGAGTTCATCGGCAATGATCTTGTTCTGCGTGCCCTTACAGATCAGATCAAGGATCTGCACCTCGCGCGTCGTCAGGGACGACATATCGCCCTGTCTCAGCCGCATCGCCCCTGCCCCGGCCACCGCAACGGAGCGTGCCTCGTAAAGCGAGCGCTCGGGTGCCTGGTTGGTCAGGCGGTTCAGCAGTGCCGACGGGAAATGCTCGCCACCCTTCATCAGAAGATCGACAGCTGCCATGAACACGTCGAGCCTCAGGTTGAGCGGCAGGACGCCATCGATGACGCGGGCCTCGACGAGCCGGTTGATATAGGGCTCCATCATGTCGATCGCTTCGACGACGAGACCGATCGATGTCGCGGGGTGATTTTCCCTGACAGTCGCCAGAGCATCGCTGAGCTCCGTTCCGGTAATGTGGTAGAAGAGAACCAGCGTGGCGTCGTTGGCATCATTCTGCAGCATGGCCTTGGAATAGCCCCTGCTGATGACTTCGCAACTCGGAAACTTCTTCGCCAGCGCCTCGACGAGGCATTCGGAGAACAAGTCGGCATTCGCAATGACAAGTATTGTGTCCCCGGCCGGACCGAACTTTCGGCTCTGATCGGCATCACCAGTCTTCGACGCAGTCATGAACATTTACGCCTCCCCATAGCGTTACACGTTACAAATGCTTTGAGTGATACTTCCGGGCGGCCCGGACGGGCACCCCTCGTAATTCCCGTCTTCATTAGTTAGCCATTTCTTAATTATGGTAATACGAAGTTCCATTGAAGGAAATGGCCCAAACGGGTTAGTTTTTGTAAATATACAATGACATTTCCTATTGTTCTGGTTGTATCCACCCCATCCTAGATAACTTATGGGGTATATAGTCGGTTATTTTTGGTCCTTTATGGTATTTTCGAACCAATAGTAGGTGCGTCGTCTTTTTCACTCTTTTGGACAGCGCCAATTAACCGGAATGTTACTTATGCAAGACTTTTGACTTAGAGGTGGAGCGAAACGAAGCGGCCCAATTGCCCTCAAATGGGGGTGGCTGCATGCGGTTTCATTGCCAGTGAACAGAGGTCATCTTGAAACGCCTTGATCAGTCCGGGCGAGCCACAGTGAGTTCCAACGCGCTAGCCCGAATTGGTATCTAGGAAGCTCGGTTCTTCTCGGTCAAAGTCGTATTGTCGCTCAATTGCGGCACCGGAAACGCGGAATATCCCCTCGCGACTGCGATATCTCTGCTTTTCCATTGGGGCAACTCAAACAACTGAAAGCATGAAGTCTTCAATCACATGATTGCGGAGCTAGATCTGTGCGTCCTTGTACTGAGTTACGCGCAATCCAATACATCAGGTTTGGCCAACAAACCGGAATTGAACCGCAGATGACCAGGTAATGCATACATCTGCATATGAGTAATCAGTATCGGAGTAAGCGCGAGTAAAATCCCATTTGAGATGAGAGGGATTTCGCACACTGCTCCGAATTCCTTTGGAGGAAGCGAAATGAGCCAGAATTATCAGCCGGGCGGCGACACCGAGACCAATAACATCGGTGCGCTTGCAGACGGCTTCCTGGGCAATACCGCAATCAATGATCCGGACACTTCGGATAATTCCACCGCTTATATTGGCGGCCTCGCCAATGGCGACAATCGTGACAACACGACCAATACCGACAACAGTGATAACAGCGATAACAGTGACAACAGTGATCACAGCGACAACAGCTCGGATATCACCGTCGATGCGACGCTCGACCTGCTGAACGGCAACAATCGCGACAACAGCTACGATTGGGACTACGACAGCAAGACCACGAATACGACGACCAACACCAACATCAACGACGCTGATACCAATGTGAAGTCGGACTATGACTGGAGCTACGACAGCAAGTCGTACAGCGACAACGATATCAACACGAAGACCGACACCGACATCAAGACGGTCACCGATACCGACGTCAAGACGACCACGACATCGGACAGCTTCAATACGGCTGATAGCTTCAACAAGACCGACAACGACACGACGAACACGGCCGACAGCTTCAACAAGACCGATACCGACTTCGCGACCATTCACGACGTCAAGGACTTCGACAATCTTGGGGTGGCCGGCAACGACGTCAACTTCAACCTCGGCGACAACTTCTCCTTCACGCTTGACATCGACAACATCCTGAACGGTGCCTTCAACAACGGCAACGCCTTCAGTGCCATCCAGGCAAACCACCTGGCGGACCAGGACACGTCCTGGGGCATGAAGATGGATGCTTCCAACGCCGACAACAAACTGTCGGTGGATGGCGGTAACGCACATGGCGCTGACGGCATGGACCTCAGCCATCATGGCGGCTGGACCGGCGGCGCAGGCGACGACGTCAACGGTTCGAGCGTTGCGGACGCATCTGCGATCCTTGCGAATTCGGGGATCCACATGGAGCTCGTGCAGGGCGCGAACATGCTCAGCAACACGTTCGATGCGATCGGACATGACTCGCATACCACGGGCCAGGACTCGCACGACGGCGGTGCCGCGTAACCTCAAGCAAAGTCCAGACCTGCTGCACCGGCGTTCGCGCCGGTGCAGTTTGGCGGCTTGAAACGCAGCACACGAGAGTATCCAAGGGCGGATATGCTGCAGATCAGGCCGGACACCGTGTCAAACGGGAGGGGCCATCATGCATAGCGAGAAGATTTCCGAAATCATTGCGCACTTCATCGGTCTATTCGATACGGCGGTCGAAGAGGCGAGAGCACGCAATGTATATGCGGAAGGGGCACGCCCGAATGAGGACGTCGCCATCCAGCCCGAGGACGAAATCCGGGCGGCGACGTTTTCATCGGATCTGCAACTCAAGGACTTCGACCCGAGCGCACCGTACCGCTCGTTGGCCTACGACATCAATTTCGCCCACCCGCGCTTTTATGGGCACGCCTTCGAAGAGAGCCTAGCGAAGCTTTCCGATCTCGCGCATCGCGACTTCAGCGGCCTCCATTATATCCCGAGCTTCAGCATGCCCGGTGAAGATCCGGAGCTGCAGGTCTTTCAAGGACCGGGCTCAATGGTCGCGCATGTCGCGCAGGTGAACATCCTCTACGACGACGACTATCTGAACATGACGGACCGCGATGCCGAATTCCGGGATACCAGCTTCGTCACTGCGCAACTGCTCTATCTCCAGGAAAAGGCCGAAGCTGCGTCACCGTTCATCAGTCTCGACCGCACTGACAGCGCCGATGCGCTGAAGACGATTGCCGACAACATTCATACCTATGTCAACTCGGTCCTCGAGTCGGGAACACCCGGCCCTGACGGCGAGCTGCAGACTTACGGCAGCGACGACACCGATACGAGCGGGCAGACCTATAGCTATGTCGATGCGGGCCACGACATCGGCGGCACCGAGCTGACAGGCGCAATCTACATCAACGGCAAGCTCGCCGATGCAGCGCCCGTTCTCGACGACTACATGCCTGACAGAGGCATCGCGAAGCCGCCGGAAGATCCCGAGACCGGCAAGACCGACCTGCCGATCGAGCAGCATAGCGGACCGGTCAACAGCCTCGACGTGGCCGCCGGCGCCAATGTGCTCGCCAATATCGTCGCCATCACCGATACCGCCGTCATATCCTCGGTGACCGCAGTGATGGGCAACTACCATCAGATCGACGCGATCTCGCAGAGTTACGTCTACAGCGACCATGACCATATCGACAGCATGTTCGACACCTCGGCAAGCGCTGCGACTGTTGCCAAGAACATCGCGAGCTTCCAGCGCAGCGTCTATGACGACGGCGCCTCTCAACACGCGACTTCAGCCGATACAGGCCACGATCCGATCTTCCCGACCGCCTGGCGCGTCAGCGTCGTCGATGGCGACGTGTCCTTCGTCAACTGGATCGAGCAGTATCACTTCATCAACGACAACGACACGATGACGATTACCGCCACGGGCACGGAAGCAACCGTGCTGACGGGCGGCAATGCATCCGTGAACTTCGCGTCGATGTTCGGCATCGGCATGCAATACGATCTGGTGATCGTTGGCGGCAACGTCCTAGACATGAATGTCATTTCGCAGATCGCCGTCCTCTATGACAACGATTGGGCGCGCGGCGAACCCGGCGCCCCGGGGGCGACCATCCAGTCAGGCAACAACCTGATCTGGAACCTGGCCGAAATCCACAATGTCGGCGCCAACGACCGTTTCCAGGCGATGCCCGACTACATGGTGCAGACGCAAAAAGCGATCGAGGAGCGTGACGCATCGATGCCGGCTGGGCTGGCGCATGACGCAAACTTCGCCGGCCATGCCGGACTTAACGTCCTCTACATCACCGGCAATCTTTACGACGTCAACGTCATCAAGCAGGTCAGCCTGCTCGGCGATTCAGACGACGTGACACACGCTATCTCGGCAATCGCCCAGAACAACCAGAATGCCACGATCCATGTCGATACCGGCAGCAACGCTGTCGTCAATATCGCGCAGATCCTGGATTACGACACGTTCGGCCATACGACCTATCTCGGCGGACAGCTCTATTCGGATGCCATCCTGATCCAGAGCGGCCTCGTCGAACACGACACCTCCCAGCCGCAATCCGCGCCACTTGCAAATGAGGTCATCGCATTTCTCGGCGATGACGCAACGCATCACGCAGGCTCCGAGGACGCCACAATCAACGGCGGCCACGATCTTTCATGGACGCTGACCCACCCGGACGTGATGCAAGGCGTCACTGCATAGTTTTGAGTAGAGGGAAACGCTCCCATGAATCACATTCCAAAGAACACCTTCACCGGAAGCCGGACTTTGGGACTTGGCCGCCGCGGCAGTGCCTTCGACGAGGACATGACCGACGAGTGCATGTCGGCGATCGACGATGCGGTGGCGAACCTCCGCCAGCTAACGGCAAAGCGTGCTGCCGCAAGAGCTGCGGCACAGGCCGAATCCGCCGCGCGCGCCGATGGGGCGTTCCGCGCTGCTGCGGTTGAAGATATTGCCGAAGTTCCGGCAGCCGCCGCTGAGGCCGAACCCTCCGTGGCCATCGATGCTGAAGCGGACACCGTCGTCGAAGCAACGTCCGAGGTTGAGGCCAAGACCGCGGAGCCCGTGATCGAGCTTGTCGCCGAAGCGCCCGCTCCGGAGCCTGAAATCATCGCGCCCGCAGAACCGATCGCCGCTGCTGCAGAACCCGTTGCGCCCGTGATGGAGAAAGCGGCACCGGTTGAGGAAGAGACTGTCGCGCGCCGGACGCCTGAGAGCCCGGAAATTCCCATTGCCATACCCGAGGCCGCGCCTGAACTGAAACAGAGCCCTGCCGCCATTCCCTTCGGCAAGACCATCGAAGGCAATACCGGTCCGCTACAGGACAACGAACGCCGGCTGAAGACTGGCGGCGGCGGCAATGGCAAGGATACCGATTCAGGTGGCGGCGGTGGCGGAGGCGGCGGAAACGGCGCCAATTTCCACAAGCGCAGCGAACCGGTGAATTTTGCTGCCAGCCTGGCCAAGGGCATTGCCGCGATCCGGCGCAACATGGTGATCGTCATGGCCTTCACCATTGCGATCAACGTGCTGCTGCTGGCGATCCCGCTCTATCTCTTCCAGATCTCCGACCGCGTGCTGACCAGCCGGTCGATCGACACGCTCGTCATGCTGACCATCGCCGTGCTCGGCGCCGTGCTGATCCAGGCATTTCTCGATTCCATCCGCCGCTTCATCCTGATGCGCACGGCCGTCGAACTCGAAGTGCAGCTCGGCGCGCCGATCCTCAGCGCAGCGGCCCGCGCCTCTCTGCACGGAACCGGCAAGGACTACCAGATCCTGCAGGATTTGCAGCAGCTGCGCGGCTTCATCACGTCGGGCACGCTGATCGCCTTCCTCGATGCACCGCTGATGCCGCTGTTCATCGTCGTGGTCTATCTCGTCCACCCGCATCTCGGCATTATCATCATGGTCTGCTGCGCGGTGCTCTTCTTCATCGCCTATCTGAACCAGCGCTTCACGGCGCGCCCGTTCGCCGAAGCCAACGGTTATCTCAACCGGGCGAATTTCCATCTCGATTCGATGGCCCGCAATTCGCAGATTATCAACGCACTGGCGATGATCCCGGAAGCCGTGAAGATGTGGGGCCGGGAAACGGCAGGATCGCTGAAAAGCCATGTCGCCGCCCAGGACCGCAACATCATCTTCTCGGGCATCTCCAAGGCCTGCCGGATGATCACGCAGGTAGCGCTGCTTGGCTGGGGCGCACATCTGTCGCTGTCGGGCGAGCTGACGGGCGGCATGGTGATCGCCGCTTCGATCGTCTCCGGACGCGCGCTGGCGCCGATCGAAGGCGCGATCGAAGGCTGGCATCAGTTCAACCGCTCTGCCGCCGCCTATGGCCGCATCAAGCAGCTGCTGATCAATTCGCCGCTGAACTTCCCGCGCCTGCGTCTGCCCAATCCGGAAGGACGCCTCGACGTCGAGCGCATCCTCTTCGTTCCGCCACCACAGAAGAAGGTCATCCTCAACGGCATCTCCTTCTCGCTGAAGAAGGGCGAATCCCTTGCTGTCATCGGCAATTCGGGTTCCGGCAAGACGACGCTCGGCAAGATGCTGGTTGGTTCGATCCTGCCGACCTCCGGCAACGTGCGCCTCGACCTCATGGACCTGCGCAACTGGGATCAGCGGCAGTTCGGCGAAAGCATTGGATATCTGCCGCAGGATGTGCAGCTGTTCCCGGGAACGATCAAGGCCAACATCTGCCGCATGCGCGACGATGTCGAAGATCACCAGATCTACGAAGCGGCCGTGCTTGCCGACGTCCATGAGCTGATCGCCAGCTTCCCGCAGGGCTACGAGACGGTCGTTGCCGCCGACGGTGCGCCGCTCTCTGGCGGCCAGAAGCAGCGTATCGCGCTGGCCCGCGCCTTCTTCGGCAGCCCGAAATTCGTGGTTCTCGACGAGCCAAACTCGAACCTCGACACGCAGGGTGAGGCAGCCCTTGCCCGCGCGCTGATCCATGCCAAGAAGCAGGGCATTACCACCGTCACCATCACGCAACGCCCTGCCCTGCTGCAGTGCGTGGACAAGATCCTTCTGCTCAAGGATGGCTCGGTCGGGATGTTCGGCGAGCGCATGGAAGTGCTGCAAGCCATCCAGGGCAACAACAACAACAACAATCGTCCCCAGCCGCGTATCGAAGGTTAAATCGAAATGGCGAGTACCACTCTGCAGACGAGCAACAATCCCGTCGAATGGTATAGCGAGGTTCCGCGCTCGATCCGCTATCACAGCATCATCGGCCTCAGCGTCCTTGCTGCTTCCTTCGGCAGTTTCGGCATCTGGGCCGGCACGGCGCCGCTGGCCTCGGCGATCATCGCGCAGGGCAGCTTCGTTGCCACGGGCAATAACAAGGTCGTCCAGCATCTCGAGGGCGGCATCATCAAGGACATGCGGGTCAGCGAAGGCGACGTCGTCAAGGAAGGTGACGTCCTCCTGACCCTCGACCCGACGGCGGCGCTATCCAACGACCGCATGCTGAAGCTCCGGCGGCTGCGCCTCGAGGCGGTTGTCGCGCGGCTGAGAGCGGAAGCTGCGGGCGACAAGGACCTGAAGATCCCCGATGTTGTCATGGCCGAGGCCAGCGATCCCGATGTCGGTTCGATCATCCAGAGCCAGAATATCGTTTTCCGCAGCAAACAGGTCAAACTCGAAGAGCAGCTGAACCTGATCGACAAGAACATCGCCTCGCTCGACTACCGGTTCAAGGGCTATAGCGGGCAGAAGGATTCTTTCGAACGGCAGCTTTCACTACTGACCGAAGAGCGCGATTCCAAGGCCCGCCTCGTCAAGGTCGGGTACATGCGCAAGACGGACCTTTTGGCGATCGAACGCGCCATGGCGGATGCCATGGGCGATATCTCGCGCCTGCAAGGCGAGCTCAACGAGAGCGAAGCCGAAATCGCCAAGTTCCGCCAGGAGGCCGTCATCGCCGTCAACTCCAACAAGCAGGCCGCGCTCGATGCGCTCGAAAGCGCTGATTCCGATCTCGATAGCGTGCGCGAACAGGCCCGCGAAGCGCAGGGCGTGCTGGAGCGGACAGTGATCCGTTCGCCCGTCAACGGCACCGTGATCCGTGCCTATTACCACACGGCAGGCGGTGTCATCACCACGGGCAAGCCGATCATGGAAATCCTGCCCGCGCATGTGCCGCTGATCATCGAGGCGCAGGTTCTGCGCACGTCGATCGACCAGCTGCATGAAGGTCAGACGGCCGCCATCCGCCTCTCGGCGTTGAACCGCCGCACGACGCCTGTTCTGAACGGCAAGGTGTTCTACGTCTCGGCGGACTCGATCGAAGAGAATGCAGGTCTGCAGACCAAGGATGTCTATATCGTCCGCGTCGAAATACCGGATTCGGAGATTGCCAAGGTGCATGGGTTCCATCCGGTACCCGGGATGCCGGCAGATGTGCTGATCCAGACATCGGAGCGGACATTCTTCGAATATATCACCAAGCCGATCACCGACAGTATGTCGCGGGCCTTCAAGGAGCGCTGACCGCCCTAGTACGAAGAGATTAGAAGCCTCCCGTTCCGATCTGCAGTATTGTCCTTCACGGGATCGGTTGTTGGAGGCTTCTATGGCGGCCATGTCTGACGTGCTGTTGCGGGTTGGGCGCCTGAACTATGTCTGGACCAATACCGAAAGCCTGCTGATCTATGTCATTGCCCACCTTCTGAAAGTCGAGAAGGACGCGGCGATCGTCGTGTTCCTGACGCTGAACACCACGCGCGCCCGCATCGACCTCGTCGAGCGGCTCGCCAAACTGCACTCCACGCCGCCGGCGGACCGCAAGGCGGTGCTTCAGACAATGGGCCGGCTGAAGCGGGAATCGCGGATGCGCAACAAATACAATCACTGCATCTATTCCTTCGACGACAACGGCCAGATCTCGTCCACGCAGCTGATGCGCCTTGTCGAGGACGACAAGGAAATCCGCTACGGCAAGGTCGAGCAGCTCGATGAGAAAGAGATCCAGGCGCTGGAACACTCGATCGCCGAGATCGTCGCTATCAGCAAATCGCTCTGGGAATTCATCCACGCCAGCGAGCATGCGTCGGCCAACATCTGATCCTATAAAACAGCAGGCTTGCCAAACACATCGGCAAGCGCCGGGATTACCCGCTCAGGGCCCCATAACCCGCAAATGCTAGCCCGATTTGATGCCGGTGTTTTATCCGAACGGCATATTTGATGGCCGCCGTTTCCCCATAGAATGCAGGCTCCCGAACTGTGTAAGGGGTGTTGGGAGGGGGCAATGCGCATTGACGTGATCGACACGGACGCTGGATTCGACCAGCTCCGCGAGCAGTGGGACCGGGTCTATCTGCAGGACCCCCACGCACAGCATTTTCTCTCCTGGATCTGGCTCAGATCCTATCTTGCACGGCGGAACCGCTGGTTTGTTCTGGCCTTGCGGGAAAAGCCGGAAGGTTCACCTTACGTCGCCTTCTTTCCGTTACGGATTCTTACCCAGCATGACGAAAAGACCGGCCTGTTCTTCGACGAGATCGTCATGGCCGGCAATTATTCGGCTGATTATGCCGGGTTTCTCGCTGATCCCGCCTATGAGCGGTTCGCCATCGAAGGCTTCGCGCGTTATCTCAAGCAGCAGAACTGGACGCATCTGAAGGTCGAGTATTTCTATGGATCGCCGGAGCGGCGCAAAGCCTTCCTGCGTGAACTAGAAGGTCCGGACGTGATGTTTCGCGACAGCGCGATCCGCAACGCCGACAATATCGACAACTGCGTCTGCCCCGTCGTCCGGTTGCCTGACAGCTTCGATGGCTATCTCGACAGCAGCATGAGCAGCCAGTCGCGGCAGAAGTTGCGGCGCTTCCTACGCAAACTGGATGGCGGCGAAGAGTTCCGCATCACCATGGCGACCCCGGAGACGATCGATCGCGATCTCGACATCCTCTTCCAGTTCTGGCGGACAAAATGGCTGGCGAAGAAGGGGGTGGAACGGATCGACAAGCTGATCAGCGCGACACGCACTTTGCTGATGGACAGCTTTGCGACCGGCAATCTCGACGTACCCGTGCTCTGGCATGGCGACCGGCCACTCGGCGTGCTTGCCAACATCGTCGACCCGCAGAAGAAAGCCATCCTGTTCTACATCACCGGCCGCGACGAAGAATGGAAGACGCCCTCGCCCGGTCTTATCCTTCATGGCTACTGCATTCGCCGCGCCATCGCCGACGGTTTTGCGACCTACGATTTCCTGCGTGGCACAGAGCCATACAAATACATGTTCGGTCCAGAGGAGCGGCAGCTTTCCTGCACCGTCTTCCGCACGCGAACTGGCCAGAATCTCGGTGGTATCATCAACCGGCGGAGCATCGACTTCGTCTATGAGCGGGCGCTGGAAATGTACCGGCGCGGCGAGAAGGCCTATGCCGAGGTGGCATTCAAGCAGCTTGCAGTTACGGTCCCCGGCCATATCGGCGCCGAATTCGGTCTCGCCAGCCTGGCGTTCGACAAGGGTGAGCTGCACGAGGCCGAGGCAGGTTTCACGGCACTTATCGGACGCGTTAAAGACGTGGCGCCCGTCTATCTGAAACTCGGAGAAACGCAGCTGGCGCTCGGCAGCTATGACAAGGCGGCGCTCACCTTCGGCAAGATCATCCAGAATGCCCCCTTCGACGCGCAGGCGCATTACAAGCAGGGTGTGGCGCTCGCCGGCGCCGGACGCAAGGAGGAGGCAGCCCGCGTATTCTCAATGATCGAGCGTTACGATTTCGACGACGCGATGCAACAGACCTATGTCGAAAAGTCACGCGAAGCCCTTCGGCGCATTGTCAGCGAACAGAGGCCCGCTCAGAAGGTCAGGGCAGCCAAGCCAAAGAAAGTCGCGAAGCGGCCGATGCAGCGTCCCGTCCATCTCCAACTGGAGCGGGAACCGGCGTTCAGCTGACTTCCCGCAAGCGGTTGGTTTTTGAACGCGGGAGTTTCCTGCGCTGTCGAGGCGTGATAATCAGCCGCGCATGAACAAGACCTCTTCCCATTCCCCCATCCACGTCGTCGGCGGCGGCCTTGCAGGCTCCGAAGCAGCCTGGCAGATCGCCCAGGCCGGCGTTCCCGTCATCCTCCACGAGATGCGTGGCGTCCGCGGCACCGACGCCCACAAGACGGACGGCCTTGCCGAGCTCGTTTGCTCAAATTCCTTCCGCTCCGACGATGCCACCAGCAATGCCGTCGGCGTCATCCATGCGGAAATGCGCCTGGCCGGTTCGCTGATCATGGCCTGCGCCGACAAGCACCAGGTACCGGCAGGCGGCGCGCTGGCCGTCGACCGCGACGGCTTTTCGGATGCGGTGACCAAGGCGATCCACGAGCATCCGCTCGTCACCGTGGTGCGCGAGGAAGTCACCGGCCTGCCGCCGAAGGAATGGGATCTGGCGATCGTCGCCACCGGTCCGCTGACGGCGCCGTCGCTCGCGGAGGCCATCCACGCTGAAACCGGCGCCGATGCGCTGGCCTTCTTCGATGCCATCGCGCCGATCGTCTACCGCGAAAGCATCGACATGGATATCTGCTGGTATCAGTCGCGCTACGACAAGGTCGGCCCCGGCGGCACCGGCAAGGACTATATCAACTGCCCGATGGACGAGGCGCAGTACAACGCCTTCATCGACGCGCTGATCGCTGGCGACACCGTCGGCTTCAAGGAATGGGAAGGCACGCCCTATTTTGATGGCTGCCTGCCGATCGAGGTGATGGCCGAGCGTGGCCGCGAAACGCTGCGCCACGGGCCGATGAAGCCGATGGGGCTCACCAACGCCCACAATCCGACGGTCAAGGCCTATGCCGTGGTTCAGCTGCGCCAGGACAATGCGCTCGGCACGCTCTACAATATGGTCGGTTTCCAGACGAAGCTGAAATACGGCGCCCAGGCGGATATCTTCCGAATGATCCCGGGCCTGGAAAATGCCGAATTTGCCCGCCTCGGCGGCTTGCACCGCAACACCTATATCAATTCGCCGACGCTTCTGGACAGCTCCCTGACGCTGAAGTCTCGTCCGGGTCTGCGCTTTGCCGGACAGATCACCGGCTGCGAAGGCTATGTCGAAAGCGCCAGCGTCGGCCTTCTGGCCGGACGTTTCGCCGCCGCCGAGCGGAAGGGTGAAGAGGTTTCGCTGCCGCCATCCACGACGGCCCTTGGCTCGCTGCTCGGGCACATCACCGGCGGTCATCTCGTCACCGACGAAGAGCCCGGCAAGCGGTCGTTCCAGCCGATGAACATCAATTTCGGGCTGTTTCCGGAATTGCAGCCGGGCTCGATCGTCAAGCCTGAGGGCGTCAAGCGCTTCCGCGGCAAGGACAAGACGATCATGAAGCGGCAGCTGATCGCCAAGCGGGCGCTTGCCGATTGCGCAGAATGGCTCGGCCAGAGCGTGCCGCTGGCCGAAAGCGCCTGACGGCTTATTGGTTGCTGGCTGCCGGCGCGTCTGTCGGCGGCAGCACCAGATCAGCATCGGCGACATAATTGCCGAGCAGCCACAGCGAGACCTCGGACGCCTCCTTGGCGGAAACGAATTCGAAGGTGCTGTTCTGGTGCGGGTGGTCGAGGAACTCGATCACCAGTCCCTTGCCGGTCTCCGAGCTTGCAACCCGCACCCTGCCCGGCTGCAGCACGTGGCAGGAGAAGTGCCGGTGCATGCTACGCATGAAGCCGGCCTTGTTGTCGTGCAATCTGACGAACACCACCTGGCCATCGGCCGTCGCCTGAAGCTGGCGGATCGCCTCGTGCGGGAAGGCGCGGTTGAACTCAAGGATCGCGAGACCCATGTCGCGCAACCCCTCTTCTTCCTTGTTCTGCGACGCCATGCGTGTCGCGACAAAAGCCAGGAGAAAAAGGCCAGCGAAAATGATCGACCAGATGATAATGCTCAACGCGGTCTCCAATCCGGAATTGCGGTTGCCGCCTTATAATGCCTGAGGCTTGCGCGAGTTTGAACTCGCCTCAGATTTTCTTGCGCATCAACGAAAAGGTCATTCCCAGCTGACGGCGCCATTGCGGCTGCTGCAACGGCCTGTCGAACAGGCCTGCCCCTGCCCGTTGCGCCCTTGCCAGCACCGGCCCGGCAAGCGTTGCCGGCAGGAAAGCTGGAAAGACTGAGGGCGGGATTGCCGCCTTTTGCGCCTTGGCAAGATGATCGCGGCCGAGCCCGGCAAAGGCTTCGATCGCTGCGGAAATTCGGGTCTTATCGGCGCCTGCGATGAAACTGTCGCGGTCGAGGCCGGTCGCGCTCAGGATCTCCAGCGGAATATAGACTTGGCCGCGGTGGCGGTGCAGCGGCATCAGCAGCAGCATGCCTGAAATCGCCTGCGCAACACCCGCATGTCCGGCGGCATCGGCGGATTTCGACGCGTCCTCCGGCGACAACACCAGGCTTGCCAGCTGGATCAGCGCCGAGGCGGTTTCCCCTGCATAGCCTTCCAGCGAAGAGCGGCTCTCCATCGGATCGTCATAGAGGTCGAAGATGCGGGCTTCGATCATGTCGACCAGCGTCTGCCGCGGCAGGCGGTGGGTTTCGATCGCGCTCAGAAGCTCGGCGGCGGCGGGATTTGCTTCCGTCGAGCCGTGGGCGCTGCCCTCGAGCAGGTCGCGCCAATATTGCATACGCACTTCACCCGGCAGGGGCTCGTGTACGAGATCGCGGATCTTGGCGAGCTCGGCATTGAAGGCATAGAGAGCGACAAGTGCGGCACGCTTGTCCGGCGGCGACAGCAGGCTTGCTAGATAACGGTCCCGGTCGCTGTCGCGCAGCATCGCCAGGCAGATCTCCTGGTTGGTCATCGTCTTCTCGGCCATGGTCAGACCGCGATCAACGCTGCGGCGACGGCCCGCGATTCGGCCAGCATGATATTGTAGGTGCGCACGGCAGCGCCGGTGCTCATCGGATCGGACGAGATTCCGCGGGCCTTCAGCGCCTGCTTCAGCTCGGGCGGCAAACGTTTCAGTTCCGGGCCGGTGCCGACCAGCAGCACTTCGATATCGCCGGCCTCTTCGAGCACGCGGATGAAATTTTCGGGCGAGAGCGGCTTCGTCACGTCCATCTCCCAGCCATAGATGCCCGACGGCAGGCAAAGGATAGAGCCGCGATGCGACATGTCGGCGAAGCGGAAGCCGCCGTTTCCATAGCTGTCGATGGGCGCGCGGCCGGGAAAATGTGCCGCGCGGATTTCGATGCCTCTTGCCATGACTTAGACTGTAGCCTTTCCGGGTGCGCCGCCCGCGGTCTCGTTTTCGTCCTCGTCGTCATAGGATTTCGGGCGAAGCCTGAAAAGGATCAGGACCGGCGCAGCAATATAGATGGAGGAAAACGTGCCAACGGCAACACCGAAGAGCATGACGAGCGCGAAGGGACGGATCACTTCGCCGCCGAACAATGTCAGCGCCAGAAGCGCGAGCAGCGTCGTGGCCGCCGTCAGGATGGTGCGCGACAGCGTCTGGTTGATAGAGGCGTCGATGAGGATCGGCAGCGGCATGCGCGTGTAGCGCTTCAGGTTCTCGCGCATGCGGTCGTAGACCACCACGGTATCGTTCAGCGAGTAGCCGACGATGACAAGCAGCGCGGCAATGCTCGTCAGATTGAACTCGATGCCCGTGACGACGAAGAAGCCGAGCGTGAGGATGACGTCGTGCAGCGTGGCGATGATGGCGCCGATCGCGAACTGCCATTCGAAGCGGATCCAGATATAGATCAGGATCGCAGCCAGCGAGGCAAGAACACCGAGCGTCGCTGTGCGCGCCAATTCACCGGAGACGGCCGGGCCGACGACATCGACGCGGCGGAAATCATATTCGCCCTGCAATTCGCTGCGGACCAGCGAGATCGCCGATTGTTCGGCGTTGTCACCGCCGCCCTGGGACTGGAGGCGGATCGCAGCACTGTTCGGATCACGCAGGCGCTTGACCTCGACGTCGCCGAGATTGAGCTCACTGAGCCGCGAGCGGATATCTTCGAGATCGGCAGGTCCCTGTTTCGAGCGTGCCTCGATCAGCGAGCCACCGGTGAAATCGACGCCGAGATGCAGGCCGGATGCGGCGACGCCCAGCATGCAGACCAGCGACAGCGCGGCAAGCGCCGTGAAGCTGTAGCGACGGATGCCCATGAAGCGGATAGAGGTGCCGTCGAACACGTCGGTGTGCACGCTTTTCGGCAGATGCTTCAAGCGGCGGCGGCGCACCCAGGCTTCGACCAGTGGGCGCGTGAACAGGAATGCGGTGAATGCCGTCGTGACGATGCCGGTCGCCAGCGTTACGGCAAAGCCGCGGATCGAATCGCTGCCGAGATAGAAGAGGATCGCCGACGCGATCAGCGTCGTGATATTGGCATCGACGACTGTCATGAAGGCGCGCGAATATCCCGCCGAGATCGCCTGATCGAGATGCAGTCCGGCCTTCAGTTCTTCGCGGATGCGCTCGTAGATCAGCACGCTGGCATCGACGGCAATGCCGATCATCAGCACGATGCCTGCAACGCCCGGCAGCGTCAGCGGTGCGCCGAGTACGCTGAGAACGGCGATGATCATCAGGACGTTGACGAGCAGCGCGAGGCTGGCGATGACACCGAGCATACCGTAGAGGCCGATCATCAGCCCGGCAACGAGGACGGCGCCGATAATGCCGGCCAGCAGACCGGCGCGGATCGCGCCGCCGCTGAGCCCCGGATCGATCGTGCGTTCCTCGACGATGGTCAGGCCGGCCGGGAGAGGACCGGAGCGGAGCATCGCTGCCAGATCCTCGGTCTCATCGGGTGCGTAAGCGAGTGGAATACGGCTGCTGTCGCCGACCAGAAGCTTGCCGAGTTCAGGGGTTGTCAGCACCTGGTCGTCGAGGAGCACGGCAAGCGTGCGTCCGGCATTCTTCTGGACGAGATCGGCAAAGCGCCTGGACCCGTCGAGATTGAAGTTGAAACTCAGGAACGAGTCGTCGGGCGAATTGCCCGGCTCGACGGCAAAGTCGCCGAGATCCGACTGGTGCATGACCTCGGCGCGTTCGACGAGATAGGCGATCGGCGGATCGTCCTGCGAGTAGACGATCTCGGAACCGGCGGGAACGGTGCCCGCCATGGCATCCTGCGGCGTCACGCTCGCATCGACCAGACGGAAGGTGATCTTGCCCGGCTGGCTGAGCAGATCCTTGAAGCGCTGCGGATCGCCGAGACCGGGGATCTGCACCGTCAGCCGGTCGCGGCCCTCGGTGGTGATCACAGGATCGGCTCCGCCGGCTTCGACGGCGCGATGCGCGACGATGGCGATCGAGCGTTGCAGGGCCGATGCCAGGTTGCGATCGATCGACTTGCCCGAGATTGCAAGGTTCAGCTGCCCGTCGGCGCTCTTCGTGATCGTGAAATCGGGATCTGCCGATCCGCCCGAGGCGACTGCCAGCGGCGAAAGCAATGATGCGGCCTGATCGGTCTGCGCGGGATCGGTGATGCGGACCTGGATGGTCTGATCGTTGCCTGCCAGACCGGTATAGCGGATATTCGCATCGCGAAGCCGCGAACGGACACTGGCGACCGTGTTTTCGAGCCGGTTCTTTACGATATCGGCCCGCTCAACCTTCACCACCAGATGCGCCCCGCCCTCGATATCGAGGCCCGGCGTCAGCGCCTTATGCGGCAGCCATTGCGGCAGTGAAGAAAGCGTATTGGCGGAGAAGAGATTTGGCGCGGCGGCCAATGCCGCCGCGGCGACGACAAGCCAGATCAGAAATGTTTTCCAACGGGAAAAGTGGTGCATGCTGCCTTTCCGATCCGGCTCGTCTGAAGCCGGTCTTTATGCGGCGTCTGCCTTGACGGGCTCGCCCTTGACGCGGACGTCTGCAATGCCGCTGCGGACGACGCGAACGCGAACGCCATCAGCAATTTCCACTTCCACTTCCTTGTCGTCAACGACCTTCGTGACCTTGCCGACGAGACCGCCGGCGGTAACGACCTGGTCGCCGCGGCGAATGGCGGAAAGGGTCTCGGCGCGCTTCTTGGCCTGGGCGCGCTGCGGACGGATCAGCAGGAAATACCAGACGACCATCAGCGGCACGAACAGGATGATCATTTCGAAGCCGGAGCCGAATGGCGACGCGGCAGTATCCGTTGCGGCCTGGGCAAATGCCGGGGTGATGAACATTGATAAACTCCTCAGCTGCGGGCGGCGAAATTCCGCCTCTCTTTTCAGTGGCCGGACTATAGTTGCGGTAAGAACGAATGCAACAAAAACAGCCGTGAGGCGTACCGAATCCGCCGCCTGATAACCTTTCGGCTGTGGAAAGGCCATGTTACGCCGCCACGAAGGACAAGAGGCGGTTCACCGCAGTCCATTTTCAGGAGGACATAGCATGGCTGAAGAGATCAACAGCGTCATCCTGCAGGAACTGAAGCGGCTAACGGCAGCCGTCGAGCGGCTTGCCGGTCCCGCCCCTGCCGTGAACGACTGGAACGCCGCGGACTGTTTCGTCTGGTCGCCCGCACGGCAGCATCTGCAGCCCGTGGCACGGCCGAACCGCGTGGCGCTGAAGCTCATCCGCGGCGTCGATCACGTGCGCGATATCCTGCATGAAAACACCGTGCGTTTCGCCGACGGCTTTCCGGCCAACAACGTGCTCCTGTGGGGCGCGCGCGGCATGGGCAAGTCGTCGCTGGTCAAGGCAGTGCACGAGGATGTCAGGCGCGAAAGCGGCGTTTCGCTGAAGCTGGTCGAAGTTCATCGCGAAGACATCGCCAGCCTGCCTGCCCTTCTCGACCTGATGAAGGATGTGCCGCACCGGATCATCGTTTTCTGCGACGACCTCTCCTTCGATCATGACGACACGGCCTACAAGTCGCTGAAGGCGGCATTGGATGGCGGCGTCGAAGGGCGGCCTGACAATGTGCTGTTCTATGCCACGTCCAACCGCCGCCACCTGCTGCCGCGCCACATGATGGAAAACGAGCAGTCGACGGCGATCAATCCGTCGGAAGCGGTGGAAGAGAAGGTATCGCTTTCGGACCGTTTCGGTCTCTGGCTCGGCTTCCACAAGTGCAGCCAGGAAGACTATCTGACGATGATCGACGGCTATGCCGATCATTTCAAGCTGACGCTCGATCGTGACAAGATGCGGGCCGAGGCCCTGGAATGGGCAACGACGCGCGGCGCGCGCTCCGGCCGTGTCGCCTGGCAGTATATCCAGGATCTTGCCGGCCGCATGCGCATCAATCTCTCCCGCGATTGATACCACTGCCCCTCGCCCGAAACGCAAAAGCCCGGCGCAAGGCCGGGCTTTCGCATTTCCCAGTACGCGCTAACTATTCGAGGAAGGTGATCGGGTTGACCGGCGAAGCATCCTTGCGGACTTCGAAGTGGACCTGCGGCTGCTTGACGTTGCCGCTCATGCCGGAGACTGCAACGGTCTGGCCGCGCTGAATCTTCTGGCCGCGGGTAACGCTCAGCGTATCGGCATTGCCGTAAACGGTGACCGTGCCGTCGTCGTGGCGGACGAGAACGGTGTTTCCGAGTTCCTTCAGGCCGTTGCCTGCATATATGACGACGCCGTTTTCAGCGGCCTTGATCGGCGTGCCCTGCGGAACCGAGATGTCGATACCGTCGTTGCGGCTGCCGTTGACGTTGGCGCCGTAGGCGGCAATGACCGCACCGCGAACCGGCCAGCGATATTTGCCGATGCCGGTTGCCTCAGGCGCTGCGGAAGCGACATCGGACTTCTTCTCGACTTCATCGACGGTCTGGGTCGCCGCAGGCGCCTTGTAGCCGGCAGGCTGGTTCGACGCGGTCTCGGTTGCGGCCGGGGCGGCAGCCTTCGGCTCGGAGGCCTTGGCCGGGATCGAAGCCGTCTTCATCTGGTCGGTTCCGGCAGAGCCGCCCGGAATGGTCAGCGTCTGGCCGATGCGGATCGAGGTTGCCTGCAGATTGTTGGCCTGCTTGATCGAGTCGACGCTGGCGCCGGTGGCCTTGGCGATCTTGGCGAGCGAGTCACCCTGCTTGACGGTATAGCTTCCGGCGCCGCCGGGAGCCTTGCCGCCGGCCGCTGCAACCTTGCCCATGGCACCGTCAGCGCTGACCTGCGACTTGTCGCGTGCCGTATTGGCACCCGGCAGAACGGCGACGTTCTGCTCCGGCGTCTTGTAGGGCTCCGGAGCCTTGCCCGGCTTGGAGAGGTCAGCCGTCTGCGAGGCGGCCTTGGCCGCGTTGCTGCCGCCGTTGAAGGTCGGGATCAGGATCGACTGGCCGGGCTTGACGGCCGAAGCGGACTTCATGCCATTCGCACGGAGGATTTCGTTTTCAGGAACACCGTAGCGGCGCGCCAGCACAGCGAGGCTTTCGCCCGGACGAACCGTGACGGATGGAGCGTTGGCTGCAGACCAGCCGGTTGCCTTTGGCGTCGAACCCGTCGTCAGCGTGTCGGGCGCAGCAAGCTTCGGAGCGGCCTGCAGCTTGCGCGGCGCGGAAGCCTGCGATGCCGGGAACGGCTGAGCCAGTGCTTCCTGGCGTTCGCGGGATGCGACGGGAGCAACTGCGCCCGGTGCCGAGAGCTCGGAACGCTGAACAGTGACCGGCGCCGATGCGATGCGGGCATTGGAGCGGATCGCGCCGGTCGAGGCCGGGTAAGGCTGATTGTACGACTGATTGCCGTAGGACTGATTGCCGTAGGACTGATTGCCGTAGGACTGATTGTTGTTGCCGTAGGCCGGTTGCATGGCGCCTCCGCCCCGCATGTCGCCCTGCGGTACGGGATCGCCCTGCAGTCCGCTCATGCTGCGGCGCGGGACCGAACCCGTTGCCATCTGATCCTGACCGGAGCCGAAAAGACCACCGCTGAAGCGCGAAACATCCGAACTGCAGCCTGTCGCTGCACTCGCCAGCAAGGCGACGGCCAGAAGATTGAAGGCCGATTTTCCGAACTTTGGCGATACACAAAAACTCATGATACGACCCACTCACAACGCAACCATTTGTGGGAGTATTAAAGCGCGTTAGTATTACCACGCGGTTAAAGCGCTGGAATTGGAGCAGTTTTTTAGAGGAATTGATAACCATAGTCTTGCGGGTGAAAAATCGCACCCTGCGAAAGCGGCGCGAAATGCGCACAGATCAGAGCTGTGAAGCGACCCGCGGAACGATCGGCAGATAGGGAACAGTGAAGAGTTCCTCGCGCTCGAAGCGGCTGCCGGTTTTCGTCAACCGCACCATCCGGCATTCGTCGTCCGATATCATCAGCGGCGCGATCATCGATCCGCCGGAGACCAGCTGATCGGTATAGACGCGCGGCATCGAGGCGAACGCGGCGGTCACGAGAATGCGGTCGAAGGTGCCCTCGCCCTGCAGGCCGTTGCTGCCATCGGCCTGGCGGACGATGATGTTGCGCAGGCTGAGCTGATCCATGCGCTTCTGCGCATTGACCACCAGCGTCTTGTAGCGGTCGATCGTCAGAACCCGTTCGGCAATCCGGCCCATGACGGCGGCCATGAAGCCGCTGCCGGTGCCGACCTCGAGAACGCGCTGGCCGGGCTTGACCTTCAGATGATGGAGAATGCGGACGGCAAGATCGACGCCTTCAAGAAACGAGCCGCACTCGATCGGGATCGTCCGTGTTGAATAGGCCTCATCGGCAAACTGCGCCGGAACGAAACGCGAGCGCGGCGTCTGCTCGACCGCCGTCAGAAGATCGATATCGGAAATACCTTGGGCCCGCAGCCTCAGGACGAGAGCCGCAAAACCTTCCTTCTCGACCAGCTGTGACGTCAATGCCTGCTTACTCCGTAACCGAAAGCGCCCGCTCGACGCGGTCCTTCACGGAATAATCAGTCAGATCCAGTTTCAAAGGTGTTACCGAAATCTTATTATGCTTCAAAGCTTGGATATCGGTGCCTTCGGCGAAGGCGCCGGCGCGCTCGCCGAACTTCAGCCAATAGTACGGAAAGCCCCGGCCATCCGATCGGGCGTCGACCTGCAGGTTGAAGGCAAGCTTGCCCTGTGCGGTAACCTCGACCCCATCTACGTCCTCAGGACGGCAATTCGGGAAGTTCAGGTTGAGGAAGGTGCCCTCCGGCAGATCGACATTCATAAGCTTCTGCAGCAGAGCCGGTGCATGTGCCTCGCAGACCTCCCACGGCACGACGCGAGCGCCGTCCGCATAGACATAGGCCTGGCTGAGCGCGAAGGAGCGTACGCCCTGCATCGTGCCCTCGATGGCGCCGGCGATAGTGCCGGAATAGGTCACGTCGTCGGCGACGTTGGAGCCGGAATTGACGCCGGACAGGATGAGATCCGGCTTGATGTCCATAACCTGCTTGACGCCCATGATGACGCAATCGGTCGGCGTGCCGCGCAGCGCGAAGTGCTTGTCGGAAACCTTGCGCAGGCGCAGCGGCTCCGACAGACTCAGCGAATGGGCAAGACCGCTCTGATCAGTCTCGGGTGCCACGATCCAGACGTCGTCGGAGAGAGTGCGCGCAATCCGCTCAAGGGCTGCGAGGCCTTCGGCATGAATGCCATCGTCATTGGTGAGCAGAATGCGCATGGTCTCAGGCCGCCCGTTCGATCTTCTTCAAGCCGCCCATATAGGGCAGCAGCACATCGGGGATAGTCACCGAGCCGTCTTCGTTCAGGTAGTTTTCCAAAACGGCGATCAGGCAGCGGCCGACGGCGGTACCCGAGCCGTTCAGCGTGTGAACGAACCTGGTGCCCTTCTCGCCCTTGACGCGGTAGCGCGCATCCATGCGCCGTCCCTGGAAATCGCCGCAGACCGAGCAGGACGAGATTTCCCGGAACGTATCCTGCCCCGGCAGCCAGACTTCCAGATCGTAGGTCTTGCGGGCGCCAAAACCCATATCGCCGGTGCAGAGCGTCATGGTCCGGAAATGCAGACCGAGGCGCTTCAGCACCTCTTCGGCACAGGCCGTCATTCGCTCGTGCTCGGCGACCGCGCTTTCCGCATCGGTGATCGAGACCAGCTCGCACTTCCAGAACTGGTGCTGGCGCAGCATGCCGCGGGTATCGCGGCCGGCAGAACCGGCTTCCGAGCGGAAGGACGGCGTCAGCGCCGTGAAGCGCAGCGGCAGCTTTTCCTGTTCGAGGATTTCGGCCGAGACGAGATTGGTGAGCGTCACTTCGGCAGTCGGGATCAGCCAGCGGCCATCCGTCGTCTTGAAGAGATCGTCGGCGAACTTCGGCAGCTGGCCGGTGCCGAACATCGCCTCGTCGCGCACCATCAGCGGCGACGACACTTCGGTATAGCCGTGCTCGCCGGTATGCAGGTCGATCATGAACTGGCCGAGCGCCCGCTCCAAACGCGCCAGCGGGCCGGTCAGGACCGTGAAACGCGAGCCGGAAAGCTTGGTCGCGCGGTCGAAATCCATGTAGCCGAGCGCTTCACCAATTTCGAAGTGCTCCTTCGGCGTATGGTTCCAGCGCGGCTTTTCGCCAACCGTGCGGGTGACGACATTGCCGCTCTCGTCGGCGCCGACGGGGACGTCGTCGAACGGGATATTCGGGATGCGCGACAGCGCGTCGTTGAGCTCGGCGGTGAACTGGCGCTCGTCGTCTTCGGCAGCCGGCAGTGTCACCTTGATGTCGGCGACTTCGGCCTTCAGTTTCTCGGCAAGCTCGGTGTTCTTCTGCGCCATCGCCGCGCCGATCTCCTTCGAGGCGGTGTTGCGGCGTGACAGCAGGTCCTGCGCCTTCTGCACGGCGGAGCGGCGCTTCTCATCGAGGGCTACGAGGGACTGCGCCAAAGCGTCCGCACCACGCTTTGCAAGCGCGGCGTCTAGAGCCTCGGGGTTCTCACGGATCCATTTGATATCGAGCATTGTCGTTCCGGGTCGTTACAAAACAGGAACCGGCCGGAGCCTGACCTGGCTGCGGCCGGAAGATACGGAAGCGTACGGGAAGAGATTGCGAAGCCGCTCAGACGCTGTCCGTGTTGGCAACGTCCGCGGATCGTTCCGCCTCTTCGACCGACTGCCGCGCACGCTGGCGCTCGACGAGTCGAGCCGCGTGGATTGCAATCTCGTAGAGAAGGATCGTCGGCAGTGCAAGACCGATCTGGGACATCGGATCGGGCGGCGTCAGAACCGCAGCGACGATGAAGGCCATGACGATCGCGAACTTGCGCTTTTCGGCAAGCCACTGCGAGGTGAGCAGGCCGACGCGGGCGAGCAGCGTGGTGATGACGGGGAGCTGGAAGACCAGGCCGAAGGATAGCACCAGCGTCATGATCAGGCTCAGATATTCCGAGACCTTCGGTAGCAGCGAGATGGCGACGTCGCCATGGCCCGGCGTCTGCTGCATGGCCAGGAAGAACCACATGACCATCGGGGTGAAGAAGAAATAGACGAGTGCGGCGCCGAGCAGGAACAGGATCGGCGAGGCGATCAGGAACGGCAGGAAGGCCGCGCGCTCGTTCTTGTAGAGGCCGGGCGCCACGAACTTGTAGATCTGCGCGGCAATGATCGGGAATGCGATCACCACGCCGCCGAACATGGCGACCTTCACCTGCGTGAAGAAGAATTCCTGCGGCGCCGTGTAGATCAGCTGTGCCTTGTCGACATCCATGCCCGCCCAGATGACGGCGAGCTTGTAGGGATAGACGAGGTAGTTGAAGAGATGCTTGGCAAAGAAGAAGCAGACGATGAAGGCGATGAAAAACGCGCCGATCGACCACATCAGCCGCCTGCGCAGCTCCATGAGGTGCTCGATCAAGGGCTGCGGCTTGTCTTCAATATCGCCGCTCATGCCTCATCCTTTTTCTTTGCCGCTGCCTTCTTCGGAGCAGCTGCGGTCTTCTTTGCTGGTGCAGCCTTTGCGGCCACGGTCTTGGCAGGCGCCTTAGCCGGGGCCGCCTTGGCCGCCGCAGTCTTTGCCGGAGCGGCAGAGGCCTTGGCGGCCGGTGTAGGCTTTGCCTTGGCCGCGGGAGCGGCAGCCACGGGTTCAACCTTTGCAGCAGCCGCGGCACGCGGTTTGCGCACGGCCTTCGGCTTTTCAACGGCAGCGGCAACAGCCGGCTCGGGGAGCGGCGCCACGATCGGCGGCGTTTCCGGCAGGCTCATCGACGGTTCCGGGACGCTGACAGGCGGCACTTCGGTCTTGTTATCGACCTTGGTGGCGCTCTGCAGATCTGCCTTGATGTCGTTACCCATCTGGCGCAGCGGGTTCATCGCCTCGCGCAGCGTATTGGCCGGGTTCAGACGCTGGGCGTCGGCGAGTGTCTGACGCACCTCGTCGAGATCTGCCTCACGCAGCGCCTCGTCGAACTGTGCGCGGAATTCACCGGCAACCTTCTTGGCGCGCTGGGTCATCTTTCCAAACGCACGCAGCATCGGCGGCAGGTCCTTCGGACCGACCACAACAATCAACACGACCGCGATGACGAGCAGCTCGGTCCAGCCAATATCGAACATTCAAGGCTCCTGGATGGGAAGCGGGGCAAGCCACCCGTTTCCGGACTGGTTACTTCGTTTCGTCGGCCTTGTGATCGACGGTCTTGCCGTCGACCGGCGCGTCCTCGTCGTTCATGCCCTTCTTGAAGCTCTTGATGCCCTTGGCGACGTCGCCCATCAATTCCGGGATCTTGCCGCGACCGAACAACAACAGCACGATGACCAGAACGATCAACCAGTGCCACATGCTAAAAGAACCCATTACGCATACTCCCTGTTGCGATGTCTCTTCGATGTAAGAGTTTCCGCCATCGTTTCCAACACCAAAATTCCCCTTGGATTGACGCTTAATGTCACGGCTTCGGCCATTGTGACAAGTCATTGCGCCATCGAATTATGGTGATCACTATTGTTTTCGCCCTCGGTGTCAAAACAAAGACCAGCAGCCGCTAATCTTCGGAGGCGCCGCCGGGCGCGAGAAGCCCCAATTCTTCCAGATCCATCTGGGTGATCGGGTCCTCGTCCTCCGTCAGTTCATCGCTCATCAGCGGCGACGGAATATTGAAATTCGCCGGGATACGGCCAGAGAGCAGCCCTGCCCCCTTGAGCTCTTCGATACCCGGCAGATCGCGCAGCTCCTCAAGGCCGAAATGGTCGAGAAAGTCCCGCGTGGTGCCGAGCGTGACGGGACGTCCGGGGGTGCGGCGGCGGCCGCGGAAACGAACCCATCCGGCCTCCATCAGCACATCGAGCGTGCCGCGGGATGTCTGGACGCCTCTGATGTCCTCGATCTCGGCGCGCGTCACCGGCTGGTGATAGGCGATGATCGCCAGGACCTCGAGCGCGGCCCGCGAAAGCTTCTTCGCCTCGTTCTCATCACGGCGGATCACAAATGAGAGATCGGCCGCCGTGCGGAAGGCCCAGGCGTCGTCGACCTGCACAAGATTGACGCCGCGGGGCGCGTACTGCTCCTTCAACCGGAGCATGATGGCGCGGACATTGAAGTGCTTGGCAATGCGATCGGCAATGAAGGCTTCGGAAACGGGCTGCGCCGAAGCGAAGACCAGCGCCTCGGCGATACGCTCTGCCTCGAGTTCCGCCTGGAAATCCCCGCTTTCGGTGCCCTCGCCTTGCTCTCCGCCGATGTAGGCCTCAGGATCGATCACAGCGGCGCCTCCTGCTCGATAACTTGCAATGTGGCGTGCTTCGGTCCGCGGCGCATGTAGAGCGGCTCAAAGGCGCCCTCCTGGCGGATTTCGAGCTTGCCCTCGCGCACCAGCTCCAGCGACGCCGCAAAGGCGCTGGCGATTGCCGTGACGCGTTCTTCCGGCGAGGTCATGTAGCGCAGCATATAGTGCTCCAGCGCCGTCCAGTCGGAGACATCCCCGATCATCCGGGTCAAAAGCTCGCGCGCTTCGGTCAGCGACCAGACAGTGCGCCGGGCTATCGTGACCTGTGTGACAGCCTGGCGCTGTCGCAGCGATGCATAGGCAGTCAGGAGATCGTAGAGGCTGGCATCGTAGGCGGACCGGTGGCGATCCGGGATATGTTCGGGCGCACCGCGAGCGAAGATATCGCGGCCGAGACGGTTGCGGTTGACGAGACCGCTGGCGGCCTCACGCATCGCTTCCAGGCGCTTCAGGCGGAAGGCGAGCGTTGCCGCCATCTCCTCGCCCGACGGGCCGTCGTCCTTGATCTGCTGCGGGATCAGGAGGCGCGATTTCAAATAGGCGAGCCAGGCCGCCATGACGAGATAATCGGCGGCCAGTTCGATGCGGATGCGGCGGGCGCTGTCGACAAACAGCAGATACTGCTCGGCAAGCGCCAGAACCGAGATCCGCGACAGATCGACCTTCTGATTACGGGCGAGATAAAGCAGCAAGTCCAACGGGCCCTCGAAGCCCGCGACGTCGATCACCAGCGCGGGCTCGTGGGTGGCGCGTTCGGCCCCGTTATCCTGCCATAGCTTATCCATCGGCGTTGCTGACGACGGCGACCGCTCGGGACCCTTGACTACGTTCAACTCTGCCTCGCTTCCAGTTTTCAGACGGTGGCGAACATCGCATCGAATTCACTGCGGATTGCAGCTTCCTCGGATTGATCGGGCTTCGGCATGCCGGCCAGGACCGCGTCGGCGCGCTTCAGCGAAGCGTCCGACAGGACCGGAACATTGGCGACCACCTGCAGCATCTCGTCCATGTGGCCGTTGCAATGCAGCACGATATCGCATCCGCCTGCAATGATATTCGCGGCGCGCTCGCCGATCGTGCCAGCCAGCGCGTTCATCGATGTATCATCGGAAAGCAACAGGCCGTTGAAGCCGATGTGGCTGCGGATGACGCCGTCGATCACCTTGCGGGACGTGGTTGCCGGATTGGCATCGTCGATCGCCGTGAAGACGACATGGCAGGTCATCGCCGCGAGTTCGTCCTTCATGGCGATGAACGGCGGGAAGTCGTGGGCTTCGAGCTCGTCACGCGAAACGGTAACGACAGGGAGTTCGTGGTGAGAATCGGCAAAGCCCCGGCCATGGCCCGGCATATGCTTCATCACTGGCAACACGCCGCCGGCCTTCAAACCATCGCTGGCAGCACGGCCCATCGCGGTCACCGTCTGCGGATCGCCGCCATAGGCGCGGTTGCCGATGACGTTGCTGCTGCCTTCGACCGGCACGTCGAGCACCGGCAGGCAATCGACATTGATGCCGAACTTCAGAAGATCGAACGCGTGCAGGCGCGACATCAGCCAGGCGGCACGAAGCCCCTGCTCCCGATCCTGGCGATAGATGTCGCCGAGCGCCTGACCGGATGGATAGTGCTGCAGGATCGGCGGACGGATGCGTTGGACGCGGCCACCCTCCTGGTCGATCAGCACCGGCGCGTACCAGCCGACGCTTTCGCGCATCTCGGCAACGAGATCGGCGATCTGCTGCGGCTCGGAGATGTTGCGTCCAAAAAGAATGAAGCCCCAGGGGCGCTCGGCCCTGTAAAAGGCCTTTTCTTCCGGGGTCAGTGACAGGCCGCTACAGCCCAGGATCATCGCTTTTGATTCGGTCATACCCGAATCATAGAGGTGCTGAGGCGAATTGCGATAGAGGTCAACAGGCATTCACAGGAAAGGCTGGGCAAAACGAAAGCGGCGGGACCATGCCCGCCGCCTCGAACGTGTGTGACGCTGCTTACTTCGAGATCAGGCATGTGCCGCCGGCGGCACGATACTTTTCGCAAAGCGCTGCGGCTTCATCCTTTGAGCCGGCCGGGATACGGACGCGGTAGAAGGTGCCCTTGCCGGCGATATCAGCCTTGCGGATTTCGAAGCTGCGGCCAGCCAGAACACTACCAAACTTCTTCGAGAGGCTTGCATAAGACTTGTTGGCTTCCGCCTCCGAGGGCAGAGACGCAATCTGCACGCCGTAGCCGCCGGAAGGCGCTGAAGCCTGCGGCTGGGTGACGGCGGGCGCCACAGAGGCAACCTCGGGCTTCGGCGGCTGAGGAGCAACAGCGGCTGCAGGCTTGGCGGCCGGACGGACTGCCGGGACCGGAGCAGCTTCTGCAGGCTTTGCCGCAGCCTGGGGCTCGACCGGCGTCGACTGAACCTGACGGACCGGCGGCTCGACATTAGCAGGGTTGCTCGCTGCAACCTTGGCAAGGACCGATTCCGACGCGCCAGCCTGGGCAGGCGGCGTTGCCGTGTTCTCGACCGGGGTGGAGCGGATGTCGGCAGAAGCGACTTCGGTGCTGGCCGGGAAGCTGGCAGCCGAGCCGTTCGGCGTGATGGTGGTCGTCTTGACCTGCTTGACAACAGGCGCATCGACCGGTGCTTCGTCCTCACGGGCTACCAGAGTTCCGTCAGGCTTGACGATCATCGTGCGGACCTTGCGTGGCGAAACGGCGGGGACGCGGTCTGCGTCGCCGTCATTTGCTGCCTGCTCCGGCTGGTTCTGGTCCGGAAGAAGGCGCGGATCCTGCGTATCGCTGACCGGCGTGCTCATCGCCTGATCGGTGACATCGCCGTCATTGTCTTCAGGGGCAATCTCAGGCGTCAGCGTACGCTGAACGACGTCGACAGGTTCCTCATCCGAAGACACCAGGGCCGTCTGCTTCGGCGTCTCGGTGGCCCCAGCGACACGGTCGTAAACGGCCTTGTCCTGGTTCGGAACGGTCTTGCCGCCCGGATTGTCAGGAACGACCTTAACAGGTTCCTTGTCGGCGGAGATGATGCGCGGCTCGCCCGAGCCACCGGCAATGCCTGAGTCGGCGACGACGGTGTAGAGACCGTAGGCACCGCCTGCGAAAACCACCACCATGGCAGCGGCGGCAAGCATGCGCTTCATCGAGCGGGCGCGGTGCATGTCTTCGGCTGCGCCTGCGGACTGGATGTGGACTTCCGCGAGCTGCTCGGTGCGCTGCACCGGTTCGCGCATGCTGCGGCGAAGGTCTTCCTCAAGCGCGCGCTCCAGATCGTCAAGACCGGCAACGGCAGGTGCTGCGGCAGGCTTCGCGGCGGCAGGAGTAGCGGCCGGCGGCGCCCAGGCGGGAGCAGCGGCAGGTGCACGCTCGGCAGACTTCATAGGCTCAAAGAGGCTGGCAATCTCGGCGTCGACGTCGAAATCGAAATCGGAAGTCTGCGCCACAGGCTTGTGCTGTTCGACAGGCGGCAGCGCCGGAACATGCATCTCTTCGACAGCCTCCGGATGCCCGTCGGCATCGGCAATCATCGACGGGTCGAAAGGCAACTCTTCAACCGGCTCAGGTGCCGCGGCTTGGACAGGAGCGGTCCGCTGCGGCGCCGGGGTGAAGACCGAGGCAGCCGGCACATAGGAAACCGGCGCAGGCGTATAGGCAGGCTGCGCCACCGGACGCGGCGCCTCATCAAGCACAGGCGCGGGTGCAATCGGACGCGCGGCGGCAACAGGTGCCGGAACGAATGCGGCAGCAGGCGCGGCTACCGGTGCCGGAGCAGCAGCAACAGGTTCGGGCAGCGGCTTCACGGGTTCGGCGAAATCAAGATCAGCGAGTTCCAGTTCGATGCCCTCGAGATCGAGCTCGAAGTCATGACCGGCAAACGGGTCTTCCTCTTCCGGAGCAGCCAGCTTGGCAGCAACGGGAGCAAAGGCCTGAACCGGCTCGGCATGGCGAGCGGGAGCAGCTTCGACGGGCGCCTCATGATGAACCGGCTCGGCAGCGCGCTGCGGGACCGGATAGCGCGAGACGTCAGCCAGCAGATTATCGATATCGAACGCCGTGGCCGCATCCTGCGGCAAAGCTTCGGTCAGCGCGGCATCCGATGCCACGACGCCATCCTTGGCGGCGGCGGCAAGATCGAAACCGGCATCGTGCGAAACGGGTTCGGCGTAGGCTTCGACGGCTGCCGCTTCGGCGACCGGCTCGTGCTGCGGCAATTCGGCGACTTCGTGGCGATCGATCTCGGCTGGGAAACCACCGGAAACCGGCGGAAACTCGTCAGCGACATCGAGAGCTGCAAGTTCGTGAATTGCAGCTTCGGATGGAATGGTCTCGACCACCTGCGGCGCGGCGGCAACGGGCGCAGCGACGACCGGCTCGGGAACCACGGCGACAGGAGCCGCCGGTTCTTCGCGGCGAGCCGTGTGGAAATTGGCAAGCGGCAGCTTGATGCTGGCAGCCGACCACTGCGGCGCCTTCGGAGCCGGTGCCACCGACTGAACAGCTGCAGCTGCACCGATCGACATTTCAAGCTCTTCGATCAGATCACGGGCGCCGTTCGACACCGGCTCGGACTGCTGCGCAGTCCAATCCGCCGAAGCAAAGGCTCCCGCAGCATTCCAGGCGGAAGCGGCTGCCGGCTCGGCATGGACGACCGGCTCAGGCTCTACGGCCTGTGTCTCGCAATAGGTCGGCTCCGGCTCGACCTGCGCAGTCTGCTCGTAAGCGACGGGCTCGTAGGCCGCGACCGGCTCGGCCGGATGATCGACAACATCCGGTGCGCGCGGCGCATCGTAGCTTTCGAATTCCCGCAGCAACTCGTCTTCGAGATCGAAGGCGGGCTCCTGCCCGACCGGCTCTGAAACAGTATTGGCGGCTACCCGCGGCTCGAAGCCAACGATGCGCGCGAGTTCCGCAAGCGGATCGTTTTCATCGAACAGCTCCGTCTTCTGTCGCGCGTCATACGCAAGTTGTTTGTCTGCCATACCCATCCCACTCAAAAGCCAACGCGGTCAATGCCAGCGCAATGTGGGGATTTGGTGACGTTTATCGCATTTCATCCGGTGCGGCGGTACCAGTAATGGCAAGACCCGACTTCAAAACCGAAGCGACAGCGTACACCAGCCCTAGTCTGGCAATACTCGATTCTCGGCTCTTATCGTTAACAAATCGTAATTCAGTCTGATCTTTACCTTTGTTCCAGTGTGCATGGAACGAACTGGCGAGGTCGTAGAGGTAGAAAGCGACCCTGTGAGGCTCCTGTGCCTGGGCTGCGGACTCGACGACGCGCGGGAACTCAGCAGCCTTCGCAATCAGCTGCAATTCCGCGGGATCCGAGATTCCGGAGACGGCTTTTGCAAGCTCTGCGGGGGTCACGTCGAGGTCCGGAAACGCCTCCCTCGCCTGCCGGAAAACCGACATGCAACGAGCATGCGCATATTGCACGTAAAAGACCGGATTATCCTTCGACTGTTCCGTTACTTTGGCGAAATCGAAGTCAAGCGGCTCGGAACTCTTCCGGTACAGCATCATGAAACGCACCGAATCGCGACCGACTTCCTCGACCACGTCGCGCAGCGTCACAAAGTCGCCGGAGCGCTTCGACATCTTCACCGGCTCGCCATTGCGATAGAGCTTCACGAGCTGGCAGAGCAGCACCGTCAGCTTCGAATTGCCTTCCGAAACGGCACGCGCGACAGCTTCCAGACGCTTGACGTAGCCGCCATGGTCGGCGCCGAGCACATAGATCATTTCGTTGAAGCCACGGTCGAACTTGTTCTTGAAGTAAGCAACGTCGGCGGCGAAGTAAGTATAGGACCCATCCGACTTGATCAGCGGACGATCGACATCGTCGCCGACCTCGGTCGAACGGAACAGCGTCTGTTCGCGGTCTTCCCAATCCTCGGGCAGCTGCCCCTTCGGCGGCGGCAGGGAGCCCTTGTAGACGAAGCCCTTGAAGGTCAGGTCGTTGATCGCCGTGCGGATGGCGGCGGCACCGCCATCATGCAGCGTGCGCTCGGAGAAGAAGACGTCGTGGTGAACGTTCAATGCTGCAAGATCCTCGCGGATCATCACCATCATTGCATCGATCGCCTTGTCCTTGACGATGGGCATCCACTGCTCTTCCGGCATATTGTGCAACCGCACGCCGTATTCACTGGCCAGTGACTGGCCGACGGGCACGAGGTAGTCGCCCGGATAGAGACCTGCCGGGATCTCGCCGATCTTCTCGCCGAGGGCCTCGCGGTACCGCAGGAAGACCGAGCGCGCCAGCACGTCGATCTGCGAGCCGGCATCGTTGATGTAATATTCCTTCTCGACGGCATAGCCGGCGAAAGACAGAAGATTTGCCAGTGCGTCGCCGACGACGGCGCCGCGGCAATGGCCGACATGCATCGGGCCGGTCGGGTTTGCCGAGACGTATTCGACATTGACCTTGCGGCCGGTGCCGAGCGTCGAGCGGCCGTAATCGGTGCCGGCGCCGATCATCGACGCGAGCAGCCGCTGCCAGTAGCCGACGGACAGCTTGATGTTGATGAAGCCAGGACCGGCGACGGAGACGTCGGCCACATCCGGATCTTCCTTCAACTTGCCGATGATGATTTCGGCGAAGGCCCGCGGGTTGGTGCCGAGCGGCTTGGCCAGCACCATCGCCGCGTTGGTCGCAACGTCGCCATGGGTCGCGTCACGCGGCGGCTCGACGGCGATGCGGCCGAAATCGAACTCGGATCGCTTTTCCTTGACCAGATCGATCTGTTCAAGGGCGGTTTTAATCCTGGCTTCGAAATCGGTAAAAAGGTTCATCGCACTCTTCCATGCATAGGCTGTGCCACAAGGCATCGACCGGCCTTTTGCCGGGCGCGTGCTGCCTATCGCAAATCGGGAGTGTGGTCAAACAATCGCCTGTGGGCGCTGATAGCATAGGTGTCGGTCATGCCGGCCAGATAGTCGCCGACATGGCGGGCTTTCGGGGCATCTGCAAGGCCTGCGATATGATCGACCCAGTAGTGGCTCTGCATCTCTTTCGGGTTCGCCATATAGGCGCCGAAGAGGTCGGTGACGATCTGCGCGGCCCCTGCCCGGATGCGCATGATCTCGGGATGGCGGTAGATGCGCTTGAAGAGCATCTGCTTGATCAACCTGTCGGTTTCGGCCATCGCCGGCGAGAAGGTGGCGATGACACGGTCGGCGTGACGGATATCGTCAGCGCTCTCCGGCTTGACCTGCGCCAGGCGCTCCTGCGCGACGGAAATCACATCCTCGACCATGCGGGTGATCTGGCGGCGCATGATTTCATGGGTGAAGCGGCTCGCCTCGAGGTTCGGATAGCGCTCGCGCACTTCCGCCATCAGCCCGGCGAGGAAGGGAATTTCCTCCAGCATCTCGAAGGTCAGGTACCCGGAGCGCAGGCCGTCGTCGATATCATGGGTATTGTAGGCGATGTCGTCGGCAATCGCCGCAACCTGCGCCTCAAGGCTTGCATAGGTGTCGAGCTGCAGGTCGTGGATCTCGCAATAATCGAGGATCGGCTGCGGGACGGGGCCGCGCGTGCCCTGCCCGTCCTTGGTCAGCAGCGGGCCGTTATGCTTCACGAGGCCTTCGAGGCTTTCCCAGGTCAGGTTGATACCGTCGAATTCCGCATAGCGGCGCTCCAGCTTGGTGACGATCCGCAGTGACTGGGCATTGTGATCGAAGCCGCCATAGGGCAGCAGCACCTCATGCAGCGCATCTTCGCCGGTATGGCCGAAGGGCGTGTGGCCGAAATCGTGGACCAGCGCCACGCCCTCGGCCAGATCTTCGTCGAGCTTGAGCGCACGGGCCAAAGCGCGGGCGATCTGCGCCACCTCGATCGTGTGCGTCAGGCGCGTGCGGTAGTGGTCGCCGTCCTGGGCGATGAAGACCTGCGTCTTGTGTTTCAGGCGGCGGAAGGCCGTGGTGTGGACGATGCGGTCGCGGTCGCGCTGGAAATCGGAACGTGTCGGGCTGGAGCTTTCGTCATAGAGCCGCCCGCGGGTCGTCCAGGGGTCTGCCGCATAGACTGCCCGCTCGCTGTTTCCAAAACCCAATGCATGCCTATCGATCGTCATTCTTCACCGTCATTCGAGCTCGCGGCCGGATCGCCCATTGACGCCGCTTCACGCTCTTCATACCTATAGTCAGTATATACGGCAAAGCGGCGCTTTCTTAACCGCTTTCCGCAATAATGCGTTTCAACGACGCATGTGATAAATTCTTTTGATATCAGCCGTTTGAAAGATCATCGGCTTCTATCAATTCTCTCCGGATCTTGACCCCGGCAGGAGGAAGCATGACAGAGACCACAGTAACCCTCTCCGATGCCGCGGCAAAGCGAATCGCCGCCATCGTCGGCGCCGAAGCCGGCAAGAGCGCCCTTCGCGTTTCCGTCGAAGGCGGCGGATGTTCGGGCTTTTCCTACAAGTTCGATCTCGCCGACGGCGTTCAGGACGACGACGTGATCGTCGAGAAGAACGATGCGAAGGTGCTGATCGACAGCATGTCGCTGATCTATATGGCGGGCTCCGAGATCGACTTCGTCGACAACCTGCTCGGCCAATCCTTCCAGATCAACAATCCGAACGCGGTCGCCAGCTGCGGCTGCGGCACCAGCTTTTCGATCTGAACAACATCAGAGCACCCAAATCAGACCGGCCGAAGAAATCTCTTCCGGCCGGTTTATCGTCTTGTCCGGACGCTGCCCATCACGATACAAGATCGGCACGAAGCAAAAGGTGACGGATGAAGATCGCGACCTGGAACATCAACGGCGTCAAGGCGCGTATCGACAACCTCACGCAATGGCTGAAGGATTCCAGCCCTGACATCGCCTGCCTGCAGGAAATCAAGACCGTCGACGAAGGGTTTCCTCGCCTCGAGATCGAGGCGCTCGGCTATCACGTCGAAACCCACGGCCAGAAGGGTTTCAACGGCGTTGCGATCCTTTCCAAGAGCAAGCCTGACGAAGTGAACCGCGGCCTACCCGGTGATCCGCTGGATGAGCAGGCGCGCTTCCTCGAGGCCGTCTTTTCTTTGCCCGGCAACAAGGCGCTTCGCATCGGCTGCCTGTACCTGCCGAACGGCAACCCCGTCGACACCGAGAAATATACCTACAAGCTCGCCTGGATGGAGCGCCTGCGGCAATTCGCGATCCAGCGTCTCGAATATGAGGAAGCCTTCATCCTGGCCGGTGACTACAACGTCATTCCCGAGCCGCATGACTGCTTCGATCCGAAGGTCTGGGAGAGTGACGCGCTGTTCCTGCCGCAGACGCGCGAGGCTTTCCGCAGGCTCGAAGCCCTCGGCTTCACCGACGCGGTGCGCGCGACCACCGATGCGACACAGCTCTATTCATTCTGGGATTATCAGGCCGGCGCGTGGCCGAAGAACAACGGCATCCGCATCGACCACCTGATGCTGTCGCCCGAGGCTGCCGACCGGATGACCTCTACAGCGATCGAAAAGCATGTGCGCGCCTGGGAAAAGCCGTCGGACCACGTGCCCGTCGTCGCCTATTTCGACTTCGCCGCCTAAAGGAAATCAGTCGCCACTGGTGGCGATATTGTGGGAGAGCGATACCGCCGCGCGGCGGTCGCCTTCGGTGGCGACCGAGAAGGCCTGCTCCTGCAGCGATTCCATCCAGCCACAGTCCTTCGGCTTGCAGCGGTCGAGCGCCGCCGTCATCATTGCCAGACCGCGAGCCGACTGGCCCTCCTGGAACAGAATATTGCCGAAGACCGACATGGCGCCGGGATGGCCGCTCTTGCGGGCCTGGTTCAGCCACTTCTTGGCCTGCAGCGGATTGGCGCTGCCGCCATCGCCGGACAGCATCATCTGCGCCAGCTGGAACTGCGCCTCCGGCACGCCGAAGGTGGAGGCGACCTGGAAATAAAGCTGGCGGGCCTGATTGAGGTCGGTCTTGACGGGGCTGCCCGGAATGCCGTGCTTGTAGTAGCTGGCAAGCGAAAGAAGCGCATTGATGAAGAAGCCGGTGTCTTCGGAACCGGGCTCGACACCCTGCTGGGCGATCTCGCTGTAGATCTTGAAGGCCTCGAAATCGTCCTGGGTAACGCCATCGCCGTCGGCATACATATTGGCCAGCGCCCAGCGCGAGCCGGTGTGCCCCTTTTCGGCGGCGTATTTATAGGCTTCGACGGCCTCTTCCTTCTGGCCGCTCTTGTAAGCCTTGAAACCGAACTTGAAGAGATCGAAAGGACCGGATTCCTTGGTCACGCCGGCATTGATATCAAACGCGCCAGCTGGGGATGCAATCGCCGCTGAAAGAGCGATGGACAGCCCCATGATAGATGATCTGAAAAGTCTGAACTCGGATGTCAGCATTTCACTCGGTTTCTTTCGCTTCCATCGCAGACCAGCCCGGCAGCAAAAACTCCGCTGCCACGCGTCCCGGCGTATTCCCTCCAGGCGAGCGATCCCGCGGCGAGCTCTCTGGCTCCTTTGCCCGCGTCGCATCCAGCCTTTCGCCCTTCTTCGAGGGCGTGAATTTCCTGCGCATCGCGATAGACCGCCCGGTTTCCGGCCCGCCCCCCCGCCTGCAATGCCTGCGGCGTCACTTTTGCGGAGGAAATGTCTCTCTCTCCGCCTCGCCAATAGTCGTAAACACCAAATGTGACCAAACCGGTATCGGCGTGATCGCGGCGTTCTTCAGCGCCCATCATGGACGCGGAAACATCGGAGAATGGACAGATGGAAGACACGACCTGAGAGCGAAGTTTTTCGGCGGAATCGCCTTGCGGGAAAAGCTGAATCGCCAATGGAGCGGAATGAAATCCGGCCCCCGATCGGCCCTTGCCTGTCCCTGAAAAAACTCGACCCATCTTACTTTTCAAACGCACCCTACGCCTGCCATTCCCTTGCCCGAAGATACCGCTGCGCTCTGTTTGTGGCGGGAAATGGACAAATTGTCCCTGGAGAGAGCTTACGCCAACTGTCGTAAAAAACTGTTGCGGATTCGTCACAAAATGGGATGGCCAAAAGGCATGATTAATATGGCAGCAAGCAAAGAAAAGCCCGGCGCTAGGCCGGGCTTTGTGTTTGGCAAGTCTTTATTAGAACTTGACTTTGAGGCTGGCGGAGAGTGCCGTTACAAGGTCGTCGCCGAAATCGTATGAGACTCCCTCGCCGTATGTGATGCCGTCATAGGTTACGGCGTGTGAAGAACCGCTGGTCAGCAATCCAATTGCTCCGGCCAACCGCAGTTCGACATTCTCCGTCGGAGTGTACGACGCGCCCGCGCCGATGGTCCACGAGTCAGTCTGCGCGCCGTATCCCTGACTGGTCCCGCGATCCCAAGTGAGGCTAATTGCGCCAGCCCACTGATCGTTGAACTTGTGTCCGACACCTCCGGTGATCGTCCAGCCGTCGCGGTAAAGAAGGTCAAGCGATGTGAGCTCGGTCGCCCCGCCCGAGGTGCATTTAACGCCCTTTGTTGCTGTCGGGCAGAAGGCGATCGACTGCAATACGCTCCAGTTTGTCCACTTTACCGAGCCGAAAGCGAGCCAATCAGGCGCGATGCCGCTTTGCAGCTTGAGCTCAAGCGAGTCTGGTGCATCGGCAGAACCGAAAACGTCCGTCCGCTTGCCCAGCGCCGGATTGGTCGGGTCGAGGAATGCCGGAACCTGGGTGAGGTCAACTGTACCGTCGAGATTGTCGTATTTCACCCGGCTGTTGTAAACGAGGCTTGCCCGCAAAGCATATTCGGGAATTTCGTAGGCGACACCAGCGCGCCAGCCCCAGCCTTCTCCCGTCAAATCGAGGCGGCCGATACCCGTTCCCAATACCGGCGGGATGGTGATAACCTGGCGTTCCTTGAACGCGTCGATCTCCTGATAGAAGGCGCCGCCAATCAGGCGAAACTGGCCCTGGCCGACATCGAACTTGTATGAACAGGTTCCGGCGTAGTTGTGGCTCGTCACCTTGGTCTCGATATTGTCGTTCGCCCCTGCCCAGTTCACGCCGGGATTGGTATGCGCACCGAAGGGCTCGGAATAATCGACCAAGCAGTCGATGTCTCCGACGTTACCCCTGAAACCGGCGTAGGGAACCGCATAATTCTCGGTCTCGTCAGCGTAGTTCGGACGTCCGCTCAGGTCACCACCACCGTTGATGGTCATCGATGTGTCTTCGTCCTTCACATTCTTCAGCTTGCGCTGCGGCATCACATAGGTAACGCCCGAATTGAACGAAAACGGACCGGTATCGAACAGCTGATCGATATTGTAGCCGCCGCGTTCCAGACCGCCCGCAAAGGACGGCATCGCGACGGACGAAAGGATAATGAGCGATGCTACGCCCTTGGAAAACATACGAGATGCCATTGTGTCTCCCCCACTCAAGCAATGCAGATGCTGCACCTTGCAAAGGAATAGCGCGGATGACAATGCGCGCCTTCATGACGCCACAATGCATGCAAGAAGTTAAATTGACGTAAGAAATTGACGAGCACGTCAAATTTTTGCGTATGGTAAAATTTTATCCCAATAAACTAATCATTCCGGGTTAGTTTTGGATTATCCTTCCAAGCCGATCTGCCCCTGTATCAATCTGACAACAGTCAGTTTTTTCGGCCCTACCCACTGAATAATTTGCAAAACCGCCCGATTCAGCGTGATCGGCGGCGCATATGAGCAAGTTCTTCCGATTCGGATTGCTGCGAACGCAAAACGGCGCCCATGCAAGGCCGGACGCCGCTTTGGAATAGTTTACTACCAAGAGTGGATTAAGCTTCGTTCACCCTCGCCAGCGCAACCGTCAGGCTTTCCATTTGCCCCTGCAGTTCGGCCAGGCGCTCGCGCTCGGCTTCGACCACTTCGGGATTGGCGTTGGCGACGAACTTCTCGTTCGACAGCTTGCCGTTGATGCGGGCCATCTCGCCTTCGGTCTTGCCGATCGCCTTTTCGAGACGCGACTTCTCGGCCGAAAGGTCGATCAGGCTGCCGAGCGGCAGGCAGGCCGTGGCTTCGCCGACGACGATCTGTGCAGCGCCCTTCGGCGCAGTGTCGGCAAGCGAGACAGTCTCCACGCGCGCCAGGCGCTTGATCGCCGCGTCGTGGCGCGACAGGCGCTCCTGGGTCAGCGCATTGGCGTTGACGAAGACCAGCGGCGCGGTCGCTGACGGCGGGACGTTCATCTCGGCGCGAACCGAGCGGATGCCGGACACCAGATCGATCAGCCAGTTGATCTCGTCTGCGGCGGCATCGTCGGAGAAGGACGGTACCGGCCAGTCGGCGTGGCAGACGAGTGTATCGCGCTCGATGCCTTCGCCTGCGGTATGCGCCCACAGCTCTTCCGTCATGAACGGCATGAAGGGATGCAGCAGCTTGTAGATCTCTTCGAGAATATAGGCGCTGCAGGCCTGCGCTTCCGCCTTGGCAGCCTCGTCCTCGCCGCTAAACACAGGCTTCAGCAGTTCCAGATACCAGTCGCAGACCTGGTTCCAGACGAAACGGTAAAGCGCGCCAGCCGCATCGTTGAAACGATAGGCCTCGATGGCTTCCGTTACGTCACGTTCCGCACGGGCAAGTTCCGTCAGGATCCAGCGGTTGATGGTCAGCTTGACGCTGTCAGGCGCAAAGTTCGGGTCGCTCTTGGCGCCGTTCATCTCGGCAAAGCGCGTGGCGTTCCAGAGCTTGGTGCCGAAGTTGCGGTAGCCGGCGATACGCGCCGGGTCGAGCTTCACGTCGCGGCCCTGTGCCGCCATGATGGCCAGCGTGAAACGCAGCGCGTCGGCGCCGTATTCGTCGATCAGTTCCAGGGGGTCGATGACGTTGCCCTTCGACTTCGACATCTTCTGGCCGTTCTTGTCGCGGACCAGCGCGTGGATATAGACGGTATGGAACGGCTCGACCGGATTGCCATCCTCGTCCTTCATGAAGTGCAGACCCATCTGCATCATGCGAACCACCCAGAACGGGATGATGTCGAAGCCGGTGACCAGAACGTTGGTCGGGTAATAGCGCGCCAGTTCCGGGGTCTTCTCCGGCCAGCCGAGCGTCGAGAACGGCCAGAGCGCCGATGAGAACCACGTATCCAGAACGTCTTCGTCACGGGTCAGAATTTCGCCCGGCTTGAAGTTCTCCAGCAGGTCCTCGACATAGGCCTTCATCGGGCCTTCATGCGACAGATAGTGCTGGATCGCAGCCTGCAGCGCTTCCTCTTCGGTCTTCTCGACGAAGACTTGGCCATCCGGACCGTACCAGGCCGGGATCTGGTGTCCCCACCAGAGCTGGCGGGAGATGCACCAGGGCTGGATGTTTTCCATCCATTGGAAATAGGTGTTTTCCCAGTTCTTCGGCACGAACTTGGTGCGGCCTTCGCGAACCGAGGCGATCGCCGGCTTGGCGAGCGTCTTGTTGTCGACCCACCACTGTTCCGTCAGGCGCGGCTCGATCGGCACGCCGCCGCGGTCGCCATGCGGAACCATGTGCTTGTGCGGCTCGATCTTGTCGAGCAGGCCGGCTTCTTCGAAAATCTCGACGATGATCTTGCGCGCCGCGAAGCGATCCTGGCCCTCGAGACGATCCCAGGCGCCATGCAGGGCAGCCGGATTGTCGAGACCTTCCAGAAAGTCCTCGTTTTCCTTGATGATGACAGAGCCGTCGACGTCCAGCACGTTGATAGCGCGCAGACCGGTGCGCCGGGCGACGTCAAAGTCGTTGAAATCATGCGCCGGCGTCAGCTTGACGGCGCCGGTACCGGCGGTCGGATCGGCATAGCTGTCGGCAACGATCGGAATCTTGCGGCCGACGATCGGCAGGATGACGTGCTTGCCGACGATCGACGTATAGCGATCGTCATCCGGATTGACGGCAACGCCGGTGTCGCCAAGCATGGTTTCCGGGCGGGTCGTGGCGACGACGAGATAATCGCGGGTTTCGAATTCGGTCGGCTTGCCGTCTTCGTCGAAGGCAACCGGATGCTGGTAGGTGACGCCCTCTTCCAGCGGATAGCGCAGATGCCAGAGGTTACCCTTGACCTCGAGCTGCTCGACTTCCATGTCGGAAATCGCCGTCAGCAGCTTCGGATCCCAATTGACCAGACGCTTGTCCTTGTAGATGAGCCCCTGCTTGTAAAGCGTTACAAACACTTCGAGAACGGCCTGCGACAGACCCTCGTCCATGGTGAAGCGTTCGCGCGACCAATCGCAGGAGGCGCCAAGGCGCTTCAGCTGGTTGAAGATCAGGCCGCCCGATTCAGCCTTCCATTCCCAGACCTTGTCGATGAAGGCGTCGCGGCCCATGTCGCGGCGACCCGGAAGCTGCTGTTCCATCAGCTTGCGCTCGACGACCATCTGCGTGGCGATACCCGCATGGTCCATGCCCGGCTGCCACAGCACATCCTTGCCGCGCATGCGCTCGAAACGGATCATGATATCCTGCAGCGTATTGTTGAGCGCGTGGCCCATGTGCAGGGAGCCCGTCACGTTCGGCGGCGGGATGACGATCGTGAACGTTTCGGCACCGGGCTTCTTGTTGGCGCCAGCGCGGAAAGCATCGGCTTCGTCCCATTTCGCAGCGATTTTGGGTTCGACTGCGGCGGAATCGTAGGTCTTGTCGAGCATTTTATGACCAAACTTCGGGGTTTTAGGATGGGGTTTGTAAATAGGATGGCTGCGGGCAAGTCAATAAAAAAGCCGCCCCGGAGACCGGAGCGGCTTGTTCGGTAAAAAGCGTTTCCGGTTAGCGGCGCGGACCGCGCGCCACGCGCTCGATTTCTTCACGCACGAGGCGTTCGACCAGCGTCGGCAGATTGTCGTCCAGCCATTCGCGCAGCATCGGACGCAGCATGTCTTCGGCGATCTCATCCAGCGAGCGGCGCTCGGCGCCATCGATGGCAAGCGCCAGTTCCTCGAAGGAACGTGCGACCTGAAGGCTGGCATCCTGCGAGATCAGCGCCTGGGCTTCTTCCATGATCTGCGGCAGAAACTGGGGCATGGCAACCGGGGCTTCGACGACGGGTGCCTCCGGCGCGATTTCGGCCTGCGGAGCGATCGTTGCCTGCGGCTCCGGGAACACTTCTGTGGCAGCGGCTGCTACCGGCTGAGGGGCAGCGTCCACCGGTGCGGCTTCGGCAACAAGCGGCGCCGGCTTCGATGCCGGCAGCGGGGCGACGACGGGAGCGGATACATGCTCGACCGGTGCACGGACCTGTTCAGCGACGGGCTCGGCCACGGGTTCCGGCTGGCGGAAGACCGGCGGAAGCTCGCGCGGCGGCTGGGCCGGCAGACGCTCGGAGGCGGCACGAACCCGGGCGGCGACATCGGCAAGCGACATGGAGCGCGCGGGCTCCTCGATATCGCGCGTGCCTGCCGAATTGGCGGCGACGAAGCGTGGATCGGCCTGCATCACCGGCTCGGGAAACTCGACATTGGCATAGGTGTCGTCGACGGTCAGACGGATGTTGGAGTCGCTGCCCTCGTCTTCGCCGTCATCGCCGTAAACCGGCGGCAGAGATTGGGAAATGGCCTTGCCGGCACCCGGATCATTGCTCTCGATGATCTGGCGGATCGACGCCAGGATCTCTTCCATGGACGGTTCACGCGCTACGCTTGGCTGAGCCATATCTATCCCCGTTATGCTAAAAGCAACGATCGGATTGCGTGGTGTGGGCATCCGAATCACCTAGACACTAGAATACCCAAGACGCGAAAAAAATCATCGCGAATCAAATGAATGCGTCCATGCACAGTTTTGTTGGATGAACTGCGGACCGTCTGCCCGGCCCGGTTTCAGCGCCGCAAACGCAAACGGGCGCCCGAGGCGCCCGCATCGTCAAGGAGCAATGCAATGCTGCTCAGAACACGAATTCGCGCAGCTTTGCGAAGCCCGGCAGCGGCTTGACCGACGCGTTGAAGAAGACGTTTTCGGAAACGGCACCGCGCTCGGAAACGAAGACCTTGGCGCGGGCGGCGTTGCCGTAACCCTCGACCGTGACCAGACGGCCGCCCTCGGCGAGCTGGCCGAGAAGAGCTGCCGGAACATGCTCGACGGAACCGTTGACGAAGATCAGATCATAAGGCGCGCCGGCCGTATGGCCCTTCTCGAGACCGCCGGTGACAACGGCGACATTCGGATAGGCTGCCAGATTGGCCTTTGCCGTTGCGGCAAGCGCTTCATCGGATTCGAGAGCGGTAACCGAACCGGCGATCAGCGACAGCAGCGCCGAGGTGTAGCCGGTACCGCAGCCGACTTCGAGAACCGTGTCGTCCTTGGTGATCGCGGCAAGCTGCAGCAGCTTTGCCAGCGGCGAGGCTTCCATCAGGAAGCGGCCGGGACAGATCTCGACGTCATTATCGATATAGGCCAGCGCCTTCGACTTTTCAGGCACGAAAGTTTCGCGCTCGACCGTCAGGAACGCGCTCAACACGGAATGGGACGTCACGTCCGTCGTACGGATCTGGTTGTCGACCATCTTCACGCGTGCTGCTTCGAAATCCATCTTATCCTCTTGCCCGTTTTCAGCGGCTACATGCGTCTCTTAATCCCGGGTTCGGATGCTTTCAAGGCTCCGCGCGCGGCTGCGGCAAGAATACTTGAGTGGACGCGGCGCTGTCGCGTGCGCCGGAGCGCATTCCAAACTCCGAAGTGGCATAAAGCGTGGCCCTGTGGTATTCTTGCAACCGGAGGAAATGAGGAGGAGCAGGCCATGTCTGCCATGTTCGTGCATTTCACACTCTTCGACTTGTTCATCGGTGCGGCGCTCGTCGGCATTCTTTGCTGCGGGCTGGTCAACAGCCGGACGAGTTGAGGACAATCACAGCGCAGCAGGCAGGAATCAGTAGGCCCGCTCTTTAGGTTCGAATGCGAAGCACGGGTTTTACGATTTTCATTCTGCTGCTGATCGCCGCCGCAAGCGTCATTCTTGCGGGCGTCTTGTCCATGCGGCTATCCTTGGCGGGAACGCTCGGAGATTGCTTCACTGGCGCATGCGGCTACACGACCGTGTTCATCGCCTGGCCGGGCTTGACGCTTAGCTTTTTTGCCATCGGCGCCTATCTTTATCTGAAATCCGCACCGAGACCCTGAACAGCGTTTCAGGAACCTGTCAGCTTCCCATGCGACAAAGGCCGCAATCGAAGCGAACGCGGAATAGGCATGAACAGATCCCTGATACTCGGCGCCTGCTTTATCGGCGGTTTCGTCGCAATCATTCTCTGCATTCCACTGATCGGCTCTGCCGCACCCAGCGTCACCACAGGTGGCGTCTCGCCGATTGCCGCGCTTCAAAGATCGAATTGAGGCGTTGATCGCCGCGCGGATCAGCGCATTGTCTTCAAAAGCGCCGCCAATGCCGCGGCGTCCGCCCTCGCTACCCGCTCCTGCATATGCCCTTCGGCAAGATAGCCGACGGCATCCAGCGCTTCCTGCTCACTCCATCCGGCGGCAACCGCCGCCTCGATCAAATCGCGGAACGCGAATTGCAGCGCGTCCTGGCACCGGATGTGGCGGTCGGGATCATCCTTGGTGACAAAGGGTTTTGAGATATTCCTCATATATGGATAATGAGCGGATTCGCTGAATGATCAAGGGCGCCGGATGCCGATTGACGGTGGACGAGTTATTGCCGGTCAAGATTTTTCGAAAAACACCTCTTGCGGTTTCCTTTGGATCATTCTAAATCCGCGCCACCACTGAACAAGTCGTTCACGGATGGCCTCGTGGCGGAGTGGTGACGCAGAGGACTGCAAATCCTTGTACCCCGGTTCAATTCCGGGCGAGGCCTCCAAATTCAACAATCTAAGCTTGTATTGCCGGAATAAATCCCCGCCCCTGCGGCCGGTGATGTATTATCCATTTTTGGGATAATGCTGTTTAAGCTAAAGCTTATCTGTGAATATAATCCGACTCTACTTCTGATAATATAGACATGATCAAGATCCCATGTGACGTTGCATCCTGCGTATAGAAGCGGGATGACACATGGCGAAAACGAGATACATTTTCGATCATAAGTCTGAGAAAGCGGTCCTATTTCAAGCAGGCAAGTTTTTGTTCCCAATCGGCGGCAGCAAGGCCGAGCACTGGATCGACGGAGACTATGTTTTCTCCCTGACGACGCAAAAAATTACCTACTGGATCCTCGGCCAGGACTTGTATGGCCATATCGGCAACGGCGAACTGACCCGCGAGCCGCTGTTCTACTTCGGTGAATGAGCAGACTTGACTATTCGCTTGAATGAGAACAAAATAGGAACATCAGACGGAGGTTCCTATGACCCATGCCGAACAGGTGATTGCGAATGCGCTTGCGACCGTGGCTGCCAGCCGCGCCGAGCGGGAAAAGGACGAGGAGCGCAGACGGCGCGTGTTCGGCAAGATCGATATCGGCCTGCCTCTGCCTCAAATCAAGAACCGGCAGCTGACACTCGACCTTCATTAAGAGAATCGTATTCCCGAGGCTGTGTGAAACCTGCCTCAAACGCGTGGAAAAGCCTGCTGGCGCGGTATGTTCGGCCCGGCTTTTATTGCAACAGGACCCCATTTGTGACAGTTGCGTGACAACTCAAGCACTCACGGGGTCGCCATGTTAAGCTGGTTTCGCAAACTTCTTCCGCGCGAAGATCGATTCTTCGATCTTTTTGCTCAGCACTCGCGCACCGTCGTCGGCGCGGCGGAATCGCTGAACGAATTGTTGGCCGGAAACGATACCGAGCGGCATTGCAACCGCATCGTCACGCTGGAAAACGAGGCCGACGATATTACCCGCGAAGTTTTGCTGGCCGTGCGCCGCAGCTTCATCACGCCATTCGACCGCGGCGACATCAAGGATCTGATCCAGTCGCTCGATGACGCGATCGACATGATGCACAAGACGGTCAAGACCATCCGCCTGTTCGAACAGAAGAGCTTCGATCCCGGTATGCAGGAGATGGGCAAGGAAATCGTCAAGGCGGCACATCTGATTGCCGAGGCCATTCCGCTTCTCGACCGGATGGGCGCCAATGCGCAGCGGCTGACATCGATCGCTGAGGAAGTCACGCGTGTCGAAGGCAAGTCGGACGAGCTTTACGATCTCGGTCTGAAAGACCTGTTCCGCCGTCACGGCGCCTCCAACCCGATGGCCTATATTATCGGCAGCGAGATCTATGCCGAGCTCGAAAAGGTGGTCGACCGGTTCGAGGACGTTGCCAACGAAATCAGCGGCATCGTGATCGAGAACGTCTGATGGATGCCACCCTCGCCTTTCCGCTGCTGATCGGACTGATCGCGGTCGCGCTGTTCTTCGATTTCCTGAACGGACTGCACGATGCGGCGAACTCGATCGCGACAATCGTCTCGACTCGTGTTTTGAAGCCCCAATATGCCGTGATGTGGGCGGCGTTCTTCAATTTCATCGCCTTCCTGTTCTTCGGCCTGCATGTGGCGGAAACGCTGGGCACCGGCATCATCAATCCCGAGATCGTCAGCCCGCTGGTGATTTTTGCGGCCTTGATGGGCGCAATCATCTGGAACATCGTCACCTGGGTCTTCGGGATACCGTCGAGCTCGTCGCATGCGCTCGTTGGCGGTCTCGTCGGCGCCGGCCTCGCCAAGGTCGGCTTCAGCTCGATCGTCTGGGGCGGCCTGCTGAAAACGGCAGGAGCCATCGTGCTGTCGCCGATGATCGGCTTTCTGCTGGCGCTGTTCCTGGTGCTCGCCGTCTCGTGGATCTTCGTGCGGCAGACGCCGTTTGCCGTCGATAGCACCTTCCGCATCCTGCAGTTCGTCTCCGCCTCGCTCTATTCGCTTGGCCATGGCGGCAATGATGCGCAGAAGACCATGGGCATCATTGCCGTGCTTCTCTATTCGCAGGGCTATCTCGGCGGCAGCTTCCACGTTCCGCTCTGGGTGGTGCTTTCCTGCCAGACGGCGATGGCGCTCGGTACGCTCTTCGGCGGCTGGCGAATCGTCCACACGATGGGATCGAAGATCACCAAGCTCAATCCGATGCAGGGTTTCTGCGCCGAGACCGGCGGAGCGCTGACGCTGTTCGGCGCGACATGGCTCGGCATTCCGGTTTCGACGACGCATACGATTACCGGTGCCATCATCGGCGTCGGCGCGGCAAAGCGCGTCTCAGCGGTGCGGTGGGGGCTTGCCGGCAATATCGTCATCGCCTGGGTGGTGACGCTGCCGGCGGCGGCATTGATCTCGGCGCTGTTCTACTGGGCCGCGGGCTTCTTCGCCTGATTCCAGACTTTAGCTACCGGCGGGCCTGCCCCGCCGGTGCCACCAGACCGACAGCCTGCGGCGCCAGCGGCGCGCCAAAGGCAGATCGTGCGACAGCACGATGAAGCCCAGCGGCAACATCCAGAAGCCGAGGATGGGCAGAAACCCCAGGAAGCCACAGACAATCAGCAGCAGTCCGATGCCGATCCGCGCCATGCGCGAGCGCGGCAGCGGGATGCGCCAGGAGCCAAGAACGAGCTCCCCGGTCGCATGATCGATGCCAAAGCGCTTGGCTCGCGAATTTCCAGTGTTGTTTTTCCCGTCAGTCATCCACAGGAGATGGGGATAAGTGCAGCAATTGCAAGCAGATGTCATTTTTTTGAAAAAACCGCTTGGCAAATCGAACAAGCATTTGTATTAGCCCACTCACACCGCGGCAAGCGGTGATCCCTGGTAGCTCAGCGGTAGAGCATTCGACTGTTAATCGACAGGTCGCCGGTTCGAATCCGGCCCGGGGAGCCAAATTCTGAAGGGCTGCGCTGCATAGCGCGGCCCTTTTTATTTCCGCTACTTTCTCCTCGTTCTCGATAGCAGCCTTGTGGATAAGTTTGATTGGACAGCCTAGCGCCGTCCGAACTGTCGCCGTATATTACCAATGAGTTCACGGCGATGGGAAAACGATGAGGCCGGACAAGCTCCGAAATCTTCTTCAAGAAATGGACACCCGTCTCGCTCGGATCGAAAGAGCAATTCAAAAATCCGACCCTCGATTTGAAGGCGCTGGCTTCGCTGGCAAGAAGCTCAACGAGCTTCGCTCTGAGGTAAGACGGCAACTAGGCAAAATTGACACTCTTCGCACTGCCGACGTGGAGCGGCTCGAAGGCTTGATCGGAACCCTTCAAAATCTTGCAGAGGGTCGCTACGAGCAGGAAAACGGTTCGCACGTCAGCGGACACGTGCGCGTTCTCCTTCATGACTTTGCTGGTATAGCGAACCTGACAGCTGGCCTGAGAATCGGTCTCAATCAGCTCGGCCCTGACGAGGTTCTCGATACCGTGCCCGGCCAAAAACCCGCAGCGTTCCAGTTTGGCTTTGAGGGCGACCGCGTCGTCGTCGTTGACCAGCCGTTACGCACACGTGAGCGCGAAAAGGATATCGCTGCTGCGGCCCTTGATACCGCTATGGAAAAGGGCGCCTATGTTAACGATCAGCTCTCGCTGTCAAACTGCTCACCCCGCCTTCGCGACGCATTTACAACGCTTCAAGAAAAGCTGGAAACTCGTGCAAACATTATCCAGATCGGAATGTACAATCAGACGTGCGGGCGCGTCCTAGGCGGTGATGCGGAGGAACTATCGCCGACGCTATTCGAACTTCTTCGATCTCATGTCGAATTGGTTTTCGCCGCGGCGGCGCAGTTTGAGGATTGGAGAGTCTTTCGAGAGAACGCCATCGATATCGATAGAGATTCAGTCGCAGCACTATCTCAGAGTCTTGTGGCGCTTAGTAGAGACTTGGAAGCGAGGACGGACACTGCGCTGGAAGTAACTATAGCGCTTGGTACTGTAACCCAATGGGCAAATAGTAAAGACGCCGACAAACGCGACGTGCTTGCCATGACAGGTACTCTGCAAAACTTCTGGTCGGCCATCGCAAAATCAGCCTTGGGAAAAGAAGTCTTCAGCGAGGGCCGAAAGTTGGTCGCCAAGGCGATTATAGGCCTCCTCGTTGCTTCCACATCGGCCGGTGTGCTTCTTGCCCTTGGCAAGATTCCAGGCGCCGAATGGATTGAAACAACTGTTTCATACTTCAAGACCTCGGGCGAAGGGCCGACGTCAGAAAAATAGGCGATATTCCTGCAATTCCTTTATCGTCAGAACGATCCGACTTTTGATCCGTAAACTCATTCTGCTTTTGCGCCGTCCGGCCAGAGGGGAACCACGTTAGTCAGCATAGCTGATAGATTGAATGAGCCGGTTCGTCAGCGAACCGGCTCTTCTTTTTTCTGCACTTCGATGTGTGGAACAAACCCCGCCCTCGCCGCTTACCATCTGATGGCAGAGGATTTTTCAGAACGGTGCGAGCAAGCCCTTCAGCGGTTCATGGCTGAGTTCGGCATAGCCGAGCGCGACAAAGCGATGCGCCATATCGTGCAGGATTGGCTGATCAGCCATGGCTATGCCGAAACGCGCGAAGGCAAAGCCGAACGCACAGAAGGCGATAGCGGACGCGATCCAGAATTCGTGCAATATCCAAGCTATTACAAGGATGGCGGCACGCTCTGATCAGAGCGACGACGATGCCGTGTTGATCAGATCGCAATCGATGCGCAGGCCGATCTCGCTGACGCAGAAGCGCCCGCTAGCTTCGCCATCACCCGACGCGAAATTCAGCGGTGGCGGTACGCGGACCGGTTCGGACGTCCACAGGACGGGCCTCGACAGGTCAAGACGCTGGCTCTCGGCGGATTCGCTCTTCAGGATGGCGGTGGCGGCCATCATACCGCCGATCGTCACGGCAACCGACAAGGCAGCCTTGAACGACATATCCGCTGCTTCGATAAAGGAAATGACCACCTGAACCCCACGCGCCGCATCATACGGCATGGCGCTTCCTAATCACGCGGCAGAAGCTGTGACCAGCGGCTTCGCCTGTTAAGGTTTACGCGTAACCACACCGGCTTTTGCGGACTGAAACTTCAACGGGAAATTTCGGAACAATGGCTCGTCCCACGGGTTTCGCCTTGGTCACCCATAGTGAGGAAGCAGAATAAGGAGGAGTTTCTCCATGCGTAAGACATTTGCCGCAGCATCGCTGCTCGCCATCGGCCTCGCCGCGCCCGCCTTCGCGCAATCGGCACCGGCCTACGATACGACGGCACCGGATGCACCGCGCTATTCGTCCGATATGAGCGTTGATAACAACGGCACGCATCCTGTTCGTGTCGAGCCGGTCGATCCGGTGACGACCGAGAGCATCGGCGAGCCGCGTGGCGTGCTCGATTGCCCGAATATGCCGCAGCAGGGCGTCGTCGATAGCCGTGCCGGTCAGGGCGGCGCATCGATCAGCGATCGCTGCCGCGAGTATGACAACTGACCGACGTCATTCCCCGGAAAGGGCCGGTTTCGACCGGCCTTTTTCATGTCCGCCTGACGTGTGAATAAAACTGTCTCTCCGTCTGAAACTTTTGATCCAGAGGCGCCGTAAGTGCGTAGCAGACCAAAAGAACAGAACAGGGAATGACGGCGTTGGCGAAGGCAGTGGAAAAACCGGTTATTGTCTGGTTTCGCAAGGATTTGCGTCTGGACGACAATCACGCGCTGCACGAGGCTTGCGCCTTGGGAAAGCCAGTCATTCCTATCTATATCCGCGAGCCCGAATCGTCGGGCAATGGCCCGCTTGGCGCTGCCCAGGCCTGGTGGCTTCACCACTCTCTTGAAGCACTCGACCGGTCGCTTCAAAAGCATCACAGTAAACTTGTGCTTCTCAGCGGCAACGCGCTCGATGTACTGCACGCGCTGATCAAATCGACGGGTGCCGAAACGGTGCTCTGGAACCGCCGCTACGATCCGCCTGGGATCGCCATCGACACGCGCATCAAGCACGAACTAGAGCGGCAGGCCGTACAGGCGCAGAGCTTTGCCGGGCAGCTGCTGCACGAGCCTTCTAAGCTGAAGACCGGCGGCGGCACGCCCTACCGGGTCTACACGCCGTTCTGGCGGGCGCTGGAGGGCTCCGGAGAGCCGCCGCATCCGCTGGAAGCGCCGAAGAAGATCGCCTTCCCCAGCCATTGGCCGCAATCCGACAGCCTCGCCTCCTGGAAGCTATTGCCGGTGAAGCCGAACTGGGCGTCGGCCTTCGACGAGGTCTGGACGCCTGGCGAGGATGCGGCGCTGGAGAAGCTTGCCGATTTCGTCGACGATCGCCTGAGCGGCTACAAGAAGGATCGCGACTTCCCCTCGGTTACAGCCACCTCCATGCTGTCCCCGCATCTGGCACTCGGAGAAATATCGCCTGCCCGCATATGGGATGCGACGCGCGGATTATCGAAGCGCGTCTCGCCGGATGATTTCGTGCATTTCCGCAAGGAGCTTGCCTGGCGGGAATTCTGCTATCATCTGCTCTTCCACTTCCCGAAGCTGCCCTATGCCAACTGGAACGATCGTTTCGACGGTTTCGAATGGCATAACAACAAGGCGCATTTCGACGCCTGGACGCGCGGCCTGACGGGATATCCGATCGTCGACGCCGGCATGCGTCAGCTCTGGCGGCATGGGATCATGCATAATCGCGTCAGGATGATCACCGGCTCGTTCCTGATCAAGGACCTGATGATCGACTGGCGGCGCGGTGAAAAGTGGTTCCGCGACACGCTTGTCGATGCCGATCCGGCGAGCAACGCGGCCAACTGGCAGTGGGTCGCGGGCTCCGGCGCCGATGCCTCGCCATTCTTCCGCATCTTCAATCCGGTGCTGCAGGGCGAAAAGTTCGATCCCGACGGCACTTATGTGCGCGAATTCATCCCCGAGCTCGCAAAGCTCGACACCAAATACATCCACCGCCCCTTCGATGCGCCGGCTGCGGTGCTCAAGAAAGCAGGTATCATTCTCGGTGACACCTATCCCAAACCGATCGTCGATCACGCCGCCGCCCGCGACCGCGCGCTGAAAGCTTACAACGCCATAAAGGACGCTGCATGAACGCGCATTTTCACATCGCCCGGCCGCCGCAGGAACGCTTGAGAATCGCCGTGATCGGCTCCGGCATTTCGGGTGCTTCGGCTGCCTGGGCACTCAATCCGATGCATGACGTCACGCTGTTCGAAAAGAACAGCCGCCCCGGCGGGCACACGGCGACCGTCGATGTCGATTATGACGGGAAGCACATTTCTGTCGATACCGGCTTCATCGTCTATAACGAATGCAACTACCCCAATCTCACCGCGCTGTTTGCCGAGCTCGACGTCGCAACGCATGCCAGCGACATGAGCTTCTCGCTGTCGCTGGACGAGGGCCGTCTTGAGTGGAGCGGCTGCGGTCTCTCTTCGCTGTTTGCGCAGAAACGCAATCTGCTGCGCCCGTCCTTCCTGTTGATGATCCGCGAGATCCTGCGCTTCAACAAGACCTGCCTGGAAGACCGCGCCGCCGGCCATCTGGCATCACGCTCGATCGGCGATTATCTCGATTGGCGCGGCTTTTCCCCCGGGTTCACCAACAATTACCTGGTGCCGATGGCGGCTGCCATCTGGTCGACGCCGTCGCAGCGGATGATGCAGTTTCCGGCCGAGCACTTCGTCAACTTCTTCGACAATCACCGGCTGATCTATACCAAGCAGCATCAGTGGCGGACGGTGACCGGCGGCAGCCGCAACTATCTGGAAAAGTTGCTGGCGCCGCTCGGCAGCCGGTTGAAGCTTTCCTGCGGCGTGCGCGGCGTGATGCGTAACGCTGATGGCGTGACCGTGATCGACGACAGTGGCAACGAGCAGCATTTCGACAAGGTGATCTTCGCCTCGCACAGCGACCAGACGGCGAGAATGCTCGTCGATGCCACCGATCGCGAGAAGCGGTTGCTCGGGGCCGTACCCTACCAGCCGAACCGCGTCGTGCTGCACCGCGATCTGTCGCTGATGCCCAAGCGGCAGAAGGTATGGGCATCGTGGAACTACCTGCGCTCCAGCGAGGACGATGGCCGCGCCGAGGTTGCCGTCAGCTACTGGATGAACCGGCTGCAGGGCATCGATCCCACGCTGCCGCTCTTCGTGACGCTCAATCCCGGGCGCGAGCCGGATCCGGCGAAGGTCTTTGCCGAGTTCAGCTACGAGCATCCGCAATTCTCGGCGGAAGGCATGGCGGCCCAGCGGGAGATCGCGTCGATCCAGGGAAACAACAATTGCTATTTCGCGGGCGCCTGGACGGGCTACGGGTTCCATGAGGATGGACTCGTATCCGGCCTGGCGGCGGCGGAAGCCCTGGGCGGGGTGATCCCCTGGCGGGCCATCCAGGCTTCTTCCCGCGAACCTCTTCTGGACGCGGCGGCATGACTGTCCGCCCGCAAAAGCATGGCGCGAGTATGGGGCGGAATGGTCCGCCGCCGGATGCCGCCGCCGCGCTCTATTGCGGCAGCGTCATGCACCAGCGCATGAAGCCCTTCGGACACCGCTTCCAGTACAAGGTCTTCTCGCTGCTCGTCGATCTCGACCGGCTTGCGGAAGCCGACCGCCTGTCGCCGGTATTCTCCGTCAACAGCCGCAACCTCGTCGCTTTTCACGAAGCCGATCACACCGGTACCGCCGGGATGCCGCTGCGCGCCTATGCCGACCGGCTGCTTGAGGACGCCGGACTTGGCGAGAGGGCGGCGCGCATTCTGCTCGTCTGCTATCCGCGTATCCTCGGTTACGTCTTCAATCCGATTTCTGTCTATTATGCCTATGGTGCGTCCGGCGACCTCATCGCCATGATCTACGAGGTCAGGAACACTTTTGGCGAGCGGCACACCTATGTTTGCCCCGTCGGTCTTGGCGAGCTTTCGGACAGCGGGCTACGGCAGAGCTGCAGCAAGCTTTTCCATGTTTCTCCCTTCATCGGCATGGATATGGACTATCACTTCCGCATGCTTCCGCCGGGCGACGAGATCCGCTGGCGGATCCTGGAGACAGATCGGCAGGGACCGCTGCTCGCGGCGACCTTCTCCGGCGCGATGAAGCCGCTCGCCACCGCCACCCTTGCCGGGCTGACGGCGCGCATTCCCTTCCTGACCTTCAAGATCGTCGCCGGCATCCATTGGGAGGCGCTCAAGCTCTGGATCAAGGGGGCGAAATACATCTCGCGCCCTGCCCCGCCGCCACCGGTAAGTGTGCGCCATCCATCCCATATTGCAGAAGCTGCTGAATGACATTAGCGTTCGCAGAAATGCCGGGGGCTGGCTCATGCAATCTCTGTCCTTAACCGGCTAACGGCTGGAGGAACCGATCATGACCACTGCAGAAGACTGGAATTCCTTTGCCCGCGGCGCACTGGCGCTTACGGCCGATAATCTTGGCCGCTTTTCGAAGGGCCTGCCATTGAAGGCGAAGTTCGCGCTGCGCGGCCTCCTGCAGATGCAGCACGGTGCGCTCGCGCTCGAGCTTCCGGACGGACGCAAGGCGCTGATCGAAGGCCGGATCGAGGGCCCCCGCGCCGCCGTCAAGCTGAACAACTGGAACCTTGCCAGCCGGGCGATGACCAGCGGCACGATCGGTGTTGCCGAGACCTATATGGACGGCGACTGGCAGAGCCCCGACATTACCGCCTTCCTCGAACTGTTCCTGATCAACGGCGAGGCGGCCGAAAAATATTCGAACGGCAGGAAAGGCATCGTGCGGGTGTTCGAGCGCATCCGCCACTGGATGAACACCAACACCAAGACCGGTTCGAAGCGCAACATTTCGGCCCATTACGATCTCGGCAACGACTTCTACAAACAGTGGCTCGATCCGACGATGACCTATTCGTCGGCGCTCTATTCCACCGGCGCCAACGATCTGCAGTCGGCACAGAACGCCAAATACCGGGCGCTCGCCGAAGCGACCGGCATCAGGCCCGGCGATCATGTGCTGGAGATCGGCTGCGGCTGGGGCGGCTTCGCTGAATTCGCCGCCAGCGAGATGAATTGCAAGGTGACGGGATTGACGATCAGCCGCGAGCAGCTCGCCTTTGCCGAAGAGCGCATCCGCAAGGCGGGGCTTGCCGACCGGGTCGAGCTGCGCTTCCAGGATTACCGCGACGAGAAAGGGCTCTACGACCGGATCGTCTCGATCGAGATGTTCGAAGCGGTCGGCGAAAAATACTGGCCTGCCTATTTCTCCAAACTGCGCGAATGCCTGAAGCCGGGCGGCAAGGCCGGGCTGCAGATCATCACCATCAAACCCGAGGCTTTCGATCAGTATCGCAGCAATCCCGACTTCATCCAGAAATACGTCTTCCCGGGCGGAATGCTGCCGACGCAGGACCATCTGGCGGAACTCGGCCGCAGGGTCGATCTGTCGCTGGTGAAGGATTTCGGCTTCGGCCTCGATTACGCCCGGACATTGGCCGAATGGCGCGAACGCTTCTGGAATGTCTGGGAGCGGGTCCGGCCGATGGGCTTCGATGAGCGTTTCAAGCGCCTCTGGGAATTCTACCTCTTCTATTGCGAGGCCGGCTTCCGCGCCAAGAATATCGACGTCCGCCAGGTCGTCTTTTCGCGCAGCTGACGGCAGCGGATGAGCGGCGAGCGGCAGAGATCCGATGTGACAGCCGCGACCCGCCTCGCCTATGTGCTGCCCGCCGCCCCGCTCGCAGCGCTCGGCCTGCCGCTCTATGCCATCGTTCCGACCTATTATGCCGAGACGCTCGGTCTGCCGCTTGCGGCCGTCGGGCTGACGCTGCTGCTGGTCCGTGTCTTCGACGCGGTCTGCGACCCCATTATCGGCGTGCTTGCCGACCGCTACCGGCCTAAATTCGGGCGGCGGCGGTTCTTTTTCGCGCTGTCGCTGCCGGTCGCGGCGCTTGCGGCACTGGCGCTATATGCTCCGCCTGCCGGTGCGACAGTGGTTTGGCTCGGTCTCTGGGGCTGCCTTCTATCCCTTGGCTTTACGCTGGCGCTGGTGCCCTATTCGGCTTGGGGCGCCGAACTGGTCAGCGATTATGCGGGGCGCACGTCGCTTGCCGCACAGCGCGAAGCGACGACGCTGGTGGGAACCCTCATCGCCATCGTCCTGCCCTTTGCGATCGGCCTTGATCCGGCGGGCAGCATTTCGGGACTGGCCGTGCTTGGCATTGCCGTCGCCATCTCGCTGCCAGTGATCGGCGCCTTCACGCTCTGGGCGGTCCCGGAACCTTCGGAGCATACGGCTGCGATCGTCGGCTGGCGCAAGGGGGTCGGCTATCTCGCCGCCAATCGTCCATTTGTCCGGCTGCTCTCCGCCTATTTCATGAACGGGCTTGCCAACGGCATCCCCGCCACGCTGTTTCTTTATTTCGTCTCTGCGAGGCTCGGCATGCCCGAGGCACGCGGTCCGCTGCTTTTCATTTATTTCCTTGCCGGAATAGCCGGAGTGCCGCTGGCGGCGTTTGCCGCCAAACGAGCAGGCAAGCACCGCGCCTGGTGTCTGGCGATGATCGCCGCTTGTCTGGTGTTTGCAACGGCACCTCTGCTGCCGTCGGGTGCCGTCTATTCGTTCGGCCTTATCTGTGTCCTGACCGGGCTGATGCTGGGCTTCGATCTGTCGCTGCCGCCTGCGATGCAGGCCGACGTGATCGACGAGGATACGGTGAATTCGGGAGAGCAGCGCAGCGGCCTCTATTTCGCAGCCTGGGGACTGGCAACCAAGGCCTCGCTGGCCGTGGCTGCCGGACTGGTGTTTCCAACCCTGGCGTTGTTCGGCTTCGATGCCGCGAAGGGAGCAGACAACGCGCCCGCTGCGCTGACGGCGCTCGGCGCCATCTACGCATGGGTGCCGATCGCGCTGAAGCTCGGCGCCGTCGCATTGATGTGGAATTTTCCGCTCGACGAGGCGAAGCATCGCGAGCTGCGCCATCGGATCGAAAGCCGCTGATCACTCGGCCGGATGCGGAGTGACCGGGTGATGGCTGTGCTTGCCGGCCGGCCGTTCGCTCCAGCCGGTGGAACGGTTGAGCAGCCAGAAATACAGACTGTATGGCAGCATGCGCAGCAGCTTCAATTGATAGGTGAAGCGCTTCGGGAAGCTGATCTCGAAGGATTGGGATTTGAGGCCGGCGGCGATCTCCGACGCCGCTTCCTCGACGGATATCAGCGACGGCATCGGAAACTCGTTTTTCTGCGTTGCCGGCGTGTCGACAAAGCCCGGGCAGATGATCTGGATGCGGATTCCCATCTTGTCGAGATCGAACTTCAGGCTCTCGGCCATGTTGATGAGTGCGGCTTTGCTGGCGCCGTAAGCAGCGCTCGTCGGCAGGCCGCCATAGCCCGTGACCGACGACACGATGGCGATCTGCCCCTGCCCCTTGCCCTTCATGTGCCTGACAGCAGGCACCAGACAGTTGACGACGCCGGAGAGGTTCACCGCAAAGGTCTTTTCGAAGTCGGCAATATTCAGCTCTTCTGCATGAACGGGCAGATAGACACCTGCATTGAAGATCGCCATGGCGAGCGCGCCGTGTTCGTATTCGATCGAGGCGAGCACATGTTCCATGTCCTCGGCATCGGTCACGTCACCATCGAGAACGATGATGCCGCCCGGAAGGCCGTTGGCTTCGGACTGCAGTTCGGCGAGCTTTTCGTGATCCCGGGCAGTGACGGCAACCTTGTAGCCCTCGCCTGCGAGCTTCAGCGCCAGAGCCCGGCCAATGCCGGAGCTGGCGCCTGAAATCCAGACGATGCCGTGTTCGGGGCGGGCAATGAAATCGCGCATATGAAATACCTCCAGGACTGCCGGATTCAACACCAAACCACGTCCGGAAGTTCCCCGAGTGCTCCCGGATTCAAGTTCATATCACGCTATTGTGGCTGCTTTCAGCCGATCAGATCGCCGATCAGCTGGCGGAACGACCCTGTGAGCTTGATCGGTGCGTCGAGCACGGAAAAAGCAATGCACGGACGCTCCTTTTCGGCGACCGGCCGGTGGTTGAGGGTCTCGTCGGCAACGGAAATATCGCCCGGCCCGAACCGGCCCCGTTCATCGATGAAAGCGCCGTCTAGGATGAGGATCAGCTCCATGCCCTTATGGGTATGGGCGGGAAGCGCACGGCCGGGACGGATCCACATCAGGCTGACCTCGCAGCCATCTATATCCGTCGAATATTCCTTGAACCCGGGAAGTCTGGTCTTCCACGGCACGGTATCGGCATCGAAGCCGACAAGCTCGCGGATGGGGCGCGGGAAGACAGGCTTGGCAGAGTTCGGCATGCGGGCAGCCGATGGCATGTCTTTTGAAGCAAAGATGGCCTGGAGGCGCTGGTCGCGATCGGCGATCGGCGTACCATCCGTCAGCTCGAGGGCTTCGCCGGCGAGCAGCTCCAGATCCGTCACCAGGCCGCGGTTATCCGGCTTCAGTTCCAGGTGGGAGGCCACGAGCACGCGCGCCGGTTCTGGCAATGAACCGGCGACATAATGCGCCATCAATGCATCGACACTGTCTATATGCTCATGAACCATATCGGTTTCGGCCACGCCCTGTTCCTGCGCTCCGCAATTGCTTGTCGTCGTCCATACGCGGAAAGTCAATCTTCGGATCACCCGCCACTTTTGGGCCGACTTCGAGACTTCCCGAAACTGAAGACTAATTTTACCGGCGCGGGCAATGGCGAGGAATAGCATTTCTTGCCAACCCTGCCTTGTGAAGGGAAAAGACCGTTCTTACAGTAAGAGCTCCAAAGAGGCAGATTCCATGACCTTCTACCCCTCCGTGATCGAAGCGATCGGCAACACCCCGCTCATCAAGCTGAAGGGCGCGTCAGAAGCGACCGGCTGCACCATTCTCGGCAAGGCTGAATTCCTCAATCCCGGCCAGTCGGTGAAGGACCGCGCCGCGCTCTACATCATCCGGGATGCGGAAAAGAAGGGCCTGCTGAAGCCCGGCGGCGTGATCGTCGAGGGCACGGCCGGCAATACCGGCATCGGCCTGACCGTCGTCGCCAAGGCACTCGGCTACCGCACCGTCATCGTCATTCCCGAGACGCAGAGCCAGGAAAAGAAGGATGCGCTCAGGCTGCTCGGCGCCGAACTCGTCGAAGTGCCTGCCGTCGCCTACAAGAACCCGAACAACTACGTGAAGGTTTCAGGACGTCTTGCCGAACAGCTGGCGAAGAGCGAGCCGAACGGCGCCGTCTGGGCCAACCAGTTCGACAATGTCGCCAATCGCCAGGCGCATATCGAGACCACCGCCAGGGAAATCTGGCAGGATACCGATGGCAAGGTGGACGGCTTCATCTGCGCCGTCGGCTCCGGTGGCACGCTGGCTGGGGTCGCGGCCGGTCTGAAGGGCTTCAACAAGGACATCAAGATTGGTATCGCCGACCCGGAAGGCGCCGCGCTCTACGAATTCTACAAGAACGGCGAACTGAAATCCTCCGGCTCCTCGATCACCGAAGGCATCGGCCAGGGGCGCATCACCGCCAATCTCGAAGATTTCACGCCTGATTTCGCCTATCAGATCACCGATGCCGAAGCGCTTCCCTATGTCTTCGATCTTGTCGAGCATGAGGGGCTTTGCCTCGGCGGATCGACTGCGATCAACATCGCCGGTGCCGTCCATCTCGCACGGGATCTCGGACCAGGTCACACAGTGGTGACAATCCTCTGCGACTACGGCAACCGCTACCAGTCGAAGCTTTTCAACGCCGACTTCCTCAAGTCCAAGGGCCTGCCGGTTCCGGGCTTCATCAAGTCCGCGGCAGATATTAACATACCCTACGAACCAGCAGCGTGAGACCCAATGCCAGTCAATGCCCTCTACCGTGACGACTTCTACCTTTCGACATCGGAGGCGGTCGTCACCGCCATTCACGACGATGGGGGCATCGAACTGGACCAGACCTGCTTCTACGCGACATCGGGCGGACAGCCCGGTGACACCGGCTTTCTAGAACGCGCCGACGGCTCGAAGATAGAACTCGGCCAGACGAAGCACGGCGCTGCCAAGGATATCATCATCCATGTGCCGCTCGACGGGCAGCCAGTTCCTGATGTCGGCGAGAAGCTGGTGCTGCATGTCGACTGGCAGCGCCGCTACAAGCTGATGCGCATGCACACCGCCTGCCATCTGCTCTCCGTCGTGTGTTCCTTTCCGATCACCGGTGCCGCCGTTGGCGAGGATGAGAGCCGTGTCGATTTCGACATGAGCGAAACGATCGACAAGGACGAGGTGACAGCGAAGATGATGGAGCTGGTGAACCAGAATCATCCGGTCTATCTGCAGTGGATCACCGACGAAGAGCTCGCCGCCAACCCTGGTATCGTCAAGTCGAAGAACGTCCGCCCGCCAATGGGTCTCGGACGCGTCAGCCTTGTCTGCATCGGCGAGAATTCCGCGATTGACAGCCAGCCATGCGGCGGGACACATGTGTCGGAAACGCAGGAAGTCGGGCAGATTCACATTGCCAAGATCGAAAAGAAGGGCAAGGAAAACCGCCGCTTCCGCATTCGCTTCGGCGCTCCCGGCGACGAGGCGTAAGGCAGCTTTAGAGGCTGCATCAAGAGATCAGGGAGAGCAGAATGAGTGAAGACAAGAGCCGCTTCGTTGTTTCGGCCGATTGGCTGCAGGGCGAGCTTGGAAAGCCGGATCTGCGCGTCCTCGACGCCTCCTTCTATTTGCCGGCACAGAAGCGCGACGCCGATGCCGAATATGCGGCAGGCCATATCCCGGGTGCGATCCGCTTCGATCAGGACAAGATCGCCGATCACTCGACCAATCTTCCCCATACGATCCCCTCGCCCGGCTATTTTGCCACTGAGGCGGGCAAGCTCGGCATCAGCGAGAACGACCGTATCGTCGTCTATGACGGCATCGGCATGTTTGCCTCGCCACGCGTCTGGTGGCTGTTCCGGGTGATGGGCGCCAAGAACGTCTTCGTGCTCGACGGTGGTCTCGATGGCTGGAAGGCCGAGGGACGTCCGCTGGAAACGGCAACGCCGGATTATCCGGCTGCAACCTTCAAGACCAGCTATGACGAAGCCCGCGTCGTCACGCTCGATCGCATGCGCGACATCGTTTCGAGCGGTGCGCTGCAGATTGCTGATGCCCGCAGCGCCGGCCGTTTCGCCGCCGCCGAGCCCGAGCCGCGCGCGGGCATGCGCTCCGGCCATATGCCCGGCGCCCGCAGCCTACCGTCGGGCGTCTTCGCCACGCAGGGCCGCTTCAAGTCTTTGGCCGAGCTGAAGCAGACGATCGAAGACGCCGGTATCGATCTGTCGAAGCCGGTCGTCACGTCCTGCGGCTCCGGTATCACCGCGGCAATCATCACGCTGGCGCTGGAATCACTCGGCCATACCGACAACAAGCTCTATGACGGCTCATGGAGCGAATGGGGCAGCCGCGACGACACGCCAGTCGTCACCGGCCCGCCCGATCCGATCAAGGCTTGAGCGCATGGCAAAATCTCCTTCGTCGCTCTCCGCCCATATCACTCGCCTGGAAATGACCTCGCCGCCAAAGGCGAGCCTGCCGATGCCCGTCAATATCCAGACGGCCATCATGCGGACGACCGAGATCCCGCTGCCCTTCTATCGCCACCTCTACCGGCAGGTCGGGGCCCGCTGGCAATGGGTCGATCGTCTTCGATTGAGCGACGAGCAGCTGACCGCAACGCTGCACGACAAGCGCAACAATATCAGCGTGCTCTATGTCAACGGTGCACCAGGCGGCTTCTATGAGTATTTCTGTCAGGACGAGGACACGATCGAGCTGTCGCATTTCGGCCTGATCGAGCACGCGCTCGGCCTCGGCATCGGCAAATGGTTCCTGCTCCAGGCACTCTATGCGATCTGGACGCTGAACCCGAAGCGAGTGCTGACGACGACCAACAATCTCGATCATCCCCGCGCGCTGCAGCTCTACCAGATGTTCGGCTTCTCCCCGGTCTCGACCGGCACCGGCATCGTCCGGCCGCTGAGCGACAAGGAATTGCTGGAGATCGCCCGCAAGGGCTGAGTGCAACCCGCATATACCTTGAGTTGCTACATTGAACGCAACTCAAGATGGATTCCGTCAGCCCGATGCAGTATTCTCAACCTCATCTGAGGGAGGGATGACGATGCCAATAGGGACTTATAATCACCCGCTTTTCGGGGTCGTGAAATTCAAGACAAAGCACAATGATTGGCGGCGTGGCGATTCAATCACCTTCATTGACGGCTTCAATTCCGCCGACGTAGTCAACGTTACCGTTCCGCAGCTGAAGCATATCCCAAACACGAATAGCGGGGTGATCAAGTTTCACAAGCGTGGACAAAAGCAGCTACTGGCGGCGTTCGAAGACATCGAAAATCTCGGGCTACTGAAACATATCGACAGCTGCGCCGGCGCCTTCTATCAGCGGCTGAAGAAGCCAACGTCGGGCGCGCTCAGCAAGGAGCCATCCAACCACTCGTTCGGAATCGCAATCGACCTCAACGCTGACGACAAATGTCTCGGCTGCACCACCGCCCCGATTGCGCCGGTCTTCGAGCATCATGGCTTTCGCTGGGGAAAATCCTTCAACGACCCCATGCATTACGAAATCATCAAATTCATCGACAACGACGCGCCGTCGGTCAAGGACGTGACGATGAGCATAAGCGGCGCCGCCGTCGCCGCCGACGTGAAGAGCGTCTTTGGCGATCTTTTCGTCAAGGTGGCGGATATCAGGATGATTCCCGGTCTGCAGGTGGCAGACATGGGACCAAACGCGGTCGCGGTGGATTCGCCGGCTGGCAGTGAGGTATTTCCAACATTGCAGTTCGGAGGGCTCAACTTAGCCCCCCTACCGCAAATCTTGGGTTTCGCGGGACTGAAATTGGCATTCGATAATTCGAAGAAGACTCTCGACGCCGATAGGCTTGCCTGAAGTTCGGCAGGAATCGGGTGGTTCGCTTCCTGATAAAGGCGCATTTCATGGCGGACCCCTGAGGAGACCGCCATGACCGATATCCGTTTTCCGCAATGCCGACTGCCGACGCCGAACAGCTCTGGAATGGCGGCACCGATTCTTATGGCTTCCTGCCGGAAACGATGGTGTCCGATGGGCCTGGCCATCCCTGCCGCCATTGCCTTGGGAATATCGACGCCGGTGAGGAATTGCTGGTTTTCGCCTACCGGCCGTTTCCCGAGATGCAGCCCTATGCCGAAACCGGGCCGATCTTCCTGCACAAGCGCCGTTGCGAGCGTTACCAGGCCGAAGAGATCGTCCCGCCCGTTCTCAGCAGTACCGACTACATCGTCCGCGGCTATTCCGACAACAACCGCATCGTCTACGGCACCGGCGCGGTAACGCCGACGCGTGATATCCCGGCCTATGCCGGTGGCCTGCTGGAGCGGCCTGGTATCGCCTATGTGCATGTCCGCTCGGCACGCAACAACTGCTTCCAGTGCCGCATAGAAAAGGCGCCGGACTCTCGCGAAGCCGGCGCCTTCATCTAACGTAACGTGATGGGAATTACGCGACGTTGAGGACGCTTTCCGGGGCGTATGCTTCATAGCCCAACGCTTCGGCAACCGGCTTGTAGGTGAGGCGGCCCTTGTGGACGTTCAGGCCGTTGCGCAGGTGCTTGTCTTCGGCAATGGCGCGCAGGCCGCGGTCGGCGAGCGCCAGGCCGTGGACCAGCGTTGCGTTGTTCAGTGCATGCGCCGAGGTGACGGGCACGGCCCCCGGCATGTTGGCGACGCAATAGTGCACCACGCCATCGACCTCGTAGGTCGGCTCGGAATGGGTCGTTGCGTGCGAGGTTTCGAAGCAGCCACCCTGGTCGATGGCGACGTCGACGATGACGGAGCCCTTCTTCATGCCCGAGAGCATTTCGCGGGTGACGAGCTTGGGTGCGGCAGCACCCGGGATCAGCACGGCGCCGATGACGAGGTCGGCCGAAAACACTTCTTCCTCGAGCGCCTGGATGCTGGAATAACGCGTGTGGACGCGGCCGTTGAAGATATCGTCAAGCTGGCGCAGGCGCGGCAGCGAACGGTCGAGAATGCTGACATCGGCGCCGAGACCGGCCGCCATCTTGGCGGCATGCAGGCCGACGACGCCGCCGCCGATGACGGTGACCTTGGCCGGCAGAACGCCGGGGACACCGCCAAGCAGGATGCCGAGGCCGCCATTGGCCTTCTGCAGCGCGGTGGCGCCAGCCTGGATCGACAGGCGGCCGGCAACTTCCGACATCGGAGCCAGCAGCGGCAGACCGCCGCGCTCATCGGTAACGGTCTCATAGGCGACTGCGGTAACGCCGGAGGCGAGCAGACCCTTGGTCTGTTCCGGATCCGGCGCGAGATGGAGATAGGTATAGAGAAGCTGACCGTCGCGAAGCTGCGCCCATTCGGAAGGCTGCGGCTCCTTGACCTTGACGATCATGTCGCACTTTTCGAAGATTTCCTTGGCCGTGGCAGCGATCTTCGCGCCAGCGGCTGCATAGGCGGCATCATCGGCACCAATGCCGGCGCCTGCCTTGGTCTCGACCCAGACTTCATGGCCATGGGCGACATATTCACGAACCGAAGCGGGTGTCAGACCGACACGATATTCATGGTTCTTGATTTCCTTCGGGCAACCGACACGCATGAAGCGTTCCTCTCATATATGCCCGCTTGGCGCGGGACGTTTTCAATGGGTGAATCCAACCACTGCCGTTGCGAAATGTCCTTGCAAAGAGGTATTGCCTGAAAGCTATTTTTCGAAGATTGTGCGGTTTCATCGACCCAAACCGAAGGTTCTTCGAATGCCTGAACTCGACAGTATCGATCTTGCGATTCTGAGAGCGCTTCAAGCAAACGCCCGGATTACCAACGCCGAACTTGCCAACAAGGTGGGCCTCTCGGCTTCGGCCTGTTCGCGGCGTCTCGATATCCTGGAAAAGAACGGTGCGATCGCCGGCTATCACGCGCGCCTTTCCAACAAGGTGCTCGAATACAAGATGATCGCGATCGTCCACATCTCGCTGTCGGGCCAGTTCGCCAAGACGCTGTCGGAATTCGAACTGGCGGTGAAGCGCTGTCCGAACGTGCTGGTGTGCTACCTGATGTCGGGCGAATACGACTATATCCTGCGGGTCGCCGCCCGCGATCTCGAAGACTACGAGCGCATCCACCGCGACTGGCTCTCGGCGCTCCCCCATGTCGTGAAGATCAATTCCAGCTTTGCCCTGCGCGAAATCTTCGACCGGCCGAATGTCGGCTTCTGAGACCTTGCAAAGAGACCGGAATCCTGACCAAGCTTGTGGCAAGCGGACACTCCCACTGCCTGACTGCAAGACATGAAATCCAAGACGCAAGGCTATATCTTCGTCCTTCTGGCGCTGACGATATTTTCGGCGCAGGATGCGATCTCCAAGCATCTCGGCGGGCTCTACCCGCCGATCTTTGTGACGATGATCCGCTACTGGGCCTTTGCGCTTTTCACCATCCTGCTGGCTTCCAAGATGCGCGGCGGCATCCGGCAGACGGCGCGCACCAAGCGGCCGCTGCTGCAGGTGACGCGCGGCGTTCTGCTTGCCGTTCAGGTCGTGCTTGCCATCACCTGCTTTGCCGTCATTGGGCTGGCGCATTCGCAGGCGATCTTTGCGGCGACGCCGATCATCATCGCCCTGCTCTCCATGCCGATCCTCGGCGAGCGCGTCGGCTGGCGGCGCTGGACGGCGATCGGTGCGGGCCTCTTCGGCGTGCTGCTGATCCTGAAGCCGGAGGGCGAGTTCTTCGACGTCAAGCTGATGCTCGCCATCGTCTCCTGCTTCATCTTCGCCTTCTATGTCATCGCGACACGTCTGGTGTCGCGCGACGACAGCTCGATGACCAGCTTCTTCTATACCGGCGTCGTCGGCGGCATCACCATGACGCTGATCGGTCCCTTCTACTGGACCTGGATGCTGCCAGGCGATTGGGGCTGGATGGCGCTGGTCTGCATGACCAGCATTTCCAGCCATTATTTCCTGATCCGCGCCTACGACATGCTGGATGCGGCCGCCGTGCAGCCGCTCACCTATCTGCAGCTCGTCTATGCCTCCATCCTCGGCGTCACCATTTTCGGCGAAAGCATAAGCCTGACCACAGTCATCGGCTCGGTGATCGTGGTCGCCGCCGGCATCTTCACCATCTGGCGCGAACATGTCGTYGGCAGGCGGACTGCAAAGGCACATTAGATTTTGTGCAATTTTATCTAACTGCCTAAAAGGATTTCAATTTTTCCTTGCTACGGTCTCGGCATATCTATCCGGAGACCCTGCATGACCCGCAATCTCAACATCATTACCCGCAAGTCGGAGCGCAAGTATTGCCGAGTGTTCGGCAAGCTGCGTTACCTGAACCAGGAGATCGACGCCCGCATCGTCAACCTGTCGACGACAGGCATCGCCGTCGATCTTCGCACGCCGGTCGCCGCCGCGTCCGGCAGCCGCGTGCGCATCGAAGCCGAGGACCTCGGGGCCCTCGAAGGCATCATCCGCTGGAGCCATAACGGCCGCCTCGGCATCCACTTCGACCCGAATTCCAACGCCCGCGCCCAGGTCGCCTCCTACTTCCGTTTCTTCCACAGAGACGTGAAGCCGGTGCTGGCGCGCTAGACGACACAGAGAGTTGAACGGCAGTGGGCGCGCTCGACAGAACGGGCGCGCCCACTGTCATTTTACGGATGCACTCCCGTGCAAATCATTCTACGTTCGACCCCGGGCTGGGCGTTGCGTGATTTTTTGAAGGAGTGTTTGATGTCTTCCATTCTCGATTTGCACCCGATAAGCCGCAGGTCTCTCCTCAGCGGAATCGCCGCGACCTCGGCCCTCGTCCTGCTCCATCCCTTCACCGCCCGCGCCGCCGCCAACCAGGCGCATCTGAGATTGATGGAAACGACGGACATTCACGTCAACGTCTTCCCCTACGACTACTACGCCGACAAGCCGAACGACACGATGGGGCTTTCACGCACCGCGACGATCATCGATTCGATCCGTGCGGAAGCTGCCAATTCGCTGCTGATCGACAATGGCGACGTGCTGCAGGGCAATCCGATGGGCGATTACATGGCCTATCAGCACGGGATGAAGGACGGCGACGTCCACCCGGTTATCAAGGCGATGAACACGCTCGGCTATACGGTCGGCACGCTCGGGAATCACGAGTTCAACTACGGCCTGGACTTCATGTTCAAGGTTCTCGGCGGTGCAAACTTCCCGTTCGTCTGCGCCAATCTCACCAAGGGCCAGCTGGCCTCCGACCCCAAGAAAGACGACCTGTTCTTCAAGCCCTACATGATCGTCGAAAAGCAGATCAAGGACGGCGCCGGTAAGGAAAGCCCGGTCAAGATCGGCTTTATCGGCTTCGTGCCGCCGCAGATCATGCTCTGGGATATCAAGAACCTCGAAGGCAAGGCGCAGACCCGCGATATCGTCGAGGCCGCCAAGGCCTGGGTGCCTGCCATGAAGGAAGAGGGTGCGGATATCGTCATCGCGCTGTCCCACTCCGGTATCGACGGCACTGCACCCTCAGAGAAGATGGAAAACGCCTCGCTCTATCTGGCTGCCGTCGATGGCATCGATGCGATCTTTACCGGCCACCAGCATCTGGTCTTCCCCGGCCCGAAGACCTGGGAAGGCATTGCCAATGCCGATCCGGTCAAGGGCACGCTGCATGGCAAGCCAACGGTCATGGCCGGCTTCTGGGGCTCGCATCTCGGGCTGATCGACCTGCTGCTGGAGAAAGACGGCAAGAGCTGGAAGATCGTCGATTTCACCGCCGAGGCGCGGCCGATCTATCATCGCGACGAGAGCAAGAAGGTGGTGGCCGACGTCGCCGACAAGAAGGAAGTGGTGGAAGCCGCCAAGGCTGAGCATGAGGCAACGCTCGCCTATGTCCGCACGCCTGTCGGCAAGACCTCGGCGCCTCTCTATTCCTATTTCGCACTGGTTGCCGACGACCCCTCGGTACAGATCGTCAGCCAGGCGCAGACCTGGTACATCAAGCAGATGCTTGCCGATACCGAGTTCAAGGATCTGCCTGTTCTCTCGGCAGCAGCGCCCTTCAAGGCCGGTGGCCGCGGCGGCGCCGATTACTATACCGACGTTCCGGCCGGCGACGTGGCGATCAAGAATGTCGCCGACCTCTATCTCTATCCGAACACCGTGCAGGCCGTCGTCATCAATGGCGAGCAGGTGAAGAACTGGCTGGAAATGTCGGCCGGGATGTTCAACGAGGTGAAGGTGGGGTCCAAGGATACGCCGTTGCTGAACAACGACTTCCCGTCCTACAATTTCGATGTGATCGACGGTGTCACCTATCAGATCGACCTTTCTCAGCCGCGCAAGTACGACAACGACGGCAAAGCGGTGAATGCGGCTTCGAACCGCATCCAGAACTTGCAATTCGAAGGCAAGCCGATCGATCCGAAGCAGAAGTTCGTCGTGGTGACCAACAACTATCGCGCTGGCGGCGGCGGCAAGTTCCCCGAGATCGCCTCCGACAAGGTGGTGTTCCAGGCACCGGATACGAACCGCGACGTGATCGTCCGCTTCATCCACGATCAAGGCACGATCAATCCGTCGGCTGACGGCAACTGGACCTTCAAGTCCCTGCCCGGCACGACCGCCACGTTCGAGAGCGGTCCGAAGGCCAAGCAGTATATGGCTGCGGTCAAGGGCGCCAAGATCGAGGAAGCTGGCGATGCTACCGAGGGCTTCGCCAAGTTCCGGCTGGTTCTCTAAGGCGCTGACAATCTGAGGAAGGAGGCCGGCGGCAGCGCCGACCTATTCTGCCGCTTCCTGCACCGAGGTCATAGCGGCAAGCTGCTCCTGGAATTCGCTGTGGCTCGGGCACATCGACAGGAGGTTGCGGAAGCGATCGATCAGCCAGGCGGTTGCCGGACCTGGGGGATTGGCGATCTTGTGAAGGCTGTAGATCGGGTACTCGCCCTGCTCATAGGCAGGGAGATCGAGCTGCACGAGCTTGCCGGAGTTCAGATCATCGCGTGACACCGAAGCTGGGAGACCACCCCATCCAAGGCCGCCTGCAATCAGCTGGTGCTTGATGGCGATGTCGCTGACGCGCCACGTCCGGTAGGACAGCACATTGAAATCGCGGCCGTTGGTGATACCGGACGTATCGCGCACCACCATCTGAACCTCTTCGCGGACATCCGAAAGCGTCAGAGGACGGCGAAGCTTAGCGAGCGGATGGAAGGGTGCGGCGACCGGGATCATGAAGGAATGACCGATTCGCTCGGCAACCAGCGTATCATCCTGCTTCATCAGCGCACCRCCGATGCCAACGGTCGCATCGCCGGTCGCCACCATGTTCATGACTTCACCGAGCTCGCCGACCATCAGGTTGACCGTGACCGACGGGAATTTGACACGGAATTCGCGCAGGACCATCACCACGGCCTGCGACGGCACCATGACGCTGATGGAGATCGACAGTTCAGCTTCGAGTCCCTCTTTGAGGTTCTTGACGCGGGCGCGCATCACTTCCAGATCGGCGACTAGGCGGCGGGCATCGGCGAGCATCGCGTGGCCGGCCTTGGTCAGCTTCGGCTGGCGGGCGCCGGAGCGCTCGAAAAGCTCGACCTCCAGCTGCGCCTCAAGATTGGCGATCGTGTAGCTGATCACCGATTGCGCACGGTTCAGCACGCGCGAGGCGGCCGAGAAGCTGCCGGTATCGGCAACGGTCAGAAACACCTGCAGTTGATCGAGGGTGGGGTTTGGGAGCATATCTAATCCATCGATAGTTTCGATCTATATTATCCCAGTTTTTTAGATAGCTGGCCAGACCTATTTCTCATGTCGAAGCCACGGCAAACCTCCCTTGCTGCCGCGGCAAACCCAATTCGAAATGAGGAGCCTGCCATGTCTTCCATCCTTCTTCTGACCTCCAGCCCGCGCGCTGAATCGCTGTCGACGACGATCGCTGCCGATCTCGCCAACAAGATCGCCGCTCAGAATGCCGGCAGCGTCGTTGTTCGCCGCGACCTCGCCGCCAACCCGCTGCCGCATATCGATGACCTCTTCACTGCCGCCATCCGCAAGCCTGCCGACCAGCGCACCGCGCAGGAAGCCGAAGCCGTCAAGACTTCGGATACCTTGGTTGACGAGCTGCTTGCCGCCGACACCATCGTCATCGGCACCGGCCTCATCAACTTCAACATCTACTCGTCGCTGAAGACCTGGATCGACAATGTTGCGCGTGCCGGCCGCACTTTCAGCTACACCGAAAACGGCCCTGTTGGCCTTGCCACCGGCAAGAAGGTCTATGTGGTGCTCGCTTCGGGCGGCGTCTATTCGCAGGGCCCAGCCGTCAGCATGAACCATGCCGTTCCGTACCTGAAGTCGGTTCTCGGCTTCCTCGGGATCACTGACGTCGAGACCATCTATGTCGAAGGCCTGGCCTTCGGTCCGGAAGCGGCCGAAAAGGCAATCGGCGCCGCCAAGGCCCGCGCGGAAGAAATCGCCCTCGCCGCTTAACGGCTCGACGCATCCCCAAAGAAAACGGCCGGTTCACCACCGGCCGTTTTTCATTGTCCGGCTATGGCCTTCGGAAATTCAGCTGACCTTGACGAGGCCGGAGCGGCCGACGACGCAGTTGCGGCCGCTCTTCTTTGCCTGGTAGAGCCGGTCGTCGGCGGCAGAGAGAACCGTCGTGAAGCTGACGCCGTCTTCGTCGGCCGTCGCGACGCCGATGCTGACGGTCACCGGCTTGCCGTCGGGCGTCTTGACACTGGTGGCGATCGTCCAGCGGAGACGTTCGGCGACCAGCAGGCCTTCCTCCTGATCGGTTCCCGGGCAGATGGCGACGAATTCCTCGCCGCCGAAGCGGAAGACGCGGTCGGCCGAGCGCAGGATTGTGCCGAGGCGCGCGGCAATCGCCTTCAGCACTTCATCTCCCTGCAGGTGACCGAAATTGTCGTTCACGTCCTTGAAGTGGTCGGCATCGATGATGATCACCGTTCCCGGCTGTGCCTGGCGCAGCGCCTCGCGGATCATCACCGGCGCTTCCAGCTCCATGCGGCCGCGGTCATAGACGCCGGTCAGGATATCGCGTCCGCTGCGGTCGAGCAGATCGTTGTAGCGCTCGCGGAAGGTCAGATCGCCGAATACGTCGCTGATCGAACGCGCCGAGGACGGCAGGCGGTCGCGCCTGACATAGATTTCGTAGACTGCAAACAGCACCGTGTAGATCAGGACGGCGAACATTTTCGCCTTCCAGCCATCCCAGAAAGCCGCCAGCGGCACGTCCATGAAATAATGCAGCGCGCCGAAGAAGCCGACCTGGTCGAAGGTCAGGAGCACGAAACCGCAGATCATGAAGCGCAGGATGACCTTGCGCCTGATGTAACGGCCGAGCCGCTCATAGAGCAGGATGATGCCGATCGAATCCAGGTAGAGCAGCGCAGTGCCCCAGATCATCAGCCAGCCCATTTCCTTGAGGAAACCGAAATCGGCCTCGTTGCCGGGCGAAAGCTGGATGGTGTGATGCAGCTGCAGAATCCAGGCGATCGCCACCGTCAGCAGATTGCCGATGAACAGACCGTAGATCGGCTGTCGGACGGTTGCGGCGTCCTCCTGCAGATAGAGCATGAGGATCATCATCAGCTTGCCGGCAAAGAACACCGAAGAGCCCGGCGATGCCACGCCGAAGGGCAGCGAGACGTAGAAGACCGCCGCCAGATAGGTTTCCATGAAATGCATGACACCGAGCGCGGCGACGAAGACACCAAGGCCCAGGCGGTTTCTGAAATGCAGCAGCGTCACCATCAGCCCGAAATAGCCGATGGCTTCGAGGACGAAGAGGCCGAGATTGGCGGCTTCGATCATCGCGGCGCTCTCCCAAGCGAATTCCGCGCATCATTCACCGCCTGCGCAGGGCGCGCATGCGGGCGATGAGCCAGTCCGGATGGAGAGCGGGTTGGAGCAACCACGAAATGATCCTGCGATTCCCTTCGCAGCACCTTTGGCGGAAATCACTTAAAATTAAGTGACAGAAGCCCGTATCCGGCGCTAGGCGAACCTAGATCTGGCGCTGCTTGACACCGTCGCCGAAAAGCGACGCGCCGTGCTGGTCGATGATCTGCTGTGCCTTGCGCACGGTGCACTCGTTGGCATCGTCGAGCGAGGAGAACATATCGGCGCGGATGAAGGTGCGAACGAGCACATCCTCGCCTGCTCCCTTCTCGATCCGGCCTGCCAAGCGGTACTGGCCGCCTTCTTTCTGCGGTTCGGCATAGATGGCGCAGTCGCCGTAGAGCTGCGGCTCAACGGATTTTCTGCTGCCGCTGCTCGCAGCCGCCTTGTCGCCGCCGCCTGAGAACATCGAAAAAATGCTGGAGAATATCGAAGCCATGTTTCGCCTTTAACACGAGGGACTTGATGCCGCAAAGTCAAATGATCAGGTTTGCCAGGATCTCGTTTTCGGTAATGTCCTCGAAGCCCATGCCCGATTTGTCGAAGTTCTCGATCAGTGTCGCGAAATTCTCAGGCGCCTTGGTTTCGATGCCGATCAGGATCGAGCCGAAATTGCGGGCCGTCTTCTTCAGATATTCGAAGCGGGCGATATCGTCATCCGGGCCAAGCATATTGAGGAAGTCGCGAAGCGCCCCGGGGCGCTGCGCCAGCCGCAGGATGTAGTATTTCTTGAGGCCCGCGTAGCGCATGGCGCGCTCCTTGACATCGGGCAGGCGCTCGAAGTCGAAATTGCCGCCGGAGACGACGGCAACGATGGTCTTGCCGCGGATATCTTCCGGATCCATCGCCGCAATCGCCGTCAGCGACAGCGCGCCCGCAGGCTCGAGCACCACGCCTTCGACATTCAGCATTTCCGAGATCGTCACGCAGATCGCGTTCTCGGGCATCAGCATCACCTGATCGGCCGGAAAATCCTTCAACGCTGCGAAATTGAGATCGCCGATGCGGGCCACGGCAGCACCGTCGACGAAGTTGTCGACCTTGGCGAGCGTCACCGCCTCACCCGCCTCGATGCTGCGCTTGAGGCTCGCAGCGCCCGCAGGCTCGGTGAAGACGAAGCCGGATTTCGGCACCACGCCATCTAGATATCCGGTGATCCCGGCTGCCAGACCGCCGCCGCCGACCGGCATGACGATCATGTCGGGGACCTTGCCATCCGGCAGCTGCTGCGTGATTTCGGCGGCCACCGTCGCCTGCCCCTCGATGATGTCCTCATGATCGAAAGGCGGCACCATGACGCCGCCGATGGCTTCCACGTGATCGCGGGCTGCCTTGTAGCACTGGTCGAAGAAGTCGCCATAGAGCTTGATGGTGATGAACTCGGCACCGAACATGCGGGTCTTGTCGATCTTCTGCTGCGGCGTCGTCACCGGCATGAAGACGACGCCCGGCACGCCGAAATGGCGGCAGACGAAGGCAAAGCCCTGCGCGTGATTGCCGGCCGAAGCGCAAACGAAGGTGCGTCCTTCGCCGCCTTCGGCAATCGCCTTGCGGAAGAAGTTGAACGCACCGCGGATCTTGTAGGAGCGAACCGGCGAGAGATCTTCGCGCTTCAGCCAGATCTCCGCGCCATAGCGCGCCGAAAGATGATCATTGAGCTGCAGCGGCGTCGCCGGAAACAGGCTGCGCAGCGCCTCCCCCGCATTTTCAACATCCTGACGATTGACGGTCATCGGTCCATTCCTCATTTCGAGGGTCCGCTATGACATAGAGCGCGGGCCGAAAGAAAGCCTGAAAGCGGCCGCGGCGGTTCGGTTGCGGCAAGCATTTCTTAAGCCCGCTTTCCACAACATTGCACGGACACGGTTTTTTGCAGTGCACCCATGAGGCCGCGCTGCTAATGTGACGGAATGATAACACCGAAAATCATGAGACCGCTGGCCTGGCTGGTGCTGGCCGCGATCGTCTTCGTCACGATATCGCCGATCAGCCTGCGCCCGCACACGATGACCACGGTCGATTTCGACCGCGCGCTCGCCTACGCCGTTACCGGCTTCATCTTCGTGCTCGGCTATCCCAAGCAATGGAAGCTGATCGTCCTGCTGCTCGCCTTCGGCGCCGTCGCCATCGAGGCGCTGCAATATTTCTCGCCCAGCCGCCACGCTCGCCTGCACGACGGCATCATCAAGGGTATCGGTGCCGCGATAGGCGCCATGGCCGCCCACGGCCTTCTGAAAATTCGTACCCGCAAGTCGGCTCCCAAAGAGCCAGCGGACCCCGCTCCCTCCAGCGCCGCACTTGACTGAATCGCGCCAGTCGTTGATTGAGAAGCGCGCGCTGCGGGCGTGGCGAAACTGGTAGACGCAAGGGACTTAAAATCCCTCGGCCTTAGGCTATGCGGGTTCGATCCCCGCCGCCCGCACCAAGCCTCTACTCCGGGTCCTTTTCATAGACGGTGATGCCTTCGGGCAGCTTTACCCAGCGGTGCCTGCGGCAGTCGTAGACCGAATCCTGTGGCGGCGGGAAATCCGGATCGGCGAAGGCGCCGACGGCGACCGCCACCGAGCGATGCTCCTCGCCGTCCTCCGTGTGATAGAGATTGCTGCCGCAGACCGGGCAGAAGCGGAAGCGAAATCTGGCGCCTTGGTCGCCGGTGCGAATGTAGTCGGTGGCCCGGCCGGTCACCTTATAATCGGGACCGAAGGCTGCGAGCGCGGCGAAGACGCTGCCGGTCCGGCTCTGGCAGGCGAAGCAGTGGCAGACACCGACGCCGAGCGGTTCGCCTTCGACCGCGATCTGCAGCTGGCCGCAGGTGCATTTGGCAATTCTCGTCGCCATGCGCGAAACTCCCGGTAACAGGCTCAGCGCGAAAAGATGGCGCGGATCAAGGCGAAGTCAAACGGCGGCGATGCTCAGCGATGGATCTTCCAATAGTCGGAACCGGTCCGACGCGAGATCAATTTCAGTGTGCCGTCGGGCTGCACCACATATTTCTCGAAGACGCGATAGCCGAACTTGTCGGGGAATTCGTGATCGACCACGTGGCCGGGCGCTGCTTCATAATAGACCACCCTGTTGCCATAGGTCAGGCTGCCGCGCATTGGCTCGGGCGGCGGCATCGTGGTGTTGCAGGCCGCCAGCGGCAGCAGAAGCATCAGAAAAACAGCGGCGCGCATCGGCGAATCTCCTTTGAAATCCGTCATATAGGACGTCATGACAGGGCGTCATCGGCGATTGCACCATTTTTGCGCAGTCCGCCAGAATGCCGAAGGCTTTATCATCGCGTTCGAATGTGCTTGTATATTGTGCAGAACGGGGCGCTGGCGATTGATCGGCCGGCGCAAGATGCAAGAATGACGATGCGGCGTATGTGTAGAGATTGTCTTGTGGGAGTAAGACGGTGGTATACGATTGGGATGGCGTCAGAACGAAGCGTCTGAGATTCTACAAAGCGACTGCGGCCTGTATTTTCGCAACGGCGATCGCGGCAGTGTCTTTTCTTGCCCTGACTTCACAGCTTCATAATCTGGGTTGATACGCCCAGCAAAAACGGCGCAGCCGAGGCCGCACCGTTCTCATTGATCAGCGTCAATAGGTGTTAGGCGAGCTTGGCTGCAAGCTTTGCAACGTGAGCGCCCTGGAAGCGTGCACCTTCGAGTTCGATCTCGGAAGGCTGGCGCGAGCCGTCGCCGTTGGTGATCGTCGAAGCGCCGTAGGGCGAGCCGCCCTTGACTTCCTCAGTGCCCATCTGGCCCTGGAAGGCATAGGGAAGACCGACATAGGCCATGCCGTGGTGCAGGAAGGTCGGGATGAAGCCAAGGATCGTCGATTCCTGGCCGCCGTGCTGGGTCGCCGAGGAGGTGAACATCGAGCCGACCTTGCCGACGAGCTTGCCGCCGAACCACAGACCGCCGGTCTGGTCCCAGAAATTACGCATCTGCGAGGCAACGGTGCCGAAGCGGGTGCCGGCGCCGACGATGATCGCGTCATATTCGACGAGTTCGTCAACGGTTGCGATCTCGGCCTTCTGGTCGAGCTTGTAATAGGAAGCCTTGGCGACTTCTTCGGACACCAGTTCCGGCACGCGCTTGACGGTGACGTCGGCGCCAGCCGACTTCGCACCTTCAGCTACGGCATAGGCCATAGTTTCGATGTGGCCGTAAGCCGAGTAGTAGAGAACGAGGACTTTTGCCATTTCAAGCTCCGTCTGGGTTGATTGGGTTTGTAACCGGTGCCGGTTCTATCAGCCGCGCGTCCATGGCACAGCCCGCCTAAACAGAACTCAGTGTTCACTGTATGAAGACGCAAAAGTGCTTGCTGTCTTATTTTTGTGATTTTCGAACAGTTTTTCCGCCGCATTTGCAAGCGGCGCAATCGGCGCTACCTATAGCGGACGATTTTCATTCCGGACTGTTTCCATGACCAATCAGACCATCGTGACTGCCGCCATGCTCGCCATCGGCGACGAACTGCTTTCGGGCCGTACCAAGGACAAGAATATCGGCTATCTCGCCGATCTCCTGACGCTATCGGGCATCGATCTCAAGGAGGTCCGCATCGTCGCCGACGAGGAGGACGCGATCGTCGAGGCGCTGAATGCGCTGCGCGGCCGCTACGACTATGTCTTCACCTCCGGCGGTATCGGCCCGACCCACGACGACATCACCGCGGATGCGATTTCCAAAGCGTTCGGCGTGCCCTGCGAACACGACGCAAAGGCAATGTCACTGCTCGCAGACATGTACAAACGCCGCGAGATGGAGTTCACCGAAGCCCGCCAGCGGATGGCGCGGATGCCGCGGGGTGCTGCCCATATCGACAATCCGGTCTCGACAGCACCGGGTTTCATCATCGGCAATGTCCATGTGATGGCCGGCGTGCCGCAGGTGTTCCAGGCGATGATCGGCAATGTGCTGCCGACGCTGAAGACTGGCACCAAGGTGTTATCGCTGGCGATCGCCTGCCCCTATGGCGAGGGTGATATCGGCACGCCGCTGGCGGCGATCCAGAAGGCGCATCCGGAGACCAGCATCGGTTCCTATCCGCGCTATGTCGGCCAGAAATTCTCGACCGAGATCGTCGTGCGCGGTCGCTCGCAGGACGTCATCGACGCCGCCGGCAAGGAGGTGGAAGCGATGATCGAGGATATCCGCAAGGCCAAGGCGATTGGCGAGAACCAGTCCGCCGAAGCTTGAGACACGCGGCCTTTTGCCGCCAAGCCTTTGATCTCAGTCAAGGAACCGGAGCACCATCGAAAGCATTCTTTAGACGCGGAAGTTCATTTCAGCCGCCCAAGGAGAATTGATATGTCCTACAAAACCATACTGGCCATTCTCGATACTGCCGATAACAGCGCAACCGTGGCAGATTTCGCGTTTTCGATTGCAGCGGCAAACAATGCCCATGTGATCGGGCTGCACGCCGAGACGCTGTCTGCGGTTCCGCTGGTTGCGCCGATGGAGATCCCGGATCCGGTTGCCGTTCAAGCGCTGCAGGACATGGCGCATTCCGAAACGCTCGAGGTCGAGCGCATCTTCCGGCAGAAGGCGGAGGCGAGCGGCGTGCCCTTCGAATGGCGAAGCTTTGCAACCGCGACCGGCTACGGCTCGGCGCCGCTGATCGAAACCGCCCGCAGCGCCGACCTGCTGATTGCCTCGCAGGCCGACCCCGCCAAGCCTTCCGACAGTCATGTCGATGTTGACAGCTTCCTGTTCGAGAGCGGGCGTCCGGTGCTGATGATCCCCTATATCCTGCGCACGCCGAAGCCGATCAAGCGGGTGCTGGTTGCCTGGAACGGCTCTAAGGAAGCGGCGCGTGCCACGCTGGATGCCCTGCCGATCCTCAAAGCCGCAGACGAAGTCGAGGTTTTCTCGGTCGATCCGGTCGATACGGCGACGCAGAGTGCCGGTATGGCAGGAGCCGACATTGCCGCAAATCTGGCCCGCCATGGCGTCAAGGTCAGCCTCGCCACCGCCGAGAGCGCCAACAAGAGCGCATCCTCGGTCATCGAGAACCGGCTTTCCGACAACAGCGTCGATCTGCTGGTCATGGGCGCCTATACCCATTCGCGGCTGTGGCAGCTGATTTTCGGCGGCACCACCAAGTCGCTGCTGCAGTCGATGACGGCGCTGACGCTGCTCTCCCGTTGATGACATCAGGGCGGGACTTGCGTTTTGACCGCAAATCCCGCTATTTCAGGCGACCGGTGACGGGTTCCGGCACTTTTCGCGCAGCCCCGGCTGCGCGATTTGCGTTTGTGTCAGCCCCAGGTCGCCGGCGGTCTTTCTTTCATGCCGTGGAGCAGCCCCATGTCCCTTCCCGATAAAGCCTTTCCCGTTTCCTGGGATCAGTTCCACCGCGACGCCCGTGCTCTGGCCTGGCGCATCGCCGGGCTGAAGAAGGAATTCACCGGCATCGTCTGCATCACCCGCGGCGGGCTGGTTCCGGCAGCGATCATCTGCCGCGAACTGAACATCCGGCTGATCGAAACGGTCTGCGTCGCCTCCTACCACGATTACGTCAACCAGGGCGAAATGGTCGTACTGAAGGGGATCGCACCGGAACTGCAGCAGAATGGCGGCGAAGGCATTCTTGTCGTCGACGATCTGACCGACACCGGCAAGACCGCCGCCCAGGTGCGCCGCATGCTGCCGAAGGCGCATTTTGCTTGCGTCTACGCCAAGCCGCAGGGCGTGCCGACGATCGATACGTTCGTCACCGAGGTCAGCCAGGATACGTGGATCTATTTCCCGTGGGATATGGGCTTCACCTATCAGGAACCGATTGCAAAAGGCCCTAAATAAACCTAAAGATGATATTTCCGACCGGCGCAGCTGGTGCGGGTATTGATTGTTATCTTAGTAATATTGCGAACGTATAGTGGGTGCTCGGCAAGGGCATCCACAGATTACCGGCACAAGGGCGCGCCGGCAAATCTGCCCCTGCCACAGATATATACCGGCAACGGCGTGCCTCTGGGCGCGCAGCAAGGAAGGGTAATGCGGTACCGGGGTTGGGTTATTGCGGTCGTGGCTTCAGGGCTTTCGATCCTGCCAACTGCTGTCTTTTCCCCTGCCCTTGCAGAACCTGCCTATATCTCGGTGGTCCGGGAATATGTCGATAAGGTCGTGCGGCCGATGGTCAAGGATCCTGTTGTCATGAAGGCGATCAAGGATCAGAACATCAAATTCGGCGATGTCAGCAAAACCGACATCCAGGTGCTCGACTCCACGTACCGTGCCGAGATCGAGACTGGTCAGTACCAGATGCTGACCAATCTCTCGGCGAAACCGGTCTCGCGATATCTCAAGGCCGAACAGGACAATTCGCAGGGCATCATCATTGAATTCTTTGTGACCGATAAAAACGGACTGAATGTCGGCGAGAGCCGTCCGACCGTGGATTACTGGCAGGGCGACGAAAATAAATATCTGAGAACCTTCGCCAGCGATTCGGATGAGATCTTCATCGACCGCGCCGAACGCGACGATGTCACGCAAATCCTTGAAACACAGGCAAGTTTCACGATCCGCGACGAGAATGGTGCCGCGATCGGCATCGCCACCGTAACGATCGCGCTGGACGCGATCTGAGCGTTCTTCGCATTCCGAATCGCAATGCCGATTTGGGGCGCAATAGCCATCGCAAGATTTGGAAATTCGTGTTTTTTTGATGACACCGGTATCATTGGCGGCTCAAGCCGCTGCAAGCCCTTGAAAAACAAGGCCTCCGGGCTTTTCCCCACTGTCCACAGCCCCATCCACAATATCTTGTGGTGAACGCTTCGTTAAAAACCACCCCTTGACGGAATCGCCTGTTTCAAACTTAATAGGCTTCGATGTTGCGGCGGCAGCTGGACCGGAAGTAACGAGGCCGGTTCTCTTCAAAAAACGAGCGTAGAATCAGGGTGTTGTATCCATCGCGGGTGTGCACCTCGACGGCTTTTGCGCGCGATTTTTTGGCTCCAAAAAACAACATCCGGGGCTGGCGAAAATAAGCTGTTAATACTATATTTAGTGCTAGCAGCCATCATCACCACAAGATACAGGAAAGACATCTCCGGATGACACCCCTGTCACGATACGGATACGAGAACTGGCTGCGCTCTTTACGGCGCTGCCGGATGAGGAAACTTGCGCCTTGGTCATCGGGGACGGGGCGCGCAATCTAGAGGTTAGGCAACATGCGCATCGAACGGCGTTTTACGAAGGCAGATCAGGGCGCCTATACGGAGATCGAATTCCGCAAGGCGACCAGCGAGATCAAGAACCCTGACGGTTCGATCGTCTTCCGCCTCGAGAACATCGATGTTCCCGCGCAGTTTTCACAGGTTGCCGCCGACATTCTGGCGCAGAAGTATTTTCGCAAGGCCGGCGTACCCGCCAAGCTGAAGAAGGTCGAGGAAAACGACGTTCCTTCCTTCCTGTGGCGCTCGGTTGCCGATGAAGCGGCGCTGAAGGATCTGCCGAAGGATCAGCAATACGGCTCCGAGACCGACGCCCGTCAGGTCTTCGACCGCCTCGCCGGCACCTGGACCTACTGGGGCTGGAAAGGCGGCTATTTCTCGTCCGAGGAAGATGCCTCTGCTTTCCGCGACGAACTTGCCTACATGCTTGCCACACAGCGCGTTGCCCCGAACTCGCCGCAGTGGTTCAACACCGGCATGCATTGGGCCTATGGCATCGATGGCCCCGGCCAGGGCCACTATTATGTCGATCCGTTCACCGGCAAGCTGACCAAGTCCAAGTCCGCCTACGAACATCCGCAGCCGCATGCCTGCTTCATCCAGTCGGTTGAAGACGATCTCGTCAACGAAGGCGGCATCATGGACCTCTGGGTCCGCGAAGCCCGTCTTTTCAAGTACGGTTCCGGCACCGGCTCCAACTTCTCCTACCTGCGCGGCGAAGGCGAACGCCTTTCCGGCGGCGGCCGCTCCTCCGGCCTGATGAGCTTCCTGAAGATCGGCGACCGCGCTGCCGGCGCCATCAAGTCCGGTGGCACGACCCGCCGTGCGGCCAAGATGGTGGTCGTCGACATCGATCATCCGGATATCGAGGAATACATCAACTGGAAGGTCAAGGAAGAGCAGAAAGTTGCTGCCCTCGTTACCGGTTCCAAGGTCGTCGCCAAGCATCTGAAGGCGATCATGAAGGCCTGCGTCAATTGCGACGGCGGCGATGACGGCGATTGCTTCGACGCCAACAAGAACCCCGCCCTGAAGCGCGAAATCCGCGCTGCCAAGAAGGATCAGGTTCCGGAAAACTATATTGGCCGCGTCATCCAGTTCGCCCGCCAGGGCTACAAGGACCTTGAGTTCAAGACCTATGATACCGACTGGGATTCGGAAGCCTATCTGACGGTTTCGGGCCAGAACTCCAACAACTCGGTCTCGATCAAGGACGACTTCCTGCGCGCTGTCGAGAACGACGGTGACTGGAACCTGACCGCCCGCAAGGACGGCAAGGTCATGAAGACGCTGAAGGCCCGCGACCTCTGGGAGTCGATCTCCTACGCCGCTTGGGCATCGGCCGATCCGGGCCTGCATTTCAACACGACGATGAACGACTGGCACACCAGCCCGGCGGCCGGCCCGATCCGTGCTTCCAACCCGTGCTCGGAATACATGTTCCTCGATGACACGGCCTGCAACCTTGCTTCGCTCAACCTGCTGCAGTTCAAGGACGCGGCGACCAAGCGCATCGATATTGCCGATTACGAGCATGCCGTCCGCCTTTGGACCGTCGTTCTCGAAGTCTCGGTGATGATGGCGCAGTTCCCGTCGAAGCAGATTGCCGAGCGCTCCTACGAATACCGCACGATCGGCCTCGGCTACGCCAATATCGGCGGCCTGCTGATGTCGTCGGGCATTCCCTACGACTCCGACGAAGCCCGCGCCATCGCTGGCTCGCTGACGGCGATCATGACCGGCATTTCCTATGCCACGTCGGCCGAAATCTCTGCTGAACTCGGTCCGTTCCCGATGTTCAAGCCGAACCGCGAAGCCATGCTGCGCGTCATCCGCAACCATCGCCGCGCCGCCCATGGCGAGACGTCTGGCTACGAGGGCCTGTCGATCAACCCGGTCGCCCTGATCCACTCCGAAAACCCGGATCAGGATCTGGCCGCACACGCCAGGAGCGCCTGGGACAAGGCACTCGAGCTCGGCGAAAAGCATGGCTACCGCAACGCTCAGGCAACCGTTATCGCGCCGACAGGCACGATCGGTCTCGTCATGGATTGCGACACGACCGGTATCGAGCCTGATTTCGCACTTGTGAAGTTCAAGAAGCTCGCCGGCGGCGGCTACTTCAAGATCATCAACCGCACCGTTCCGGAAGCGCTGCGCACGCTCGGCTATTCCGAGAGCCAGATCGCCGAGATCGAAGCTTACGCAGTCGGCCACGGCAACCTGAACCAGGCACCGGCCATCAACCCCGGCTCGCTGAAGGCCAAGGGCTTCACCGACGAGAAGATCGAAGCAGTCAACGGCGCGCTCAAGCAGGCTTTCGACATCAAGTTCGTCTTCAATCAGTGGACGCTCGGCACCGATTTCCTCAAGGGCACGCTGAAGGTTTCCGACGAGCAGCTCGGCGACATGAGCTTCAACCTGCTCGACCACCTCGGCTTCTCGCGCAAGGACATCGAGGCGGCAAACGTTCACGTCTGCGGTGCGATGACGCTTGAGGGCGCACCGTTCCTGAAGAACGAGCACCTCGCCGTCTTCGATTGCGCCAACCCATGCGGCAAGATCGGCAAGCGTTACCTCTCGGTCGATAGCCATATCCGCATGATGGCGGCTGCCCAGCCGTTCATCTCCGGCGCGATCTCAAAGACGATCAACATGCCGAACGATGCAACGGTCGACGATTGCAAGAGCGCCTACATGCTCTCCTGGAAGCTCGGCCTCAAGGCGAACGCCCTCTACCGCGACGGCTCCAAGCTGTCGCAGCCGCTGAACGCCTCGCTGATCGAGGACGAAACCGACGAGGCGCTCGAGGATCTGCTGCAGCAGCCGGTCGCGGCCCAGGCCGTAACGATCACCGAGAAGATCATCGAGCGTGTGGTCGAACGCGTCACCCGCGAACGCGAAAAGCTGCCGAACCGCCGCCAGGGCTACACCCAGAAGGCTGCCGTCGGCGGACACAAGGTCTATCTCCGCACCGGCGAATTCGGCGACGGCCGCATCGGCGAAATCTTCATCGACATGCACAAGGAAGGCGCCGCCTTCCGTGCGATGATGAACAACTTCGCCATCGCCATCTCGCTGGGTCTCCAGTATGGCGTGCCGCTCGAAGAATATGTGGAGGCCTTCACCTTCACCAAGTTCGAACCGGCCGGCATGGTCATCGGCAACGATGCGATCAAGAACGCCACGTCCATCCTCGACTACGTGTTCCGCGAACTGGCTGTCTCCTATCTCGGCCGTCATGACCTCGCGCATGTCGATACGTCCGACTTCTCGAACACGGCTCTCGGCAAGGGTATCCAGGAAGGCAAGACGAACCTCGTCTCGACCGGCTGGACCCGCGGCTACAAGCCGACGCTGGTTTCGAACGGCGAACGCCAGGCTGCCGGCGAACCGAAGGGGTCGGCGACCGCCGCTCCTGCCCGCGCCTCCTCGACCGCGACCGTCACCTCGTTTGCCGGCGCTGCCGCCCGCAAGCTGGAACCAACGGTTGCCATCTCCACCTCCGAAATCGTCGCCTTCAAGCGCGATTACGAGGAGCGCGCCAAGGAACTGGCCGAAGAGATCGCCGAGGAAGTGATCGAGGAGATCGCCACCGAAAGCCAGCAGCAGGCAACCGCCCTCTTCTCCGACAAGGCCGCCGCCGACGCTGCGACCGCCAAGACGGAAGCCAAGAAGGTCGAAGCCGAACGCCGCGCCCGCTCCATCATGCAGGGCTACACGGGCAACATGTGCTCCGAGTGCCAGAACTTCACGATGGTACGGAATGGGACGTGCGAGAAATGCGACACCTGCGGCGCGACGAGCGGCTGCAGCTGATTAAGTGTTGCGACAGTGTTTTGACTATCAGCCCGGAAGTCATTTCCGGGCTGATAGTCCATCTGGAACAAATAGTGAATCACGTTTTGCGTGGGTGGAAAGGTAAAAACAACCGTCGAGGAGAGTCCTGTGGATTTGCACAGCTTCTTACACAGCGAACGCTTATTCTTAGAAAGCCCCTATGAGCAAGATGGCTTGCTTGCCAAAGAGAGGGTCGTCACGGGTGATAGCCAAGTCGTCTTTGACAACTTTTACCGCTCAAAGAGCGAGAAGATTTACTGCCATATCTGTGGCGGGCACCGCCATCACAAAGGCATTACCGGATTATTCGCAAACGGTGATAGGATACTTTTCGGTAGTGCTTGCGCGAGAGATTTCTTTGGCGTCGATGTTTTTAAGCACTGCACGGCCGACCTGCGTCGGCGAACAAGATCGGCGCATGATCGATTTCTGATCTTGGAAATAAGCAATTCCGTCGAGGATGTGGAATTGTGGATGAAAAGCTATCGGCAGCTTATTCAGCATGTTGAGCGTGCTTGGATCGATATGCACGTCAACCACGAAACAGTAGTCCTCAACATTCTAAACACTATCCAGAGAAATGCCGGGCGCCTTGTAGAGGTATCAGATATAAGCTTGGGAGGTAGGGCTACAAAATCCACGACCACGCAGGATCATAGAATTCTGTTGTTGGAGTGCCCCCCATTTCGCCGGACAGCTCAGCTATTGAGACAATGCTTTGATGAACTCCCTTGGGGAGGCCATTTTGAGCGCTGAGTGTGGATGGATTTCATTATAGTCTTCAATCCATCCGTCGATCTTCCGGAGAGCTGTGTC